>JAPYNE010000009.1 GCA_028285945.1 Candidatus Foliamicus numerosus | reverse complement strand
GTCCCCTCCCGCCCAGACCGTTGTTGCGCCTCAGCCCGAGAGGCCGGATCCCTTGAGTTTCCCCAACGAGCCGCGCCTGACCCCGGCCGAGGAAAGCGAACGCAGCGCCTTCACCGGTTCAACCGAGTTCGCCAACCAGTGGAGCCTCGCCGAAATCGGAGCGGACTATGCCTATGCCCGCGGCTACACCGGCGAAGGCGTAACGGTGGGAATGATCGACACCGGCGCCGATCCCAGCCACAGCGCGCTGGCCGGAAAACTCCATCCCCGCTCCGGCGTGGCTTCCCGAAGCTGCCCCAACGGAACCTGCTCCTTCAGCGCCATTCGCGACACCGCTTCGCATGGAACTGCGGTGGGCGGCGTCATCGCCGGCGCCCGGACCGGCGGGCGCATGCATGGCGTGGCCTACGAGGCGGAACTGCTGGCCCTAGGCATTCAGCTGGGAGCCGCCACGCCCGAGTACCGTCCCTTGGACCTGAGCAATCCGGCTTCCTTCCGCGGCTTCGACGAGCAGAGCCAGGGCCTGTACCGGAGAATCGGCAGCGCAACCCGAATCATCAATCACAGTTTCGGCTATGAAGGCGTGGTGACCGCCTACACGGCCGATCAGTACCGAGCGGCTTTCGGACGCACCGTTGACAGCCTGATCCAGGCCGGCACGCCGGACGCGGAAAAGATCATCATGGTTTGGGCGGCGGGCAACTCCAACGGCAAGCGGGATGCCCGTGGAAACCTAGCCGATGCCTCTTCGCCCAACCTGACCGCAGCCACCCCGCACTATTTCCCGGAGCTTAAAGGCCATTTCATTTCGGTGGCGGCCACCGACCGGGACGGCACGATCGCAAGTTACTCCAATCGCTGCGGAATGGCGGCGGATTACTGCATTGCGGCACCGGGCTCCAGCATCCACGGGCCGCTCGCCAACAGCGCCAACGGTTACAGGCGCACGGCGGGAACCTCGCTGGCCGCACCCCAAGTGGCTGGCGCGCTCGCGCTGATGGAGGAGGCCTTCCGCGGGCAACTGGGCTCTACCGAAATGGTCAGCCGGCTGTTGGCGGCGGCGAACAAGTCCGGGGTTTATGCGGATCGTGATATTTACGGACAGGGCCTCCTTGATGTGGAGAAGGCCACGCGGCCCATCGGAACGGCGCGCGCCTCGCTCGGCCCTGGCCTAGACGGTCCGGCCGTGGCTCTGCAACGCACGGCCATAGCAGCAGGACCGCCTTGGGGCGATGCTCTTGAGCAAGGTCTCGCCGGGCGGGAACTGGCCGTATTCGACCGCCTGAATGCGCCCTTCTTCATCCCGATGGAGGCTTTTCATGCGCCTTGGGCGATGGACGGCGGCGCGCGTGCGGACCGCCGCTTCGCCGGGTTCCTCGATCGTGCCCCGAAAACCGCGCCGGAATCCATCGCGATGGCCGGCGGATGGACCTTGTCGTCCTTGCGGAGCCTGACCGCCGCGCTCCGCCCGGATGGAATCAGCCGGATGGCGCTCGACCGGACGGCGGGCACTGAAAATGCCTGGGTCGCGCTCGGCGCCCGCGGAGTGGGCATGGCGCGAGATTTTTTCCCGGCGGGCGGGCGCGGACGCTTGCGGGGCGGTTTCTTCATGCAGCGTTCCGGCATCACGCGAGGCGAGCGCCTAACGGTGCCCGGACGGACCCACGGCGCGTTCCTGAACCTGGACGCGAGCGGCGCGGGCGGTCGTGTCTCAGCGGAGTTGGGCATGCTGCGGGAATCGGAACGCCTCCTCGGAGCGGGCGCCAGCGGCGCTTACGGCCAATTGGCGGGGAACACCTGGTTCACACGCCTAGTCGCGGAGCAGGAACTCCGGGGCGGGCTGCGCCTCGTGGCCGTAGCGCAAGGCGGATATACCTCCGCCGAGTTCAATCGCGGCCTGCTGCGCAGGGCCCGACACGTGCTGAGCAGCGCCTACAGCGCGGGTATTCACTGGAACAGAAAAGCGCCGGACCATGCCGGGCGCTTCTGGCTAACAGTCTCGCAGCCGCTCAGGAATGAATCGGGGGCGATGGAGCTGGACTACCCTGCGGGCAGAACCCGGGCGGGCGCCGTGGTGCGGAAAACGGCATGGCTTGCCGCAGAGCCCTCAGGCCGGCAACTCGACATGACGCTAGGCTATGAAACCGCTTTGCGCTCCGGCGCGGGCGGCACGCCTGCATGGCATCTACGAGCGGAGTGCTGGCACTCGATCCAGCCCGGCCATCGCGCCAACGCACACCCGGAAAACACGCTGTTCCTAGCCGCATCCCGCCCTTTTTGAAAAACACACCGGCTACGACCGAAAGGCCTCGCCTTTGTTGGATCGACTAATCGAGACTTCTACGATCCGGTCGATTATGCGACTTCGCGTTTTCCATTTCATAACCAGCCTATGTCCGGGTTCAGACACATGTGGGACTGGGGCCGGATGTGTCTGAACCCGGACATATAGCGAGAAAAGATAGGGATATGCCAAGCATTTTAGACAGTATGATAGGATGCCCTCCCCCCGGAGAGAGAGGTTGCATCCATGCAGACTGTCAATATCTTGCTACTCAAGGAAGAAATTTGGTCGGCGCAATGTCTTGAGCACGACATTGCGGCGCAGGGAAAAACGATTGATGAGGCGCTGGAAGAATTATCAATTCTGATTGCGGCTGAATTGTCTGTCGCTGATGAATCCTCGCTAAAACATGTGCCGCCTGCCCCTGAGCCTTATTGGCGCGCCTTTAGGGATGCGCTGGAGGTCACTGCGCCGCGAGCGTTTCCTGTGGTTCCTCTGCATGAAGTTCCTCCCGCCTTCATGCTGCCTGAATTTAGGGAATTGCGAGTTGCTTAACCGTGGCGGCTTATCCCTTTGTCCAAATGCCGACCCTCGCGGAATTTATCCGCAAGGTTGAGGAACAAGGCTGGAAACATGAACCTCGCTCAATCCGCTTGCGCGGCACTAGCGGAGAGCATGAATTAGGAACCCTCAAGAATGCGGATGGACGGCATGTCGTCTTGCCTTCCAATGTAGGCGCGGAAGACCGGTTAACACTTCACGTTTTGCGAAGCCTATGCGCTCGGCTATCCATTGATCCAAGCCTTTTCGGGCTTGATCTAGATAGCTGGTTGTGACGATCCGATCTAATTCTCCTTTCTTAATTTCCGTTTCAACCTCGCTGGAAAGCCTGCCATCAGCCAGCTAGGCGGATAGTCTTTAGCCGTTTGGGTGTCATGCGCAACGGGATTGCCTCCGGTGCTGGCTGGTCGAAAAGATGCTGGTTGAGTTCGTACAGTTCAGGAACCAGATCGCGAATTTTCTCCAAGAGCTAGGCCCGGAAAGTCCGTGTCCGAAACGTACCAGACACCTGCTTCACCATCCCACGAAATCTCTGCGAAATAGGTATGATCCATGCGGCCTCCCGTGCCGTTACGCTTGGCAATTGCGGATTATGCCTTCGTATCCTAATTGAGCACCACTTCGCTGCACTCTCGTTTTCCGGTGTTTTTGGCCAAGGAGTTGGCAACCCGGGGCCTTTGATCGCCCTCGCGCGCTACAGGTCGAAGGCGGCCAGGCGCGAGCCTTGGCCGTCGCATTCCAGCGCCCAGCCGCGGCGGAACCAGTCGCCTAAGACGGTTCGCACGGCGGCGGCGCCGTCGAGCTCGAATTCATGCACCGCCGGGCGGTGGGTGTGTCCATGGATCAGGCGCCGCACGCCGTTCAAGCGCATGGCTTCGGCCACGGCTGATGCGTTCACGTCCATGATTTCCATAGGCTTGCCGCTGGTTGAAATGCGGCTGGCGTCGCGCGCCTGCGCGGCCAGCGCGCGCCGCGCCTCCAGCGGCAAGGCCAGGAACTGAGCCTGCCACTTCGGATCGCGCACCGTCGCGCGGAATTGCTGGTAATCGTGGTCGTCGGTGCAGAGGCTGTCGCCATGCATCAGCAATACACGCTCGCCGCCGATTGCGACGACGCTGGCATCCTCCAGCAGCACAACCCCGCTGCGCCGGGCGAAGTCGTCGCCCACTAGGAAATCCCGGTTCCCGCGGGCGAAAAAGACGGCCGTGCCGCCCGCCGTCAACCGCGCCAGCGCCTCAACGACCTCCTGCGCCAGCGCGCTGTCATCGTCATCGCCCACCCAAGCCTCGAACAAGTCGCCCAGCACATAGAGGGCCTCGGCGCCGGAGGCGCGTTGTTCGAGAAAGCAGTGAAAGGCGCGGGTTGCTTCGGGCCGATCCGCATCGAGATGCAGATCGGACATGAACAGGACGCTCATTGACTCACGCGCAGCACCCGTTCGATGATCACCGGAGCCGCGGGCACGTCGCGGTCAAAGCTGCCGCCCGGCCCCGTGGCGCGGTTGCCGATATCGTCCACCACGTCCATGCCGCCAACCACCTGCCCAAAAACCGCGTATCCCCAGCGCCCGGGCCTAGGGTCCAGCGCAACGTTGTCGCTGAGGTTGATATAGAACTGGTTCTTCGCGGAGTGCGGATCGCCGGTGCGGGCCATGGCGATGGTGCCGCGCACATTCGAACGCCCATTGCCCGATTCATTGGGCAGCGCCTGCTCCACTGCGCGTTCTTGGAAATCCACGGAAAAACCGCCGCCCTGAATGACGAAGTCCTTGATCACGCGATGGAAGATGGCACCCTCGTAGAAGCGGCTTGCCGACAGCCGGAGGAACTGCGAGACCGTGATCGGCGCATCGAGGGCGAACAACTCCAGCGTGAAGGCGCCTGCGGTGGTTTCAATGCGAACCCGGGGGAAAGGCTCCATCGCCTGTTCGCCCTCAGCCGGCTCCTGAGCCAGGGCGCTAAATGCGGCAAGCGCCGCAAGGCATATGGCGCCGCTTGCGGCAACTGAATTAACTCGCTTCATTCGGAAACTCCTTGGTTTGTGACTGGGCGGCATCCAACGTATTCTGCAACAGCATGGCCACGGTCATGGGGCCCACGCCGCCGGGAACGGGGGCGATCCAGCTGGCGCGCTGGCGGGCCTGCTCGAATTCCACGTCGCCGCGGAGCTTGCCGTCGCTCATGCGCGTAATGCCGATGTCCAGCACCACGGCCCCCGGCCGGATCCATTCGCCACGCACCAGTCCCGGCTGGCCCACGGCGCTGGTCAAGATCTCCGCCTGCCGCACATGCTCTTCGAGATTGGCGGTAAAGCGGTGGCATACGGTAACGGTGGCTCCAGACAGAAGCAGTTCCAGCACCAGCGGCCGGCCCACTAGGTTGGAGGCGCCCAGCACCACGCAGTGCTTGCCCTTGGGATCCACGTCTATGCGTTCCAGCATCCGCATGACGCCCGCCGACGTGCAGGGCCTGAGACGGGGGGTGCGCAGCGCCAGCAGGCCGAAGGTGAGCGGATGAAAGCCATCCACGTCCTTATCGGGATGGATTGCGCTGACCACCTTTGCAGGATCGATATGGCCGGGCAGGGGAAGCTGAACCAGGATCCCGTCGATCCCTTCGTTGCGGTTGCAGGCATCAATGAGCGCCAGCAGCTCCGATTCGGTCGTGGTTGCCGGCAGATTGTGGTCGATCGACCGGATGCCCGCCGCCGCGCAGGCGCGCCGCTTGTTGCGGACGTAAACCTGCGAGGCAGGCTCGTCGCCGATCAGCACGGTGGCCAGCGCCGGCGCCCGGAGGCCGGACGCCAGCCGATCCTCAACCGTGAGCCGGACTTGCTCACGGACTTCAGCCGCGATGGCCTTGCCATCAATCAGATGCGCGGTCATAAAGGGTGTAAAAGAAGCAAAGCGCCCAAGCCTGTTCGGTAATGGCAGGCATCATATCTGACCGGGCGGCCGCTAGCTACCCGGCATGACGTTCAGGTGACGGCAAAGGCCAAGGTTGCTATCATCCGGTGCCTTGCTGCGTTGTTTCCGAGTTTCCGCAGCCGGGGGTTGTACATGCGATTTTCGATCATTCTCTTCGGCATGGTGCAGGCGTTGCGGCTGGTGGCGCGCTTGTATCCCAAATTTAGAGACCGGCTCAAGGAAAGGAACCTCATTGCCCAGTTCAAGCTGCAAGACAACTCGCAAGGCCGCTGGGTGCAAATCGACAACGGCAAGGTCCGCTCCCGCAAGGGCATTCACGAAAAGCCCGATTTCTCCGTCGTCTTCAAGAACAGGGCCATCGCCGAGGAGTTCCTCACGCCGCCTTTCGACCAGCTCGTAAGGATCGACGCCGCCAAGAACTTCAAGCTGCTGGTGGAAGGCTCCGACGAGTTGGCGGTGTGGTTTATGACGACGCTCAACGAAATGCAGCGGGTGCGCTGGAAAAGCGGCACTCCCGTGGGCAACGGCGTGGTGCGCTACACCAACGGCACCAACGGCGGGCCGGTTTTCGTGTATGTGAAAGACGGCAAGATCCTGCGGATCACTCCCGTGGAGTTCGACGACGAGGACGCGCCGTCGTGGACCATCAAGGCGCGGGGCAAGGAATTCACGCCGCCGCGGCACACCACCTTGGCCTCCCACGGGCTGTGCCAGAAGTCCATGGTCTATTCCAAAAACCGCATCCTCTACCCCATGAAGCGCGTGGACTTCGACCCCCACGGCGAGCGCAATATCCAAAACCGCGGCAAGTCCAAGTTCGTTCGCATCAGCTGGGACGAGGCGCTGGACATCGTGGTGGGCGAAATCAAGCGCTCCAAGGCGCATGGCCCGGGCGCGGTGCTGGTGACGCACGGCTCGCACCACCAGTGGGGCAACTTAGGGCACTACCTGAGCGCCTTCAACCGCTTCTGGAATCTCATCGGCTGCTCCAAGCTGCACAATAATCCCGATAGCTGGGAGGGCTGGTACTGGGGTGCCATGCACCACTGGGGCAACAGCCTGCGGCTGGGCACGCCGGAGTTCTACGGCACCGTGGAGGACTGCCTCAAGGAGGCGGAGCTGATGGTGTTCTGGTCGAGCGACCCGGATGCCAGCTACGGCTACGAAGGCACTATCCGGCGCGAGTGGGCCAAGGAGCTGGGCATCCCCATGGTCCACATCGACCCGTTCCTCAATCACACCGCGGCACACTTGGGCGGCAAGTGGATCTCGCCCAAGCCCGGCACCGATTCGGCGCTTGCCCAGGCGCTGTGCCACGTATGGATCACCGAAAACCTCTACGACAAGGAATTTATTGAAAAGCGCACCACCGGCTTCGACGAATGGAAGGCCTACATCTTGGGCGAGACCGACGGCGCGCCGAAGACGCCCGAATGGCAGGAAGCGGAAACCAAGGTGCCGGCGCGCGAAGTCCGCGCCCTGGCACGCGAATGGGGGCGCAAGAAAACCTATCTGGGCGCTGGCGGCTGGGGTTGCGGCCTAGGCGGGGCCGGACGCGGCCCCATGGGCGTTCAGTGGGCGCGGATGATGACCATGCTGGGCGCGATGCAGGGCTTCGGCCGGGCGGGCGTGAACTTCGGCAACCTCCAGTTCGGCGCGCCGCTGGACTTCTCCTTCTATTTCCCCGGCTATGCCGAGGGCAGCATGTCGGGCGAGCTCGCCTACAGCGCCAATGCGGCCAACAACTACCAGCGCATGCCGCATGTGGTTACGATGAACTCCTCGCGCCAGAACATCCCCAAAATCCGCTTGCCCGAAGCGATCATGGAGGGCAGCGCCTCGGGCTTTCTTACGGATGTCTCGTCCGTGCGCGGCCAGTTCCTGCGCTACGGCTACCCGGCGCCCGGCCACGCCAAGATACAGATGATGTACAAGTACGGCAGCCCCAATTTCGGCACCATGGTGGATTCCAACCGCTGGGTGCGGATGTACCAATCGGAAAACCTGCCGTTCGTGGTCAACCAGTCGATCTGGTGGGAAGGCGAAACGCCGTTCGCGGACGTGATTCTTCCCGCCTGCACCGTGTTCGAGCGCTGGGACATCGGCGAGTACTACAATGTGGGCGCGGGCTACGTTCACCACATGTTCTCGATGGTCAACCACCGCGTGGTGTCGCTTCAGCACAAATGCATCAAGCCGCTGGGCGAGTCGAAATCGGACTACGACATCTTCCTCGCCGTGGCCGAACGCCTAGGGCTGGGCGCGATGTACTCAGAAGGCGGCAACACCGATTTGGACTGGTGCAAGCGGGTGTTCGATTCATCCGACTTGGCCAAGCGCACCACTTGGAAGAAGTTTCTCAAGAAGGGCTATTTCGTGGTGCCCCCGGATCCGGAAAACGCCCGCGCTCCCACCGCCAGCCGCTGGTACTACGAAGGGCGGAAGAAGGACACGCCCGAGCCCTATCCGCTGCCGTCGGACTATGTGGGCGAGTTCGGCGAAGGGCTGCAAACCACTTCCGGCAAGTTCGAGTTCCTGCCCGAAACCCTGAGTCAGATCGACGACCCGGCGCGTCCGCCGCTCAACAAGTATCAGAAAAGCTACGAGAACGCCGAGGCCGAACCGGCGCTGGCGGACTTTCCGCTGCAACTGCTCACGCCGCACACGCGCTACCCGTTCCACATCATGGGCGACGATGAGGACTGCACGCTCCAAGACATCCGCGAGCACCGGGTGAGGGTGAACGGCCATGCCTACTTGGTGGCGCGCGTGAACCGCCAGGACGCCGAAGCGCGAGGGGTGAAGGACGACGACCTCATTCGCCTGTGGAACCACCGCGGCTCGGTGGTGTGCGCGGCCCAGCTGACCGACCGGCTGCGCCCGGGCGTGGTGAGCGCCTGCACCGGCTCCGCCCAGTACCGGCCGGCTGGAGAGCCCGGCAACTCGACCGATCTGGGCGGCTGCGTGAACATGCTCAACCCCAAAAAGACCATTACCGAGCAGGCCAGCGGCATGGCCCCCAACACGTCGCTCATCGAATTCGAGAAATGGACCGGCGTGGACACCTGGCAGCGGGCGGAGGCGGCGTAATGGCGGGGAAATGGAACATGGTGGTGGATATCGAGCGCTGCGATAACTGCCGCAACTGCTTTCTGGCCGTCAAGGACGAGCACATCGGCAACGAGTTCCCCGGCTATTCGGCCCCGCAGCCGGAGCACGGGCACAGCTGGGTCGATGTGAAGCGCCACGAGCGCGGCAAATGGCCAGCCGTGGAGGCGCGGTTCATGCCGGTGATGTGCAACCACTGCGACGACGCGCCGTGCATGAAGGCCGCGAAGAACGGCGCCATCAAAAAGCGCGCCGACGGCATCGTGATCATCGACCCGAAGAAATCGAAGGGCCAAAAGGACATCGTGGACGCCTGCCCGTACGGCGCGATTTTCTGGAACGAGGAGGAGCAGGCGCCGCAGGCTTGGTTCTTCGACGCGCACTTGCTCGATGAGGGCTGGGAGAAAACCCGCATCGAGCAGGCCTGCCCCACCGGGGCGTTCCGCTCGCTCAAGGTGGAGGATGCCGAAATGCGGCGGATTGCCGAAAAGGAGGGCTTGGAGGTGTTGAAGCCGGAACTCGGCTCAAAGCCCCGCGTGCATTACAAGAACATGCACCTGATCACGCACTGCTTCGTGGCCGGCTCGGTGACGGCGGAGGTTGGCGGCGTGGAGGAATGCGCCGCCGATGCCGAAGTGGTCTTAAGCCGCGCCGGCAATGAGCTGGCGCGCGCCAAAACCGACCTGTTCGGCGACTTCCGCTTCGACAGGCTGGAAAAAAACAGCGGCCCATACCAGCTCCAAGTCGAATCAGACACCGGCGGCCGCGCCTCGGTCGATTTCAGCATGGCCGAAGAAAGCCTGCACCTCGGCGCGCTGGCCCTCTCCGCCTGAATCGATTCCGGCGGCGCTTTTGAGGGAAATTCCCCACTGCATAAAAGGATCCAGCGCAGCGCAGATGGGCCGGAAAAAAGAACCGAAAGACGGCGGAACCCAAGCGCCATCGCAAGGCGGGTGATGCAGGCGGGTTAAACTTGCCGTGTTGCGCCGCCTCACGAAACTAGGGTGGCCGCGACCTCTAGCGAGTACCCGTCAAGGAGGCCTACAGCGTGGCGCAAGCAAAGAGCATGAGCGCAACCGCAGCGCAGCCCAGCTACATTCCGACACGCGAGGAACTGGTGCACAAGGCGCGCAAGCTGGTGCCCGTGCTCCGCGAGCGCGCCCAAGCAACCGACGAACTCCGGACGCTGCCGGCTGAAACCGTCGCGGACCTGAAGGCGACCGGGATCCACAAGATTTTCACGCCCCGGCGCTACGGCGGTTTCGAGATGGATTGGGGCGCGCATGTGGACGTGTCCCGTGAACTCGGCCGCGGCTGCGGCTCCACATCCTGGGTGTCATCCGTGGTGATGTCCCACACTTGGATGCTGGGGCGATTCCCGGTGCGCGCGCAGGAGGAATTCTGGCCGAGCCACCCGGATGCCATCATCGCCACCGCCTTTGCGGGCGGCGGAACAATGGAGCCGGCCGATGGCGGCTTTGTTCTGAACGGACAGTGGCGCTTCGCCAGCGGAGTGGACCATGCCGACTGCGCGGTGGTGGGCGGACGCTACAGCATAGAGGGCCGATCCTCGGAGGGTTCGCAGGTGAAGTTCCGCATGGCGCACTTGCTGCCGGAGGATTACGAGATCGTTGACACCTGGTACTCGGAGGGCCTCAAGGGCACCGGCAGCAAGGACCTCCTGGTGAAGGATGTGTTCGTGCCCGAATACCGAACCGTGCTGTCCGAGGAGCTGGCCGGCGCCGAACCCCCGGGCGCGAAACTGCACAATAGCTACATCTATCGCACCGAACTAGGCCAGCTTTTTTATACGCTGCTTTGCGGGCCGATGCTGGGGGCAACTCGCGGCGGCTTGGAGCATTATCTGGAGCAAACCCGGGAACGCACCGGGCAGATGTTCGGCGAGAGCGTCGTCGAGCAGGTTCCCGTGCAGATCCGGGTAGCGGAATCCTACGAGGAACTGCGGGTGGCCGACCTGATCACCGACAAGCTGATGCAGTTCCTGCATGAGACCGGCAGTTCCGGCAAAAGGATTCGCGGAATCAACCGCCTGCGCATCCGCCGGGAACCGGCTATGGCGGCCAAGCTCTGCCTAAGCGCCATCACCCGGCTGGCCAACATGATGGGCGTGACCGGGCAAACCGGCAACAATCCCGTTCAGCGCCATTACCGCGACGTTCGCACCATCTCGACCCATGGCGGCCTCCATTGGGACAACGGAATGATGCCCACCGGCAAGCTGCTGCTGGGCGTGCCGACCGGCGACCCGCTAACGGACATGGCCCTCAACAAGTCCTAGCGCCGCGGAACAACCCATCAGGCCAAGTCGCTGATATCCAGATTCAACGCCTGCGCGAGCGATTTCATGGTGGGCAAAGCTCCGGTGCGGCTTCCACTTTCAATCTGCGACAGGTACGAGCCGCTTATGCCTGCCCGCCGCGCCAACTCCTTGACGCTGATCTGGCGGAATTCGCGCCAAACCCGAACAGCGCTTTCACCCCCTAGGATGCGCTCCGCAAATTGGGAAGGGAGCATTTCCTCCTGTCCTGCTGCAAGATGCCGTACGGCCTCGTCATACGCTCGCAGGTCCGACAACTCCTCCGCGTTGCGGGAAAGCCGCTTGTATTCCTCAAGCGGCACCACAGCCATTTTCTCGCCCCCCGGCGTGCTGATAACTTGCGGATCGGTCATTGTTAATCCTCCTACGAGTAAATGCTTCCCCGGGCGCCTACTTGGAGTATCCGCATCGTGCCACCATCCAGATCAAAAATAGCCCGCCACGTCCCCACGCGCAGCCGATAAGCGTCGCGGCCCCTCAGCTTTCTCGTTTGATGGGACCGAGCTTCCGGCTTGGCGGCGTAAGCGGCTATGGCAGCATGGATTCTCCTGCGCTCTTTAGCTGGCATCCTCTTGAGTGAATTGATCGCTGATTTGCTATAAGCAATGCCATACATAAAACAACACTAGCTTATAGCAAGGAGCAAGCCGTGGCTAGCAGATTGCCGGAATGCCCGAATACCGGGATGTCGTCCCGGGTTCAGGATACGGCCCGCATCTCGTCGAGGAACGTGCGCAATACCTCATCAATCGTTGAGAAAGTCGGATTGTCAGCGAGATGCCTAGCGATCTCCGACGAGATCTGCTCTGCCGGCTTGGCGTCCTTCATGCTCGAGTCGCGATGCGCCCATTCCCGGCCGGGATGCAATGTGTCCCAAGGGGAACGAAGATTCGCGCGAGTGCGTGGATCGTCGCCGTGCTTTCCGAAGCCGTAGCAGATACCGATCTGGTTATTCCAGATCGGCTTGAACAAGTGGATCAGGTAATCCTCCGCGGAGCTTTGCCACCCGGTCTGCACGACGAGCGCTCTGCACTGGAAATCATCCAATTTCAACGTTCCTTTAGCCTTGCCGATGTTCCTTCGGTGATCGTTCAATCGGTGCCAAAGACGATCTCCTTGCTCTCTGGCGGTCTTGCCTGCCGGATTGGCCGGATCCGCTTTGCCAACGTAAATTGGATGCTCTCTTCCGGCGATGCCTGCGTATGGCGGAAACTCGCCGCTGTAGTAGATCGCATAGACGCCCGAGCCATAAAACCTGTCTTCCAGTAAGGAAATCAATGATTTGCGTGGTTGGGCAACCATTGCGATGCCTGCAATTCTGCCAACCACGTTCGGATTGGCAGGATCGAACATTACGCCTATGTCCTTAATCGGGTCGAGACGATCCACCAACTGACGCAGGGTCTCGTACGCTTCTGTGATGTGGTCCCGAACTGTCTTTGCTTTTCGTGCTGATAGACGGGGCGGCTCCTCTTGCGAAATTGCCTTTGACAGCTTTTTCAATTCGCTGACGGCCCGATCTAGCTCCTGCGGTGTCATGTTCGCTTTAGCCCTTGCCGCCGATTGGCGCATTGCTTTTTTCTGGACAGTGCCGCCGCCACTGAGCCTGCGACAGCCTCGGCGAGCCGTACCGGCACCGCGTTTCCAAGTTGGCGCATTGATTCGGTCCAGGAGCCCCGGAACTCGTAGTCGTCGGGGAAAGTCTGCAACCGCGCCGCTTCCCGGACGCTAAAGTAGCGGACGGATCGATCAAGCCGCAAAAGCATATTCTCGCCGCCGGGAACCCCGTGATCGCCTGCCTTCAACGTCTTTGCCGGTTCGTCATACGGACTTCCCGTGTGTCCCTTGTAGCTTCGGGCCCCGGGATTGAAGCAGTGATTCGGGATGTTGTTGTTCGGATGCCGTTGCGGGTCAGGCAGATCCGCTATGGCGTCCCGAACCGTCAACCAAGGCTTTCTTGAAGGAGCGAAAAGCTCTTCGCCGCGCAATCTCTCGATGCGTTTGGCAAGCCGGGGGCTCGGTGTTGGCCGGGTTGATTTCAATAACTTGTGCCGCTCCCAGTATTCACTTGTGACCCATTGTGCGCGCAGTAGCGCGTCTTCCGAATGCGTTGTTTCCGGAAACGACCATCGAACCCCAAGGTCGGAGCGGAATCCGACAATAAACACTCGTTCCCGCTTTTGCGGCACACCGTAGTCCGCCGCGTTAAGCAGCCGACACACGACGTTGTATTCAGAGCGTTGGCGTTGGGAGGTATGGTGCTTCTCCAGCCGGGAGCGGTGCTCTTGCCACCGCTCGCCAACTTGGCGCACATATCGCGGGTAGCTGAGTTGCAAGTGGATGTACTCGAAGTAGCTCGTGAATGCTTGGCGCATCATCCCCTTCACGTTCTCGAAAATGAACGCTTGCGGCTGGAGCGCTCTGACGGCGCGCACCGCCTCCGGAAACATGTCGCGTTCGTCTCTGTGGCCCCTGTGCTTCCCTCCCAGTGAAAATGGCTGGCAGGGCGGCCCGCCGGAGACAACCATCACTTTCCCCTCGATGGCCCCGTAGTCGAAATCTCGCACATCGCATTCGTGCAGTGGCCACCCCTCGACTGAATGGGTTTGGTGACGCTGATTCTCCCGAAACGTCTCGCATGCGTCGCCATCCCGTTCGATCACCGCAGCGTGGCGGAATCCCGCGTTCGACAGGCCAATAGCCAATCCTCCGGCGCCGGCGAATAGTTCAACGCTGCGCATCAGGAAACTCCCGCTGTCCGTTGATCCGTCACGACGCTCCCGGTTTTTGCGAGAATAGCGGCCACTGGTCTTCCACGTATTTCTCGGCGGCATCCCGAACGACCCACGCAACGGATACCTTCTTCCGGCGCGCAATCGCTTCCAGCATTCCGTACAGCCCCGGAGGGAAACTCACGGATGCACGATGGGTCGCGGTGCCTTTCGTTTCTGCTTTCCGTTCCGATTTCTCTGGCATCCTGCACGCTCCGAATGATAATGCACCACTCTACACCACTTCGATGCAGCTTGCTCGACTGAGCGGACGCGCGATCCCGTAAGCATGGAGGCTTTCTTGCTCAGAAAACCGCTGCTGTGCCAGCAGTGTCGGTTTTGGAGCAAGCCGCCGTGCGCGATCCTATGGCGAGTAGGAGTCGGCCAGGGTGTTGGCTTCGTGGCGGCCGCCTGCGAGGCGGAGCCAGCAATCGGCGGCGGCGAGGGCGCCGGCTTGGCCGGGGCGTTGGGGGCGCACGAGCGTGAGCGCCCCGGTTTCGGCGCTGCGGCGGGCCAGCAGGAAGTGGGTGTAGCCCTCGCGCAAATCGCAGGCTTCGGCGAGCGGCTTGCGCCGGGGCTTTTCGGCTTCCATCGCCGCAATGGCGCGAATGGCCGGCCAGACCAGAAAGCGCATGCCGGCGGCCGTGGCCAGCGGATTGCCGGGAAGCCCGAATACCGGGACCTCGTTGTCCAGAACGGCGAACAAGGCCGGCTTGCCGGGACGCATGGCCACGCCGTGAAAAACGATCCGCGCATCCAGTTCCTTGAGCGCCTGGCGCAGCACATCGCGCCGGCCGGCCGAGGCGGAGCCGCTTGAGACGAGGATCCGGGCGCCGGACTCCCGGGCGTCCTGAAATGCGCGCGCCAGGTCGCGAGGGTCATCCCCAAGGTGCTTCGCATGCGCCACGGGAATCCGCCGTTCGGCGCACCAGGCCGCCATCCAAGCCGCGTTGACATTGGTTATTTCCCCCGGCGCAAGCGCGTCGCCGGGAAGGCGCACTTCGTCGCCCGTGGTCAGCAAGCCCAGCGGCGGCGGCTTGCGCGCGCGCAACTCGCTGATTCCGGCGGCGGACAAGAGCGCGACATGCCCGGCATGAAGGCGCGTGCCGGTGAAATCGAACGCGGCGCCCGCCGGATACTCTTCGCCCATGACGCGCAGGTTGCGCCCTGCCTCCGCAGGCTTGGGAAAACGCAGCATCGCGGCGCCGCGACGCTCGATCCGCTCGGCCTTCTCCAAAGGCACAACCGCGTCCAGCGGAGGCGGCATCAGGGCGCCGGTGGCGACTTGAAAGGCGGCTCCGGACCCGGGCGGCGCCGCCTCGGGGTAAGCGCCAACCTTCATCTCGCCGACAACGGGAAGCTCCACGGGCGAACTGCGGGACGCGCCTGCGGTATCCTCCGCACGCACAGCAAATCCATCCATCGCGGCATTGTTGAACGCCGGAGATGCAATCCGGCCCGTCATCACGTCAGCCGGAACAGCGCCCAGCGCCTCGCCTACAGGCAGCCGCTGCGGGGAGGCGCGCCGGCAGCCGCCGGTGATGGCGGCGATCGCCTCGGCCCAGGAAATCAGATCCACTTGGAAGGCGGGCTAGGCGCTTGTGCCGCAGGAGGCGCACGGCGCTTTCAGGCGGGATGCGCCGATCATAATGACGCCTGCAACGGCCCATATGCGGGATCTGCCCATTCCTTTCCGTGTCATATTTAGCAGGCTAGGCTAATTAGTTGGGCAGGATTGTATATAAGTCCCCAAATAAATACCGGAAAGTCGTACTCAGGCATCCGGGCGCGGGACGACAATGCTAAAATAGATTCCTCCGTAGTTTTGCTCGGAAACCGGGGGTTGTTTTCCTTGAGCTGCAAGTAGCCGCATGTATTTGGTGCGTCCCATATTCATAACCGGAGCGGTCGATGCCTGAGTTGCCGCCGTCCAGCAAGCCGATTCCCGAACTCTCCGGCGGCTGGCCGTTGCTCGGCCATTTGCCGGAGTTCTACAAGGATCCGATGGGGATGTTCGACCGCTGCTGGAGCGAGCACGGCGAGCTGGCCCGTTTTCGGCTGGGGACCCGCGATTTTGTGCTGTTCACCGGGCCGGAAGCCCACGATGCCTACTTCAGGGCACCCGAGGATCAGCTCGATGCCCGGGCCGTTTATCAATTCACGGTGCCCATTTTCGGGCGCGGCGTGGCCTACGACGTGGCGCCCGAGCTCATGGCGGAGCAGTTGGGGTTCCTGTATCCGGCGCTGCGCGATGCGTCCATGCGCCGGTACGCACGAATCATGTACGAAGAGGCCAGCCAGTTTGCCGACTCGCTTGGCGACGAGGGAACCATCGACTTGCCGGTTCTGATGAACCAGTTGACGGTGAACATCGCCAGCCGCTGCCTGCTGGGCGAGGAGGTGCGGGAGCAGGCCGATTCGGGATTCGCCCAAGCGTATCACGAACTCGAAGAGGGAATTAATCTGATCGGCTTCTTCCTGCCCAGATTGCCGATTCCGGCGCACCGGCGCCGCGACCGGGCGCGCCGCCGGATTGCCAAAATCCTCTCCCAAGTCATCGACGACCGCCGGCGCTTAGGCACCGAGGCGGAGGATTTCATGCAGGCGCTGATGCAGGCCCGCTACAAGGACGGCCGCGCCATGAGCGACGGCGAGGTAACCGGGATATTGCTAACGGCGCTGTTCGCCGGCCAGCACACCAGCGCCGTGCTCGGAACTTGGACCGGCCTTGAGATGTTCCGCGATCCCGCTTGCTTGGAGCGGGTGCGCGACGAGATGCGCGAGGTGTACCAGGAGGACGGCGCCATGAGCCTCGCCGGCCTCAAGCGGCAAGCGGCGCTGGAACGCTGCTTGCGCGAGTGCGAGCGGCTGCACCCGCCGCTGATACTGCTGATCCGGAAGGTGCTGAAGCCGCTTCAGTATGCGGGGCACACCGTGCCCGAAGGCACCTTGGCGGTCGTGTCCCCGGCGTTGTCGCACCGCTTGCCGCACTTGTTTGCCAACCAGCATCAGTTCGATCCAGAGCGATTCGCCCCTCCGCGCAGCGAGGGCAAGCAGCACCTCTACACCCTGATCGGTTTTGGCGGCGGCAAGCACCGCTGCATGGGGGAAAAGTTCGCCCTGCTGCAACTCAAGGCGATATGGACGGTGCTGCTCGACCGCTTCGATTTTGAACTCGCCTCAGAATTTCCCACGCCAAACTACGGCAGCTGGGTGACGGGCCCCAAGCCCCCATGCCAAGTGCGCTATCGCCGCCGCCAGCAAGCAAGCTTAATCACTTGATCGCTGCTTCAAAGCGGCAGCATTGGAAACCCGGTTTCGATCAGGCCGCAAGGCGTTTGAAATCAGGGACATCGATTCCCACGACAGCCACCGCCGAACCTAGCCGACGGCTCGCCGCGCGCCGCTACGGCGGCAGACGGCTTAGCCCGCCTATTGCTCCACGCCCCTTGTTGCCTTCCTGATTTTCCTGCTTAATCCGCAGCTGACGCCCGGATTGCCCGCTTGCGCGCCCATGCTCGCTGCGCCATAAGCACGGCTACGCTTCAAGCGCACAGGTGAAGCCATTTCCCGCCCCCCTTTTCCGGGAGTATCGGAGGCAGGATGCCGAAGCAAGCCCCATGGACGGGTTCATGCGTCTCCCGGAAAAGGGGGGCGGGAAATGGCGAAGGACAGGCAAAATCCTGCGCGGCCTCCATGCTTCTTGATGCAATATGCGGGCTAGGTTCCCTCGGCTCCGTTGCCGGGAATCAGAAACCGTAGTTGAGGGTTATGCCCACCTGCCGGCCGCGGGGCAGCGAAACGGCGAAGCCGCGCGGGGTGCTGGACGGATTGCCCAATTCCGCAACGTAGCCAGGGAAACTGGCATGGGGCGCCAAGCCGCCGCCGCGCCGGTCGATGTAACGAAGGATATCCAGCGGCGCGTCGTCGTCGAACAGGTTCTCGCCCCAAGCCACGATTTCCAGCGAATCGCGCCGGATGCCCAAACGCAGGCCGATCCGGGTCATGGCGCCGGTCTCGATCAGGTTATGAATCTGACTGAAGCGCGAGCCCTCATGGGTCACGCTGCCCACCACGAACCAGGAGAAGCCCGAGGCCATCGTTGGGCCTTCGTAGGTTGCGACCATCGAGGCCGCATGCTCGGGAATGCGCGGAACCTGCTTGCCCGCCGCCGAGCCGAGGCGCGCCAAGTCGGCCAAGGAGCCATTAGCGCCCATCAGGTCCGCTTGGTCGGTATTGATATAGCGGGTGATCTCGGCGTTCGTCCAAGCGTAGCCCAAGCTCACCGAAAGCTGTTCGGTCAACAGCGTTTGCAGCTCCACCTCCAAGCCATTGATTGAAGTTTCGCCTACGTTGTCAACCAGCGACGTGCTGCCGCCGTTGGCGGTCTCGATCACCGTGGTGAGCTGCTGGTCGGTCACTTCCGTGCGATAGGCGGCCACGTTGAGCACCATGCGTCCGTCCAGCAGCCGGCCCTTGTAGCCCGCCTCGTAGTTCCAGGCCTCCTCCTCTTCCACAGCGCGGAAGGATTCGTCGGGCTGCCCATTGGCGCCAAGCGGCACCTCGCCATTGAAGGTGCCGGGCTTGGAGCCCTTGGAAACCTTCAGATAGAGGTTGGTGTTGTCGTCCGGGCGATAGCTGAGCGTAGCGCGCGGGTTGAAGGAATCGAACTCGGTGGAATGATCGGTGCTGAGCTGGCTCCTGTCGTGCGCGTCATAAACCCGCACCTGAATATCGTCCGTGGCCCAGCGGGCTTCAAAGGTGGCGGCCCACTGATCGTCGAGGTCCCATTCCAACCCTCCGAATATCGCGGTATTGGTCACGTCGTCGTTATCGAAATCGGCGTTGGGCGCCACCATCCCTCCAACCAATCCAAAACCGAGCGATTCGGACTGCATGGTGTGAACCTTGGAATCCAGCAACTCGTGCTGCTTGCCCTTGTAGTAATAGAGCCCGACGGTGGCCCGCAGCGACCGGTTCTGCGGCGAAGCAAGGCGCAACTCCTGCGAGAAATCCGTCTGCTCGTAGCGCAGCATGCGCTGGAATTGCCCGCAAAAGCCAAGGACCAAGCAGAAGCGACGGCCAAGAGTGGGACGCAGAAATGGCGGAAGGCCATTCGCAAAGGCAACGCCGAAGTCGTAACCTCCATAAGTGCTGTCCTGGAAGTTCTCGGCCTCATCGTCGATATTGCCGGTGAGGCTAGACATCCGCCAGCCGTTGTTCAGATCGTAGTGCATGGTCAGCGACATGGACAGGCGCTCAAGGCGATTGCCGGCTCCGCCAGCCGAGTCCAGCTCTTCGGTCAAAAGCGCAACAGGAAGATCGCGCAGCGCCTCGCCCATGTAGTACTCGCGCGCCCTGGGGCCGACCATTCCGGTGATGTCGGGGCTGTCGGAGGAAGGCCCCCTGAAACAGCAATTATTGTGCTCGCGGCCCTGAAGCGCCACGGCAAAATGCCCGTCATCCACTTCCTGATAGGCAACGCCCAAGGTAGCCTCGAAGTTTTCACTGGGCGTGAGAAACAGCTTGGCCGCCAGGTTCACGGTTTCCTCGTCGCCCACTTCCTCGCCGGTCACTGTGTTGACATGCTCGCCGCCGTATTGCGAGTAGCCTGCGGAAACCCTGAACCAGGCCCGGTCCGACACCAGGGGGCCGCTGGCCCAGGCGTTGACGTTATAGGTTTCGTGCTGCGCGCCTTCCAGAGAGATTTCACCTGACCGCTCTTCCGTTGGGCGGCGCGTGACGTAGTTGATGGCGCCGGCGTAGGTGCCGCGACCGTACTGGGCCGACTGCGGGCCCTTGATAATTTCAACGCGCTCGATATTGGCCAGGTCAACCGAGGACACGAGTCCGCCCACATACACGCCGTCCACAAAAGTCGATACGGCCTTAGCGCCCGCTATGCCATTGAGTATGGTGGTTTGCCCGCGCAGCGCGGGGCGATCCAGGGCGGGATTGCGGCCCTGGCCGGACTGGAAGGAAAAGCCGGGAGTGAAGAGGGCGATATCGTTCACCGACGCAAGGCCCAGTTCGCGGATATCGTCGGCGGTGAAAGCGGTCACCGCAATGGGGATGTCCTGAATGGACTCCTCGCGTTTGCGCGCGGTCACCACGATTTCCTCCAGCGCGTCGCTCTGTGCGGCAACAGGGCGCGGAGCAATCACTACGACCGCGGCAAGCGCAGCCAAAAAGGCGGGTTTGAATTTCACACGGTTCCACCTCCGTAGCGGCCTGTTCCGCCGCTCCTCAAAACACGGCCCAATTACACAAGATTGGCCGCCAACCTCGCTCTAATGCTTGCAACCGGAGGTGTTTCCGGCGGAGGCGTCAGGCGGGCGGGGCGCCTGGAATATGGGCGGTAATGCAGGCGCCGCTGCCGGGAGGGCTCGCAACCTCGATGCGGCCGCCGTGGGCTTCGGCGATCAGCCGGCACAGGTAAAGCCCCAGGCCGTGGCGTCCGGTGCCGGCGCCGCGTGACGGGTCGGCGCGGAAAAAGGCGTGGGTGACCTGTTCTAAGTGCTCCCGATCGATCCCCGGGCCGTGATCCTGAACCCGTATGATGGCGATGCCATCGCCCATTTCCAGACCCAGTTTCACCGGGGGGCCATCGCCGGGGTTGTAGCGCAGCGCGTTCTCCACCAGGTTGCGAACCAGTATGCGCAGCCTCGCAGCGCTCACGTCCAGATGCGTCGGCGCCGCCGGCAGACTCAGTGATAGGCGCTCCAGCTCATCAGGGAAATCGCCTTGCATCACTTCCATGATCAGATCCGCAAGGTTCACGCACGAACGGGACAACTCCCGGCTGCGGGTGTTCAGGCGTTCGCCCTCAAGCAACTCGGTAATCATGCGCTGCATGTTCGACAGGTCATATTCCAGATGCCCGCGCACCTCCTTGTCGTTGATGAACTCCAGCGCCAGGCGCGCGCGCGTGAGCGGCGTGCGAAGCTCATGGCTCAAGGCCAGCAGAAGCTGGCGCTGGCCGGCCAGCATCCTTTGCACTTCGTCGGCCATGCGGTTGATGCGCTCCGACAACCGGCCGAACTCGTCGCGGCGGCGTATCGGAAGCCGGTGGTCCAATTGCCCGTCTCCTATCTGGCGGGTGCCGAACCGAATATCCTCCAGCGGGCGAAACAAATGCCGCACGGCGAGATAGCAGCCGCCGATCGCGGCCGCGCACATGCCATAGACGAAAATGCGAAACCGCACCGGGTTCTGCTCGTAGGGAAACAATTCGGCGGCCGTGGTCACGCCCATGGACATAACCACCAGGCTCGCCACAAAAATCGCGATGAGGCGAACGGGAAGGGAACGCAGGGCGTTGAGCGCCTTGCGCGAAAGCTGATTCAGGACGCTGGCCGGCGTGGCATTCATAGGACGCTTCACTCCTTGGCAGAGGCGCTTTCGGTGGCCGGCCCCTGCTTCCGCAGAGCGGCGGAGCCGCCGCTGCCGGGCGCGGTATCAGCGCGCAAAAAGACATAGCCCGCTCCGCGAATCGTTCTGATAAATCGCGGGTTGGCGGGATCGTCGTTGAGCTTCTGGCGCAGCCGGCTGATATTGATATCGACGGAGCGGGAAAAGATATTCGGCTCGATGCCACGCAACTCCGCCAGGATTTCGTCGCGGGTAAAGACCCGTCCGGGCTCAGCCGAAAGCAGCCGCAGCAGGTTGAACTCCATGGCGGTCAGATCCAGCGGCTTGCCGTCGAGAAGCGCTTCGCGCCGATCAGGATCGAGGTGCAGGGGGCCGTGGTCGGCGGCGCTGGCGGGGATTCCCAGGCGCTGCACACGGCGCAGAATGGTCTGGATGCGGGCCACCAGCTCGCGCGGCTCGAAAGGCTTGCCGAGGTAGTCGTCCGCGCCCACCTCCAAGCCCACCACGCGGTCGGTTACGTCGCCGCGCGCGGTCAGCATGATGATGGGCACGCTGCTGAACCTGCGTATTTCCCGGCACAACTCAAAGCCGTCGCGTCCCGGGAGCATCACGTCGAGTATGACCAGATCCGGCGAGAACGCGGCCAGCTTGCGCAGGCCGCTGTCTCCTTCGAGGGCCGACTCAAGCTCAAGATCGAAACGACTGAAGTAGGCGCGCAGAAGCATTCCAAGCTTGGCATCGTCGTCGATAAGCAGGATGCGCGCGGGCATGGGATTAGGGATTTTATGGGCGAATTCCGCGATTTGGGGCCAAAAGCCAACCTCGTTACAAAATGTTACGAAACGTTACCCCCGCGAGAAGAAAACTCCGGTTTCGTCCGTATCTTGTGTGTTGCATCAACAAGAGATGTAAAGGAGAAAGAGACATGACACTGATTTCGAAAACTGGCGCCGGCAACTTGGGCGTCATCGGTGAGGCCGTTCTGTTCGCAGTGGCCTTCGTTGCCCCGCTAGCCGCCTTTTCCTCGATCCTAGGCCTCTAGAGGCCGGATTCGAGCCGTAGCGGCAATCCTGATCCCGGTTCTCCCCTCCCAAGAGACCCCCCCTGATTCCGGGAACAGGGTCAGGCCGCCCCCGGATTTTTCCTCCCCCCGGGGGCGGCCGCGCCGCCTTTCAGCGCGCCTCCCAATTCCACCAGCAGCGGCGTGGCAACCGCGTAGAACAAGGCCACTGCCACATAGAACCCGATTGAGGCATCCGATCCGGCGCCGAGGGTGATTCCTCCAAAGTAGGCGAACGGCGCGCCCGCGGCGCCCAGCAAGGCCGCAATCAGCCGCCTGCCGCGCAGCCAAGCCAACCCGTCAATGCTCATCAGCGAAAAGCTGCCCCACAATGCCAGGATCCACAAGGGAGCAAGCACTGGGTGGGGCCAACCCGGCGCGTAGTTAATCCACCCCGCCCTATGCACGAAGGTCTCCAATGCAAATCCTAGCGCCAGCCCTGCCGCCAGCACCAGAAGTTCGCACCGGCGCGTGCGGGAAAAGAACGTTTGCATCGCGGCAAACACCAGCAAGGCCGCCAGACCCAGCCATTCAGCGCCATTGGCAGCCCCCAGCACAGTGCATAGCCACACCACCTTGAAGCCCAGCACGCTTCGCGCGAGCGCTGCGATCCGCTTGAGTGCAACTCGATTCATCCGGCTAAGCCATGCTCCATCAAATCATAGCCGCTGTCCCGGAACCCCAGGGCCCGATAGGCCGAGATGGCTTTTGCGTTGTCGCGTTCCACATACAGCCGAACCCGGCACTCCGCCTCGGCAGCTTCGCCAAGCACGTGTTCGCAAAGCGCCCGGAACACGCCGCGGCCCCGGTGCTCCGGAACCGTATATACGCTCTGAAGCCACCAGATCATGCAGTTGCGCCAATCGCTCCACTCGGTCGTGACCATCAGCTGCCCCAGCCGTTCGCCGGTGGAGGACACGGCCAGGAAATAGCGCCCCAGGGCCGGATTGGAGAACATCCGCCGCACACCCGCCTGGGCCGTCTTCGGATCAAGGCGCAAGCCCTCGGATTCGTTGGCCAGCGCGATATTGAACCGGACGATCGTTGGCATGTCCGCAGGCCGGGCCGGGCGGATGATGGCCTTGCTCATTGCGCCGCGCCGTCCGCAAGCCGCCAGGAGGCCCCGTCGCGTGCGGCACGGCCTTCCCGCTCCAGCTTCAGGAGATGGGCCTCAAGGGAAAAAGCCGCCACCGGATGCAGGCGTTGGGGCACATCGTCGTACACCCGGGCAAGGATAGCCTCCAGCGCAGCGGGACCCAAGGCGCGCATGGCCGAGACCACCCTTCCCTCGCGCTTTTCACGATGCGCGATCAGGCCCCTGATTTCCTGATTGGGCTGTTCAATCCAGCGGCCATGCCCGGGCGCCATGGCGCGAATGGGCAGGCCGAGCAGGCGGTCGAGGGATGCCATGTAGGCGCTCATATCGCCGTCGGGAGGCGCAATGACCACGGTCGAGCCCTGCATGATGTGATCGCCGGTGAACAGCACGCCCTGCGGCGCATGCCACCAGCAGAAATGGTTGGATGCATGGCCGGGCGTGTGTACGGCCCGGAGCACGAAGGCGCCCAGGTCGAACTCCTGACCGTCTTCCGGTTGCATGTCGGGGCAAAAGCTCGGATCCTGGCGGTCGCCCGGCGGCGGCGGCGGGCCGATCAGCGACGCGCCGGTGAGCTCGGCCAGCAGCGCGGCGCCCGGCGAATGGTCGAGATGGGTATGGGTAACCAGCACCCAGCGCACCTCTCCCGGGGCCTGGTCCACGATATTTCCGATATGCCTAGGCGAGGCGGGCCCCGGATCCAGCACCGCAATCTCTTTTTCCCCGAGGATCCAGGTGTTGGTGCCGGGGCCGGTCATGGTTCCGGCATTGAACGCGGTGAGGCGCCGGATCGAGGGCGCAATATCCACCAGCGCTCCGGGCTTGATGGCATCGACCGGCATCAGGCCACCGGATAATCCTTCATCTTGAACCGCCCAAGCACTTCGCCGGTTGGCAGACAGGACATCAACCGGCCGTCAATTCGCCGCGCCTCCGGGCTGATGGCGGGCACCGGCTTGCGGGCTATCGAGGCAGCCCATTCCCTCGTCCTGCGCATAGTTCCCATCCCGCTCAGGATTCGCAGGCAATGCCGGGTTGGATGAGCCAATGGAATTTCCTGCTCCAGCGCCTGGCGCGGCTCAAACCAGCGAGCTTGCAACACTTCTTTGCCGTCCGCGCGCACTCGAATGCCGGGCGATGATTCCGCCAGGAAAAACCGCGTCGAGAAGCGTCTCGGCGCTGCCCTTGGGGTGATCCAGTGCGACACGTAGTGCAAGCGCTTGACCGGGAGCGTCCAGTTCCGGCGGCGGCAGAGTTCCGCAAACCGGATCCTTCCTTCCAGAAGCGCTTGCCGTTCCGCAAGCGTGCCGCGAGGGCCTTGCCCGCAGCCGTTCACCGCAATAAGCACGCCCGTCTCCTCGAAAGTTTCGCGAATGGCCGCCACCCAGTAGTCCAAACCATTTCGGGGCAGGCCAAGCATGCGGCTGGCGCGATGGTCATGGAGGCCCGGGCAGCGGCGGCGCAATGACGCATCCCCGTCCTGGCCGTCAAGCACGCCGCCGGGAAACACCCATGCCCCGCCGAATGCAGCGCGGGCGACTCGCTTGAGCAACAGAACCTCAATGCCGGCGCGAGACTGCCGAAGCAGCATCAGCGTGGCGGAAGGCAAGGGCGGAGAATCACGCCGAGGCAATCTCCTAGCCGGCCCGGACATACAGCTTAGCCTCTCCAACCCGATTCCAAATCAAGACGGCGGTCAGCCGCATCATCAATCATGCGGCCCGCGTTCCCGCTCAGGAAAGCAGCCGCCAGATGCCTGCATGATACCGGTAAGCCCCCGCAAGCAAACCGCTGCAATTCCAGGAGCCGGAATACGCCGCCGCCAATCGTGGCGCCGCGCCTCGTTGGGATAGCATCGCGCATCTTGCCTGTAGTTGAGGGCGGCGGAATGCGATTTGACGAGCGGTCGGTGGTCATTACCGGAGCGGCAGGCGGCCGTGATTAGCCTCACGCGGGTGCTGGCCAGGGAGCTGGGCCGCCACAACGTGCGCGTGAACGCGGTGGCGCCCAATATCGTTTCCACCTAGGCGTCGGCGGACTTCTTCGGCGACAAGCTCGACAGGGCGGTTGGCGCAACGACATCGCAGCAGGCCATTCGCAAGCCGCTGGACCCTTCCGACGTGGCGGGCGCCATGCTGTGGCTGGCCAGCGACTTAAGCGGGATGACCACCAGCCAGACCCTGATGGTCGATGGCGGCATCACCTTTCTTTGAGCGGTTAGCCCGGTTCTTCTGTTGCCGGCATCCCGTCGGCACTTCGGCCCGCAGGGTATGTGCAGGGCCGGGTCGCATTGCCAAGATCCGCCTGCTGCGATGCCGCCGTCAGCACTTGCGATAGCAGGCCCTCAATGCGGCTTACCCGGCCATTCAGCGCAAACAGTTCGCCCCGCAGCTCGCCAACCTCCCGGCGAACGTCGCCGATCTCTTGGCGAACGTCAATCCAAGTGCCGAGAATGGCGGCGGCGATAATCGCAGCCGGAACATACTTCTCGAAGTTCATCGCCTTCCTCCGTGGGCTTAGCCCATGGCATACGCCATGATTCTAGCAGACCGCAGAGGCAGGCGGCGGCAGAAATCGCACGGGAACAACGACTAAAAGGGTTGCGGCTCGCCGTTGTAGCGGATGAACGCGCCGGAATCCCCGGGCGCGAGGCTCTCGATCACGGAAATCATCCCGACAATGCTTTCGGGCGGCTCAATAAAGCCCTTGAGACCCATTCGATCCACCATCTCCGCCACCTTCTCCACCTTCACCGTGCCGGGCGAAAGCAGCGCCACCGTAATGCCTTGGCGCTTCGTGTCGGGCGTGGCATCCCGGCGGTGGGTGGCGATGACCGTCCAACCTTTGTCCGCATACTGCTTCGCAAACTCCAGCCCAATCCCCCGATTGGATCCGGTAATCAGCACGGTCTGCGCTCCGGCAGCCGACATCAGCACGAGCGCAACCAGAAAGCCGAAGAAAAACGAAGCGTTGCGCATAAGAACTTCCCGCATAACCATGAATCACCGCATTCTATCCCGTCGCCAATTACGCTAGGCTATGAGGAATGAGAGTGTGTGCGATTCTGGATCAGATCGACCTAGGCAGCATTGCGTTGCCGGAGTCACTAGTTCAGACTCACCTGCTTGACATCGACACTAGCCAAATGCCTAGCGGAGCGGAGTAGTAGTGCGCCCGGCGCGCATTGTTGGAAATGGACTGGTCAGCGGTCAATAGACGAATCGAACAGGGTGAAGGCCCTGATACGGAATTCAAGCGGGGCGGCGGTGATCTCTCCGCAGCGGGACGAGCGATTTGCGCTTTCGCCAACACCTTTGGCGGCTTGCTTGTGCTGGGTGTCGCCGACTCGCGTGAATTGGTTGGTGTGCGGGAGAATCCGGACACGCTGCATGAGCGTCTGGCCTCATTCCTCCAGACCGGCTGCAGCGCACCGGTGCATGCTCAAATCGGGCGGCGCGAACTGCCGGAAGGCTGGGTTTTCTGGATCGAGGTGCCGCGCCAACGGGGATTTGAGCCGATTCGGCACAGCGGTCGCGTGTGGGTGCGCCGGGACCGAACCAGCGTGGAGCCGTCCGCAACGGAACTTCAGGAACTCTATAACGCATTTGGCTATGTCCTCACCGAGGAACGCGCGATATTGGACGCGCCGCCATCGCATATTGACCTCGAGGCATTCCGGGCTTATTTGAAGCGGATGCGTATCGATACCTCGAACGATCCCCAGCCCGACACCGAAGACGACCTGAGAAACCGGGCGGCCGTCGTCGAAATCGACGGCAAGCTATGCGCGACGCTGTACGGTGTGATGGCTTTTGGCCGAGACCCTCAGCGGTATCGGCGAACAAGCAACTTCAGGGTCGAGTGCGTGGCTTACGCGGGATCCGACCGCGCCAGCGAAGCTCTCCAAGTGGCGAATGCGTCGGGGCGCATCGACGAGCAAATTGATAGGGCCGTCGGATGGTTTATGGGTCTTGGGCATTTCGAATCGTACGAAAACCTGATCCGCGAGGACCGTTATCTTTTGCCTCGCCGAGCCATTCGCGAAGCGCTCGCCAATGCGGTGACGCACCGCGACTATGCAATAACGGGCTCCAAAATCCTTCTGGAAGTGTTCGATAACCGCGTGGACGTTACCAGTCCGGGATCCCTGCCAAATCACCTGACAGTGGAACGAGTGCGGGCCGGCGCCAACCCGCGCTCCAGAAACGAATACATGGCCCACTTCATGTCCGCGATGGGGTTCGTGGAGCAACGCGGCAGAGGCTGGCTCATCATGCGCGGCGAGATGCGCGAGTTCAATGGCACGGAACCTGAGTTGGTCGAAGATAAGCGCAATATGTTCGTTCGGGTGACGTTTCACCTTGGCAGTGCCTAGCTAATCCATAAATGGAACTAACGATCCCTCAGCAAAGCCGCGTATGAGTGAGCGGCCGGTCATTTTGATTGGGGCCGGGATTGGGGGGCTGACCTGCGCTCTGGCGTTGCAGCGGGCGGGCATCCCGGTGCAGGTGTACGAGCAGGCCCCGGAACTGGGCGAAGTGGGCGCGGGGCTCACGCTCAGTCCCAACGGCTCAACCGGGATCATTGGCCTGGGCCTGGAGGACGAGTTGGCGGAGGCCGCCAACATACCCGGCTATGGGGCGGTGCATCACTACAAGACCGGGCGCGTGCTAGTGCAGATTGAGCGCGGCGACCGGGCGCGCAAGCAGTACGGCTCGCCCTATTACCAGATCCATCGGGCCGATCTGCACGGAATGCTGGCCGAGGCGGTGCGAAAAAACGACCCGCACTGCATTCACCTAGGCCACGAGTTCGAACGCTACGCGCAGAGCGAAAGCGAAGCGCGCGCCTTTTTCCGCAACGGCCGCAGCACCGCGGGCCGGTTGCTGGTGGGCTGCGATGGCGTGAAATCGCCGGTTCGCTCGCAATTGCACGAGAGCGAGCGACCCGAATTCACCGGCTACGTGGCCTGGCGCGGCTTGGTGCCGACCGCGCGGATTCCGCCCGAAGCCGTGGATCCGCCTTCAGGCACATACATCGGTCCCGGCCACCTGTTCGTGCGCTATCTGATCCGCGAAGGGGAAACGGTCAACTACGTGGCTTTCGTGAGGCGGGAAGACTGGCAAACCGAGAGCTGGTCGCAGCATTCCGAGGTATCGGAGGTGCTCGACGAATTCGCCGAATTCCACGAGCTGGTCCGCTCCATCATCTCCGCCACGCCCCCGGAACTCTGCTACAAGTGGGGGCTTTTCTCCCGCCAACCGCTGGAATCCTGGAGCGTGGGCCGGGTTTCTCTGCTGGGCGACGCCGCGCATCCCACGCTGCCTTTCATGGGCCAAGGCGCGGTGATGGCGATCGAGGACGGCATCGTGCTGGCCCGATGCCTCGCCGCGTCGGGCAGCATGGCCGAAGCGCTGCGCCGCTACGAGGCCGCCCGCGTGGAGCGCACCACGATGGTGATGGTGGAATCGGGGGAGATCATCCACCGCTTCTTCGCGCCCAACACGGACCGCTTCGCCGAGGGCAACAACCGCAACGAGGAAACGCTGGGTCTTTTCGGCTACGACGCATGGAAAGTACCGATATAAACTTAATCATCGTTTAGAGGAATGCCGCTATGTTCATAAACTTCTGGTATCCGGCGGTCCAGTCGGAAAAACTCGAAGACAAGCCGCTTAAGCAACGCATGCTGGGCCAGGACTTCGTGCTGTGGCGCGACGGGGACGGGCAGGCCCATTGCCTCAGCAATACCTGCTGCCACCGCGGCGGATCGCTTGGCGATGGTTTAGTCGAAGACAGCTGCGTGCAATGCCCTTACCACGGCTGGCGATTCAATGGCGACGGGCATTGCGTGCGGGTGCCGTCCATCGGCATGAAAGCCAAGCCGCCCGGACGGGCGCGGGTGGATTCCTATCCGGTCATGGAGCGCTACGGTCTGGTTTTCTGCTTTTTGGGCGACCTCGACGAATCGGAGCGGCCGCCTATCCTCAAGGTCAACGAGTGGGAGCAGGAGGGATGGACCTCCACCCTCCAGGAGTTTGAATGGAACATCAACTACAAGCGCTCCATCGAAAACGGCATCGACCCGGCCCACAACGAATTCGTCCATGACACCCACGGCATGAAGGGCTTGGACGAGAACTACCGCGTGGGCGAGCTGGACATGCGGGAAACCGACTGGGGAACCGGTTTCTTCAACGAAATGAAAGCGCCGCCGTTGTCCGAGAAGAAGATGCGCGAGACTTCCGGGGTGCAGGAAAACCGCGTGGTAAGAGTGGGAACCGGCCACCATGGCCCCTCTTCGGTGTGGACCTTCATCAACCCCACGCCGGTCATGCATATCTATCAGTACCTCTACGAAACGCCGATCGACGAGGAGAACACGCGGCTGTTCCTGCTCAACATGCGGAATTTCATGCTCGAGGAGATGTTTGACGAAACCATGAAAGAGCGGAACCAGTACGTGGCGTTCCAGGACCGCGACGTGCTGATGACCCTGCACCCCACGGTGACACCGCGGGTCAATACCAAGGAGCTGTTCACGCCCTCGGACTATCCCATCGGGCGCTACCGCGAGTGGCTGAAGGAGTGGGAGGCGCGTGGCTGGCGCATTGATCTCGACAAGGTGCATGCGCTTGAAAGGCATACGGCCTTCGCGATTCCGAGCCCCGAGCGGCGCAAGAAGAAGGGCTGGATCATCGACCCCATCCCGCTAATGCCGGCAACGCCGGCGCGGGCCGTGGAAACCGACCAGGCCGCCTGACCGGGCTCTCTGCGGCTTTAAGGGAACGAGGGCATCCCCTCGTTCCCCGCCCGGTTCAAGACGCCTCGCTTTTGGCGCGCAACGCCGCGAGGTGCTCTCGGGTGAGGGTCCAGCGCAGCAGAATAATTCCGGCAAGCAGGTTGCAAACAGCGGGAATGGCCGCAATGGAAACGCGAATGCCAGTGAGCGCCGTAGCGCCCTGCTCCACCGCCTGGTTGTTGGCCGTGGATTCATAGCCAAGCATCTGCAGGATGAATCCCACCACCAGCGGAGCGGCGATAAAGGCGGTCTTTTCAACCATGTTGTAGGCGCCGGCGAACACGCCCTCGCGGCGCAGCCCATTTTTGAGGTAATCGTATTCCTGCACGTCCGGAAGCAGCGACATGCCCAACAGCAGCTTGCCCATGGCGAAGAAGGAAAGCACCATGGCGCGGGCGATCAGCAGCGCCACCGGCTCTCCCGGCGGCGCAATCCACCACCACATCACGAACAGCATGAACCCGAAGGTGGCCAGGATCAGGGCGTTGTGCTTGCCCACACGGCGTGAAATGCGCGTCCACAAGGGCGCGGAAACCAGCGACACGGAGGCGTAGCCGAGGCCGTACCAGAGCATCACCCCCTGAGGGTGCCCCAGAATATTGGTCACGAAGAACAAGACGCTGCCTTGGGCAACGCCGGTAGCGAGCAGCGTCAGCATCTTGAACGCCGCCAGTTTGAGGAAGTGGACGTTGCGAATGGCGGTGGCGAACTGTCCGCGAGCGCTCTGGCGCGTCTTCACGTGCTTCGTGGCGCGCGCCCGGGCGGTGGCGGCAAAGCAGCCGAGCATCGCGGCCATGGCGGCAATGCCCAAGGTCCATCCCACTACCCGGTAGCCGTCAACCCCGCCGCCGAAGAAGTCCGCCAGCCTAGGGGCAACGCCCCCCACGATAAACGTGCCGGCCACGATGGCCACGGCGCGAAACGACATGATGGCGGTGCGCTCGTCGTAGCTTGCGGACATCTCCGCCGGCATCGACAAATGCGGAACGTTAAACAGCGTGTAGCCCGTGTTAAAGAGAATCAGGGCCCCCAGCACATACGCGGCCTTTAGGATGGCGGATGCCTCCGCCGGGGTGGAGAAAAGCATCACGAACGCTCCGCCGCACACCACGGCGCCGGCCAGAAGCCAAGGCCGGCGGCGCCCGAAGCGGCTGCGGGTGCGATCGCTCAAAATGCCCATGGGCACATCGGTGGCCCAGTCGTAGGCCTTTGCAATAGCCAGCAGCGTTCCCGCAACGCCGGCGGCCACGCCCGCGATGTTGGTGAGATAGAACAGCAGCAGGGTGGAGTAGGTGTTGAACAGCAGCGCCACGCCCAAAGCGCCAATGCCCCATCCGGCGCGCAAGGAAATGTCAACGTGGTCGGCAGCCCCTGCTTTCTTTGCGGCGCTGGTCACATCAAGTCCCTCACGTGAATGGCGAGGCAGGATAGCACGCGGCGCGACCGCGGTGTATGCTCGCCAGCCTGTCTGAACCTCCCCAAGGAGCAGCGCGGCGATGAGCCAGTACGAGTATCGCAAGTTCTTCATCAATGGCGAATGGATCGAACCGGACGAGCCGCGTGAACTGGCCGTGATCAACCCGGCCACGGAACAGCCGGCGGGCGTTATATCGCTGGGCAACGCCCGCGACGTGGACCGGGCGGTGGCGGCCGCGCGGGAAGCATTCGCCGCCTGGTCCCGGTCCGGGAAGCAGAAGCGCCTGGCGCTGATCGATGCGTTCATCGCCGCATACAAGGTCCGCTACAACGACATGGCCGCAGCCATCACCGCCGAGATGGGAGCGCCGAGGAAGCTGTCCACCAAGGCCCAGGCCGCCATGGGCGTGGTCATTGCAAAAACCGCGCGGCTGCTGCTGGAGGACTTCGATTTCGAGGAGCAGCGCGGCGCCACGCTCATCCGCCGCGAGCCGATCGGCGTGTGCGGATTCATCACGCCTTGGAACTGGCCGGTCAATCAGATCGCGCTCAAGGTGCTGCCGGCGCTGGCCTCCGGCTGCACGATGGTCTTGAAGCCCAGCGAAATCGCGCCTTTCAGCGGCGCCATCTTCGCCGAAGTCATGGAGGCCGCCGAGGTTCCCGCCGGCGTGTTCAACCTGGTGAACGGCGATGGCCCGGGAGTGGGCCAAGCGATCTCGGGGCACCCGGATATCGACATGGTGTCGTTCACCGGCTCCACCCGCGGCGGCATTGCCGTGGCCGCAACGGCGGCGGGCACGGTCAAGCGCGTGAGCCAGGAGCTGGGCGGCAAATCGCCCAGCATCATCCTGGACGAAGCCATGCTTGAGCGCGGCGTGGCCAGCGGCATGCGCGAGGTGTGCTCGAACACGGGGCAATCCTGCAATGCGCCCACCCGGCTTCTGGTTCCCGAAGCGCTGCACGACAAGGCGGTGGAGGCAGCCGTGGCATCGGCGGCGCGCGCGCGCATCGGCGATCCCGAGTCCGAACGCACGACCATGGGGCCGCTGGCGAGCGAGGCGCAGTTCAACAAGGTGCAGCATCTGATTCAGCAGGGGATTGACGAGGGCGCCGAGCTTGCCGCGGGCGGAGTCGGCAGGCCGGAGGGGCTGGAGCGGGGTTATTACGTGAGGCCAACGGTGTTCGCCAAGGTCCGCAACGACATGGCGGTGGCGCGCGAGGAAATTTTCGGTCCGGTGCTATGCGTGATTCCGTACCGCGGCCTCGAAGACGCGCTGGCGATCGCCAACGACACGGAATACGGTCTGGCAGCCTATGTCTGGGGCAGCGATCTTAGCCAGGCCCGGGAGGTGGCGGCGCGCTTGCGGGCAGGGCAGGTTTCCCTCAACGGCAATTCAGACGATGCCGCGGCGCCCTTCGGTGGCTACAAGCAGTCGGGCAACGGTCGTGAATCGGGCCCCGAGGGCTTGGAAGAGTTCCTCGAAACCAAGGCAATCCTCGGCTACGAGCAGACCGCCTGATATCGCGCCGGCAGCCGCGACACTCTTCATAACAGGCTTGTCGCGATCCCCCCGCTTTCCTCAGCTTTCGGAAATGGTTGGGCGGCGCCGTTAGGGGCTTATTGGAACTAGTGGTGGTGATGGTGGTGGGCTGTGCCCGCTTCCACTAGGTGCAGGGCGTAGGCGAAGGCGACGCCAACGAGGAAAGCGACGATGAGCTTAAGGCGGTCGTGGGTGTGGAAGTGGATTTCGGGCAACAAGTCGCTTAGCGCCACGCACAAAAAGGTGCCGGCTGCGAAACACAGCACATAGCCGGCAAGCTCGCCTCCCGCAGCCGCGCCAAGCTGCGAGCCAACCCAGAAGCTGGCGAGAGCCGCCAACGGGCACAGCAGCGCATACCCCAGATTGACCCGATTGCACGCGCCGCGGCTCCAGCCCGCCAGACGCACCACAAACATAATGGAATAGGCGTCCAGCGGCTTGTGCAACAGAATGGCTAAAAATGCGTCGAGTCCCGGCAGCGCCTTGATTCCTCCATCGTGCTGAATGCTTGCCTGGGTGCTAGCGCCGAGAGCAACGCCTTCGATGATGGTGTGTACGGCAAGGCCGAAAATGACCCCCGCAACGCCCCCAACGCGAAGGGCTTTTCCGGATTGCGGGTGATCGGAGCGCAGGGCCTTCGCTTCGTTGCTGAAGTCATGCTGATGAAACTGGAACATGCGCTGCAAGCCCACCATCAGGACAACGCCGAGCAGGCACCACAGCGCGCCTTTTTCGATATTTCCTGGTCCGGAAATTCGCTCCAGTCCATGCGGCAGCAGGTGATAGAGGGCCATTCCCAGGATCAGGCCGGCGACCAGGCTCATCACAACCTGTGTGCGCGTGTGCGTGAGCGCGCCCAAGGCCGATATTCGCCCGCCGAGCATCGACGCGGCGAATACCGCCACGCAGTAGCCCAGCAACACCAGGAAAGCCGTGCCCATTGCCTGTCAGGACCCGTTAACGTTCAGCCTTCCATGGGGAAATGGCGAACCTGTGCTGAGCAGCACGCGCTTTAGTTTGAGGGTTCGGCGAGGGAACGGGCAACGCGAAAGCCGAAGAAGCTGTAGCGCACTTCCTCGGGGTCGCGGCCGCGGCAGCCCGGCGCCATCTCGTGGCCGGCAGCGTTCACGAAGGCTTGATACTGGGCGTTCGTGACTTCGTATTTCCCCAGCGCAAAGGCCTGCGGAATGCTAACCTCGCGGGGCGGCCCCATGGGACGCGAGCTTTCCGAGCCTTCAGCCACCGAATCTTCGCTGCCCATGATAAATATGCCGGGCGGGACCACCACCATTTCCGGGCAGCGCTCGCAATCGCGGAAGGCATCGGGCGCGGAGTCGGCGGCGACCCAAACCCGCTCATCGGCCAGACCGCCAACGGCGAATATCATCCCCAATACAATGGCAAGCGCCATCAATACGCTATTTCCCCGTTTGCATCGGGCACACACTCCCGCCCGTGCATTGCAGCATAGCACGGCGCCGCGCGCCACGAGGCCCCTGCACAGGCAGCTGGACAGGCGATGAGGAAAGTGATTCTGGCCGGCTCGGCGGCGGGCCTTTTATGGGCGGCGGCGTTCACAGGCTACGCGATGAATCCGCTGGTCCGCTGGCTGATCGGCCTTGCCGCGCTCACAACGCTTCTCTCGCTGTGGACGGGACCGCCGGCCGAGCGAAACGCCCGCGCCGCAGCGGCGGGCGGCTTTGCGTTTGGACTGGCTGCGTTCTCCGTGGCCTGCCACTGGATTTACTACAGCGTTCGGATTGTCAACGGCGGGCCGGCGGCGTTGGCAGTGACGCTGGTCGTGCTGCTGGCCGCGTTCATGGCCTGCTGGTACGCGCTGGGCGGCTATTGGGCGGCCCGCCTGGCTCCGCATCGCAGTTGGCTGGCGCCGGTGGTGGTTCTGCCTGCGGTTCTGGTGCTCACGGAGTGGCTGCGTGGCTGGGTATTCACGGGATTTCCGTGGCTCAGCGCGGGCTACCTCGCAGGCCCGGTTTTCGCGGGCAAATGGCCGGTGGTTCTTGCCTCCGCAGGCGGCGTGTACTTGGTCGGCTGGATCATGGCTGTGCTGGCCGGCGCCTGCCTGCGGATCTGGCGATCGCGGATGGCTGTCACGCGACGGGCGGCCCTCGTGGCCGTGCTGCTTGGCGGCGCCGCCGCGCTGGGGCAACTGCCCTTGCCCGAGGGCGGCATGCATCCTGTAGGAGAACTGCGAGCCCGCCTGGTTCAGGGCGGCATCCCGCAGGAAAGGAAATGGCTGCCGGAGGAGTATGAGCCCACCTTGCTGACCTATGAGTCGCTCAGCTTCGGCCGCCCATGGCAGGACCTCCCGGATCAGCGACCGGAATTGATCATCTGGCCGGAAGTCGCGATTCCCGCTACGCAGGAGTTCGCCGCGAATTACCTGGCTGAAATGGATGCCCTGATGAAGGATCGCGATGGGGCTCTGGCGCTCGGCATCCTGACCGACACAGTCGAGGGCCGATTCAACTCACTAATGGTTCTGGGCAGTGGCGAGGGCGTTTATCACAAGTCGCACCTGGTGCCGTTCGGAGAGTTCTTTCCGATTCCGGAGGCGGTGCGCGACTGGCTGCATCGTATGGGCTTGCCGGCCAGCGACCTGCTCGCAGGCCCCGCCGATCAAGGCCTGCTGCGGGCGGCGGGCGCGGCTTTCGGCGTGAGCATCTGCTACGAGGCCGCGTTCGGCAGCGAGCAGCGCGCCTGGTCGCCGGGCGCGGAACTGCTTGTGAACGTAAGCAACGACGGCTGGTTCGGCGACACGGTGGCGCTCGAACAGCACCTGGACATGGCGCGCGTGCGCGCCATGGAAACGGGGCGCTATTTGCTGCGGGCCACGGGCACCGGAATCACCGCGGCGGTGGACCCGGCGGGCCGCATCATCGCCAGCCTGCCGAAGCACGAGGCCGGTTTTCTCGACGTGCGCGCCCCCCGGCTTTCCGGCACAACCCTCTACGCCCGCTTCGGCGACTGGCCTATCGTGATGCTCTGCCTGCTGCTGGGCGTGGCCCTTCCAACAGGGCTTGCCTGGCACCGCCTGGCCCGATGAGGGCGGCAATCCTTTCCTGGATAGCCGTACAATTCGAGGAGTCTTTTCTGCCTAATGGGCGCGGACGTTCCCTGAAACTCGCGCAGCGCAGATATCCCAAGAGGAAGAATGAGCCAGCCTGTTGCCACCCCTGCCCTGCGCACGGGCGAATTCGTGCCGCTGATCGCACTGCTGATTTCGCTGGTTGCGCTGGCGATCGACACGATGCTGCCGGCGCTGCCGGCGATCGGCGAGGACCTCGGGGTGGCGCATCGCAACGATGTGCAGTTCGTGATTACGGCGGTGTTCCTAGGGATGAGCATGGGGCAGATCGTCTTCGGCCCGCTTTCCGACCGGATCGGACGCAAGCCGGCCATTCATGCCGGCCTCGTGCTGTTCATGGCCGGTTGCCTGATGAGCCTTTACGCGCGCAGCTTCGAGTTGATGATCGCCGGGCGCGTGCTGCAGGGCATTGGCGTGGCGGCGCCGCGCGTGGTCTCGATGGCGCTGGTGCGCGACCAGTACGCGGGCCGCCAGATGGCGCGCCTGATGTCGTTCACCATGGCCGTGTTCATCATCGTTCCCACGATCGCGCCGGCGTTGGGGCAATGGATCCAGATGCTTGGGGGCTGGCGCGCCATATTCGCGGTGTTTTTCGCCGTCGCCGCGGTCAGCTTTCTATGGTTTGCGATCCGTCAGCCGGAGACTCTTCCTTCAGAACATCGGCGGCCGCTCTCCCTGCGCGCCATCGGCCGCTCGGCAGTGGAAGTGGTGAAGATCCGCGCTGCGCTGGGGTACACCCTGGCCAGCGGCTGCGTGTTCGCGCCGTTTTTGGCCTACCTGAGCACGGCGCAGCAAATCTTCCAGGATGTGTACGGAACCGGCACGCTGTTCCCCTTGTATTTCGGGGCGCTGGCTCTGGCCGTGGGAGGCGCGTCGGTCCTGAATGGTCGCCTGGTGATGCAGTACGGAATGCGAAAGCTGTCCCGGGGCGCCATGCTTCTGGCCACGATCGGGTCGTTTATCGGCCTGGGGCTGACCTTCATTTTTGACGGAGTGCTGCCCTTTTGGCTATTGATGGCCTACCTGCTGTTCGTCTTCTTGTGCATCGGGCTGCTGTTCGGCAACCTAAGCGCGATGGCCATGGAGCCGCTGGGCCATATCGCCGGCGTGGGCGCGGCCGTGGTCGCGTCGCTATCGACCCTGGTGGCGGTGCCGCTCGGAGCTTTCGTGGGCTATATCTTCGACGGCACCTTCTACGCCCTGATCGCGGCGTACGCGCTGTTCGGAATCGGGGCGCTCGCCGCGATGAAATGGGCCGAAGCCCCGGCCCCCGACTAGCCGCGTATCGCACCAATCCGCACCAGCTAAAGCCCTTTTCTTGCCCCTGCCTCGCGGGAGCGTCTGGGGCAGGATGCCCCAGCCGAGCCCCATGGATGGGTTCTTGACCTTTCAGGTCAAGCTTCAAGTAGTCATGCGTCTCCCGCGAGGCAGGGGCAAGAAAAGGGCGCGGGAAAAGGCTTAAGGCGCAGGCGGAATGGCCGCGCCGATCAGCCGTTCGATTTCGATTTGCTGGCGCCGCGCGTCAATCGCCGCCTGAACCAGCTCCGAGCGCGCCGACAATATCTCGAACTCCAGCGCCTGCCAATCGAGAATGCCGTAATCGCCTGCCTCATGGCCTTTGCGGGCATGCCCGGCGGCTTCCCGCAATCTCGGCAGCAGCTCATCGCGAAGCATTTCCACGCGCAACAGGCTGTGCTCCATATCCTGATGAATCGCCCGCAACTGCGCTTCGATGCGCGAGCGAGCGGCGGCCTGCTCGGCATCGAGCTGCGCCAAGTTGGCGCGCGCCTCCCGCACTTGCCCCCGGTTACGTCCCGCGCCCCCGAACGGAGCCGCAAAGCCGAACGTAAAGGCGTAATCGTCGTCTTCCTCCAAACGACGAATTCCGGTGCTTATGCTCCAGTCCGGCCGCGCCGCGGATTCGGCAAGCCGGATCTCAGCTTCCCTCAGTCGCCGCCGATTGGCGTAAGCGGCCAGATCCGGCGCCGCATCGAGCTGTTCAAGCAGTGCTTCAATAGTCCCCGGCAACGGCAAGCGCCGCCAATCCCCGCTGACCCCGGAGAAGTCCGGTTTCACCTGCCCCCACTGCATCGCCAGCGCATGCCGGGCGGTGCTGAGATCATGTTTCGCATCCGCCGAATGCAAGCGAGCGCCGGCCAAGTCCGCTTTGGCCCTGGCCAGGTCCCCTGCCGCGGCCAAGCCAGTCTCCATGCCTTGGCCCAGCATGGCGACGGCAGCCTCGGCGGCCTCGATCGCCTTCCGCGAAATCGCATAGCGCTCCTGCAATTCCAGATTGTCCAAGTACAGGAGGGCCGACAGCGTGGCTGCGTCCAACCGCCGTGTTTCCGCCTCCGCCTCAACAATCGACAACCCGGCCCGGGCAGCGGCGATGTGGTTCTGCCGCTTGCCGCGCTCCAGCACCCAGCTCAGGCTCAGCGTCTCCTCTCCCGCGCCGATGCCGCGAAAGCCAGCCGTGCCGAGCACATTCTCCACGTCCAGCGCCAGCTCGGGAGCGGGACGAATGCCCGATTGGGCAACACGCCCCTGTTGAGCTTCGATCTGGTGGCCTAAAGCCATCAGATCCGGATTGCGGGCCAGCGTGCGATTGATCGCCTCCCCCATCGAGAGCGCGCCCTCAGCATTTGCGGCATCCAAGCGAGCCAGTGCCAACAGGCCCAAAATGACCAGCCCGTAGCGGGCCTGTCGCGGCCCATATCCCATGCTGTTCATAGCGGACCTCTGTCGCGCCGCGATCTGGCTCAAGTTTGCTTGTAGCGCGCCGCCACTCAGGCAGGGCTTACCTTCAGACGTTTGACGCGCCGGCGGTCGGCCGCAATCACCTCCATTCGCCATCCGCCCGCTTCGATGTGCTCGCCCTTCCGTGGCAGGCGTCCGAGCCGGTGGATGACTAGGCCGCCCACGGTATCGAATTCTCCGGTATCCAGTTTTGTTCCAACCTGCTCGTCGAAGTCCTCAATGCGCATCTTGGCGCTCACCAGGTAGCTGCCGTCCTCTTGGCGAACCAGTTCCGGAGCCTGTTGAAGGTCGTGCTCGTCGCCAATCTCGCCAACGATCTGCTCAAGCACGTCCTCGATGGTCAACAGCCCCGCCGTGCCGCCGTATTCGTCCACCACCACCGCCAGGTGATTGCGGCCGCGCCGGAATTCGTCGAGCAGCGCGTCAAGGCGCTTGGTTTCCGGGATCAGCGTGACCGGGCGCAGCAGCGGCTCGATCTGCCAATGATCGCCGGTCGATTCAGTCATTGCGCGCAGCACGTCCTTAGCCAGCAATATGCCCGCCACCTCGTCGCGGTTTTCGCCGATCACGGGAAAACGGGAATGGCCGGAGCGGATGATGGTTTCGAGCATCCGCTCGCGGCTGTCTTCCAAGCGCAGAACCACCATGCTGGAACGCTGCACCATGACCTCGTGGACTTCGCGGCGCGACACCTCCAACACCCCTTCGATCATCGTCTTCTCGCCCGCGGTCACTTCGTGCTCGTCGCGCAGTTGGGCGAGCAGCTCAAGCAGACCGGCGCGGCTTGGCGGCCTGCGGCCTGCAAAACGGTCCAGCCAGCCGCTCATGCGCGCTCCTAGGCCCAGGGATCCGGCCAGCCGGCCTGCTCAAGCAGCTTCGATTCCTGCGATTCCATGGCTTGAGTCTGTTTCGGTTCCTTATGATCGTGCCCGGCCAAGTGAAGGCAGCCATGCACAACAAGATGGGCCAAGTGCGCGGCCGGATCGCAACCGCGTTGCCGGGCCTCGCTTCGCGCCACCGGCAGGCAAATGACTATATCGCCAATTTGGCCCACGGCGCGGTCGGCGGGAAACGCCAGCACATTGGTGGGCCGGTCAGCGCCCCGCCAAGCGCGGTTCAGCTCGCGGCTCTCGGCTTCTCCCACCAGGCGCACGGTGACCGTGCCGCTGGAAGCGAACTCCGCGAGGCTGGACCTGGCCAGTTTGCGGATCGCTGAATCAGATAATTCCCGGGCCGGACGCCCGCCATCGGCGGCATGTTGCAGCGCAATCCGGATCACGGCTGCTCCTGGGCCTGATACGCATCGAGAATGCGGCGCACCAGCGCATGCCGGACCACGTCCCGCGAGGAAAAATAAACTGTGGCAATCCCGGAAATGGACTTGAGAATGCCCAGCGCATGGCGAAGGCCGCTCTCCCGGTCTCGCGGCAGGTCCACCTGGGTGATATCGCCGGTCACCACCGCGCGGGAATCGGCGCCGAAACGGGTCAGGAACATCTTCATCTGTTCCGGCGTGGTGTTCTGGCCCTCGTCCAGAATCACGAAGCTGCCGTTCAACGACCGGCCGCGCATATAGGCCAGCGGCGCCACCTCAATGACGCCGCGCTCCACCCATTGCGCCACGCGCTCCGGCCCCAGCATGGCATACAGCGCATCGTAAACCGGCCTTAAGTACGGATCGACCTTGCTGGCCAGATCTCCAGGCAGGAATCCCAAGCGCTCGCCCGCTTCAACCGCGGGGCGCACCAGCACGATGCGCTGGATCTGCCCCGCCCGGTGGGCCTCCAGAGCGCAGGCCACCGCCAGCCAGGTCTTGCCGGTGCCGGCCGGCCCCACGCCGAAAGTGAGGTCGCCCGAACGAATGGCCTGCACATAGCGGCGCTGGTTGGCGCCTCGCGGGCGCACATGAATGCGCGGCGTGTTCACCACGAGCCGGAGATCGTCATCCTCCTGCGCTGGCGTGCTCCGGCCGAGTTCGCCAGCGGCTTCCGCTTTTTCGGCGCTGTCCGCTCCGCCCTCGGCGCATTCGCTCAAAACGGCCTGGATGCGCGGCGCGTCCAGCGAATCGTCGGCAGCCATGCGGTACAGCTCGTTCAAGGCCGCAGCGCCTGCCCGGGACGCGGCCTCCGCGCCCTGCACCCGGAAGCGATTGCCCTTGTTGGAGATGCGCACGCCCAGCCCTTGCTCGATTTGCCGCAAATGCCGGTCGAGTTCGCCGCATAAGTTGGCCAGCGCGCCGTTGTTGGCAGGGCGAAGCACAACCTCCATAGTGTGGGTTTCGCTGTTCAGGGCGGCGGATCGCCTCAGGCGGCGAGGGATTCCGGCAGCAGCCGGCCGCGCAGCGAATTGGGAAGGGCTTCGGTAATGGCCACGTCAACGAACTGCCCGATCAAGGAAACCGGGCCGTCAAAGTTCACCCATCGATTGTTGCCGGTGCGCCCGGCGATCAGCCCTTTGCCGCGGCGCGCCCGCCGCTCCACCAGAACGCGCTGGGAAGAATGCACCATGTTGCGCGACAAGCGCCCCGCTTGGCTGTTGATCAGCGCCTGCAAGCGCTGCAGGCGCTCGAGCTTGACCGGCTGCGGAACCGGATCGTCCATATCGCCGGCGGGCGTGCCGGGCCTTGCGCTGTACATGAAGCTGAAAGACTGATCGAAGCCGATGTCCTCCACCAAAGCCAAGGTCTGCGAGAATTCCGCCTCGGTCTCGCCCGGAAATCCCACGATGAAGTCCGAGGCAACGCTGATTCCGGGCCGCGCCCGGCGCAGCCGCTCGATCTTGCTGCGGTACTCGGCCGCAGTGTAGCCGCGCTTCATGCGTTGAAGCACCGTGTCCGAGCCGCTTTGCACCGGCAGATGCAGGTAGGAGGGCAGCTTCTCAGTGTGCGCGTAAGCCTCGATCAGGCGGCCGTCGAACTCCATCGGATGCGAGGTGGTGAAGCGGATCCTGCCGATGCCCTCAAGCTTTGAAACGTAGCGGATAAGGCCCGCCAAGTCCTCCAGCCCGCCGGAAGGCGCCGCGCCCCGATAGCCGTTCACGTTCTGGCCCAGCAGGTTGATTTCCCTCACGCCTTGGCGCTCCAGTTGGATCGCCTCGGAGAGCACATCCGCCACCGGGCGGCTGATCTCCTCGCCGCGGGTGTAGGGCACCACGCAAAACGAGCAGAATTTGCTGCAACCCTCCATAACCGACAGGTTGGCGACCGGCGATGCGGCCCTCGGCGCCGGCAGCGAGGCGAACTTCTCTTCCGCCGGAAAGGCCAAATCCACCACCGGACCGCCCCCCGAGCCCGACTGCCCAAGCAGCTTCGGAAGCCGGTGAAGGGTTTGCGGGCCGAAAATCACATCGACATACGGCGCGCGGGCGCCGATGGCCGCGCCCTCCTGGCTGGCCACGCAGCCGCCCACGCCGATCTTCATGCCGGGGCGCTTGCGCTTCAGGGCCTTGTAGCGGCCCAGCTCGGAAAACAGCTTCTCCTGGGGCTTTTCCCGCACCGAGCAGGTGTTGATGAGCACCACGTCGGCCTGTTCGGGGTCGTCGGTGAGCGTGAGTCCCTGCTCCTCGCGCAGCACGTCCGCCATGCGGGGGTTTTGTTTTGCTCGCGGATTCAATGACTTGCGTCATCGAATCCGGCGGCACATCCTTGTGCCGCAGGGAAGCTCTGACTTAATCAGAGCTTCCCTAGCGAATGAAGGAGCAAGCAAAGGGCTCATGTCGCGCCCATTCCCGAAGGCAGGAGCCGCTTCAGAAAGGAACCTCGTCGTCCATGTCGCCGTTGTCGAAGTTGCCGTTGCCGCCGCGTTGCTGCGGCGTGTTCGACCCGCCGCCTCCGCGGCGCTGCTGGTCGAAGTCGCCGTCGCCGCCGCGGCGGTCCAGAAACTGCATGTCGTCGGCCACCACCTCGGTGCTGCGCCGCTCCTGCCCTTCGCGGTCCTGCCAAGAGCGCGTGCGCAAGCGGCCCTCCACGTAAATCCGCGAGCCCTTGTGCAGGTACTGCTGCGCCAGCTCGGCCCGCCTGCCGAACAGCACCACGTTGTGCCATTCCGTATGCTCTTGCACTTGGCCGGTGTCCCTGCGGGTCCACCGCTCGTTGGTGGCGATCCGGATGTTCGCCACCGGGTTGCCATTCGTCATCTGCCGAACTTCCACATCGTGACCTAGGTTGCCGACCAGAATGACCTTGTTGACTCCGCGCATTCCTCTACTCTCCAAACACACTCGGCCCCATCGACCGGTAATCGAAACTATTGTGCCATCACTTCCCCCGGTGGCCACGGCATTGGCGAGAAGAATTGCAGCGCGTTTCGCCCAAAATGCGCGCCCAACGCATAAGTCGCCCGTTTCACCCCAATTGCAGCGCGAGTTTCTCGTTGGTTCCGGGGCGCCGGCCGCTACGCTCCCTGCGCCACGGAACCGGCCTCCTTCAAAGAACACCCGACCGCCCAAAAGGGGACATCTCTGAATGGGAGAAAAGGGGACATTTCTACTTTGCGTTGACAGCCGTGCCTCGCGGATTTCGCCGGACGGACGCGGCGGGGTATATTGGCGGGCTGCTATGAGTGACATCCGCATCCGGTCGGCGTCCTCGCTGGCCTTCGACACCATCTACGCCGAGGGGCAAAGGCGCTACGTGGAGTCGCTGTCGGCCTACGCCCGCCAGTTCCTGAGCGTGATGAGCAAGCCGGACGTGGACCACATCGAGGGCCTTTCGCCGGCCATCGCCATCGAGCAGCGCTCGGCCTCGCATAACCCGCGCTCCACGGTCGCCACCGTCACCGAAATCTACGACTACATGCGCCTTTTGTTCGCCCGCGCCGGCGTGCCCCGCTGCCCGAAGCACCAGCGCGAGCTGACGGCGCAAACCATCAGCGAAATGGTCGATGAGGTGCTCGCCTTCCCCGAAGGCACGGCGATCAACGTGATGGCGCCGGTGGTGCGCAACCGCAAGGGCGAGCACCGCAAGTTGTTCGCCGACCTGCTGGCCCGGGGTTTCGTGCGCGCCCGGGTGGATGGCGAGTTGTGCGAAATGGACGATCCGCCGGAACTGGACCTGCGCCGCAACCACAGCATCGAGGTGGTGGTGGACCGCCTGCGGGTGCGCGATGAATTGCGCCAGCGGCTGGCGGAATCCTTCGAGACGGCGCTCACGCTCGCCGGCGGGGTCGCCCTGGTGGGCTTCATCGACGAGCCGGACAAGGCGGATGTGCTGTTCTCCAGCCGCTTTGCCTGCCCGATGTGCGATTTCGCCATTCCCGAACTGGAGCCGCGGCTGTTCTCATTCAATAATCCCGCCGGCGCCTGCGAGTCCTGCGCCGGCTTGGGCTCCAAGCGGTTCTTCGATCCCGACCGGGTGGTGCGCCCCCATCTGAGCTTGGCCGGCGGCGCGGTGCGCGGCTGGGACCGGCGCAATGCTTGGTACTACAGCACCCTGGAGAGCCTCGCGCGGCATTACGGATTCGACCCGGAAGTGCCGTTCGAGACGCTGCCCGCGAAAATTCGCCAAGTGGTGCTGCACGGCAGCGGACGCACGCGGATCAAGTTCACCTACCGCTTCGCCACCGGCCGAAGATTCACGCGAACGCGCGCCTTCGAGGGGGTGCTGCCCAACATGGAGCGGCGCTATCGGGAAACCGAGTCGCACCGGGTGCGCGAGGAGCTGTCGCGCTATCTCGGCTCCACGCCTTGTCCCGAATGCGGCGGCGCGCGGCTCAACGAGGCCGCCCGCAACGTGATCGTGTCCGACCGCTCGATTACGGAGCTGAGCGCCATGAGCGTGGCGGCGGCCCTGGATTTCTTCGATGCGCTGAAACTGAAAGGGTGGCGGCAGGAGATCGCCCAGCGCATCGTGCGCGAGCTGGTCGAGCGGCTGCGTTTCATGGCGGATGTGGGGCTGGGCTACCTCAATCTCGACCGCCGCGCCGAGACGCTTTCCGGCGGCGAAGCGCAGCGCATCCGCTTGGCCAGCCAGATCGGATCGGGGCTGGTGGGCGTAATGTACGTGCTCGACGAGCCCAGCATCGGCCTGCACCAGCGCGATAACCAGCGCCTGCTGTCCACGCTGATGCGGCTGCGCGATTTGGGCAATACCGTGCTGATGGTGGAGCACGACGAGGAAGCCATCATGAGCGCCGATCATATCGTGGATTTGGGGCCGGGCGCGGGCGCGCACGGCGGCCAAGTGGTGGCTCAGGGGCCTCCGGAAGCCATAAAACGCGAGTCCGCGTCGCTGACCGGGCAATACTTAAGCGGCGCGCGACGCATCGAAGTGCCCAAGGCGCGCCATGAGCCGCAGCCCAGACGCGCGCTGGCCATTGAGGGCGCGCTCGCCAATAACCTCAAGGACTTGGATGTGACGCTGCCGCTGGGACTGATGACCTGCGTCACCGGAGTGTCCGGTTCCGGCAAGTCCTCGCTGGTGAACGAAACGCTGCTGCCCGCAGTGGAGGCGGCCCTCAACCGCAAGCCGCTGGCGGGCGCGAAGCTCCGCTCGCTCAAGGGAGCCGAGCGCATCGACCGCGTCATCGAGATCAGCCAGGATCCCATCGGGCGCACGCCGCGCTCCAACCCGGCCACCTACACGGGGCTGTTCACCCCCATCCGCGAGCTTTTTGCGCTCACTCCCGAAGCGCGCGCGCGCGGCTACAAGCCGGGGCGCTTCAGCTTCAATGTGCGCGGCGGGCGTTGCGAAGCCTGCCAGGGCGGCGGCCTCATCAAGGTGGAAATGCACTTCCTGCCGGATGTGTACGTGCCCTGCGACGTGTGCGAAGGTCGGCGTTACGGGCGCGAGGCGCTGGAAATCCGCTACCGCGGCCTGAATATCCACGAAGTGCTGGAGCTGAGCATCGAACAGGCGGCCGAGGTGTTCGCCAACGTGCCCAAAGTGGCGCAAAAGCTGGCGACGCTGCTCGATGTGGGGCTGGGCTATATCCGGCTGGGCCAAAGCGCCACCACGCTTTCCGGCGGGGAGGCGCAGCGCGTGAAGCTGTCGCGCGAACTGGCCAAGCGCTCCACCGGGCGAACCCTCTACGTGCTCGACGAGCCCACCACCGGATTGCACTTCCACGACGTGGCGCAACTGCTCTCGGTTAACCGCCGACTGGATCATCGACCTAGGCCCGGAAGGCGGCGAGGCCGGCGGCGAGCTGCTGGCGGCCGGAACGCCGGAGGAAGTGGCCCGCGTTCGCCGTTCGCACACCGGCCGCTACCTCGTCGACATACTCCGCGCCGCGCCCAAAACAAAGGCTTCCAGCCCCCGCAAAACCGCAGCCTGATAACCACTTCCCGCCTCCACGCCGGACCACTTAACAAGCGCACGAAAACTTGGTACTTATGTCAGCCTGGAGCAGTGGGTCTATTGCATGGTTGCATGCCCAAATTGCCAATTCGTTGCCCAACAACAGTAAGCGGGAACCCTAACCGGCATATACTGCCCCGGTAATTTCATTTCAGGAAAACTTGGAGAGACTAGAGCGGAAGCTGCATGAGGAACAACCCGCTTCCCAGGCTTGACGCATCTGCTGAAATGCGCGGAGAGCTTCTGCCGCATTGCCGCCTGCAGCCGGGCGAAGTATGGACGGACAAGGTTAGCGGACACCGTGTCGGGTGCTTGGATGCCACAGACCCGCAGGCCATAGCGAAGATCATGGATAAGGAGCGCGCGCAGTTGGCGATTCATGATCCTCCCTATAACACCGCCGCTTTGGAACAGCGCGCCATCGAGGAGTTCATTGACTGGTGCCGCATGTGGGTGTCGCATACATATTCAGCGTTGGCGGACGATGCCGCCCTGTATGTCTGGATGGGCGCGGATCAGAACAAGGGCTTCCAGCCGCTGCCTGACTTCCTGCTGATGATGCGCGATCATCCTTTCCAGACGCGGAGTTTCATCACCATGCGCAATCAGCGCGGCTACGGCACACAAAAAAACTGGATGGCCGTGCGGCAGGAATTGCTCTATTACACCAAGGGCAAACCAGCTTTCAATGTCGATGCCGAATACACGGACATTCCTAAGATTCTGCGCGGCTACTACAAGCGCGTTAATGGCCGGATGACCGAAAATATGGAGAGGAGCCGATCGGACACCATACGGGCAGGGAACGTGTGGGTCGATATCCAGCAAGTCTTCTATAGGATGGAGGAGAATATTTCCGGCTGCTACGCGCAAAAACCGCTCAAGTGTATTGAACGCATCATTCGGGCAAGTTCCTGTCCAAATGATCTGGTGATTGATTTTTTTCGCACTCCGGCACAACATTGCTGGCATCCGAAATGCTGAACAGAAAGTGCTTTACCATGGATATAGATCCGCTCTACGCTGAGATCACCATCAGGCGCCTTGAGCATTTTCGCGCCACCGGGCGCAAGGGATGGCAAAACGGACATCCATTTGAAAACGATTCAATCGGCGCAAAGCATGAGGAAGCACTCGTGCGGCAGGAAACCGCCCAAGGAAATCCGATCCGGAATACTCGGGACAATACGATCTTTACCTTGATAGCATTCGCGTGGAGGTCAAAGCGTCACGTGCGGCCGACGCAAATATGGACGCTCCGCTTTATGTGAAGGCGCTTGCTTCAGACTCGAATAAGGAATTCCGGATGAATTTCCAGCAGGTCAAACCTGACTGTTGCGATGTTTTCGTGTGGGTGGCGGTGTGGCGCGACATTATTCGGTACTGGGTTCTTTCCTCGAACGAAGTCGCAGCAAACCGCCACTACTCTGCGGGACAGCATCGCGGCAACGTTGGCGAGGGCCAACTGCATATGCGGAATGACAATATCCAAGACTTTGCAAAATTCGAGGCTAGGCCGGACAAACTTGAAGATGCCATACGTATGGCGCATAAACGGCGATCCGCGCGGGAGTAGCCCGGGCATCCATCTCCCCATTTATGCGGTGACAAAATCCGCGGCCACTGACACAAAGGCGCTCCATGCACGGTTTGCTGGCGGAAGAGTTTGGCGGCGGGGAGGCCATGCAGTGGCGCGAGCTCGGCGCGCTCAAGCCGCCGGATGATTCGCCCTTTGAGCGATTTCCTGAGGACACAGGGAATGATTCAACCCAAGGGTACCTGAATTGCTTGGGTTCATACTTTCGCGTCAATCCCTACCGCGGCTGGTTTCATCAATACGATGCCGTTCTTGATGGAGCGCAGGCCAGTTACTATCCCGGCAAGCCGTCAACGGCTCTGCATACGAATTTCGTCTCGCCAATCGCGAGCAATCCTTCTCTATTTATCTTCGATCCTTCATCGCGGATACCTTTCGGCTTATTCAATCATCAGCTTAAAAACCGGATAGGCGAACTCGCCAAGGAGAAATTCCTCGAAAGGACCAAGGCCCGTTAATTTTGGGAATTGGGCAGCCAACCCCGCAGAAGTTCACTGACGGATAGTGTTTGTGAAGATTGGCGTGTTCGGCAGCGCCGTTGTCTCAGAAAATCCGCTTAGCATCCGTCTAGCTTTAGATTGCCATCGCAGTGATGAAGTCTGCGTATCTCGTCGGCGTTGCCTTGATAATTGAGGCTTACCCAGCTTGGGGCGAAAGAACACCACCACGGCGAATCGTCTCCGCATGGCAGCCAGCAATCCACATCAATTGTGCATTGCGAAGTGTTCTCTACTTCGGCAATGCGCATACTATTGCAGGTTTGGTTTGCTGAGCTGATCATCCATGCCCACTTGCAGTCTTTGAGCAGATTTTCCTCCGGCTCTTCCGGCTCAAGCGGCAGATAGGGGGATGGCACTGGCGGTCCAATCGGCGATCCGTGCAGCGTAGAATTATTAGAATCATTCTGCGCTTGTGCGAGGGGTGTGAATTGGGCCAGCCCGAACAAGGCCAGCCCGGACAGGGCCAGCGCGCTCAGAGTGATGGTCAAGGATTTTGCGTTTTTCATTTCGTTTGCCCCGGCTAGTTAAGTCTGATTCGTCCTTGCCCGACCGCATAACGCCTCATTTAAGCGACCAGCGGGGCGAGCAAGACACTTCAAATTACACAATACCACAACTTGTGTTGCGCGCGGTGGCGCCCGAGAAGAGGCGGCAGCACATGACCTTCGTGCGTGGGCAGACGGCGCGGAACGCCTTGAGGACCTGCCCGTCGCGCGAGACGGTCATGTGGTCGATCTGGAGCATCTGGCCGGGGGCTGCGGGACAAGCGTCTCCTGATCTGGCACAAGCGCCATATCAATGTCGGCGATATCAATAAGCTCGCGGTCTTCCACCCACCTGCCAAGAATGTCCTGGCCGAAGATGGCTTCGGCGATGCGTATCTCCCCTGCGTCAAGGGCCGCAACTTCAAGCGTCTTGCCTTTGGCAATGCCGTTGAAGTCGGGCACTAGGTATTCGACAAATTGGATTTCCCGTTCGGCGCACCAATCGCTGATCTTGGACAGTTCAATACATGAGGACTTTGCCACATCCAATCCGAGGTTGCTCGCCTTGTCCAACGCCAGATAGCGCTTAGGCAGCTACGCCGCGCGCCAGGGCCAACTTCTTCAGTTCGTCGTGGATGTGGAAGGTGGCCAGCGCGAGCCGCTGCCGGATGCCGCCGCCCGGGATCGGTTCAGTCGCATTCCGGCTAGCTGGCTGACGGCATGGCACGTGCTGGACGCGGTGGCCGGAATGCGGAAAGGGCAGCCGCGTGCTGATCGAAGCCGTTGCGTCGGGCGGGGGGCAGCGCCGCCCTTCAGATCGCGAAATGGGCGGGCTGCTGGGTGGCCGGCACCGCCAGCCGCTCCCCCAAGCTCGATATGGCCCGGCAATGGGGCGCAGACGCGGCCTATAACTACAAGCGCGACGATGTGCCGGCGCTGGTGCGCCGCGACACGGATCAGCAGGTCATCGACATAGGCCTTATGACCATTGGCGAGGAAACCGCGCAATCACTTCGGCAAGATCATCCTCACTCCGGATCTCCATTCGGGCTGATTTCGGGTCCGGTGGCCGCCGGGGCGGGCGGGCACAGCACCCATGCATCCAGCACTACGGAGCGATGCGCCAACGCTTTCTTCCCTGCTGCATCGCGGCATATCAATGCGCCCTGCGCGGTGAACCTCGACGCAAGCCGCAAAACCTGCTGCTCCGCTCCGGCTGGCCGGGGGCAAAACAGCTCCGGCCTCAAGCCCTGCAATTGCTTGCTTGGAACCCGAAGGGTCAACTCCCGCCGGCCATTGCTTTCCTCGCCGCTGAACTCGGCGCGCGCCACGGTGTCCGAAATGGACACCTGCAAGACCTCGCCGACCGCTTCCGGCGGGCACTGGAACTCGGCGGTCACGCGGAATGCATGTTCCTCGACCATCTGGCCGGCAATCCATAGAGGCGCGTCCGGCGGCGCCTGGCCGGGCGGCGCCGGACTGTAAGGACCTTGCGCGAGCGCGAGCAGGGCGCTGGCCAGCAGCGGGTTCATCGCTTCAATTGGGAGGCTTCGGGCCTCGGAAGTTTTGCCACCTTGGCCCTGTTTGGCGGCTCAGGCCGAAAAGCTTGAACCGCAGCCGCAGGTGCTTTGCGCGTTGGGGTTGCGGATCACGAACCGGGCGCCGCTCAGGTCGTCCTTGAAGTCGATTTCGGCGCCTTCGAGATATTGCAGGCTCGTTGGATCCACCAGCAAGGTAACGCCCAGTTGCTCCACTTCCGCGTCGCCTTCCTCGCGCTTTTCGTCAAACGTAAAGCCATATTGAAAACCCGAGCAGCCGCCGCCGGAAATGTACACGCGCAGCATCAACTCGGGGTTGTCCTCCTCCTTGAGCAGCTCCCCCACCTTGCGGGCCGCCGCCTCGGTAAAGATGAGCGGAGCGCTCTCCTGTTCGGGTGCGTGGTACTGCGGTTCCATAGCTGCGGCTCAGCCCGGCAATGCCTGCGCTTGCGCCGCGCCCGCTAGTTCGGCTGAATCATCGGGTTCCACTGCGGCCTGCGCGACCGCGTCCGCGCCCTTTCTCCTTAGCAAGCCGGTCACCACAGCCCCTTTTTCGATTTCGATTTTTTCGTACTCGATGGATCCTTCCACCCGAGCCGAGGCGCCTAGGGAAACGGTCCCGGCGCAGAAAAGGTCGCCCACGACCGTGCCTTCAATGAGCATGCGCAAGGCACGCGCGTTGCCCTCGATCCTTCCGCTCTGCGCCATGGTGAGCTCGGCCTTCCCGTCGTCTTTGCCCATCACGTCGCCCTGAACAAGGCCGGCCACATGGCAGCCTCGCCCGAACAGCAGGTTGCCGGCAATGCTGGTATCGGCCCCAACCAGCGTGGTAATGGACTTGGTCATTCGAGTCTTCATGTTTTTGGCGGGCGCAAAACCCAAGGGAACTCGCGCTCGAATTGGTGCTCCTCGTCCGGATCGGGCGTTACGCGCACAGTGATTGTGCTAGGTTCGAAGCGGTATGGCAAGGTCATGTCAGCGCGCAGAATCGTGCTGCTTGCGAAGTTGAATTCAATGCGGCGGGTCCCTCGCTTGCTAACTTCCTCCAGCGGCAGTTCCGCGCCGCCGCCGTCCATCGTGCCGGCCAGCAGCAACTCCACATGGCCGCGGGCGCGCTGCGATCTGGCCAGCAGCGCCTGCGTCAGCCCCAGGCTCAGCCGGTAATCCTGCACCTCGGCGCCAGACTCCACATTGACCGAGTGGATCCTCAAGCCCGCCCGCGCCTCCTGCGGCGTGATGATCTCCTGAAGACCCTGGATCGTCATCCTCTGGTTCATCACTTGGCCCTGCAGGTTTCGCACCTGCGACCTCAGCGCCGCCATGGCCTCCTCATCAATCATCCGGCTGAGCTCGAGGTTGCGCATCTCCAAGCTCTCGATGCGCGCCTGCATGCCGGCAATTTTGTCGCTCAACCGCTGGCCTTGCAACCACCAGCCCGCGCCGCCGCCGACGGCGAACAAGGCGGCAAGCAATATGATGACCGCGGCGGAGTAGCGCCCGCTCCATACGAGAATTTTGTTTTGGCCCAGCACGCCCGAATCTCAAGCAGGCAAATTACCCGACAGTGGCTACTCTCCCAATGCAGCCGATAGGCCCGCAATAGGAAATATCCCGTTACTTTACCGCATGGAGCCCGCCGCCCGCACAGCGATGCTCTCCTCAAGCTCCTTAAGCACCTGCCTGTAAACCGCGCGCTTGAAGAACACGACTTCCCTCGCCGGAAGCCAGTAATCCACCCACTTCCAGTCGTCGAACTCGGGTTCGTCGGCGAGTTCGAGGCGCACCGCCCCGTCGCCGGACTCCAGACGCAACAGCCACCAGAGCTGCTTCTGCCCGATGCATGGAGACTCCGCCGAACGCCGGTAGCGCGCGGGCAGGCGATAGCTCACCCAACTTCGCATGCGGGCCACTTCGCGCACATCCGCCGGATCCAAGCCGAGCTCCTCCTTCAGTTCGCGGTACATGGCGTCACGCGGCGATTCGTCCGGCCTCACCCCGCCTTGCGGAAACTGCCAGCCCCGATGGTCGCGGCGGCGGGCCAGCAGCACCCTTGCGCGGCGGTCGCAAACGACAATTCCCACGCCGCGCCTGTAGCCCTTTTGATCGATGATGTCTTGGTCCGCCACTCTGCTTCCCCCGTTGCCAGCGCCTAGAATACCTCTTGGGCCCCGCTTCGCCTAAAAGCCTTCCCGCAACCCATGAACCATTCCGTCAGGCGCCACCTCCGGCTCGAAATTGAATCCTACGATCAGAGCATACGGAAGTTCATTCCGGGATATGAAACGGGGCTTTTGCGGGCCGCGGAGGAGGTTGCTCGCGCAAGGCCCCGGAAGGTTCTCGACCTAGGCGCCGGAACGGGAGCGTTGTCCGAGTTCATCCTCGCGCAATCGGATACGGCCGTGGTGGAGCTGCTGGATGTGGATGCGGAGATGCTCGCCGTGGCCAGGGCGCGGCTCAAGCGCTTCGGGAACCGGGCGCGCTTCAGGCAGGAATCCTTCCTCGACCCATTGCCTTCATGCGATGCGGCGGCCGCATCCTTGGCGCTGCACCACGTGCCGCTGATGGCGGACAAGACCCGGCTCTACGGGCGGATTTGCGAAGCGCTGGCCCCCGGCGGCGTATTCGTGAATGCGGATGTCACGATGCCCGCTTCCGGCGCCCAGCGCGATGCGGATTACGCCCATTGGGCCGCCCACTTGCAAGCCCGCGGCATCGACAGGGCTCGCGCCTACAAGCACTTCAAGGAGTGGGCGGGCGAAGACACCTACTTTCCGCTGGACGATGAACTCCGCGCCATGCGCAGCGCCGGCTTCGAGGCCCGTTGCGCCTGGCGCGAGTTGCCCAACACCCTGCTGGTTGGACAGCGCCCGCGCTAACGCAGGCGATTCTGCAGTTCGGCCAAGGCATCCGATCCCGGACAGAGGCGGCCGTAGGGGAGAGCCGCCAGCGGCGTTTCTCCCAGCCGGCTGAGCTCGTGCATGTCGGCCCCGCCTTCCTGAAGAAAAAGCAAACCGGTCACAACCTCGCCCTTGCCTTGGCGCGCGTCGAGATAGCGGTAGGCCTCGCCCCGGTCGCCGATATCGTATTCCCGGGCCAGTTTGCGCAACAGGATGCTGCCGCCTCCATGCAATTCCACGCGCTGCGATTCCCCTCGGCCAATATCGGCCTTGATCTCCGCTTCCGGGGGAATCAAATCCGTGTGGTCGATCGGGAACGCATTCTCGCGGGTAAAGCGGTAGCTCTTGGTGGAGCCCTCATGGTCATTGAAGGTCACGCAGGGCGAGATCACATCGATCATGGCGAACCCGCGATGCGACAGGCCGGCCTTGAGCAGCGGCACGAGCTGGGCGCGGTCGCCGGAAAAACCGCGCGCCACGAAACCGCATCCCGCGGCAATGGCCAGCAGGCAGGGGTCGATGGCCGGCTGCTCGTTCACCTCGCCGCGCTTGGCGGTGCTGCCGGTGTCCGCCGAGGCCGAGAACTGGCCCTTGGTGAGCCCGTAAACGCCGTTGTCCTCAATCAGGTACAGCATGTTGAGGTTGCGGCGCATGGCATGCACGAACTGGCCGATGCCGATCGACAGCGAGTCGCCGTCGCCGGAAATCCCGATGTATTGCAGCCGGCCGTTCACGGCCGCCGCGCCGGTGCCCACGGAAGGCATGCGCCCATGCACCGAATTGAACCCGTGCGACGACGAGGCGAAATAGGCGGGCGTTTTGGAGGAACAGCCGATGCCGCTGAGCTTGGCCATCCGGTGGGGCGGGATGGAAAGCTCGAAAACAGCCTGAATCAGCGAGCCGGTGATCGAGTCGTGCCCGCACCCCGCGCACAGCGTGGACATGCCGCCCTGGTAATCGCGCATGGTCAGGCCCAGGTCGTTGCGGGCCAGCGCGGGATGGCTGACTTTGGGGCGGGCGATATAGCTCATGCCGCCTGAACCCTCGTCATGTCCGCTTCAATGGCGCTCACCACCGCAGTGGCGGGAAGCGGCATGCCGTTGTAGTGCAGCACCTCCACCAGCTGCTCGGCGCGCCCGCCCGCCTCGTTGATCAGCAGCGCGCGCAATTGGGCATCGCGGTTTTGCTCAACCACGTAAACGCGCGAATGCCCGCGCAGGAAACGCCAGACTTCCTCGCCGAAGGGAAAGGCCCGAATCCGCATGTAATCCAGCGCCACGCCGCGGCCGGCCAGAATGTCCGCCGCCTCGCGGCAGGCGGAATCGCCGGTGCCCATGGTGATCAGACCCGCCTGCGCGCCCTTGGCCGGGCGGATTTCCGCCGCCGGCACGATGGTGGCGGCGTAGTCCCACTTCCGGCGCAGCCGATCCATGACTTCTTGGTACTCGCCAGCGTTCTCAGTGTAGCCGCCGTGACTATTGTGGCCGGATCCGCGCGTGAAAAAGGCCCCCTTGGGATGCTCGCCCGGCAGCGTGCGGTACGGAACGCCGTCTCCGTCCACATCCAGATAGCGGTGGAACGCCTCCGCCTTCTCAAGCTCCTCCGCGCCCAGCACCTTGCCCCGGTCCGGCCGGTAGCTGTCGTCCCAAGTCAATTCCTCGCTCACCCAGTCGTTCATGCCCAAATCCAGATCGGACAGCACGATGACCGGGGTTTGCAGCCTCTCGGCCAAATCAAAGGCCGCCGCCGCCAACTCGAAGCATTCCTTGGGGCTGGATGGAAACAGCAGCACATGGCGGGTGTCGCCATGCGATGCGTAGGCGCTGGACAGTATGTCGCCCTGCTGGGTGCGGGTGGGCATGCCCGTGGAGGGGCCCACCCGCTGCACATCGAACAGCACGGCGGGAATCTCGGCGTAGTAGCCGTAGCCCAGGAATTCCGACATCAGCGAGATGCCGGGCCCCGAAGTGGGCGTGAAGGCCCGGGCGCCGTTCCAGCTCGCGCCCAGCACCATGCCGATGGCCGCCAGCTCGTCCTCGGCCTGAATCACGCAGTAGTCGCGCGCGCCGTCCTCGGCGGTGCGGAAACGAGCGCAAAAGCTGCGAAAAGCATCCATCAGCGAGGTGGAGGGCGTGATCGGGTACCAGGCGCCGAAGGTGGCGCCGGCATACACGCAGCCCAGCGCGGCGGCGGTGTTGCCGTCGATGATGATCTTCGATCCCGGCCCGTCCATGGAACGGGCCACGAACGGCAGCGGGCAGTTCAGATGCTCCCGCGCATAGTCGTATCCCATGCCGATGGCGGTTTGGTTGGCTTCAAGCAGCGGCTTCTTGCGGGCGAAGGTTTCGCGCAGCAATTCGCGGATGATGTCGAGATCGAGCTCCAGCAGCGCGGCCAGCACGCCCACATAGGCGATGTTCTTCATCAGGATGCGGGCGCGGGCGTTGTCGAAGCTCTCGTTGCACAGGCGCGCCAGCGGCACGGCCAGTATGCTCACGTCCTCGCGGCGCAGCACGTCGCGGCGCGGCCAGGTGGAGTCGTATATCAGGTATCCGCCGGACGACAGCTCGCGAAGATCGCGCTGGTAGGTCTCGGCGTTCATGGCCACCGCGATATCGACGCTGCCCGAGCGCGCCAGATAGCCGCGGTGGCTGGCGCGCACCTCGTACCAAGTGGGCAAGCCCTGGATGTTGGACGGGAAGAAGTTCTTGCCGGCCACCGGAATGCCCATCCGGAACAGGGTTTTCATCAGCAGGGAATTGGCGCTGGCCGAACCCGTGCCGTTCACATTGGCGATGCGAATCGTGAAGTCGTTGTCTGACGGCATAAGCCTTAGCGCCCCACTCAGGCGGCTGAGCGCACCTGACCGGCCCCCTCATCGAATTGCGGCTCCTTCCGCGGCGCGGATCCCGCGGGCGGGCGGGCGCCCGCCTCGTGGCTCGCATAAGGGACGAGCAACTCGGATTTCTGCATGTCCCAGGCCGCCGTGGGGCAGCGTTCCGCGCACAGGCCGCAATGCACGCACAGGTCTTCGTCCTTCACCATCACCCGGCCGGTCTGGGGCAATTCCGCGGAAACATAAAGCGGCTGGTCGAGATTGCGGGCCGGAGCGGTGAGGCGCGCGCGCAGCTCCTCCTCCTCGCCGTTGGGCGCGATGGTGAGGCAATGCACCGGGCAAATATCGACGCAGGCATCGCACTCGATGCAAAGCGGCGCCTCGAACACGGTTTGTATGTCGCAATTCAGGCAGCGCTCGGCCTCGCGCGCCGCCTGCTCCGGCGTGAAGCCCAGCTCCACCTCGATGTCCAGCTTGCGGAAGCGCTTCTCCAGGCTCATGTGCTGCATGGCCCGGCGCGGCGCGGTTTCGTAGTCGTTGGAATAGCTCCATTCGTGAATGCCCATCTTGGCCGCCAGCAGGTTCATGCCCCGGGGCATCCGCTCGGCAACCGGCTCGCCATGGCAATGCTTGTGGATGGAAATGGCCGCCTGGTGGCCGTGCTCCACGGCCCAGATGATGTTCTCGGGGCCGAAGGCCGCGTCGCCGCCGAAGAACACGCCTTCGCGGGTGGACTGGTAAGTGACGCGATCCACCACCGGGACTTCCCACTGATCGAACTCGATGCCGATATCGCGTTCCACCCAGGGGAAGGCGGTGTCCTGGCCGATCGCCAGGATCACCTCGTCGCAGGGGATGAACTGCTCGCCGGCCGCGCGGCTGGCGGCGATTTTGCCGCCGGCGTCGATGTCGTATTCCATCAAGTCGAAGAGCATGCCCTTGAGCTTGCCGTCCTCGATCACGAATTCCTTCGGCGAATGGTTGACGACAATTTCCACCCGCTCCTCCTCGGCATCCTCCAGCTCCCAGTCCGAAGCCTTGAAGAAGCCCCGGGGCTTGCGCGCCATCACCTTCACGTCCTTCGCGCCCAAGCGCAGCGAGGTGCGGCAGCAGTCCATGGCCGTGTTGCCCACGCCGATAATGAGAACGCGCTCGCCGATGGAATCGAGATGCCCGAAAGCCACGCTCTCCAGCCACTCGATGCCGATATGCACGGACTGGGTGTCGTGGCGGCCCGGCAAGCTCAGCTCCTTGCCCTTGGGCGCGCCGGTGCCCACGAACACGGCGTCGTAACCGCCGTTGTCCAACAGGTCCTTCATGCTGGTGACGCCCTGCCCTAAGCGCAGGTCGATGCCCATTCGAAGAATCTGGCCCATCTCCTCGTCGAGCACTTCCTCCGGCAGGCGGAACGCCGGGATGTTGCTGCGCATCAGCCCGCCGGGCTTGTCCAGCAATTCGTACATGACCAGCTCGTAGCCCAGCGGCGCCAAGTCGTTGGCCACGGTGAGCGAGGCGCAGCCGGCGCCGATCAGCGCCACGCGCTTGCCGTTCTTCTGATCCGGCGCCTGCGGCAGGCGGTGGTCGATATTGCCGCGCAGGTCCGCCGCCACCCGCTTGAGCCGGCAAATCGCCACCGGCTTGTCCTCCACCCGGCCGCGCCGGCAGGCCGGCTCGCAAGGGCGGTCGCACACCCGGCCCAGAATGGCCGGAAACACGTTGGACTGCCGATTGAGCATGTAGGCATCCGCGTAGCGCCCCTGGGCAATCAGCCGGATGTACTCGGGAACGTCGGTATGCGCGGGGCAGCCCCACTGGCAATCGACAACCCGATGGAAATAGTCTGGATTACGTGTATCGGTGGGCTGCATCAAAGCCCCGCAGGAAGCGCGACCGCTCGCTGGAAGCCAAAATTATACAAGTAGGCCTCAAGGTTTTCCGCTGTCCGTTTTTGGATTGCGCGATGCCGGAACTACTTGAGCAGCTCAAATCGCTTCATGCGATAGCAACCTTCTCCTCAAAATAATGATCGCCGGCAGCGGCCCGTGCGTCTTGCCGATTGAATTCCAAAGCCTCGGCAAGCGTCTCCGAAAGGCTTCGACGCAGCTCCTCGCGCGTAGGTTCCTGGCAATTCACGCCGGGAACCTCCTCAATCCAGCCAATCCACCATTCGCCGCTCTTCTTAATGACGGCTGTATATTCCATCTCTGTTTCCCGCTCCGCCAACAAGCCAAGGATTCGGTGAAGACTGTTATTGGGATTGGAGCGTGCGAATGAAGTCTAGGATGTCTCGAAACACAGGGGAATCGAAATTCCAAGCACCGCCCAACGCGCCTTCTCCAACTCTGGCCACCGGATTACGCATGGAAGCCAAGTATGCGTGCGAAAAACTTTTATCCTTGTTCGATGATTCCATGGCGTTGTGCTCAACGAGGCAATCGAGATACATGTTTACGCATCTACCCGCAGCGGAATTTTCCACAGACCGGCGGCACAAGGTTTCAATGGCACCGCTGCTCACTCCGTCCGGAACAATGAAAATGCCAATGGAAGGAGACGAGTCCGAAAAGTTTCCATGGGAGCTTGGGGATTCGTATCCAACCTTGCGAAGCGCGCTACGCACGCTCTCAAAGGCACCTCGTGCATCATCGTCCGCGTCCCGAATAACACCGATGAAACCCAAGGTCGGGCGAGTTTTTGCCGAGATTCGTATCGCTTCTAGATTTGTAGCGAATTGGTCCTTTCCACCTGCGTCGATCAGCTGAACACCTGCATCCTCGCCAATGCACTCGCGGATCAAAACAGACAGAAAATTGACTTCGTCTCGGCCTTCAACCAGCAGCAACCGGTCGGATTGAATTCTCAATCCGCCTTCGGGTTTCTGGGAATAACCATCGTCAGAGGGCCGCATCAACGGACCTCCAGGTTGAGGTCTCGTGCGCCCGCGAGTGACTCGCCGGTAAAAGTCGCAATCTCCAACTGTCCTGTCCTGTCGTTTTGGAAGATTTGGTGTATCGAGAGATCATCCGCAGCCTTTTCCGCAAACGCTTCGATCGCTGCATTGACCAGTTCACCACTGTGGGTGGTGGCTACAAATTGCACATTCCATTGAGTCATCCATTCTCGCGCTCTATCCCAAATTGACCGTTGGGCGCGGTAATGGATACCGTTCTCCATCTCATCCGATAGGAAAATGCCGTTCCGGGATGCAGAAAAACCAAGCAGCAGCCTAGCCAGCCTGACTGCTCCACCTCCCAGATCATGAATCGACCGCGGCTTCCCATGCCTCATCACTACCGAGAGGTATGTCCCACCGCTGTCTTCGGTCAAAATCTCCAAGTCTTCGATTCCCTCAACAACCATATTGACTGCGCCTACTAACTCGGCTTTTTGGCCTTCCCTTACCAGATCGGAATATCTCTGCAAATACTCGAGTGGAACTTCATTATGGAATCTTGTGTTCTCGATGACACAGCTGGGACGTTCGGAAGCCATCTCGCCGGATTGATGCAGCACCGCTCCAGAGGGAGTTACATGCAGGCCTCTAGAATCCTCTTCTAAGGGCTTGCCATCTAGGTAAGCGCGGATTAGGCCAACAACTGGCGGCAAATTGGCAATGTCTTCCCGCAGGGGATGGGCAGCTGGCGCCCGATCAACAGAACCGTTGATTTTCTCAAAAACATAACTGAGGCAACGATCTTCGCCGTTCTCCATCCCGCGAAGCTCCAGCTTGTCATGCGTTAGCCGGGAAAGGGGGTCCACAAGCGGCCCCCCAGAACGCTGCACGTTAGCGTTCCACAACAGACCAGGGTTGTACCTTCCTGTGAAAAGCCATATGGCTTCGAGCAATGCCGTTTTGCCGATGCCATTCACTCCTGTGAAAAGATTAGCCCTCGTCAGTTTAGGCACCGACAATCCATCAATTCCACGGTACCTAACTGCCGTAAAGCTACTCAAGTGAATCATTTCTCTTCTCCACTAGCTGGCCCGCCGCTCTGCCTTAAGCTCAGCGACATGTCCATTTGGCTCGGATGATATTGCATTGACGGGCTTTGGTTTTGCAGCAGTTGGGGCATGAGTGACATGTTTAGCGCCGAGCTAACTGCAACGCCGGAGTCTGCCAAGGCAGCGGTGGAACGCGCCGCTTCGACCATTTGGACGTACTGATTTTGAAGCCTTCGCGGAGGCACCGGGATTCTCAGTGTGGCAAATTCCCGACCGTTGATATTCGGTTGTGCAACTGTACGTCGTTTACTCTTGACCCACGCGCTATAGGCATAAGTCTGGGTCAGCCCAAATAAGACTTCAGGATGAAGTTTAGTTGCCTCCAGCCGGAAGCGAATCAGATACCCCGCAAAAACACAAAGCCCGTCTTGCGGTCGATAAATGTATGGCTTTCCTACAGTAGCGCCGCTTCGTGCAAAAAGAAGGTCTCCATCGCGGAGCCGATACTTCTCCCAGTTCGGAAGCGGCACTCCGACGGCTTCGTCTGACAACCCTCCTCCTTCTTGTATATCAGTGATGCGCACATAACGTGGTTCGCCTGACAAGAGCGTTTTCGACCGGGCATTGGCTCCGTACTGAGGACCAATTACCGACAGTTCACCGAGAGAGAGAACAGGCCACCCCATAGGGTTCCCGGCCGGATCGCCGAACATTTTGACGAAAAGCGCGGGGATGAATTCCCGCAGCCGCTCCTGCGCTTGCTTCTTCAGCCGCTCGATCTTCGCCGCCCGGTTCAGGATGGCGACGATCCGCCGCTGCTCGTCGAGAGGCGGGAGGGGAACAAGGTACTGCTGCAAATCACTCTTGCGGATGTTTTTTATGTTGGCTCCGGGAGCCTGTGACGCCCATTGGCGAAAATGAGGACTCCCAAGAAAAAATCCAAGAAATCCGGGATCGCAAGCTTTCGATTTGGGTCGAATGACGATGCAAAATGCCCCGATCGTTCCGTTCCACTGTTGCCGAAGAGGAGCGCTTTTGCCCACAACAACCGAACTACCCGATGATGCACACATCACGATGTCGCCTCGCAACGTACGTTGCTTTTGAAGCACAAGATCACTCGGCACCCATACAAGACCATTGTCTAAATCCAGGTCCTTGCCGATATTTCCTGCTCGCAGCACTGGCGTTCGATCTGACGCAGGAGAGTCAGCGGCGTCCGACTTCCTAAAAGTGACGCCGCGAATCACATCGGCCACTTCGCCAAGGGGCATATGCTTTACAGGTTGCGGCTTCACGAGCCGGCTCCACTAACAGCTTCGGCTAGCGCGTCGATTTCGCCGAGTATCTCCGTTTCGATAGCCCGCAACTCCTCCAGGATTTCCAGCGGATCGCGATGCTCCGCCTTTGCGCGGCTCTGTGGGCGGTGGCGGTTGGCGCTGAGGTTGAGGTCGGCGGCGCGGATCGCGTCGGCATCCGCGAACCACCACTTTTCAGTCCAGTCGGCCTTCGCATCACGGTCCTGCCATGCGCGCCACCTTGCCTCCCGGTCGCGGAACGCCTCGATCAGGCCGGGCAGGTCGTCCTCGTCGATGGGCTGGTCGTGGTTGGCGTCGAGCTTGAAGCCGTCGTTGCCGGCGTTCAGGAACATCACGCGCTCGGTCGCGCCGCCCTTGCGGAAGACCAGCACCGAGGTTTTGACGCCGGAATAGGGGTTGAACACGCCGCCCGGCAGCGACAGCACGGCTTCGACGGTGTTGTTCTCGATCAGCTTGCGCCTCAATTCCTTATGCGCGCCGCTGCCGCCGAAAAGCACGCCCTCAGGCACGACCACGCCGCAGCGCCCGCCATCCACAAGGTGGTTGAGCATGTATTGCAGGAACAGCAGTTCGGTTTGCGCCGTGCGGCCGATCCTCACGTCCTCGACGATGCGGTCCTTGTCCAGCCGGCCGGAGAATGGGGGATTGGCGAGGATCACGTCGAAGCCGCGCGCCGGAAAGCCGAGTTCCGCCTTGGCCGCCCGGTCGAGGGAGCGGGTCAGCGCGTCGCGCCTCAGGATCCTCACCCGGTCCAGCCCCCGCAAAGTCAGGTTCATGGTGGCGAGGCGGACCATCTGAGGATCCACGTCGGCGCCGTAGAAGGTCGCTTCGCGCAATTGTTTCACGGCGCCGCGGCTCAGCATGTCGCCGAGGCCCCGCTGGACGGTCTTGCCATCCGCCTTGACCTCCTCAATCCCGTCGGGCGAGGAGTTGGCGAGCCGGATATGGTCCCACGCGGCGGCCAGGAAGCCGGCCGTTCCGGCGGCCGGGTCGTAGATGGTCTCGCCGATCCGGGGATCGACCAGCCGCACCAGGGCGCGGATGACATGGCGCGGCGTTCGGAACTGGCCGAGCTCGCCCGCCTTCCGGATCTGGCGCAGCACATGCTCGAACAAGTCGCCCTTCGTGTCCGCATCCACCCGGTCGAGACGCAGATCGCTCAACTGGCTCACCACTTGGGTGAGCACGGTCGGCTCGTCGATCACCAGCCGGGCGCCGTCCATGAAGTCCGTCACGCCGCCCGCCGCCAGCTCGGCATGGAATGGAAAGACCTCTTCGCGCACCCAGTTGACCAGCCGCTCCCCGTTCAGCGCGTGCGCCCAGGACGACCAGCGCAGAAGCCCGCGCGGCACGGCGGCCGCATCCGGTTCGCTGGCATTGCGCGGGTCGCGCAGGCTCCATTCGCCTTCGTACGCGCCGACGTGGGGCGCGGCGCCTGGCCGCTGCGCCGCGCGAGCTCGCGCCGCGTCCGCAGCCTCGTGCATGTAGAAATAGATCAGGAAGCTGAGCTGCTCGGCGTTCTGGGCCGGGTTCGGGTAGCCGCCGCCGAACAGATAATCGCGGATGCGGTCGATGCCGCGCCGCAGCTCGGGCGTCATGGGCATGCTGCTAGCCCTCTCCGGCGGGGCCGCTTCCGGCATTGCGCGCCGCCTGCCCCTGGCCGAACACCGCGGCGTTGAACCCGGCGATCAGCCGGTCGAGGGATTGCCCGCCGCCGAACACGCGGCGCGCCTGGTCGTAGCCGCCGAGGGCGGCGAAGGGATGCTCGTCGAAATTCCATTCGCCGAACGCGTCCATGCCCATCGCGTCCGCCTTCACGCGGCTGCCGATCAGCCCCGCCCAGCGCGCCTGCTCCGCATTGAAATCCTCCTGCTCTCCCCGCCATGCCTCGAAGCGCACGCCCACCTCGCAGGCGCGCGCCTCGTGCTCCGCCGCGCGCGCGATCCGGCCGTTCTCGTCCAGAGTCAGCCACTCGCGGCTCGCCGGATCGATGTGGTCGTCCACATCCAAGGTCAGCAGCATGCGGGGGTCGGAAGGGCGGCCCGGCCGGTCAACCTCGCGGACCGGCCCGCCCTTGATCTCGCTTTCGTCGTCGCCGTGGAAATCGGCCACGCCCGCAAAGTCGAAGATCGTGAAGTCGTGCTTGCGGATGTGCGGCGCCTTGCGCGTGCCGCGTCCGCGCATCTGCCGGTAGAGAATCGCGCTGCGGGTGAACCGCGCCATCACGAGATTAACGACTTCCGGGCAATCGAAACCCGTGTCCAGCATGTTCACGCTCACGAGGATCTTCGGGAAGTCCTCGTCCTTGAAGCGCTTGATGACGGCGCTTGCGTCGGGCGCGGGGCCGCCGCCCAGGTCGCTCACCACGAAGTCCGCGTAGCGCGTGGACGGATGCGGCTTCCTGTCCGCGAAGCGCTCGTCGAACATCTCCGCCAGCGTCTCGGCGTGGCGCTTGGTGACCGCGAACACGATGGTCTTGCCCCAAGCGGGCCAGCGCCGCACGCCGTCCCCGCCCGTGAAGCCCTTTTCGAGCACATCGCGGAACTCCCGTACTAAGGCGCGGTTGCGTTCGGGCACGGTGAACTTGCGCTCCAAGGCGTTCGGATCCATTGCGATCGTCTCCGAACCGGCGAACAGCGCCTCGAACTCGTCCCGCGTCCTGTTGTCCATCGCGCTCCAGTCGAGATCGCCGCGGCGGACCTCGAACCCGCCCTCGGCGGCGGTCTTGACCGTCATCGCCTTGTAGATGCGGTAGGGCGCGAGGTGGCCCTCCTCGATGGCCTGCGGCAGCGTGTAGCGGTAGGTGGGCTCGGCAAGCTCGAAGAACCGGAGGGTGTCGCGCACGAACTTCCCGTCCTCGGGATCGGGCGGCGCGTCCGCGTCCGCCGTGCAGGGCGTGGCCGTGAGGCCGAGCTGGATGCCGTCGAAATGCCGCAGCGCGCCGCTCCACTTGCCGTAGATCGAGCGGTGGCATTCGTCGGTGACGACCAGATCGAAGTAGCCCGGGGAAAGGCCGCGGTACTCCGCGACCATGGTTTGCAGCGTCGCTATCGTCACGCGCTTGGCGCGGTCGAAGCCGCGGCCGGGCCGCAGAACGTGGCAGGGGTAGTCCCGCAGATGGTCGGTGAAGGCGTCCTCGGCTTGCCGGGCCAGGGCGATGCGGTCAACGAGAAACAGCACGCGGGTGACGATGCCCGCCTCGAACAGCCGCTTGATGAAAGCCGCCGCCATGCGCGTCTTGCCGGTTCCGGTGGCCATCTCGACCAGCAGCTTGCGCCGACCGCTGGAGACTTCGGCGCACAGCGCCTCGACGCATTCGATCTGGTAGTCTCGGTCAACGACCTTCCGGTCGATGGCAACCTTGGACAGGTCGCGACGCACCCGGCGGGCGGCGATTCGCCGTTCAAGATCGTCCTGCGCGTAAAAGCCCGCGATCCTGCGCGCATGGGCATCGGCCTGGCGGTCAAGGAACCGCACTTCCTCGCCGTTCGAAAGGAACACGAACGGCACGCCGAGCTGCTCGGCGTAGCGCCGCCCCTGGTCCTGCGCCGCAATGGGATCAACGCTCGCGCGCTTGGCCTCCAGCGCCGCCATCGGGCGGCCCTGCCGGTCGCAGAGCACGTAGTCGGCCTGCGTGCCGTCCGGCAGCGCGTGCTCGAACAGGACACTTGAGCCATCGGTCAGGTCCCAGCCCGCATCCTTGAGCAGCGCGTCGATCTTGACCCGCGCGAACGCTTCGGTCGTGCCGCTCACCCGGCCGTCCAAGGATTGATGACTTCGATGCCCATGCCCTCGAAGTCCCGGACGTTGCGCGTGGCCACTGCCGGATTTGGCAGCGGGCGCGGCATTTCGGACACCACATTCGTGTCCAGCAGCACGGTCATCAAGCCAGCCTCAGCCGAAAGCCGGCGGTGCGCGGTCGGGGCCGCGCGGCGGCAACTCCAGATCCGCGCCGCCAAGCGGGGCGATCCGGGCGCGTATGGCCGCCGCGAGATTTTGAACGCCCGGCTTGCGTCCGACGGCATCGCGCAAAATCAGGCGCGCTTCTTCTTCCATCGAGCGCTCGTTCATGGCCGCGCGCACACGCAGGCGCGTCTTCACCTCGTCATCGAGGTTTCGGATCGTAATGCTAGCCATGGCCATGCCCTCCGTTCACGCAGTTGCCCTCATTCTAATGACGATTGCGATGCAATTAACAAGCTGCGATGGCCCGAAACGACGGGGCGCTTAAAAGCGCTGGCTTACATGGGCGACCCGTAGCGGCCATAATGGGCGCATGGATACGGTGGGTCGATATACGGCGCTGGCCCTGCAAACCGGCACGCATGCGGTCAGCTTCTGCAAAAGCCGCGAGGAGGCGCGCGGGCGGATGCGCGAGAACCTTGGGCGGACGGAGCGGGCCGTTGCGGGAAGCTGCGCCTTTTCGACGCAATACTCGGGCGAGGCCCCCAAGCTCATCGTTCTCCCGGAATACTTTCTTACCGGGTTCCCGATGGGGTCGTGCATCGATCAATGGCGGGACCTCGCGGCGCTGGAGCAAGACGGGCCGGAATACGCCGAACTCTGCGGGATGGCGCAACGCAACGGCGTTTACCTAGCCGGCAACTGCTACGAGATCGACCCGGCGTTCGCCGAATTATTCTTCCAGACGTGCTTCATCATCAATCCGTCCGGCAACGTGATCCTCCGCTACCGGAGGATGATCTCGATGAACGCGCCAACGCCGTTCGACGTGTGGGAGGCCTACCTCGACCTCTACGGGGAAGACGGCGTGTTTCCGGTGGCGGACACGCCGATCGGCAGGCTCGCGGCGATCGCGTCGGAGGAAATCCTCTATCCGGAAATCGCCCGGGCGCATGCGGTGAGGGGCGCGGAAATCTTCGTCCATCCCACCAGCGAAGCCGGAAGCAACCGCGCCACAGGCAAAGAGCTGGCCCGGCGCGCTAGGGCGGTGGAGAACATCGCCTACGTGGTGAGCGCCAATTCAGCGTGGCTGGACAACATACCCATACCCTCGCATTCATGCACCGGCATGTCGAAAATCGTCGATTTCGAGGGCCATATCCTCGCGGCGGCGGCGCACGGCGGCGAAAGCATGGTGGCGCATGCGAGCATCGATTTGGCGGGCCTGCGCGCCCGCAGAGGCATGGCGGGCATGACCCATACGCTGGCCCGGGTGCCGATGCAGGCTTTCGCGTCAACCTACGCCGGCAAGGTGATGAATTCCGGAAGGCCGCTTCTCGACGACGCAGGCAAGGTCCGCATTCCGCAAAAAGGCGAGTTCCGCGCGCTGCTTGAGAAGGACATCGAGCGCCTGGCCAAGGAGGGGGTGCTATGACATCTTCTGCCGCGCAAGAACGTGGCGACACGGTGATTCGGGGCGCGACCCTGATCAACGAGGGCAGGCGCTCCGAGCAGGATGTGCTGATTCGCGGCGAGCGCATCGAGCAGATCGGCGGCTCGCCCAAGGCGCGCGCGGGCGCCATCGAAATCGAGGCGGAAGGGAAATGGCTGCTGCCCGGCCTGATCGACGACCAGGTCCACTTCCGCGAGCCCGGCCACACGCACAAGGGCAACATCGCCAGCGAATCGGCGGCGGCCGTGGCCGGCGGCGTCACCAGCTTCATGGACATGCCCAACGTTTCGCCCGCCACCAGCACCCGCGAGCGGCTCGCCGCCAAATACGCCGCCGCAAAGGGCCGCGCCTGGGGCAACCACGCCTTCTACCTAGGCGCCACCGAGAGCAATCTGGCGGAGATTCAGGCCCTGGAAGGCGGCGAAGCCTGCGGAGTCAAGGTGTTCATGGGCACGTCCACGGGCAACCTGCTGGTGGAGGATCCGGCGGCGCTGGAGCGGATTTTCGCCAACTGCCCCGTTCTGATCGCCACGCACTGCGAGGATAGCGCGGTGATAGAGCGCAACCTGGAGCGGGCGAAGCGCGAGCATGGGAACGAGATTCCGCCGCGCACGCATCCGGAAATCCGCGATGCCGAATGCTGCCACCGCTCCTCAAGCATGGCCGTCGGCCTGGCCAAAAAGCACGGTGCCAAACTGCATGTGCTGCATCTGACCACCGAGCGGGAGCTTGAATTGTTCGATCCCGCTGCGGACCTGGAAGCCCGCGACAGCATTACGGCGGAGGTGTGCGTTCACCATTTGTGGTTCGACGACCGGGACTACGAGCGCCTGGGCAACCGGATCAAGTGCAACCCGGCGATCAAATCCGCAACCGACCGGGCGGCGCTGCGAAAGGCGCTGCGCGACGGCCGCTTGAGCATCATCGCCACCGACCATGCGCCGCACACTCAAGAGGAAAAATCCGCCGGCTACGAGAACGCGCCCGCAGGGCTGCCGCTGGTTCAACATTCGCTGCTGATGCTGCTGGACCTCGCGCGCGCAGGCCACTTCACGGCGGAGCGCGCTGTGGAAGGGGCCTGCCACGCGCCCGCCCGCCTCTACGGCATCGCCGAGCGCGGATTTCTGCGCGAAGGCTATTTCGCCGACTGCGTCCTGGTGGATCCCGAAGGCGGCCAAGCCGTATCCAGCAATGGCTTGCTCTACAAGTGCGGCTGGTCGCCGCTTGAAGGCCATCGGTTCAGCGCCCGCGTGGACAAAACGTTCGTGAACGGCGCGGTGGTTTTCAGCGGCGGGCGATTAAGCGGCACGCCCGCCGGAAAAGCGCTGCGGTGCAATAACTTCAATAAGCGCAGCTGATGCGCGCGGCAGTCAAGCGGACCATATTTTCGGGCGCCGCGCAGATCGCTCGGCGGGGTTCCGCCGCCAATCGCTTCGAGGCTTTCGCGGCTATTGATACGGCGGCATGAAACGGTTGCTTAAAATTGCCCCCGGGACCACCATCCCGTCGATTTCATAAAAGAAGAGAACACCCATGACGAAGAAGAAGCCACGCCCTGTTGTGACTGCGGCCTCCGGCCTCGCCCTTGGCGCCATTGCGATGTCTGCCAATGCGGAGCCGATCTCCGAGCAGGCTGTGATTGACGCGCAGAAAACCTGGGGCGAGGGCATTGTCGCGATCGCCAAAATGCACGCCGACGGCGGCGACTACGCCGCCCGCGCGACGGAGCACATCAATAACCTTTACGCCTACGGCGATGCAAAAGTCATGTTCAAGCCAACCTTGGCATCGGAAGATCAGTTCCGTGAAACATTCGAAGAGGCTCTAAGCTATTTCATCGGGCAGGCAGGAACAGAGGACGCAGGCTTCGCGATCAAAGGCTGGACCCACGTTCGGTGGGAGAACAACGGCATCTACACCAACGATATCTCCGCCATGGCCATGGGCAACTACTACTTCACAGGCCCGGACGGCAACGAAACAAAAGTTGAGTACAGCTTTGGCTACATCCTTGTTGACGGCAAGCTGAAGATCAATCTTCATCATTCATCGCTGCCCTACAGCCCCGAGTAATCTCAGGGCCCGGCCTCTTCATCCCCTTCGGGCTTCCACAACAGATCCAGATAGAGAGATCCCTTTTCGGGAAAGCATTCGGGTTATCCCACCGCCGGCGCGGCCGCTTCCCGAAGCAGCTTCTCTACCTCCGCATGGCCTCTCACCGCCGCCAGTTCCAGCGGCGTTCCTCGCCATCCTCGTATCGCCAGTTCCCGCGTTCGGGATGCCCCCAACGTCGCAACAGCATTCACGTCAGCCCCCGCTTCAATCAAGAGCGCCGCTACCGCCACATTGTTTCCATACGCCGCCTGGTGAAGCGCCGTTGCTCCCCTAACGTTCTTCGCATTCACGTCAGCCCCCGCTTCAATCAAGAGCGCCGCTACCGCCGCATTGTTTCCATACGCCGCCTGGTGAAGCGCCGTTGCTCCTCTAACGTCCTTCGCATTCACGTCAGCCCCCGCTTCAATCAGCGCCCGCACAGAATCCACGTTGCCGTCCCCTATCGCCCAGTGCAGTGGCAGCACGGTCGCCTTCATCCCTACCGACTTCGCGGTACAAGCATCTACGAGCTTCTCTTCCTCCGAAGGCCCGCAGCCCGCCAGAATCAGCGCAGCAACCGCCAGCGCCGCCCATCGGTGATTGTTGATTCTCATGGGTTGTCCTTGTTCGGCATCAGCGCCCTAGCCTATCCGATTTCCTCTCAAGCGGGTTAGCGACTGATCCCTCTTGGCGGCTTCTCGAATTGCTCCAACACGCTCTCCGCGGAAGCGGCGCTCCCGGCATCGGCGATGCAATCCAGCGTCTCGATTTCCTGTCCGGCCGGCGCTGCCGGGATTACAGCGGAGGAAGCTGGCAAAAGAAGCGGAATCGCTTAGCCGCTTGAGCGTTAACGCCGAAGCGCTGAGTCGTGCGAATGGTTGACCCCGCATAGCGGATACGCTATAAATCGGAAATGCCATGGAAGGTTGAGACGTTTTCGGCAGCCGATGCAGAAATTCAGGCGCTTCCCCCCGCTTTGCGCGCCCGGCTGCTAGAGGCTGTGGAAAACGTTGGGCTGGAAGCGCTTCGTGCGCCGCATGGGCGGCATCTCGAAGGCAAGCTGTGGGAGCTTCGAGTAAAAGCCAAGGAGGGCGTAGCTCGCGGAATCCACTTGACGATGGCGGGAAGAAGGCTGGTGGTGCTGCATGTGTTTGCGAAGAAAACGCGCAAGACGCCGCGCCGTGCGCTGGCGACCGCCATGGAGCGAATGAGACAGGTGACGACATGACCAGACTGAAAGAGCTAAAAGACCGGTTCATGCAGGATCCGGCCTTTCGCGAGGAGTACGCGCGCGCCGACGAGGAGTTCGCGCTGGTCGAGGCTCTCGTTCGGGCGCGGGCGGCCGCGAATCTGACGCAGGCGGAACTAGCCCGGCGAATTGGCACCACCCAGTCCGCCATCGCCCGCTTGGAGGGCGGCAAGGTTTCGCCATCCTTCGCAACCCTGCGGCGCTACGCCCAAGCAACCGGAACACGGCTAACAATAGGGCTGGTGCAAACCGACCGTTAAGGAAAACGCAGGCTCCGGCACGAGCTCTTCCCGTTCATTCACCTCAATCGGAGAAGCTCGCTTTGGATTGGGCCTTCCAAATACGCAGCGACCACAATTTGGGAAATTGTGGTTCTGCCCGAGGATGCACTTCATCCTCTCGGTACCCGTCTCCCGGCTCAGTGCCTGCCGCGTGTTTGGTTCCGATGGCGTAAGTCGTCTTCCCGTGCAGTAATCTCATTGGGCAATTCCACCTTCCAATCGATCAGTTTCAGTTGTGCTTGCCGCCTAGCTTCCTCGGAAATACATATTCCGTAATTTTTGTTAGGCCATGCTAGCTCCAAATAGCAGTCTTGCCCGCCGCCAACGGAAAAGAAATATCCAACCTCAGGCAAGCCGAATTCGGGGCAAATGTAATGAAACGCTCCATGCACGCCGGGGTCGGATAACTTGAATACTTCATCCCGACTACACACCCTGTTGGTTCCCTGCTCTCGCCGCAGCTCCGCGAGCTTGCGCATGTCCTTGTGCAAAACATGCATGTGCTCATGCATAGGCTGCTTCCGGTGACAGTCAGCGCATAGGACCTGCAGATTGGATGGCCTGTTGTCTGTCTTCACACCGTTCCTGTGATGCGTGTGGCAAAGACGGGGTTCGTCCTTGAGGCTGGTCCGGCAGATTTCGCAAACAAAATCGAGGTCACGCCTGACTCTTTTCGATACTTCCGCCCAATCTCCAGTGTAATCGCCGTCAAACTCTCCCGAAAAGCGCCTCGGCATATGAGCAAAAAATGAACTGTAGTTCTCGAAGAACCTAGCTAGGTCGAAGCGTTCGAAGATTTGGGTTCGTTTTTCATAGCTCGCATAACCCGACTCCTTTGCGCTTTCATACCCTTCGTAATTCAAGTAAGAGAGGCAGTTCTTGCACACGTCAAGCCGCGCTTTCTTGCTTTCAACATGTTTTCCGGTTTCACGATCCCGACCGGTAATATAGAAATGACCGTCCAACCTGTTGGTCACGACATAGCGACCGAATCTGTTCTTGCTCCGCATATTTTGCAGCGTTACGCAATTGGCAAGGTGAAACTTATTACCTCGGCTTCCGTCTTCCAGCACATCTTCTACTTTCGTTCCATGATCTTGGATGTAAAGCAAAACCTGATGCCCCTTATGGCTGACAAGCCCACTCGAAAAATGAACCTCATCCGTTGATAGTTCAATTCCCTCATCCAGCTGAATATCGATGGGTGCCAGTGGCGCGGGATTGCGACGTACGACTGGCTTCACGTCATGGCGGTGTGCTCCCATGCGGCGTACTGCATCACGCAGCGGAGACAAATCCACTTCAAGCCGCACTTCCGGTCTCATTGCTCGATGATTCTGCGAATCTGGGTATCCGCATTCGTCAAGACCCGAAACTCCACACGGCGCGAGGCGTCCTTTTCCTCTTGGTTTGATCCGGGGGTCGTCTTGAGCTGTGAGGACGAATACCCCACGGCCACCATGTGCCTCTTGATCCAATCGCGATGTTTGAAAACTTCAGGCAGCTCCACAACATGACGAAGCACGGAGCGCGTCCGGCCCTGAGATAGCCGCATGTTGTTGAAGTACGCCTCCTCGGGCGGCAGATTACGCCATTCGCTGGAAGTATGGCCTTCCACCCGTATCTCCTCAATGGAATCCAGGAACTCAGAGAGCGTTTTGACATACCGAGGAAAGAAGTCCTCCAGAATTTCCTCGAAGCGCGGCCTCATAACTTCACTGCCAGCCTCAAAAAGCACATCAGGACCCGTGAATTCGAAGGAAAGGCGATCTGTATTGATATCAGCATCCCATCTTTCCAAGTCGTCCCGGAATTCCTTCTCCAGAGCATCGTTGATTGCCATACGACTATCTCTATAGTCCACCGCCACCTCGAATGCACTGCGCATAAGCGAAACAGCAATGAACAAAAACACCATCATCAGGCCCGCCATCAGGTCGGACACGGTAAGCCAATGCTCACCCTCACCGCGACCGCGAGGCCCGATAAATCGCTCCATATTCGCCATCATGGGTTGTTAGGCGACCTACCGTATGGGGACCTTGTCTCCCTCACAAAGTTTTCCATGGCCTCTGCGTACTTCTTATAGTCCTCAACAAACTTGCCAGAAATCTGGCCAAGGTACTGACCCAACTCCTGTAAGACGCGCTCGACTTCCTTACCCATTGCTTCAGACTGCGTCTGCATCTGCCGGTTGATTTGTTCAGCAGTGCGGCTGGACGCTTCGCTTAGCTGCGACACAAGACTTTCCATCGATTCCTTCGTTACCCGCTCTTGGGTTTCGACAATGCCGTTCAGTGCGCCTTGCATGGCATCGCTGGCTTTCTGGCTGGTTTCCGCAACCCGCTTTTGCGCCTCGCTCGCAGCACTCTGAATCGCATTGCCAGCCTCAGCGAACGAATTCTCAGCTTGCTTGACAGCCTCCCTCTGGGATTCAAGCAGCTGAAGCGCCAACTGGCTTTGCTGCTGCGCGTAACTCTCCGACTGGCTCAGCAGTTCCCTTTGCTGCTCCCCAAGAGAAGTAACCATTGCAGACATGCCATCGGTCGCCTTCTTCACATGCTCCCGTACCTGTGGGAGCGCTTCAATCGCATGGTTGCGAAGCTCTTGGAATGCTTCGAGATGCCGCTCCAACTCAGTGACTTGATGATTGGCGGTTTGCATGATGGTGGTCAAACCTGCCATAGAGTCTGGAATTGAGGCCGATGATTCGGCCACTTTCGCAGTAGCCGCTTCGATAGTGGTAATTGATTTTGCCGATTGCTCGTAAAGCTGGTGCAGCTGCTGAAGTTGTTCGCGGTACTTTTCCTGCCATTCAACGAGTTTCTGAACCGAAGTGTTCAGTGCCTTAAAGTTATCGCCGAACTGTTCGGTCAGGTTCTCGTTGAACTGCCGGATCACCTGCTCAAGCGCCTGAATCACTTGCTCTGTGGCGGACTTCGAAAGCTGATCGGCGAATTTGTCGAGCCGTGTGCGAAGATCGGCGAGCAACTCGGCTCTCGCTGTTCGATTCTCGCGGTGCATGTCCGCCATGTCGGTGCGAAACAGCTTGATCTGCCCTGCCAAGCTAGACTCTTCGGTGCCGCCAATTACATCTCGCACCGCTTCGAGAAGCTGCGACTGATCGCGCAAAGCACGGAGGATGTCACCCGAACTCACGTTGTCGGAATGCTCTTGTTGCTCGGGCTGCATCCACGAGGCAAAGGAGACAAGGCGGAACAGAACGCCGCCAAACATGCCGGCTATGCTGCTCACGAAAGCCGTCTTCAAGCCCTCGAGCAATTCCCCGGTGCTCTCCGCAAGACGATTTGGATTGGGGTCGAAGTCAAGCAACCCCACTACGACACCCACGAAAGTACCAAGAATGCCAACCGAGGTAAGCAGCGTGGGAGCCCAGCTTGTGAAGCGCACGGCACGGTTCTTCCGAAGGCACCATAGCGCCGTAACAAACAAGCTGAGCAGCAGGTAGAGGAATAACTCAGTAACAAAGGGCGCTGTTACGTCTTGCAGGAGCCGTTCAAGCGCGTCGCCTAGGATCATTCAAGGCCTCCTCTGTTCTTTGTGGCTGCGACTGCTTCTACGGGCGGTCGAGAGCCGATTTCTTGCATGGCGGAGTAGTCGAATCGACCGTTGTGCAGAGAAAACGTGCAGTCTGGCTGCTCCAAACAATCGTAGTGTGCATTGCCGACATCAGCAGGAGAGACACAAACCCAAGCAGGCTTGCCGGTCTCAGGGCCGAGATTATGACCGTTTCAGCCCAAGGCCTACCGGGAGCGGGCGGGATCAGTCGTGGTCGTGGCCGTCGTGGTGGATGTGGTCGCGGTAGTGCGGGTGCTCGAAGTCGTGCGGGTGGTTGTGGCCGTCCTGGGCGCGGACCCACTCGTAAAGGTTGCGCTTCTGGCGGTACAGCTGGGCCGCGGCGCGCTCCTGGTTCTCCTCGGGCGTGGTCCACGGATTGAAGTGGAAGTAGTTGTGCAACTGCGAGTCCGTGCGCCCGATGGCGATACAGCCGTAAGTGCTCTGGAACGCGCCGTGGTTGATCCATGGCGGGCGCCAGAAATAGCCGCCGGTGGGCAGCTGGCCGAACTGCATCATCCAGGAAGTGCCCCAGATGTGATAGCCCTCTTCCATGCAATCGTGGTAGGAAATGTTGTCCTGCCAGAAACTGGCCGTCATGCAGTAGAGGAAAGTGAACCCGTGGGTGAGCGGGTCGAATTTAAGCACCTTCACGAAGCAGCCCGGCGCCACCGCCGGCGACACATTGGCCGGCCCCCAAGCGATGTCCTCCAGCGCGTTAACGCTCACCAGCTTGTGGCGCTCGGCGCGCGGATGGTCCTCGTCGGACTCCACGAAACTCGGCTCGCCGTGGTTGTAGAACATCAGGCAGCGCGCGCCGTTGGGAGCGCTGATGGCAGGCATTGAAACGCCGGGGGGCAGCCACAGGTAGTGGCCGGTCTCGAAGGTCTTGTCGCCAACTTTGAGGCTGCCTTCGGCAACGTAGAGCTCCATTTCGGTGTAGCTCATGCCCGGAGGCAGCGAATAGCCGGACTCGAACTTCACCACCAGCGAGCAGGCGCCGGTGTCGCTGTCGAGGCTCAGCACTTTGTAGTGCATGCCCTTGCCGAAGCCAGGCAGGGTCATGCGCCGGAAGGGAACGTCGGTTTCTACGTACGGTTCGATATGCGGGCGGCCCATGCGCGTGCTCCCTTATCTCAAAAGACGACCTTGAAAGGCCGGTCAGGACGGGTGGGAATTTCGTCGTCCGGAATTTGGCGGCGATTGTTGTAATGCACGTTGAAGCCGCGCGTTTGGATGCGCTCAAAGAACTTCTCCACCCAAACATCGCGCTCCCCGGAAAGATCATCCATTTCCTTGACGATTTGCTGGTAGCGCTTCTCCTGCTCAGCGCTCTCGTCGCGAATCCACTGCTGCGCCTCGGCGGACTTCTCGTACTCGATCAGATTCTTTGGCACCCGACGGCCTCCCTCAAAGAAAATGCAGGCGCGGAATACTCGCACAAAAGGCCCAATCAATGCAAACACAACCCGCACGTTGGCCTGATGCTTGGGATTCCCTGTGCGCTCGGCGGCGGCTGCCATGGCCCCGCATGCCCCTGCGAAGGCGCGGCGAAGACAGGCCGCGAGAGCCCGGGCAAGCACACCCTAAAACTCCCATTGCGAGGACGCGAAAATCGCGGCATGCGAAAGGCCAATTGTTTCCCAACTATAATCCCCGCCCTGTTCAAGTGTGAGGCTCGCTCCACTATTTAAGGTTTGCGAGCTTTCGCTCATTGTGTGCATCGTTCCATATACCGAAGGAGAAATGTACGGATGAAACCACTTTGCAAATCCTTGGGCGCGCTGCTCGGCGCCGCCTTGATCGCTCCTGCCTCGGCGCAGGACAACGAATTGATCGAGGAAGTGATCGTGACCGCGCAACGTCGCGCGGAGAGCGTGCAGGATGTGCCGATCGCGGTGAGCGCGTATTCCGATGCCCAGCTTCGCGAGCTGCAAGTGACCGAGCTGCTGGACATCACCCGGCTGGTGCCGAATCTGATCGGCAGCAACAACACCGGCCTGGGCACGGCCAACGTCTATTCGCTGCGCGGGCTCAACAACACCGAATCGGTCGCCACCTTCGACCCGCCCGTGGGCAGCTACGTGGACGACATCTTCATCAGCCGCCAGAACGCCAACAACTTCGCGCTGTTCGACATCGACCGCGTCGAAGTGCTTCGCGGGCCTCAAGGCACTCTGTTCGGCCGCAACACCACCGGCGGCGCGGTGAACGTCATTCTAAAGAAGCCCGCCGAGGAGTTCGGCGGCTACGTGGAACTGGGGTTCGGCCGCTTCAGCGAGGTTCGCTTCCGCGGCAGCGTGGACCTTCCGATTCAGGACAATCTGCTGCTGAAACTCTCGGCCTACGCGATCGACGACGACGGCTTCGTGGAAAACCGCACCACGGGCGAAGACGGCATCAACTACGAGAAGAACATGGGCGTGCGCGCCGCGGTCCGCTGGCTTGGCGAAACCGCAACCTGGGATGCGGCGGTGGCCTACGTCGATAACGAGCATTCCAACCTGCTCAACCTGCACGACCCGGAGGAGGACGAGCGCTACACCCTCACCGGCCTGCGCTCCGATGAGCCGCCTCCCTGGCCCACGCCCATCCACGGCGCCAAGGCCGGCAGGCCGCTGGGCAACTGGGTCAACTCGCTTTCGCTATACTCGAACATCGAAGTCGATACGGCGTTCGGCCTGTTGAACATCATTACCGGCCAGCGATTCCTGGACCACGACTTTACGCTTGACTTTCTCAATCTCGCCCGACCGTACGGGGGCTTCACCATCGCCAATGCCTCAGAGCACCACCAGTTCACGCAGGAAGTCAAGCTGACGGGCTCGACCGGAAACGGATTGCTCGATTATGTGGCAGGCGTTTTCTTTATTCAGGAGGAAAACACCACCGATTTCGCCGATCTGCTAGGCGCTGGCGGCGCATTCAACGGCTTCCAGCCGGTGCTGCTGGCCGACCGCGTTCTAGAGAATGATGCCGACGCGCTGGCGGCGTATCTCCAAGTGGACTACCACGCCAGCGACCAACTCACTCTCACGGCCGGCGCCCGCTGGACCGACGAGACCAAAGACATCATTTACACGCCGAACCCGAACTGGCCTAGGATTCCGGTGCCCAATGCAGGCGCCTTCGATTCCACCGACATCGCCGCGCTGGGCTACCCGCTGGAGCAGAACGCCAAGATCACCACTCCGCGCCTCGCGCTGGAGTATGCGTTCAACGACGACGTGATGGCCTACGCCTCGGCCACGCGGGGCTTCAAATCGGGCGGCTGGAACGCGCGGGGAACCTCGGCGGCCCAGATTGAAGCGTTCGGGCCGGAGAAAGTGTGGTCGTATGAAGCGGGGCTGCGCTCGGACTGGCTGGGCGGACGGCTGCGCCTCAACGCCACCGTGTTCCGCACCGACGTCACCGACTTCCAGTTGCCTTCGGCGGTTTACGATCCCGTGACCGGCGCTCCAGCCTTCAACACAAGGAACTACGCATCGCTGGAAAACCAGGGCGTGGAGGTGGAGCTGACCGCTGTCCTTATCGACGGACTCACCGTGTTCGTGAACTTCGGAACCCAAGACGCGGAGTACGCGGAGCTGAACCCCTCCATTGTTGAGCAGCAGACCCTCTGCCGAGCGGACCTTGCGGCCGGAACCGCCTTCGCCGACAGCGATTTCTGCGGCGAGGGCGTCATCAATCATCTGGGCGAGATCGCCGATCCCGTGCGGGCGCCCGACTACACCCTCACAGCGGGCGCCGCCTACGACATTCCGATCGCCTCAAACTGGGAGCTGCGTCCCAGCGCCTTCGTCTATACGATCGGCAAGCACAGCATCGGCTCAAGCGGCATACCCGTTGCGCTCAGCGACGGCTACTCGGTGCTCACCGCTTCGGTCACGCTGCGCAACCTCGATCAGGACTGGTCGATCAGCGCCGAATGCCAGAACTGCACCGACCGCGAGCAGGGCACTTCGTTCTTCGTGGGCCTCTATCTACAGGACCCGCGCACCTGGACCGTCAATTTCCGCAAGGATTTCTAATCCAACGCGGAATCATTGCCGGGGAGCGCGGGTCGCTCCGCTGGCGAGCATGCCTTCTATTTCCGCTTTGGAATAGCCCACTTCGGTCAGCACCTCCACGCTATGCTCGCCCAGTTGGGGAGGATGGCGGCGAATGCTGGCGGGGCTGGCAGAGAAATTGACCGGGAATGCCGGCATTTTCAGCTTGCCTTCGGTGGGGTGGTCCATTTCGCTCCAGAAGCCGACGGCGTTCAGGTGCTCGTCGTTCTGCAGGTCGTCGAGCGAATTGACCGCGTTGACCGGCACGCTGCTGCCTTCAAACAACTCCATCCACTCGCTGGTGGTTCGTGTGGCCAGGATGCGGCCCGTTTCCTCGTAAGTTTCGTCGATATTCCGCACCCGGTCCGACAGCGTGCGGAAACGCTCGTCCCCGATCAGGTCCTCGCGCCCCGCCCGGGCGCAGAAAAGCTCCCAGTGGCGGTCGAGGTACGGCAGCACGGCAATGTAGCCGTCCAAGGTCTTGTAAGGCTTGCGGTGCTTGCTCATCAAGCGTTTGTAGCCGGCCGTGTCCAAGGGCGGTTCGAACACCTGGCCCCAAAGATGCTCCGCCATCACGAACGACACCATGGTCTCGAACATCGGCACTTCCAGCTCCTGCCCCTCGCCTGTTCGCTGCCGGTGGAACAGCGCCGCCAGCACGCCGTAAACCACCGTAATGGCGGTGGTCTTGTCCGCCACCACGCTGGGCACGTAGCGCGGTTCGCCCTGCACCATCGCGTGCAGCATGGCGAAGCCGCTCACCGACTGAATCGAGTCGTCCAGCGCGCCGCGCTGCGCGTACGGTCCGTCTTTCCCGTAGCCGTAGGTTCCGCAGTAGATGATCCGCGGGTTGACCGCCCGCAAGTCGGCGTACTCGAGCCCCAGCCGGCTCATCACGCCGGGGCGGTTGTTGTGAACCAGAACGTCCGCGTTGCGGGCCAGGCGCAGCACCGCCTCCCGCCCGGCGGGCTTTTTCAGGTCCAGCACGATGCCGCGCTTATTGCGGTTGCAAGTGAGGTACAGCGCCGCCATTCCGGGAGTGTGATAAGCGCCGAGAGACCGGTTGGAGTCGCCGTACGGCGGTTCCACCTTGATCACATCCGCGCCCATATCGGCGAGCAACTGGCAAGCCCAGGGCCCCAGAACCACACTGGTCAGCTCCAGCACTCGAATTCCGTCCAGGGGTCCGGCCATCAGGGGTTGCTCCTCGTCATTGCGGGCGGGCGCGCAAGCACGCCGAGAGATTTTATTCGCTTTGCATTTTGTTCCTGAATCCGCAACAATCGGGCGCAGGAATCAAGCGAGAATCGAGCCATGACCCAACCGATTAGCCATGCGCTGGCCTTGGACCGCAGCCGGGACGCACGGGCGCGGGAAAGGTTCGTTTCCGGCCTGCGCGGCTACGTCCTTAACGATCTTGCCGGCGCCATGCGCGAGGACTTCGACTCCAGCGTTGCCGCCGGGGTGGAGAATGAAGCGAATGCCGGGCCGATGGACGGCGCAGGCGTGCATCGCGCCATTCGCAAGCGGGCTATCTTCAAGGCCTATTCCTCGGCCCGCTGCACCGCCCAGCAGATGGTGTGGGACGTGGTGATGGACAGCGTGGAGCGGCAGCGCGAACGCCTGAACGCCGCCGGCAAGGAACTGATGAACGGGGCCAGCGCCGGCGGCACGCTGGAACTCGACCCGTCGCTCGGGATTCCGCGCTACGTGGAAGCGGTTGACGTGCATCTCATGCCCGGCTGCTATTACCGCGAGCACGGCGGCGAGGACTTGGCGGCGGGCGCCATTTACGACCAGGGGCTGAACGTGTTCGCCTTCGGCGCCATGGGCAAGGAGCTGAACGATATCGGCTGGTCGATGGCGAATTTCTATAAGTTGCGCTTCAACAATCCCGCGCCCGGCCGGATTCTGGACGCGGGCTGCACCATCGGGCACAACACCCTGCCTTGGAAGCAGGTATTTCCTGACGCCGAAGTACACGGCATCGACGTGGCCGCGCCCTGCCTCCGTTACGCGCATGCGCGCGCCGAGGCCATGGGCATCGAGGCGCACTTCCATCAGCAAAGCGCCGAGAGCATCCGTTTCCCGGACCGCTCGATGGACGTGGTGTTCAGTTCCATGTTCCTGCACGAGCTTCCGAGGAAGGCCATCCGCAACTATCTGGCCGAGGCGCACCGCGTGCTCAAGCCGGGCGGCGTGCTGCTGAACATGGAACTGCCGCCCAACGACCGCATGGCGGCCTACGAGCAGTTCTATCTGGACTGGGACAGCTACTACAACAACGAGCCGTTCTACAAGGACTTCCGCGACCAGAACCCCAAGCAGCTCACGACGGAGGCCGGCTTTTCCGCGGATGCCTACTTCGAGGGCGTCATGCCGCGCTACACCTACACCGCAGAGGAAGACTTCATCGCCATGGCGCAGGCGGGCCCGAAGTTCGGCGAGGACACCGGGCGGCTTTCGGACATCATTTTCTGGTACGGCTTCGGCTCGGTGAAGCAGGGCTGAAGTGAACGCGGCATCGGGGGAGCGCTTGAGCCGCCGCATCAAGGGCGGCCGAAAGTATTTCTTTGAGGACCCGGCCACCGACGCGCTGCTGGCCGGCCTGCTCAAGCTAATGGCGGAGCACTGGGTGGTGCGCGAACGACTGATGAGCCTGGAAACGCTGGTTCTCCGCAAGGGGCTGGCGAGCCGCGAGGAAATCGAGGGGTTCGAGCCTGATGCGGAACAGGCGGCCGAGTGGGCGGCGGCCAACGGCGAACTGATCCGCAAGGTGCTGGCGCCGTTCGAGGAACTGGGGGAGAAGGGGAAGAAATAATGCTGGAGCATAAAATACTGGTGTTCTTCCATATTTCGCTATGGGTGTTCTGGCTGGGGACGGACCTTGGCGTGTTCCTGGCCGCAAAGATGTCCGAGAACTCGTCGCTCAGCATGGAAACCCGCTCCAGCGTATTGCGCTTAGGAATGGTGCTGGACCGGCTCCCGCGCACATGCAACGCGCTGATCTTCCCCAGCGGCCTGCAGTTGATCGCCAATCTGGAAATAATCGCCGTGCCTGCCTGGATTCTGGCGGCGATCTGGGTTCTCGGCCTGCTATGGGTCCTGATCATGTGGCGCGGCTTTCTCAATCCCGGAACGCCGGCCGAGAAATTCTCCGAGAAGACCAGCATGCCGTTCAGCCTGCTGTTGTGCGCGGGCGCGCTTGCGTTTGCCGCGGCCACGCAAACCGTCGCCGCGCTTGACGCGCCGCTGTGGCTGGCGGTGAAGCTGGCGGCGGTGGGCCTGATCGGTTTTGCGGCGGTGCTGCTGGACCGCGGCTTTGCCCCTGCCGTCGCCACCTTCGCAGCCATCGCGCAGTCGGGCTCCGCGCCGGAACTGGAGCAGAGGTATCGCCAGCAGTTGCAACCCGTTTATGGATGGGTATTGTTTATCTACGCCATGACCATCGTGGCCGCGTTCTCGGGCACTGTATTCGGCCCGTAGCAGTGAAAAACGATTGGTAGTCACACCCCAAGGAGAACTCTAGATGATTCGCCTGTACGGCCCGCTCAACTCCCGGGCAAGACGCTGCCTTTGGATGCTGGAGGAACTGGCCATCCCTTACGAGCATGTTCCCATGGACGACCTTTCCCGCGAGCAGCGACGCGAGAAGATCAGCAAGGTTGCGCTGACCGGCAAGGCTCCGGCCATGGAGGACGGATCGCTCAAGCTGTTCGAGTCCGCCGCCATCAACTTGTATCTGGCCTCCAAGTACGACGACCGGGAGCTTTGGCCCGCCAGCCAGGCGGACCGCGCCCGCGTGATGCAGTGGGCGTTTTTCGCCATGACGGAGCTGGAGCCGCCCATCGCGACCCTATTCATGCAGAAATTCGTGCATACGGGCAAGAATCACAGCGAAGCCGCTGTAAAAGCCGCGAAGAAGACTCTCGCGGGTCCTTTGGAAACGCTGGACAAGCAGCTCAAGAAGCGCTCCTACCTTCTGAGCGACCAGTTCACGGCGGCGGACCTGTTGTGCGTATCGGTGCTGGACATGCTGAGCCGGCTCGAGTTCCGCCTTGAACCATGGCCGAATGTGCATAAGTGGGTGATGAGTTGCACCAGCCGCCCCGCCTATGAAAGGGCGGGAGGATCAGGCTAGCGGTCCGCCGGAAAGACGCCCGCTCCCTCGCCTGGCCGAGCCGGGCTATTGATCGGATCAAAGGCTGGCGCGGCAGCGCACTCCGAATAGCAGGCAGTAGAGCGCCGGGACCACGCTCAGTGTGAGGAAGGTGGCGAACACGAGGCCGAAGAGAATGGCGACCGCCATCGACACGAACAGCGGGTCGCCGCCCAGCCACAGCGGCAGCAGCCCGCCGGCGGTGGTGGCGGTGGTCAGCACGATGGGCCGCAGGCGCCGCTGCGCCGCTTCGAGAACAGCTCGGGCCGGGTCGAGTCCGTTCTCCTCGATCTCGATGCGGATGCGGTCGAGAAGCACGATGGCGTTGTTGATCACGATGCCGGCCAGCGAAATCACGCCGAGCAGCGTCATGAATCCGAAAGGCTCGCCGGTGAGCAGCAGGCCGGCCGCCACGCCGATGAGGCTCAAGGGAATGGTGAGCAGCACGATGAGCGGCTGGCGGATGGAATTGAACTGGCCGACGAGCAGCAGCAGGATAATGAGGCCGGCCACGGGCAGCTTGGCGGCGATGGCCGCATTGGCATTGGCGGAGCTCTCGAAGGTGCCGCCAATCCCGTAGCTGTAGCCGGCCGGCCAGCGCGCCTGCTGTTCGGCCAGCCAGGCATCCGCGGCCGCGGCCGTGCTGAGGGCCGTGGCGCCGGAGCCGGAGTCGAGGTCGGACAAAACCGACAGGGTTTTGGAAAGATCGCGGCGGAGAATCCTCGACGGCTCGAACGCGAGCTCGATGTCCGCGACCTGCCTAAGCGCCACGTTGCGGCCGGACTCGGCATACACGTTGATCGACTCCAGCTTGCCGATGTCCTCGCGGCCGCCCGCTTCGGACCGCAGCACCACGGGAATCGCCTTGTCGCCCTCGCGGTACTCGGTGACCGCGGAGCCCGACAGGGCGGTGCGAAGCGACACGGCGATATCCCGGTTGGTGATGCCGGCCCGCCGGGCCCGGGCATTGTCGATGTTCACCACGAGCTTCTTGGTTTGCACGCCCCAGTTGTCGCTGATATTGCGGGTGCCCGGCAGCGACGCCAAGTGCGCCTTCACCTCGCCGGCCAGATCGAACAAAACCTCCTCGTCCTCCCCGGAAAGACGCACTTCCACCGGGCTGCCGCTGCCCGGACCCGTGGCGAGCGGCTTAAGCGTCGCTTCGATGCCGGGGTGGTTGGCCTCGACGTATTCCCTAAGGCGCTCGATCAAACCGGGCAGCGCCGTCAGCGAGGAGGCGTTGCCGATGAAGGCCGCATAGCCTGCGTGGCCCTGCGCCGGTTCGTAGCCCAAGGAGAAGCGCGGCGCGCCCGCGCCCATGAAGAAGGCCCAGTTGCGCACGCCCTCGCGGCCGTCTCCGGCCGCGAGCTCCTCGGAGAGGAACCGCTCGATGTCGAGCATGGCGCCTTCGGTGTAGGCGAAGGACGTGCCGTAGGGCAGCTCGAAGCTGCCGGTGAACAGCACTTCGGTGCTGTCCGGGAAGAAACTCTGCTCGATGAAGCGGAACATCCCCAGCGCCGCGGCCAGCAGCGCCAGCGCACCGAGCGGAACCCGCAGCGGCCGGCGGAGCAGGGCCGCCAGCAGGCGGCGGTAGCGCCGGTGGAAAGGCGTGTCGAACTCCGCGCCGGAGCCGCCGCCCGCCGCCGCATCGGGCCGCCGCTTGATCTTGAGGAACAGCACGCACAGCAGCGGGATCATCGTGATCGCCAAAATCCAAGAGGAAAGCAGCGTAATGGCGATCACCTGCGCCAGCGGCGCGGTGTACTCCCCGACCGCGCTCTCGGCCAGCACGATGGGAAGAAAGGCGGCGATGGTGGTGAGCGAGGAGACGAGCAGCGGAACGCGCAGCTCCCGCGCCGAAGCCAGGGCCGCCTCCCGCGCTTTCTCGCCGGCCCGCATCCGCACCACGATGGACTCGCTCATCACAACGGCGTTATCGACCAGCAGCCCCAGCGCGATGATCAGCGAGGCCAGGGACATCTTATCGAGGCCGATGCCGAGGTAGCGCATCAGCATCAGCGTGGCCAGGATGGTCATGGGCACCAGCGTGGCCACCACCAGGCCCGTGCGCAGCCCCAAAAACAGGAGCATGCAGGCCAGCACGATACCGACGGCCTGGAGGATCGAGCTGACGAAAGTGGTGACGGCGCGGTGGACCACATCGGGCTGGAACGCGAGGATGTCGAAGGCCACGCCCACCGGGTAGCGCCCTTCCAGCTCGGACAAGGCCGAGAGGATGTTCTCGCCTAAGCGCACGATGTTGCCGCCCTCGCGCATCGACACCGCCAGCACCAAGGCCGCACGGCCGTTGGCCCGCACCCGGCTGCCGGGCGGATCCGCGTAGCCGCGGCGGATGTCGGCGACATCGCCCAAGTACAGGGTTTGCGTGGTGCCCGGCAGCGTGAGCAGCGCACGGCGGATGTCCTCTAAGGAAGTGAAGTTGCCGGTGGGGTCCAGCACGATCCGCTCAACGCCGGTTTCCACCGCGCCGCCGGGAATGATGATGTTGCTTGATTGCAGGATGCCTTGGAGCTGCGCCGCCGACAGCCCCAGCCCGGCCAGCCGCGCATTGTCGAAATCCACATAGACGCGCTCCTCCTGCGCCCCGTGGATATCAACCTTGGCGACATCGTCGATTTTGAGCAAGAAATCCCGCACTTGGTTGGCGATTTCCTCCAGCTCGGCGTAGGAGAAGCCGTCGGCAGTGAGCGCCAGCACGGTTCCGAACACCTCGCCCAGCTCGTCGTCCACCACCGGCGAGATGCCTTCGGGCAGCGCGGCGGCGGCTTGATCCACCTTGCGGCGCAGGCGGTCCCATACCGGGCGCAAGTCGGTCACGCTCTCGCGCGCCTCCACCGTAACGATGGACTGGCCGGTGCGGGATTCGCTGGTGATGTGGGCCACTTCGGGGATTTCCTGTATCGCCTTCTCCAGCTTGTCGGTGACCAGCAGCTCCACCCGCTCGGGGGCCGCGCCGGGAAAGCGCGTCTTTACGATGGCGTTGCGGACGATGAATCCGGGGTCCTCCGCGCGCGGGAGGTCGCGGTAGGCCAAAACGCCTGAAACCGCGATCGCGGCCAGCGCCACGAAGGTCACGGCGCGCCGGTCGATCGCGTGGCGGGTAAGGTTCATTCAGCGGCGTGGCGCGGGCGCAGGCGCCGCGTCATGGCCGCGTGGAAGCGCAGGCACGAACGTTCCTATCGGGCGCCCAGCAAACGCAGGCGCTGGCCGGACGCGAGCGTGGCCAGCCCGGCGGTGGCCACGTATTCGCCGGCCGCGACGCCGTGGAGAACCTCAAGCCCCCGGGGCGTGAGCGCGCCGGTGCGCACGCTGCGGCGCTCGGCCGTGGCGATGTTGTTTGAATCCGGCGGCGTGAGCACGAACACGAAGCGGCCTTTCGCGTCCTGCCCCACCGCCTCCGGCGGCACGAGCACCCCGGACGGCGCGGCTTGGCCTTCCACCGCGAATGTGACTTCGGCGGCCATTCCGGGACGAACCCCGGCCGCCCCGGCCGCCGCGTCGAGACGCACGAACGCGGGAAAGCCCGCAGCATCCGCCGCCGCCGTGCCCACTTCGGTGACGGTGGCGGCGAAGATCCTGCCCGGCACGGCGCCGAAGGCCACTTGCGCCGGGCGGCCCGGCTCAAGGCCGGCGATGAAAGCTTCCGGAACCGTTACCCGCACCTCAGGGCTGCCGTGCGCGTCGATCACCACGATCACCGGCTGGCCCGCCCGCACCGCTTCGTTGATATCCACCGCCACCTGCGTGACCGAGCCGTCGGCCGGCGCCACGAGGCGGGCGTAGGCAACCTGCTGCTCGGCCAAACGCAACGCGGTTGCCGCCGAAGTTTCGGAAGCGTTCGCGGACTCGTAACTGGCGCGCGCGGCATCGAAGTCGCTCATCGACGCGATGCCGCTCTCATACAGCGCCACCACCCGCTCGTAGTTGGCCCGGGCGTTGCGGGCCTGGGCATGGGCATGGGCGACGCCGGCCTCGGCCTGCTGCCGCCTCAGCTCCAGATCGCCGGAATCGAGCCGCGCCAGCACCTGTCCGCGCCGCACCCGGCTGCCCACATCCACCTCCACGGCGGTGACCGTTCCGGCCACGCGGAACGCCAGATCCTGCTCCGAGGCCGCTTGGGCGACGCCGGCGAAGGCACGGACTTGGTCATGGCTCGCCACGAACGCGCGGGCGTAGCGCACCGGGCGGATTTCCTCGGCGTCCGTGGCCGGCGGCTCGGCGCATCCGGCACCCAGCGCGAAGGCCAGCAGCAGCGCCGCGCGGCTCGCACGGCTGGGCGCAATAAGCAGGCTAAAGCTCTGCGTCCATCCCCGCCTCGCAGGAGACGCATGAACCCCGATGTAGCGCTGGCGCGTGGCTTCCCTCTCGGCTTGCGTCCATCCCCGCCTCGCGGAAGACGCCTGAACCCGTCCATGGGGCTCGGCGGGGGCATCCTGCCCCGGCCGCTCCCGCGAGGCGGGGATGGACGCAGAGCGAGCGCCAGCGCAGCGAGCCATCAGCCGCGCTTCCGGACGCGCTCGTATTCGGCCAGCCGCCGCAGGAAATCGGCGCTTTCCTCGGGCGTGGCGAGCGCCTCGAACTGTCCGACGGCGCGCTCGACGCGCTTCAAGCTCGCCAAATAGTCATATACGGCGTTGGCAACCCCTATTTCGCTCACCAACGCGCTGGTTTGCGCTTCCAGCAGATCGACAACGCTCAGGAGCCCCTGCCCGTAGGACTGCGTAACCAGCTCCAGCGACTGCCGGGCGCTCTCCGCGGCGGTTTCGGTTTCGCTCACCACGGCCAGGCGGGCGCGGGCGAACAGAAGCTGAACCCGCACGTTCTGCTCGATGCGCTGCGCCGCCAGTTCGCGCTGGCGGCGCAGCCGGCTCAAAGTGGCCGCGGCCTGCCGGCGGCTTGCGTTGCGGGAATTCCCTTGGAAAATCGGCAGGGTGACGGACAAGCCAAGCTGCCAGGATTCGTCCGTCGAGGCGGGCGCAGGCAGGCCCGACGGCGCTGCGCTTCCCGAGCCTCCCGCGCTTTCGCGCAGCAGGTTGTCGGCCACATTGCCTTCAAGCGCCACCTTCGGAAGATAGAACGCTTGGCGCGTGGAGGCCAAACGCCGCTTTTGGGCCGCGATTGCGGCATCGAGGCTGCGGATTTCGGGCGCGATGCCCGCCGCCTCATGGACCAGGAAGTCATCCAGGATGCCGACCCTGCTCAAATCGGCCAGGTAGCGGATGGCCAGGCTGCCCTCCAGCAGGCCCCGCCCCTCCGGTCCGGCTTCGGGCGTCGCGAAGGGCTCGCTGATCGGACGGTCGAGGATTTGGTTCAGCGACATCTCGGCGGCGGCGCGCGCCGCGTAGGCATTGATGCGCTCCGCCCGCCTCCGGGCCAGCTCGCTGTTGAGCCGCAAACGCTCGCCCGGCCCGGCCGCGCCGATCCGCTCGCGCTCCTGCGCCAAGCGGAGCGATGCGAGCGTGAGGTCGAGATTGTCTTGCTGCACCTGCTCCAGCGACTTGCCGCGCAGAACGTCCAGATACGCTTCGGCGGCCTCTAGCGCCACGTCGAGCTCAAGAGCCGCCTGGTCCCATTCCCTCGATGCCTGCAGCGACCGCTGTATCGACACGTTCGCGTTCGCCTCGTGCGAGAAGATGAGCTGGCTTAAGGTGAAGCCGCCGTCCACGTTGCGCTGCGGGCGCAATCCGAAGGACGATTCCGCCTCCCGCCTGGAAATGGCCGAGCCCGTCAATCCGGCTTCCACCATCGGCAGACGGCGCGCGCGCGCCAAGCGGACCTCCTCGGCGCCGGCCCGGACCGCCTGCTCCTCGGCGGCGAGCGCCAGGTTGGCGGCAAGCGCCTCGCGCATGGCGCTCTCGATGGTCACGCTGCGCTCCACGCCTTCGGGCTCCTCGAACAGCCGCGTGGCCTCGAGCAGCGTTTGCAGGGGCGGCAGAACGCCCAGCCGCCGCATAGTGCGCATGTTCAACACAAGGTTCCCGGTCGGCACGATGGTGACCGGGAGCGAGGCGGGATCGTCGCCTAAGAGGATACGGTAGGCGTTGAGGGCAATCCGCCGGGCCACGAGCGCAACGTCAACCGCCTCCAGCGAGGCCATAATGCCCCGGCCCACGTCGGCGGCGGAATAGGAGAAGGACGGCAGGCGGCGCTCGGCGAGTCCTTCGGCGAGGCGCTCGAACTCGCCCGGATCCAAGCCATTGAGCGGCGCCAGATACACGGCCTCGACATCCGGCGGAAGGCGGTCGAGGGCGCTGGCTGCGGTTGCGCCCACGGACGCCGGACGCAGCATGATGCCCATGTCCGCCGAGGTTGCGCGCAGCCGCTCAAGAAGTCCCGCGAAAGCCACGGCATCCTCCTCGTCCACTAGGATGGCCACATTGGAGAAGTCCGCGAGCTCTTGGAATTTACGCAGGTCGCGGAGGACCGGCCCCGGCGAGGGATAGGCGATGTAGGTGAGGTTGGCCACGCCGCTGGCGCCCGAGCTTTCGGGAAGCCCCTGAAGGCGCGCGTCGAGCACCGTTGACGCGATGACAGGCTTCGGCCAAGGCGCGGCGCGCGCCGCCAGCTCGGAGGAAATAAGCCCTTGGGTCACGATGATTGCGGTTTGCTCGTCCGCGATCAGCCGCTCCAAGGCCTTGGCGATGCCGGCCGCCGTGCCATCCGCGGTCACCACCCGCTCCTCCGGCAGGCGCACGTCGAATTCGTCGCGCGCCAGCGCCAGCAACTCCTCGCGCGCCAAAGCGCGGATTTGCGCCGCCAGCGGGTCCTCGCGGTCGATCAGAAAAGCGATTCGCGCCACCGCACCGCCGGCTGCGCGAACCTCGGCGAAAGCGGCGGGCGCAAGCAGCGCGGCCTTCAGAAGAGCCATGCCGGCAAGCAACGCAAACAGGGCTTGCGGGCAGGATTTAAGCGGTATCCGAGGGCTCGTTTGCATTTGCCGGGACAGTCCGCTTCGCGTTGCAAGCGAACCGCCTTGCGGATTGCAAGCAGCGCGCCTGCGGGCCGGGTTCCCCGTTGCGGAACAGACCGCCAACTAGCGGAGAGAATGGTTCCATTCTAGCAGCTTCGGCATGCGATCTCGGATTTGCGCCATGCGCTTAGCCTTGTTGATCCCGCGCTTGCGCATAATTTCTAAAAAAATTGATACAAGAATATCTCAAAATAAACTTTTTTAGAAAATATGAATACTCCGATATTCCTTTTTGGAACGCCTCGGGAAGTGCAGGATCATTTGGCGGCGGCACTGCGGCAGCGGCGGCGCGCCCGCAAGCACAGTCGGCAAGAGGCAGCGAGGGTAAGCGGGGTGCCGGCCCCCACCATTCGCCGGTTTGAGACCAGCGGCGAAATTTCGCTGCGCCAATTCCTGATGTTGTGCGCCTCTTATGGCGATCTGAAGCATGCTGAAGGGCTGTTTCCCCAGCCTGGCCCCGCCACCATGGATGAACTGCTAGCCACGCACGGCAGCGCATGAAAGAGCTGCGGGTCTATTTCCACGGGCTGGGCGGCGGCGCGCCGGCGCTCCTTGGCCGGCTGGGCTACGGCCGCGGGCAACGCCTACTTCATCACCCGCCGCTTCGACCGCTACTCCGGCAACCGCCGCCGACATATCCACAGCGTTGCCGGACTGGTGCATTCCAACTTCCACATGCCGGACTTCGACTCCCTCGAGCTGCTCAAGCTCAGCGATTGGCTAACACGGTCGCACGCCGAGAAGACCCAGCTTTTCCGGCGCATGGTGTTCAATGTGGTTGGCGGCAATCGTGACGACCACAGCAAAAACTTTGCTTTCGAGATGAAGCCGAGCGGCGAATGGATCAACGCGCCTATTTCTGCCAAAGTTACCGGCATTGCTGCGCGAGGCTGGCGAAGACTATGCGGAAATACGCATATACGCGCCTCATTTCGAGCTGGCCACCACGCCTCCCAGCGTTACAATGCGCGATATGGCTGCCGCCGCTTTCGATACCTTCCAAGCTGCGCGGGCGATCGAATCCGCAGGCGTGGAGCGCGCTCAGGCGGAAGCTATTGCCGAAGCGATACAGCAGCACCAAGACTACGCAACGAAATCAGATGTCGCAAAGCTGGGCAGCGAACTGCGGGCAGAAATGGGCGCGCTCGAAACGCGCCTGACCAACCGCTTCTACGCTGTCGCCGCCGGACTGGCCGCGACGGTTGCGGCATTTGGCCTTTTCGCGTAGCCTAGCTCCGAACGGCGATGTCGAACCGGTGCGCTTGATCGCGATGGGGCCCCGAACTGACTGGCAACCTGATCAGTCACCCCTTTCGTGGTAAATCTCCACAGGACAAGACACTCGCATGAACCCGGAAAATTCATACCGTGGTAGAGTTTACTTCCGCACCTAGGGTGGGGGGAGAACTTGCAAAAAATGATTCCAATTGCGACCGCTTATTTCGATTCTCGAGTATCGCGGATGGCCCATCTCCCATTTCGCGTCTCCCTGGTTTTAGGCCACAAGCGTCCGAATGGGCGAAGTAGTATCCGATAGCGGTAAGACGCACGGCGGGGGCGACCTTCTGCCCTCAGAAGGATCTGCAGACGAAAGCCCCGATCCTCGGCAATTGGTCCTGTTTGATCAGGTTCTTCAAATTGAGCGCGAGCGCATCAAGAGTCAAGACCGCCGCACCGAAGTAGCGTTGCGGGCGGTTGAGCTGGGTGATGCTTCCGACACGCGGCAATACAACTACCACATGGAACGCCTCAAGGCCGACGAGAGATTGGCAATGGCCCGCATTTCCCTCGGATCAAAATTGGCTTTCGGGATGGGTGCAGTTGTCGCCTTGCTGCTATTTGCAATTCTCTACATGATGTTTTTTGGCTCGGAACATCAGGCCGCTCGCGCTCAACAGCTCGCGGTGTGGTTCTTCGCTGCGCTGGGCGGCGGCGGCCTTTTCGTTCTTGCACAACATGGCATTAGGTGGCTAATGAACCTTCGTTAACGCGACCAAGGAGTAAGGCAGAGGGAAGATGGCCAGCCACCCAAAAGTTTCCCGCAATGCTCTTCGAGCACACATATAGCATTTGGATCAAGTGCTACGCACCACCCCATTAAGGGTCTGAATTTTCCACATCCGGAGTGGCTCGGATCGCGGGGAACGGTCAGTTTGCGGCCCGAAGAGTCGCGCAAGCTTCCACGAACTGCCGGAGATCATTGATCGATTAATCGATGCCGACCCGAGCATAGAAACCGATCGCCGTTTACAGTGGTTTGAGCAGCATGCCGAACGAGTGTACTGATCGGTGACTCCAGTTGAGCGACAAGTTTCGGTCAATTCGAAAGTGATAGCGGCAGGTTCACTACATGGACGGTGCTGAGGCGGACACGTCTGCGATCTTGTCCAATTTTTCGTTGATTTCCGGGGCGAGCTTCTCCTCCGGCACGTGCGCCGCAAGCTCATAGAACTGCTTCTTGTCCATGAGGTTCGGCAATTCGAGTTTTGCGAAGTAGGTTTTGAAGAGCGGGATGAGAAAGTCATCGCTTGCCTTCACTTGCGAATCCCAAGGCGAACCTTTGCCGAGTGTGCTCATGGCTTCCTCAACCTCGGCGACCGCTTCCCGCATAGCCGACAGGCGCCTGTCTTTTTCCATGTCCGAGAACAGCGGCGCCGGCTCATCCACTCGCGCCGAGGCGATGGCATAGGCTTCGAGCGTTGCCCGCGAGCACAAATAGTTCTCGATTTCCCGTCGTTTCCACATCATGCATTGCAAGGCGCCGTCCGGCTCCGGCTCACTGTCGAGACGATCAAACAGCGCCACGCCGGAAAGCTCCGGAAGCACCTCCCGCAAACCGTAGAAGTGCTGCGCCGCCGCCCTCGGCTGGTTGCCCACATAGCGCACAAATGGGCGCTGCAACGCCTGCAACGCCGCCTCATTGCCCAGGCGCTCGGCGAAAGACTGCAATATCGCCAAATCCGATGCGCCTTCCAGATACAGCACCCAGCCTGCCTGCGCGGCTTGATAGTACTGGTCGAATCCGATCTCGCTGAGCGCCTTATGGACTTGGCTGGGCCGATCCTGCAAGCGATGCGGCTGGCCCACGAAAGCTATGACCATGTCGCGGCTGGCCGCTTCGTTCAGAAGCACCTCGGAATGGCTTGCCGCAATGATTTGATTGCCGTTTTCCAGCGCGACATCGGTGATGAGCTTGTAGATCTGGCGCTGGCGGAGAATTTCGAGGTGCGCGTCCGGCTCGTCGAGCAGGATGATCGCGCCGGGGTTGGCGCACATGTAGGCCAGCATGAGAAGGGTTTGCTGCAATCCCCGGCCGCTTGAGGACAGGTCCAGCTTCGTCCCCTCTTCGCGATAGGCCATCACGATTTCGCCCCGCTCGGAGATATAGCGCGGCTCGTCAAGCTCAACGACGAAAAGTTCTCTGATTTGCGCCGCCAGCCGTTGCCACAGCTCGGGGGTTTCGTCGTTAATCCGCAGGCAGAGATTCCGCAGCACTTCCGCCGTGCGCCCTTCGCCGATCCGCACGTTCACCGCCCCCTGATCGAGCCGCGTTTCGGTGGCCGCCAGACCGGACATGGGTGGCAGGAAAACGATTTGGGCCGCCCTCGCCGCTTCCGGAATGGGCATGCGGTCCGGCGTCTTTCCTTGGGACAACCGCAGCGGACGGCAGTAGAAGGATTCCTCGTTGGCGTAGTCGAATTCCAGGCCGCAAGACTAGGCCTTATCGGCAGTCACACCCTCAACGACCAGGTCGAGGCGCACATTCTCGGTGTGCGGCCGCCCGTTCGCTCGCCGCACATTCCGCACCCGAAGCGCCCGCCATAAAAGCGACGCGCTGGGAACAGGAATAGCCAGCAAATCCCTCCGGTTAACGGTCACTCCCGGCCGCCGCTCCGGCGCGCTCTTGCCCGAACGCTTCTCGTTCCAGCGCTTCAGGCCAATGTCCCACAAAGCCAGCGCCTGCATCGCGGAGGTCTTGCCCGAATTATTCGGCCCGATGAACACCACCGGGCTGCCCAGTTCAACCTCAACCTCGCCGAAGCGCTTGAAGTTGCGAATAGTGATCTTCGTGAGCATGGCTGGTTCGGGTGGGGAGCGCCGTTATTTCATGAACAGATTTCTTTCAGGCACCATGAACACGATTGCTCATCTGCCGCTTGGGTTCCCTTGCTCTCACTTCCACAGCCACTCTGCCAAGGTATCCCATGCCAAACCCAAGATGTTTTCTGTCCTGCCACGAACTAGCATTTCATTCCACTCCCGAACATCTCGAATGGGGTCTAGCAAATGAAGTCTGCGTCCTCTCTTTATGAGGTCTCTTGTTCTCTTGGGAAACTCTAGTCCTTCTTCTTCGGCTTTGCGCAACCACTTCTCTTGTTCACTATCGTCGGATTCAGTGAGGGCTAAGTAGAACAAATGTTTCCGGCGCCATACGCTATTACCAAGACTGGCATTCTCCCTCTGCGGCAAAAGCACCAGATTTCCTAAAGTGTGCCTAATGTATGGTCTGCTGTATATCCCTTCGTCCCACCCTTCACCCGGATCAGTAATGGGCGCGACATGCTCAATTGTCTTGTACTCCGCCGATGTCCATTTCTCGTAGGTCAAGTACTCCTGCTCATCGCTCTTGCGAAATCCAGCCCGAGTCAAGAGCCCGGGTTGTTGTGGATCAGGCTTGGCATATTGCGACGCAGCAAGGATAAGAAATTTTGCCAACGCTTTTGCGTGATTAGCAATCGGTACTTCTCTTACCGCCTTAACCCATGACTCTTTATTTGTCACTTCGATAGGCCGCTTTGCCAGAAGGGAGCGCAAGTGCGCTTTGAATTGAGTTACATTCAGCAATTTATTCTCTGCCCCCAATCCAACACACAATGGGTCACCCTCACCGCTCTGCTGTTTCATCAAGGTGCGCAGAACTGCGTCGATACCCCCGGTAGTGCCTGTTGCCGAACGTCTCAGGACCAGAAATGCAGTCACTGCATTCACTATTTGGGCAAATCTCTGTTCACCATTTGGCTCGTGCCGCTTTGCCCAATAGCGTGCAATTGGGGGCAGCGCCAAGCTTGTGTTCATGTCCTTAATTGTTTGTAAGCAAAGTCTCGAGTCTGGCTCCAGATAGGCAGCGTCTTTGATGCCATCCTTCCTCCAACACTCACTTCGGAATTGCGTCATTTCCGCAAGCCCTGTAACAAATCTCCGTTTTGCTTCAATGGACTCACATTTGTCATAGGTATTCCCCAAGTATCGCCTTTGTTCTCTTAAATCGTTCGCTACCTTTTCCCCGTCCTTATAGAGTGCGAAAGAAACCACAATCTCCTTAGCTTCCTTTTGTCGCTCATACGGATTCTCGATCTTCTCAAACCGTCTCTCAATTTCACCAAATGCGATCTCGGACTCTGATCCCTTATAACTATTCCTTTCTGTCTGAATGACCCTAGGCTTAAGGGTTTCAATTGCAGTGAGCGGTTCCCCTGTTGTGTTCAGTGCATCAAAAATATCAAATGCAGAATCTTGGTCTTCTGTCTCAACGCGAGTCAATACGACGCAACGACTAATATACGATGCGAACAACACCAAGCGTACTAGGCTATTGGAATCTCCGAGCTTACTTATTTCCGAGCAAATGTTATCTATTTCACTCTGTGCATTATTTCTATCCATGTGGCTTTGGCGATTTATTTTTGGCAGAAGATTCGTATACCCTTTACGCTGAAAATCTCCATATGGGACTATCTCGCAATCAATCCCTTTGTTTTGTTCCGGCAAGTCAGCAATATAGGCGATTTGATCCTTGATGAAGCTGTAGTTTTTCCGGAGCCTCTCGCTTGCTCCATCGTTATCGCTGATCTCTGGAAACTTAAACTCCTCCCTGGGAGAACCGCTGTAATGGTCAGAAAAATCCCTTAGAAATCTGGCAATTGTGGAAGTGTAATGCGAATTTGTTCTCTCCTTGGCTCTCTTATCCCCGTGGCGTACTATTCTTGGATATCGCGCCCTTTGCCTAAGTCCTGGTAACTCGCCAACAACGCACTCAAATAGTTCGCTGATGTGCATATCTGCTTCGTCTAGTATCAATGTCCTGGTAGCTGGTGGTAGACACTCAGCTGACCGAAGATTCGCGTTGATTTTCTCGATTAGAGCACAACAAATTAGAAGAAGTGTGGTTAGGCGCTGTTGGCCATCTACGATGTCAAGTGTTTTTCCGTCAAATGTGTTTTCACTTCTCTCGTTCACAAGGATTAGTGTGCCAAGAAAGGTATACGATTCTTCCTTGCCTTTGCGACGAAGTTGGTACAAACCATTGGCACAATCCTCAAGTAGCCGAGCGATCTTCTCTTGGCCCCAGTCATAAGTGCGCTGATACTCCGGAACTCGAAAACCCGCCGAGCCACCATGGCTAGTTAGGGTGTCCCAAAGGTTGTCGGCTTTGGCCTCAAAAAGATCTTTCACTTTACGCATAGCATTTGACTCGCATGGCTATTGTTTCCATTGAGTAGAATCTAGTCTCCGGCATCTGCATAGGTATTAGTCGCTTACTTGTGGCAGGCAAGACAAACTTTAGCTTTGCCGTATACATCATCAATATCTAAAGGCTCGGAATTGGGTCTTAATGGATTAGGTTGAGACCTAGCTTTACTGCGGACAAGCCGCAACTCGTGATCCTTTCGTATCTCTTCCAAGCGTTCCGGCTGCTCCAATTCATGAAGCGACTCGCCTTGGCTCCAAGTAAATGGCGATCCGTGTTCCAAGGCGTTTTTTTCATAATCCTTCGCTTCCTGAAAACACTCAGGGTGGCGCTCGCGCAGCCTCACCCATTCGATCTTCTGCTGGAAGAAGCAGAAGGTGCAGCCGCTGCGGGTGCGCCATTCATAATAGGAAGGCAGGCCAAGACCCGTGCCTTCGAGAATTTCCAGCACGCCTGCCTTGTCGATCCCCGCTTCCTTTAGCGGCAGGCGAACCTGCAAATCGTCCTGCTTTGAAGAATAGCCTTGCCGGTATTGCTCGTCGGCACGGATGGCGACGTAGCTGTAAACGCGTGCTCCTTCGTCGAGCATGGGGCGCACCCATTGCTCGAATGGCCTCAACTTGAGCTGTCGAGTACACCAGCGTGTCTGGGGCGAGGGGAGAAAGTCGTTGTACTGCTTGAGCCAGAAGTCAAAGTCCCGATCTGGATTCAGCCTTAGGATGGGTTTGCCCAGAAACCCTTCGAGTTTCACAAGATACTCATAGACCTCGGGGAGTTCTTTGCCGGTGTCGGTAAAGAAATACTCAATATCGAGTTCGGGGTGGTTTTCCCTCATGTACACGGCAAGCGCAGCACTGTCGCGCCCGCCCGACAATCCCAAGACATGTCGTTCGGCCTTTACCATTTCTAGCTAGCAACCTTTTTGCTTTGAGGACTGGCTTTTCTTTCCTGCTCCGCGCGAGGATCCAGGTAACGCGCACTTAATTCAGCAAGGGCCGCAAGAATAATGTTTCGTCGCTCCACCCCGCTTGCGCGCAAGGATCGATCAACCCGCTCAATTAGCGCGTTCACTTCCCTGTGGTCTTGATCCGCGATTTGAAATTCTTCATGCACGGGGGCTGGACGACCGTCTATGCCCACAATAACAGCCATTGAGTGTCTCTTGTCGCGCCTGCTTTTCACGCGAGCGAACGCTTCGACACGCAAAAAATTCTGCGCCAATTCCGCGAGGCCCACCTCTGCGCGGTCAATATCCGTATCGACCCAAGTTTGAGGAGGCTTGTTCACTGCCAAGCCAGCCAAGCCCTCAACGTCCACATCAGTGCCTTGGAATTGTGCAATCCGCACAATGAAGGCTTCTAGTCGATGATCGCCGCCGAGCTCGCGTATATTCTTGGCTCTTTCCCTTAACTCAGCCAGCGTCGCCGCCGAGGTGTTCGGGGCCTGGAGTTCAGCAAGCAGAATATCGCGCAGTCGATGCAACATTGCCGGATAGGCTTGCTGCAGCTCAATCAGACCATCGCAAACCTGTTTTGCGATCTTTTCCGTTGCTGACTTGTCCTCGTCCGAACTGTCCGTTCCGAGCACATTCGGAATATCGTCGAAGACCAGCTTGTTGGGATCATTCGCTTGCTTGAAAAGTTGTCTAAGGCGCTTTGCGGTGCCGGATAGCCGCTGCGTGCGCCCAACCCAAAGCGGCAAACGATCGTAAATTGCAACCAAGCCCTTGGCCACGTCTATTGGCTGCAGGTTGATCAAGGTGTTCTCGGAATCCAAGTCTCGAACAATGTCGGCCATTGAAGACAAGAGGCGACGCGAGTTTGCCGAAAGGTCCATCCAGCGCACTTGGATATCGTCCGGATCTCTGACTAGGTAGTCGATATCCAGATCAGACAGCCGTGCTTGGAATATGCAATCGCGATAAAAGGCCAGTGAACCGCTCTGGGACATCAGAAACGCAACGGAAAGAATCGGCAGCAGCCCATTCTTGATGCCGAATGGAGGCGCGCTCCAGATGCCGTATATCTCCGACCACAAGACGGTGCGATGCGACTTCTTCTTTAAGAATTGGATTGCCGCTTCCCAAGCGGGCGCCAATCGGCATGGATCGCACGGGATGTCGGCGGGAGAGATAAAACGCCAACCTTCACCAGTATTCTGATGCAGCCTAGTGGCTTCCAAAAGAGAGGCGTAGAGACCCGCTTCCGCAGGGAAGCCGCTTATGCCTAGGCGCTGCTCCCGTTCATTGAGCGCCATGCGCCGGAGCAAAGCGTTGCGCGCCGCTATTGCATTGCTAGAGGGTTTGACTCGAACAACCAGCTCGTTTCGCAGCTTGGGCGCCTGGAAAAATCGCGCTTCGGCAAGACTCGAAGCCAAACTGTTCAGTTCCGCATGCAACAAACTTTTCGGCTCGGATCCCCGGCAATACCAGCGCGCTCCGTCAAAAGCAGCGGAAACCTCGGATTCAAGCCTGCTCTGCATGTCGGCAATTCGCGCCCGCACCTCTATTCGCGCAACCCGATCGCCTTGCAATTCCGGTGATGTGCTCCGTACACGCTCCAGCGCGATGATCTCATGCGCTAACGCCGGAATCCTCCATGCGCTTTGAGAAAGCCCAACGACAATATCCCATTCACGCGCCCTTTCCGAGGCAAGGCGGCATGTTTCTCTTACCTCTGATTCCAATTCGCCTTGCGTAGGCACGGCCAGCAGGAACGCTCCTATGGCACCGTGCTTTGGCTCGTATTGCTCGACCACATTTGATATTTCAGCCGAGGGCACTAGCTCCACGTCGAACCAGCGAAGCGCGCCCGTCTCATGGTAATGCCGCTTGGCGACTATAGGCTGTAGATTCGGAAGCGCGTCGAACGAGAAAAGGTCGAGTTCGCGAGTTTCATCCAAAGCCTGCTCTATGGCTTCATTGATATCAAAGTCACTGCCCTCGAACACCGAATAGGCGTTCGTGAACTTGCGGAATATGACCAGACACCATCTCTGCAGGTCATCCAAAGCAGCATCAATTTGCTCTGGATCGCAATCATCAAGCGCGAGCTTTAGTAATTCCGTACTAGCGATCAGCCCCGACCTGTCTTTGAGCATATCAATCGCCGCAATCGCTTTGAGCAGCCGAACGTGCAGCTCCTCGCCACCTGCCGGCTCGCAACGATCCAGCACGTTGATTGCCAAGGCCCAGCGATGTCCGTCGGGCGATGCCAGGATGGCGGGCTCAAGATTAAACCGCAGGTAATTCCATAACTGATCGACTCGGTAAAGATCAGTCTTTTTCGCCGACCGCAGGAAATCCTGGAATCCTTGAGGCTCCGCGGAGTTCAAGAAGCTGAATATGCTGCGCTGGTTTTGTCCGAAGCGTCGCCGGGAAACGGGGCCTAGAAGGCAGGCAACAACAGGGTGTAACGGCCAGCAATCGCTCAGAGTGTTGGCTAGCTCCGGAGCAACATCTCTCTGCACCTGCCGAACAACAAGCTTAGCCAGAGCACTTTGCCGGCTAGGTCGCCGATCGCACTTTATGGCCCGTGCAAGAAGATCAATTTGCTCGTCGCCGGCAGCATTGATGACCAAGTCAACGAATCGGCCCTGAATCTTTGACCATTCATCGCGCGCCTCCCGTGAAAGGCGATGCGCATACTCCTCAAATGCTTGATGGAGTATTCCAATAACAACAAGGCGCCCGCCACTTCGGGAGGCGGTTTCCGCGAGTTGCTGGAAGAGATAGATATCCGATCCGTCTTCCGCCGCCGCCTCAAGGAGCTTCCCCATCTCGTCAACGAAGACCACCAATCCGCCTCCCACACGCGGATACTTAGACGCAATCTCCTCCAACGTGGCCAAGAGCCGATTCTCATCCCATTCATTAGGCGCATTCTTTCGGACGAGTCTGGCAGCCTGGAGCGCTTCTCCAATCACTTGCGCCGAATCACCGCGCCGACCAACGACGGGCAACATTCGCCAACCCCGTTTTCGAGACGGCAAAGCCTCCCAAAGCCGAGCGGTTGTGTCCTTTCCTAAAATTGACGCCGCTCTCTTACGCCGCTCTTCGTCGCCGCTTAGGGCGGCGGCAAGAGCAATCACAAGGCTGGATTTGCCGCTGCCATAGGGCCCGGTCCAGGTGAAGGCCGCCTGCCCGGCCTCTTGCAGGTGCCGAGCCATCGTTTCCAAGGCGGCGGCGGATGATCGAGGGCAAACATACCCTTCAAGCGCGGCGGGATCATGCAAATCCGTGTTGATGCGAATAGCGCGTTGGTAGCGCCGAAGGATCCGAACGTGATTCTCCAGCCCCATTAGTCTCGAATCTCCTTATTTCGCATCAGGGGTAGTCCCTTAAGACAAATTCCAAGGCATCGCTCGCGCTCAGTTTGCCTGTTCGCTCAAGCTGCTTGAGGCCGGCAGTCTCCGACCATCGGTAAAGGCCATTGCTCGATTCCTCAAGATGCACTAGGCGCTCCGCCAAACTGTTCTCGTCAAGCAAAAACACCCGGCCAGGCGAACCGGGTTCGTGAGCGATTGCCTCCAGTGAGAGGGTTCGCGCAGCGGAAAACTGCGACCAAAAGTCCGTAATGGCGCAGCAAAACACACCATGGCCCAAGGAGGGTTTGTTCCCGCGCACAAATCGGAACCCGTCCCGCTTGCCCACAGGTTTCACCAAGCCCAGTTCTGTAAGCGGGGACTCAAGGACATCCTCATGGCTCGCCTTGCCGGATGGCGGCATGGAAACATAGGTTCTAATGAAACACGCCACATCTGCTTTTACCGTGGCGGGCGCCGCCCGCGACCATCCGCGATCCCGCGCAAGGCTCAGCAAGCCTGAAGCGAGTTGCTCCCGGTCAAAAAAGATGGACGGGTAGTAATTGAAGGCCCAATGCCATGTTGTTTTTCGCGAGCGGCCGGCAAGCTGCCAATGAATAAGCCATGCGGTGGCCGGATGCTCAAAATAGGGGTCGATCCCGTTCCTGCCGAAAAGCAGATTCCCGATCGGCGTTGTTGCGCGCCCGTTCAAGCATCCGTCTTCATCAAGTACGCCCGTTGCATTGGCCCAATGGCGAATGGACGCCACCATGTTCTTGCCCACGCCGAAGCGGGCAATGGCATCGTCTGCCAAGAAAACGGATTTGGCGCTTGTTTCGTGAGGGGAATCTTCGACAGCGTCGAACGCCTTCTTAAGCCATCCGTAGCGTAGAGGAAAAGTCTCGTGTCCTGAAAGGCGCGGACGATAACTTTCTCGGTAGAGCGGCCCTCTCCGCATCGGCGCTTCCGTGTAGTACGAGTAGATGACAATACTACCATGTTAGGTTAAGGTAAGTCCGTTACTGGATGAACCTTCCAGATGCGGCTGCCAATGCGAATGGAAAAGTGCATCTACGCCGACTATCAGGCCACCACGCCGGTTGACCCGCGTGTCTTGGCAGCCATGGAGCCGCATTGGCGCGAGGCATTCGGCAATCCGCACTCTACGGATCACATAGTCGGCTGGAAAGCTGAAAAAGCGACGCAAAACGCCACTTCTTTGGTAGCGGCCTTAATTGGCGCGGATACCGACGAAATTATCTTTACGTCCGGTGCCACGGAAGCCAATAACCTGGCGCTTTTTGGTCTGGCGCGGCATACCTCCAACAAACGGCGGCGCATTTTGGTCAGTGCTATAGAACATAAGTGCGTGTTGGCCGCTGCGAGAGCATTGGAGGATCGCGAGAAGTTCACTGTGGAGCATGTTCCGGTCGATTCAGAGGGCCGAATTGACTTATGCGCCCTCAAGGAGATGCTCGACGACGACATGCTGCTGGTTTCAATCATGGCGGTCAATAACGAAGTGGGCGTAATCCAAGACATGCCGGCAATTGCGGCGCTGCTTGCTCCCTCTGGAATCCTCTTGCACACCGATGCCGCACAAGCGCCGTGCGCGATGGATCTGCACGATCTCGCCTATCACGCCGATCTAATAAGTCTTTCCGGACACAAGATATATGGGCCGCAAGGCATTGGCGCCCTGTATGTCAGGCGCGATCTGCATGACAGGATCGAACCGCTCATTCACGGCGGCGGTCAGCAGGAAGGCATTCGGTCAGGCACTCTGCCCTTGCCGCTTTGCGTCGGAATGGGCGCCGCCGCTTCCCTCTGCGCAAACGAGCAGGCAAGCATCGAACGACGGGAGATAGCGAGGCTAAGAGATTCTTTTGTAAAACACTTGCAGAAAGGTGGCGCTGAAATGATTCTTAACGGGCCATCCAATGAATATCGCCACCCTGGAAATGCCAACGCTTGTTTCGTCGGACACAACGCACGGGACATTCTTGGCGTGTTGCAGCCTCGCCTAGCCGCATCCACTGGAGCCGCCTGCACTTCTGGAACTCCCGAGCCCTCACATGTTCTGAGTGCTCTAGGACTATCAAATGAAGAGAGCGAGGCATCAATCCGATTCAGTTTTGGCCGCTTCACATTGGAAAAAGATGTAGAACAAGCTGCAAATCTGGTCCTGCAGGCGCTGTCCTCTCTAGCATCTATCGGACAATGCCCATGAGCAAAATTAACTAGCGTTGAAATTGCTCATGGGTTTTGGAAGCTCTGAACAAGCTTTCTATGCGCCAACCGGTCGCCGCATAGCAGCAAAACGGACGAAGAAGCGTCGCCAACGCACACAACAAGGATGATTTCCTTCGCGCCGGCTAGGTGCTGCGAACCACATGGAGAGCCAGTCTTGGCGGAATTGTAAGCCTATACGCAAGGGTTCAGAATTGCCGCTGCCTGCCCAGCAGCTCATATATGAGATTGCTGATCTCACTGACATCTCCTGAAGCATCGGCTTGCTTAAGCGCTTCGACGTACCGTGGTCTTTCGCGGCGCAGCAGTTCCGGCAAAATGACTTTGCCGCCCAGCCAACCTCCGGTTTTGACGCACAACACAAAATAACACGCTGCCCGAGCGGTTCTCCCATTGCCGTTAATGAAGGGATGTATCCAATTCAGCCGCCATAGAACGTAAGCCGAAAGCCTAATTGGGTCTTCGTTTATCCAGTGCCGATTGACGTTGTTGACGAAGTCATCCATAAGCGCCATAACCCTATATTCTTCTGGTGCCTGGTATGACCCCACATGCACTTGGCAAGGGCGATACTCCCCAGCGTACGGATGCAAACAAGCAATGGCATGATAATTTAGCGCCTTAATGACGGTTTGTGAAAGAAACGGCCTCTCGGATTCCAAGGCTGCAAGCACCATGGACTGGAGGAATCCAAGCTGGCGCAGATAGTTTGAGGAGTGCAGCTTCTGGTAGAGCGGATGCTCCTCATCCCGCCCAACAAACTCATGGAGAATCACGTGCCGGCTTGCATGTCGTGAGTTTTCTCAAGATATTGCCGCACCTTCTCCTGAGCGTTCTTATCGTCTCCGGCCACGCAGCCGATTACGTAAGACATCTGCTGAGCTTTGAAGTCGGCAACCGACATGTTTCGCCCGGACTCAAGTAATTCCGCGAGCAGAGCGCTCCTGTCGTCGTCGCTTTGGGCCGCTGCGGGGCTCTTGCGGTTTGATTTGGTCATGAGTGTCTCCCGGTTCGGGTCAAAAGCATACTATGCGCGAACATCAGATGGCGGGAACAAGGTAACTCTCCGCGTTTGCGGCGAATTGGCCCGCAGGACCCGGCAGTGGCCGCTGCGGCCATTTCTGTGCGCAGCGGGGTTAGGGGCGGAGCAGGTGGTCGGCGAAGGACGGGATGGGGATGGAGTAGCGGGAATTTTCCGCGCCCAGCACGCCGGCGCGCAGGGAGTTGGCGATGAACGTGTGCAGCGGTTCGTTCCAGCGGGCCAGATGGGTGCGGGCGATTTCGGCGATGCGGTCGAGGCGCAAATGCGGGGCTTCGGCGCGGCGCAGCGCCTCGGCGATTTCGCGGTACGCCGGCCGCCATAGCGCCACGCCGCTTAAGCGCTGGTCGTAGTAGCGCTCGCGCGCCTCGCGGGCGGCCTGCGCGACGGCATCGAGGGAGCCGTCGGACACGTTCATCCGGCGGGCGGCCAAGTGCTCAAGGGCCACGGCCGCGATGGCCCGCAAATGCTGCGGCCAGCCCAATGAGAGCGAAGCCAGGGTCTTGAGCCATCGTTGGCGCTCCCCGGCGGCGCCCGCTACTCCGCAGGTCGAGAAAACGCGGCGGAGCGATTCCTCGGCTTGCTCCACAGCCAGCGGCTGTAGCGTGGTCAGGCGTTCGCGCGCCAAGCGGGAAACGCCGAGTTCCGCCAGTTTGTCCTGCGTGTTCCCTAGGCCGCAGCAGGCAAGCAGAATGCGCGCTTTCCGGCACGCGCCGTGGAGATAGGAAATGACGGCGCGGGCCTGAGAGGCGTTCGAGGGAATATTCTGGGCTTCGTCCACCAGCAGTAGAATCACGCGATCCTTCCATGCCCCCTCGTGCGTCTTCATAAGCGCGGCCATGGATTCCGGGCGGGCCGGACTAGGCGGCACGCCCACGGGACCCACCTGCCAGCCCCGCTCATGCAAGGCGCGCCCCAGGCGAGTGGGGGCGGGAACGCCAACCGCCCGGTCGATGGCTTCGATAAGGCCGCGCGCGGAGCCCAGCTCCTCCGGCAGCACCCGCACCACCGCGCAGTCCGGGCGTTGCGCGGCCAGCGCCGCGCATTCCTCGAGCAGCGCGGTTTTGCCGGCGCCGGGCGGGCCTTGGACCAGCAGCGTTTCATCCTTGCCGGCGCTGCCGTTGCCGTTGTTGGCGGCGGTAAGCTCCAGCGCCTGAAGAAACATGGCGATTTCGCTTTCGCGGCCCACGAAATAGGGATCGGGGCCGGCCCGGGCGCGGTCGCCGGCGCGAATGTAGTTTTCCCGGTTTTGCCGAATTTCGCTTGAGCGAACCGGCGTTTCCGGCTTTGCAAGGGCAAGTTGATCCATGTTCAATGCCGTGCCGCTTCCCGGCATCCTCCTTAAAGGCGGGCGGCGCGTTCCAGTATAGCCACGCGCCGCGCACGAAAGGCGGCGCGGTTGTCGGCCATCGCCTCCACTGCGGAAATGGGCGCATTCGCGTTTGGTTTCGGAGGCGGCTGCGCTTCGTCGGACGTTACAATGCGCGGCATGGCTTGCGGCGCTTTCGATACTTTCCGAGCGGCGCGCGCCCTTGAGTCGGCGGGCGTGGAGCGCGCCCAAGCGGAAGCCATCGCCAATGCGATACAGCGGCGCCAGGACTATGCAACGAAGTTGGACCTAGCGGCTCTCGAAACGCGCCTGACCCATCGCATCTACGCTGTCGCAATGGGGCTGGCCGCAACCGTGGCGGCCTTCGGACTGTTCACTTAGTCCAGCAGCGAAAGCTGATCGCGGCGATCGGCACCGGAAGCAGCGCGGCGGCGGCTAGGGAGCGGCCCGGGCTTCGCGGGCGGCGGACGGAACTGGGTGGTGTCGAGTGGCGGGCGGGTGCCGAAGGCGCCGCGGTTGAGGCCGTAGCGGCGGCAGGCACGGTCGAAGCGTTGCCGGAGCAGGTCGGCGTACAGGCCCTGGCCGCGATGGCGGCGGCCGAAGGCGGCATCGTTTTCCTTGCCGCCGCGGATTTGGCGCACGCGGCTCATCACATGCTTGGCGCGCAAGGGATATTGCTCGGCCAGCCAGTCCTTGAACAGCGGGCGGACTTCGTTGGGCAGGCGCAGCAGCGTGTAGCCGGCCCATAGCGCGCCGGCCTCGGCGGAGGCCTTGAGCACGGCCTCGAGCTCGTGGTCGTTGAGCGCGGGGATGACGGGCGCGAACATCACCGCGGCGGGAACGCCCGCCTCGGCCAGGCGCTCGATGGTCGCAAGCCGGCGGCGGGGCGAGGCGGCGCGCGGCTCCATGCGCCGCTTGAGCTCGTCGTCCAGCGTGGTGATGCTGAGCGCCACCTGCGCGAGGCCCAGCCGGGCCAGCTCGCCCAGCAGGTCCAAATCGCGCTCCACCAGCGCGGACTTGGTCACGATCGTGACCGGATGGCGGGTTTCGAGCATGATCTCAAGCAGCGAGCGGGTGGTGCGCAACTGCTTCTCGAACGGCTGGTAGGCATCGGTGTTGATTCCCAGCGCGATCGGCGAGCAACGGTATCCGGGCTTGGCCAGTTCCTTTCTAAGCAGATCGGCGGCGTTGGGCTTATGCACGATCCGGGTCTCGAAGTCGAGGCCGGGCGAGAAATCCAGATAGGCGTGCGTGGGGCGCGCGAAGCAGTAGATGCAGCCGTGCTCGCAGCCTTTGTAGGGATTGATGGATTGGCTGAAGCGGATGTCCGGCGACTGGTTGCGGCTGATGATGGTTTTGCTGCGTTCGGGAATCAGCTCGGTGTCCGGGCGCGGCGCCGTTTCGGCGATGCCTTCATCAAGTTCGATGGTCCGCCGCTCGAACCGTCCCGGGAGGTTGCCGCGCGCTCCCCGGCCGCGGATGGAATGGCCGGATTGGGGGAGCGGATTTCGGGGCGGAGCGGCCACACCCGGAAATATACCGCTATATGACGCGGACGGGTTGCCGCCGCGACGGGGCCGCTATACTCACGCGGCCATGCGACCGGCACTCAAATACAGCCTGCTGACCGTTGCGGGCCTCGTTGCGCTGCTCGCCGCCGCCAACTGGCTGTTCATCCGCGACGATGCGCTCGAAGTGCGGGTGGCGGAAGTTTCGCGCGGCGAAATCCGCAAGACGGTGCTGAACACGCGCGCCGGCACCGTCGATGCCTGTCGCCGCGCAAGGATGTCGCCGGCATCCGCCGGGCAGATCGCCCGCCTTGCGGTGGAGGAAGGCGAGGCCGTGAGCCAAGGCCAGGTGCTGCTGGAAATATGGAACGAGGACATGAAGTCCGAAATCGAGCTGTCCGAGCGCAACCGGGTGGCGGAGAAATCACGCGCGGCGGAAAGCTGCACCCGCGCCGATTTGGCGGCGCGCGAGGCGCTGCGGCTGGCCAAGCTGCACGAGGACAAGCTGGTGTCGGAGGAGGAGCGCGAGCGGGCCGAGGCCGAGGCCGAGGCGCGGGCGGCTTCCTGCAAGGCGGCGAACGACGCGGCGCGCGCCGCCGAGGCGCGCGTGGAAGTGAACCGCGCGCGGTTGGAGCGCACCTTTTTGCGGGCGCCGTTCGACGGCGTGATCGCGGAAATCAACGGCGAGCTGGGCGAGTTCGTCACGCCGTCCCCGGTGGGGGTGGCCACCCTGCCCACGGTGGACGTGATCGACAACACCTGCCTTTACATCACCGCGCCGATCGACGAGGTCGATGCGCCGCTGGTGAAGGCGGGGCAGAACGCGCGGATCGTGCTCGACGCCTTTCCCGGCCGGTTCTTCCCGGGCGTGGTCCGCCGGGTGGCGCCCTACGTGCTGGACCTCGAAAAACAGGCGCGCACCGTGGAAATCGAAGCGGAAATCAGCGAGCCGCAACGCTACGGGCTGATGCCGGGCTACAGCGCCGATGTGGAGGTGATCGTGGACACGCGCCCCGACGCGCTGCGCGTGCCCACCGAGGCGGTGGTGGAGGACGCGCGCATCCTGGTGCTTGATGAGGGCGAGGGCCTGATCGAGGAGCGCGAAGTGTCGGTGGGCTTGAGCAACTGGGAGTTCACCGAAATCACTTCCGGCGCCGGGGCGGGCGAGAAGGTGGTCTTAAGTCTCGACCGCGCGGGCGTGGAGGCAGGCGCCCGGGCGGTGGCCGCGGAAAACTAGGAACGAGGGTCCCGGCAGATGCTGGCCCTAACCAGCGTTTTCCGCGACTACCCGGTGGGGGACCAGGTGGTCCGTGCGCTTCGCAACGTCACGCTTCAAATCGAATCGGGCGAGTACCTGTCCATCATGGGGCCTTCCGGTTCGGGGAAATCAACGCTGCTGAACATGATTGGGCTTCTGGATTCGCCGGATGCCGGAACCTACCGGCTGCTGGGCGAGGACACCTCGAAGATGTCGGACGACCAGCTGGCGCGCGCCCGCCGCGAAGTGATCGGCTTCGTTTTTCAGTTCTTCCACCTGGTGCCGCGGCTCACCGCGTTCGAGAACGTGGAGCTGCCGCTCACACTGGCCGGCTGGCGCCGCCGCAAGCGCCGCGAGTCGGCGGAGCGGGCTTTGCGGCGCGTGGAACTCGCCGACCGCATGGAACACCGCCCAAACCAGCTTTCGGGAGGCCAGTTGCAGCGCGCGGCGATCGCCCGCTCGATCGTGATGCAGCCGAAGCTGCTGCTGGCCGACGAGCCCACCGGCAACTTGGACTCGCGCTCCAGCGCCGAGATCATCCGGCTTTTGGAGTCGCTCAACGAGGAAGGGCTGACGCTGCTGATCGTGACCCACGACCCGGAGCTTGGTCGGCGCGCGCGGCGGCGGCTGACCATGCTGGACGGACGCATCGGCGGCGACGAGCACGTTTGAGCGGCTTGGAAGCTTCCGAGACACCGCCGGGCATGCGCGGCCATCGCCGAGCATCCCTGAGAGGCCAAAAAGCCGTGATAAGGTTGGCTCCGCAAGGCCCGCAAAGCCTTACGCTGTCCAACAACGGGAGAAATTCAGATTATGGCAATAAGAATCGTCTATGGCCTCGCAATTCTGGCCGCGGTAGTTGTAGGTTTATCGAACCAAACGCTTGGCGGCGTTCTGCCGCTCGCCATGGTCGTGCTAGGCGCAATCTACGCGGTCATGAATATCGAGGCGGCGAACCCCCAGGCTTTCCTCACCACCGCGCTGGTTGTGTGGGCCGCCGGCGAGTCCAATATGCTTGAGAGCTTGGATTTTCTTATGGGCCTCGGCACCCACCTCGACAAAATCGTCGATCAGGTCGCCATCGTCTATCTGGCCGGAGGCGTGGCCATTCTCGGCGTGCGCGCCTGGAAACTCGTCACCAAGGGCAGCTTGTAAGCCGCTTTCAAGGAGCGCGCCACCGGCGGCGCGCTGTTTGTCGGGGCGTTGCTGGCCATTGCGCCGTGCGGCGCGCTCGCGCTTCCCATCAACATCCGCAACGCTTTGCGTGAAATTGCCGGAACGGAAAACAATAGCCAGCTATACGATCGATCCCATTGGCGGGACCGCGCGCCTCGCCTGCGGAATGGCCCTCATGCGGCTTGCTTGGCCGGGCTTGGCCTTCTCCAGCGTTTCGCCCAGTAGATGAAGGGCGTGTCGATCACGGCGATGCAGAACTTGAACACGTACTTCGCCGCGGCCAGTTGCAGCGCGGTCGCGAAATCGACGATTCCCCACCACACCACCAGCCCGTAGATCAGCGTGTCGATCACTTGCGAAAGCAGCGTGGAGCCGGTGTTGCGCAGCCACAGATGCTTCCCTCCGGTCGCATTGCGGATCCGGTGGAACACCCAAACATCGAAGCTCTGGCTTAGGAGATAGGCCAGCAGCGAACCGAAAACAAAGCGCGGCGTGTAGCCGAACAGCGCCGACATGGCCTCGTGGACACGCAGCGCGTGGGCGGCGGTTTCCGGCTGAGGCGTGGGCCGGTACAGCAGGCCCACCTGGGTGAGCACCACCAGCATCACGCTGGCGGCGAAGCCCAAAAGCACCGCGCGCTGGGCCTCGCGGCGCCCGTACTTCTCGCTTAAGAGGTCGGTGGCGAAGAAGATGCTGGAGTACAGAATCACGCCCATGCTGGTTTGCAGGCCCAGAATCATGGTGAGCTTGGGGCCTTGGATATTCGCCAGCAGCAAGCTGAACACGATGACCCCGTAGAGGCCGTAGCGCCCGAACAGCCGGAACATCAGCACGGCGAAGCCGAGGTCCAGCATGACCGTGAGGCACCACAGCCAAGCCTGGTGCTGCTGGAGGAATGGTTCGAGTTCGGCAAACATGGGCGCGGATGGGGCTGATTAAAGAACGGCTACTGTAACCGCCCCGCATCCTGAAACAACATAAGGCACAATTCAAGCGCCGGGAAAACCCACGCCGATGAAGCTCAACGACCTGCTGATGATGGCGGCGCGCGCCATGCTCCGCTACCGGCTGCGCACGGGCATGATGCTGCTGGCCACTTCCATCGGCATCGTGTCGGTGCTGCTGCTCACGGCGCTGGGCGAAGCGGGGCGGCTGTTCGTGACCGGCGAGTTCCGGGTGCTGGGCACGGAGCTCATCATCGTGCAGCCCGGCAATCCCGGCACCTCCGGCTCCAATCCTTTCGGATTCATGGGGGAGACGCCCCGCGACCTCACCTTCAGGGATGTGGAGATCGCGCGCCGCGTGCCGGGCGTGGCGCGGGCGGCGCCCATCATGCTCGGCCGGCTGCCGGTGTCCTACGGCGGGCGCGAGCGCGAAACGCTGGTGGTGGGCGCCAACCACGACTACGCGAAAATCCGCAAGATGGAAATGAAAGCGGGCGCATTCTTCCCGCGCATGGACATGGACCGCGTCTCGCCGGTGTGCGCGGCGGGCGAGAAAGTCGTGGCCGAGCTGCACCGCTCGGCGCCGGCCATAGGCACTTGGCTGCGCCTGGGCGAGTCGCGTTGCAGGGTGGTGGGGATTATTGCCGACAGCGGGCAGAGCATCGGCATCAACACCGGCGAAATCGTAGTGGCGCCGGTGGGATTCATGGCCACGGTGTACAACACCGAGGCGCTCACCAACATCATGGTTCAGGCGCGCTCGCGCGAAGCGGTGCCCGAAGTCGCCGCCGAGCTGACCCGGCGGCTTATCGATTCGCATTACGGCATGCACGATTTCGTGACCATTACCCAGGATGCCGTGCTGTCGGTGTTCGACGGCATCTTCAACGCCATCACGGCGGCGCTCGGCGGGATTGCCGGAATCAGCCTGATCGTGGCCGGCATCCTCATTATGAACGTGATGCTGGTGGCCGTGAGCCAGCGCACTCCGGAAATCGGCCTCTACATGGCGCTCGGCACCGCCCGCCGGCAAATCATGCGCCTTTTTGTAAGCGAAGCGGCCATCCTGGCGGTGATGGGCTCGGCGTGCGGCCTGGTGATCGGCTATCTGCTGATCTGGGCGGCGCAACAGGCCTTCCCCAGCCTGGTGATCCGCCCGCCTTGGTGGGCGGTGGCGGCGGCCCTGGCCACCGCGGTCGGGAGCGGACTCCTCTTCGGCGCCCTTCCGGCCCGCAAAGCGGCGCGGATGGATCCGGTGCAAGCGCTTAAGGAACGGATGTAGCCGCAATGAACGGGCTTGATCTCATGCGTCTGGCCCTGCGGGCGCTCACCATGCACCGGCTGCGAACCCTGCTGACCGCCCTGGGGACCGGCGTGGGCGTGGCGGCCGTTGTGCTGCTTACCTCCATCGGCGAAGGACTGCACGACTTCATCGAGCACGAGGCCACCCGCTTCGGCACGCATTTCCTGGTGATCAACCCCGGCAAGAACGAAACCTTCGGCGGCCCGCCGGGCCTGAGCACCAACACCGTGCGGCCCCTCACCCTCGACGATGCGCTGGCGATCCGGCGGCTCGACTCGGTGGTGGCGGTGGCCCCGGCGGTAATGGGCCTGGCCGAAGTCGAGCGCCAAGGCGTGAAGCGCAACGTCACGGCGCTGGGCACCGGCCCGGAGCTTCCCGAAATTTTTTCGTTCGAGGTGGCGTCGGGCCGCTTCCTGCCGGACGAGGATTTCCTGGCGGCGCGGCCGCTCGCCGTTCTGGGCAGCAAGCTGAAAAACGAGCTGTTCGGCGCCGGCAGCGCGCTCGGAGCGCACATACGGGTTTCCGGGCAGCGCTTCCGCGTGATTGGCGTACTGGCGGATGCGGGCACCACGGTGGGCTTCGACCTCAACGACATGGTTTACGTGCCGGTGAAGCACACCATGGAAATTTACAATGTGCTGGGCCTTCAGGAAATCGACGTGCGCTACCGGGAAGACCGGCCTGCGGCCGAGGTGGAGGGCGACATCACCCGGCTGCTAACGGCGAGGCACGGCTCGGAGGACTTCGAGATCACCACCCAGGACCAGATGCTCAACACCATGCGGGGCATACTGGGCACCATCACCGGCGCCGTTGCGGCGCTCGGCGGAATCTCGCTGCTGGTGGGCGGCGTGGGCATCTTCACGATCATGACCATTGCCATCCAGGAGCGCATCTTCGAAATCGGGCTGCTGCGCTCGCTGGGCGCGCGCCGCCGCGAGGTGCGGCGGCTGTTTCTGGCCGAAGCGCTGGCGCTGGGCGCGGCAGGCGGATTGCTGGGCCTGGTTCTGGGACAATTGGCCGCTTGGCTGCTGGGGGCGCTGGCGCCGGCCGTTCCGGTTAGCGTGTCAGCGCCCTATGCCGCCGCCGCCCTGCTGATCGCGGTGCTGATCGGCATGCTGGCGGGCGTGGCGCCCGCGGTGCGCGCGGCGCGCATGAACCCGGTGCGGGCGCTGCGCGCGGAATGATCCCGGCGCCGCTCCATGCGTCGTGTATTGTCGCGTAGCGCCGCGCCCGCTTGGCGCCCCATTGGAGACGCAACTTGATTGACCTTTACTACTGGCCCACGCCCAACGGATTCAAGATTTCGATCATGCTCGAGGAGTGCGGCCTGCCGTACAAGCTGGTGCCGGTGAATATCGGCGCCGGCGACCAGTTCGCCCCGGAGTTCCTGGCGCTGAACCCGAACCACCGCATGCCGGTCATCGTGGACCGGGACGCGCCAGGCGGGCCGCTTTCGGTGTTCGAGTCCGGGGCCATTCTGGTGTACTTGGCCGAGAAGGCCGGCCGTTTCCTGCCTGCGGACGCGCGCCGGCGATTCGACGCGCTGCAATGGCTGTTCTGGCAGATGGCGGGCCTGGGGCCGATGGCCGGGCAGGCCAGCCATTTCCGGATCTACCAGGAAGGCAAGCACGCCTACGCCACCGAGCGCTACACCGCCGAATACGGGCGGCTGCTAGCGGTCATGGAGCGGCGCCTGCGCGACCGCGACTACCTGGCCGGCGAATACTCGATCGCGGACATGGCCTGCTACCCTTGGGTATGGTCCCATGAGAGGCTGGGCCAAAGCCTCGATGAATTGCCGCTCGTGGCCGCCTGGGCCGAGAGAGTCAAGGCGCGCCCCGCTGTGCAGCGCGGCATGGAGGCGGGCGCGGAGCTTCGCTCGGACCAGCCGCTCACCGAGGAACAGCGCAAGATGCTGTACGGACAAACCGCCAAAACCGCCCTTCAGAAGGAATAGCCGCATGAGGAAACTTGCCGCTATTGCTTTATTCGCGTCCGTTCTAGCCGCAATTGCCGCGTATGTTTTGCTGGCGGAGCACCCGCCGGAGCGCCGGGGCGTTTCAGAGGAATTCAGCGCTGCGGAGGAGCCTGCTCCCTCCTCGGGCGAAGCATCCGCTGGACCGTCGTCTGATGCTACCCGTGCGAAAGAACGCGCCGTCGCCGAAATAGACCCGGCTGTACGGGCAGCCATTGAGCGCATTGACCCCGAGAACTATCGGCACAAGGTGGTCGGGGCTAAAACAGACTTTCTCCTGTTCGGCGGTGAAATCGGCTTTGTGGATGTGGAATCCATTGTGCGGAATGGTGATCCCTACAGCTTGGTCGCGCTTTTGCAGGCGCATGACGAATTGTCCGGAGCCGATGAAACGCTGACGTTAGACTTGGATTATGTAGGCGAGGATCGAGGAAGAAATTCCACGCGGTTTTCCCAAACCATCGGCGGCCTGCCCACTCCCGGGCGGGGACACATTTTGTTCGATGACAGCGGCGTTGTGTTGATGCTTAAGACGGTTCTTATCGATCCCGAAGGCGTCCGGCCCAACAGCGTCCGCATTCAGAAGCCCGAGGCGCTTTACATAGCGAGCGCTGCCGCCGCAGACTTTGTGCAACCACGCCGCACACGCTTCGAGGAGGCCGGAAAGCCCCTGCGCGTGGTGGATGCGGATGGCGGCGGCAACGTGCCGCCGTTGCTGCGGTACGCACTGGATGATGCCAATCAATTACGACTGGAATGGCGCATATGGCTAGGCACCTATAACCCCTACGATTCCATTGAAGTACTTATCGATGCCGAGACCTGGGCAGTCCTGAACGTGAAGAGCATCCTTGAAACCCGCGCAGAGCAAAGCGCCGCCTGCAACGTGGATTTCCGCGTATGCGACGGTCTGCTTGCAACCCAGGCATCCTGCGAACGCACATTGCTCAACCCGGTTGACCTGATATACGGCCAGCGCACGGTGACGATTGAGACATAGAAGGAATAGCCGCATGAAACTTTACGACTACGCCCACGCCCCCAATCCCAAGCGCGTACACATGTTCCTAGCCGAGAAAGGGCTGGACATGGAGCGTGTGCAGATCGACCTGACGAAGGGCGAGCAGCTGAGCGAGGAGTACATGAGCGTCAACCCGCTGTGCCAAGTGCCGGTGCTGGAGCTTGACGACGGCACGCGCATCAGCGAGTGTCTGGCCATCTGCCACTATTTGGAGGAAATCAAGCCGCAGCCGAACCTGTTCGGATCGAATCCCGCCGAGCGCGCCCAGGTGCTGATGTGGAACCATATCGTGGAGCAGGAGGGCATTCCCGGGCTGGCCGAAGCGCTGCGCAACCGAATCAAGATGTTCAGGGACCATGCTTTGCCGGGGCCGGTGGGCTACACCCAGATTCCCGAGCTGGTGGAGCGCGGCCGCAAGCGCTCGAAGCACTTCCTGGACTTCATGGACCGGCGGCTGGGCGGGCAGGACTACTTGGCGCTGGACCGTTTCACCGTTGCCGATATCACGCTGCGGGGGGCGGTCGATATGGCCGCGCGCATGGCCGGCCGGTTCGATTTTGAGGTGCTTGATGGCCGGGACGCGCTCGCCGCCTGGCACAGCCGCTTGTCCGAGCGGCCGGGAATAGCCAACGCCGCATGATCCGCGCCCGCCGCAACGAGGGCTTGCCGCCTTCCGTCAAGCCCGCGCCCCGGAAACGAGGGCAGCCTGCCATCGTGGAGGGGGGCGCGCTTCGCCATGCTTGAGCTCGGCTTGGCGCTGGTATTCGCCTATCTGATCGGCTCGATCAATTTCAGTCTGGCGCTGGGCCGGCTCCGCAATCTCGATGTGCGCGAAGTGGGCAGCGGCAACGCCGGCGCCACCAACGCCCTGCGCGCCGCGGGGTTGCCGTTCGCCGCCGCCGTGCTGGTGGGCGATGTGGGGAAGGCTTTGCTGGCCGTGGGGCCGCTGGCTTCGCTGGCCCACGCGCTGGCGCCCGAGCCGGTGTTCGCCCTCGCCTGGATTCAGGCGGCGGCGGCAGCGGCTGTTACCGTGGCGCATTGCTATCCGCTGTTCCACGACTTCCGCGGCGGCAAAGGATTTGCCACCCTGCTGGGCGCCTGCCTGATGCTGCACTGGCCGCTGGTGGCGGCCATGCTCGCGGTTTGGGCGCTCACCCTTGCGCTTACGGGCTATGTGGCGGCGGCCACCATGCTGTCCGCGGTTTCAGCGCCGCTGTTTCTGGCCTTCGCCATGACGGCCGACGGGCCGGAGCTGTTGTGGCTGGGCAGCGGCGCGGCGGCGTTTATCCTGTGGACGCACCGCAGCAATATCCGCCAACTGCTGAACGGAACCGAGCGCCGTTTCGACCGGGTTCGCGTGGCCCATTGGCTGAAAAAGGACGGTTAGGCCCTGTACGATCGCGGCACACTGCTTGCGGCGCTGGCCCCGGAGAAGCACCGCCGAATCGCGAGCGTGGAAGTTCACGAATCTCTGCCGTCCACGAACGAAGCGCTGCTCAACGCTCCTTCGCCGCCGCCCGAAGGCCGGATTGCCGCCTGCCTGGCGCACCATCAAACCGCCGGCAAGGGACGCGGCTCAAAGCGATGGCATGCGCCCCCCGGCGCCGGCTTGCTGCTGAGTGTGAGCCGCGCGGCAGGGCATCCGCCGGACAGCTCGCTGGCGCTGGCGCTGGGCGTGGCGGCCGCACAAGCACTGGAGGCTTTCGTAGCTGCGGATGTGCGTCTGAAATGGCCCAACGATCTCATCGTGAACGACGGCAAGCTGGGCGGCATCCTCGTGGAAAGTGCCTCGCGGCCCGGCGGCGACACGCTGATCGTGGCCGGACTGGGCGTGAACCTGCGGGTGGGCGACGAGCAGCGGCGGCAGGTGGCCGAGGAAGGCGGCATGGCGCCCAGCGCGCTCGAAGACTGGCCGGCGAGAAGGACGCTCGACCGTCACAAGCTGGCGGCGGCCATGATCGCAGCCCTTGCCGGGGTGCTCGAAACGCATCCCGTCCAAGGCTTTCGGCCCTGGGGGGAAAGCTGGCGTTTGCGTGATTGGCTGCGAGGGCGCAGCATCGAGGCGCGTTGCGGCAACAAGGCGCATCGCGGCGAGGCGGCGGGCGTGGATTCCTCCGGCGCTCTGCTGCTCAACGAACCCGGCGGCGAGCGGCGGCGCATCCTGTCCGCGGAGATCCGTCTGTGAGCGCCGCCGCTCCGCGCACCCTTCTGCTCGATCTGGGAAATACGCGGATCAAGTGGGCTTGGCTGTCCGGCTCCGAAATGAAACTTCAAGCGACCAGACCGGAGCAGGCGTTCGAGGGCGGCAATGCCGGACTGGAGCTTGAATACGCCGACGAAGCGCAAACCGGGGAGGGCCTGAATCATCTGCCTTGCCTAGCGACACAAGAATCCGTCGAAGGCGCATTGGCCTGCAACGTGGCGGGCGGCGAACTCGGTCGAAAGCTGGCCGCGCTGGTCCGGGAAAGGCTGGCCGTCGAACTGGCGTTCGTGCAGGCTCAGACTTCCGCCTGCGGCGTGGCCAACGCCTACGCCAACCCGTCGAATCTCGGCGCGGACCGCTGGGCAGCGCTGATCGGCGCCCACGCGCTGGGCGCCCGCAACTATTGCATCGTGGACGCGGGCAGCACAATCACCGTGGACCTTCTGCTCGCCAACGGCCGTCATCTCGGCGGCTATATCGCCCCGGGCCGGGGGATGAGCCTAGCCGCCATGGCGAAAGGAACCGCCGAACTCGCCTCTAGGCTCAAGGATCATTCAAGCGCGCCGCAGGACCTCGCCCCTGCCGCCGGCAGCGCCGAGGTCAAGTCCCTCTTCCGGCACCAGTGGTGATGTAGCTCAGATGGTTAGAGCGGCGGACTCATAACCCGCAGGTCGGTGGTTCAATCCCACCCATCACCACCACACCATTTTGTAAGACATTGCTTTTAGGCATGGAAGGAAATTTAAGGGCAGGATATAACATCCAGTATCGCGTCCGGCGCTTACTCTTGCTAACGGATTTATCTCGAAAACGATTCGAGATCGTAGGGCATTATGATAGGATTTTTTGCTCCGCGAGGGCTGGCTTATGGAACACTGGTTAAGCACACCTGCAATTGTCTTGGCCGCTCTAGCCATTATTGGAGCGGCTGTTCAGGCTGGCAAGTGGATAGGGAACGTCAACGCGGACCGAAAATCTTTTCGGGATTTCATGAAGGAAATCCGCGATGACATAAAAGCCATTTTGCAAAGGCTTCCGGCTGCCACGATCACTCGCTCCAGCCCGATCCGCCTAACTGACTTAGGAAGGGAAATCTCTAAAACGATCCAAGCAAAAAAATGGGCGGCGACGGTCTCCGAAGCACTCGCTAATGAAGCCGCAGGGAAATCAGCGTACGAAATCCAAGCTCTGGCCAAGAAACATTGCGAGAACGATTTGCAGATGACTCCAGAGGAAACGTCTTTGTGCCAGACCGCCGCCTTTGATTACGGCGTAACACTTGAGCAAGTGAAAGGTGTTTTGGGAATAGAAGTGCGCGACATCTTGCTGACGAAAGCTGGGCTAGCCGCGCCTGATTAGCCATCGTATCTTGCGGCTTGCGCTGTGACTATCCGATACAACAGATGCTCGCCAATATAGAGGATGGAGCGATGGACAAGAATCTGTTTGAGAAGCTGATCGAAAGCGCCTCGCAGGCGGCTGAAATGGTGCGCGGGGAACGCAAGCCATCCCGGACTTTCGAGATGACCTCGGACATTGTGCGGGAAATCCGCAAGAGCACCGGTTTGCCTCAAGAGAAGTTCGCGGGCCTCTTTCATATTTCGGTGGGCACGCTCCGAAATTGGGAGCAAGGGCGCCGCCGGCCGGACGGGCCTGCGGCTGCCTTGCTGATTGCGATCAAGAACGATCCGGAGCATGTGGTTGCCGCGCTGAATTCCGCTGCGTAGCTCCCTCCCCGGTCTGTATTGCGTGTCCGGGTTCGGATGAATCGATGTGCGGGTTCAGGACATATGGGACTGGCTGTCCTGTGTTTGTGAAGGTGTTCCATTGGGGCGAAGCTATAGCCGTTGGAGCAGGACGATTCGGTTGGTGTTGGTTCCCTTCGATCCGTTCACGATGCCCCAGCAATTGGCTGTTTTCGTGAATTGCTGGCGGTTGACCATGACGCCCAACCGCTCGAACGGGAGGCCTTCCGCAGCCTGCCAGACCAGTTGCTCAAGCAGAACGCTGCCATTTCGGACCTCGCCCACCTCGAATGCGACATAGCCGCCGGGCCGCACAAGCCTCGCCTGCTCCTGCATCACGGCGCGCACCATTTCCGTCCAGGCTTCGGTTGTGCGGTGCGCGTCGATAGCGACGGCGGACGGATCAATTCCGGCGAACCAGCAGCGCAACCAGTTGTCGGCAGCATATTGAACGATGTCGAGGAACGGGGGCGAAGTGACCACCAGATCCACGCTCTCGTCGACGATTCCGGGCACAGCCCAGGCAACGCCGGCGTGCAGGCTGGGCTCCGAACGCTGAGCCACGCATCCGTCGCGCAGCAGCGACTTGGACTTCCTTAGAATCAGTTCCTCAACGTCGCGTTCCGGGGGCTCAACTCCGAGCTTCTCATTGATCCTCAGCTGCGCTTTAACGGACACCGCTTGATTGGGCGGCAGCGAACGCCCGGAGAAAAAGCCCGGCGAATGCCCGGAAAGGCGGCTCAAGGCCACCATTCGGATCCAGTCAACCGCCGGATCAACCTCCGCCGCGCTCGGCGGGCTCCGTTCCCGAATCCAGGTTCTCAGCGCCTCTAGCTTGATCAGCGTTTTGGGATTGTAGAACGCGAGAAGATCGCTTCTCTTGATCTTTCCCTTGCTCCAATTGACAGAACGCAAGGTTTCTCTTATTTGGCCCAAAGTCATCGGGGCCAGCCGGGGGCGAGTGAGCAGCACGGAGAGCGGATTGATGTCGTTTCCGAACGCGCGCCGATTCATCAGCGCGGCCTGCACCAATGTGGTGCCCCGACCCATGAACGGATCGAAAACGGTTGCGCCAGGCCGCGTGAGCCGTGAAATGAAGAACTCCGGCAGCTGCGCCTTGAAGCAAGCGCGGTACGAAATCTCATGGATGGAATGGGACCTGCGTTGCCCGGCAGTCCAGAACTCATTAACGTAATAGGGAATTTCCGCGTCAACAAGCCGTTCCGTGGCTCTGCCGAAATCCCGGAATTCGCCCAAGCCCGCGAGGAATCTATCGGCAGAGCCCGAGAAGAGCCGCTGCTCAGCGATCAAGGGCTGCATGTTCCTATTCTAGCTGCGGGGCTTCCAATCCAGCCTGATACAAGCAAGCCCAAAAGGGGACCTCCGCGCTTTGCGTTGGCACAAACCGCCTCACTCTATTGGCCCGTTCGTAGCCTAGTGGCTACATTGGCTGAGTAATCGAGGTCCGGAAAACGAAGGCTTATCCCAAGCGGCCTATTTCATCGGGTTGTTCTCGTCCATGAAGGCGCCGTCCACTAAAGTGACGCCCTTTTCCTTGGCCTTGGCGACCATGGCCTTGAGCGCCGCGCCGCGAACGAAGCCGGGAATTTGAGAGATGAAAGGCACGGCATCGGGGGCGAACTTCACCTCCTCGTCGATCTCGTTGGCCTTCGCCAGGATTGCGTCTTCATCGGACATGCAGGTCCCCTCCGTCAGTTCGTTGCTGATGTGTGACTCCGGCGCTACACCTCAAAGTGTTGCGCCTTCGGCCCAACTATAGGCCAATAATCCATCGGCGAGCTTGGGCTCGAACCAAGTCGATTTGGGCGGCATGATCTCGCCGGCGCCGGCCACGTCCATCAGCGCTTCCATGGGCGTGGGATACAAAGCGATTGCCACCGCAGCGGCACCGCTATCGACACGGCGCTCCAGCTCCTCAAGGCCGCGCGCGCCGCCCACGAAGTCGATGCGCGGATCGGTTCGCGAATCCTCGATGCCCAGGATGGGCGCCAGCAGATGCTCCCCCAGCAGGCTGACATCAAGACGGCCCACCGGATTGCCGCTCGGCGCCAGACCGGAACGCAGGCGGGCGCGGTGCCAGCCGCCGCCCAAGTACAAGCCGTATTCCCCCGCGCGCCCGGGCCGGGCCGGACCGGATGAGGGCGCAACCTCGAAGCTCTTGTCCAGCGCCGACAGAAAGGCTTGGGGACTCTGGCCGTTGAGGCCGGAAACCACGCGGTTGTAGTCGAGTATCCGCAACTCTTCGGCGGGAAACGTGGCGCCCAGCAGCCACTGCGCCTCCGGCCGGTCCGAAAACGCCTCCGCCGCCCGGTTGCCGGCGGCGACGCGGTGATGCCCGTCGGCGATGAAAAGCTCCCCCAAATCCGCGATGGCCCGGGTCATTCGCGCCATGGCCGGCGCATCCCGCACCGGCCAGATGCTGTGCTCGGTTACGGCGCCGTCCTGGCTGAGGCTCGCCCGGCAATCCGGCTCGCCCTGGATGGCCTCTTCGATCACGGCAGCCAGATCGGAATGCCGGCGATGCGCCAGCATGACCAGCCCGGTCTGCGCTTGAAGCGCTTGGATCAGCAGGGCGCGCCCGGTTTCCTTGTCCGGGCGGGTGAGCTCATGGCGGCGCAGCGTTCCGGCGCGGTAGCAATCCACTGATACGAGCAGCACGACCCCGGTTTGCGCATGCGAACCGCTTGCCACCCGGTACACGTAATAGGCCGGCTGCGCGTCCTGGACGAGCACGCCCCGGGCGCGCATGTCATCCAGCGAACAGCGCGCGGCGGAGCGGCGCTCCTGTGCGTTCGGGATCGTTTCCGGCGGCATGGCCGCTTCCGGCAGCGACACGCGCAGAAAATCGTGCGGGCGGCCAGCAACGCGCGCGCGCGCCTCGTCGATGCTCACCACGTCGTACGGAGGCGCGATCGTTTCCGCCGCCATTCCATCGGCAGGGCGGAGCGCGGCAAACGGGGCCACCCGGAAACCGGAGGAATGTTCAGCAGGCATGAGTTCTGTCAGTTCGGCGCCAAGGCGGAGCGAGTATTTTCAAGGACATTGCGCTGGCTTTCCCCAAGAGCTGGATGCCCTTGCTCCAAGCGTGGCCGGCTGCGGGAGCTCCATCCGGCGCAGGCGGTCAGATCAGGTCGAGCACTTCAGAAGCCACGCGGTCGCTCGACTCCAGCGCGCCCTCCATGCCGCGGTTGGCTATGGCCGTATGCTCGCCGCAGAAATGCACCCGTCCGTGTTGCCGGCCCACGTGCGCGGCATATCTCGTGACCTGGCCGGGCTGCCATACCGCCCAGTCGCCCGCCGCATGCGGGTCGTTATACCAAGAGTGGTAGGCGGCCACCTCAAGCTGGCCCTTGGCCGCAGGCCGCAGGCGCTCGATGTCCGCCACGATGCGGGCCGCCGCCTCCTCGTTGGACAGCTTGTCCATTTCCGCGGCGGGCGCGCCCCGCGTCCAAGACGTGAGGCTGGTCACTTCCTCGGGCCTGTCGCCTTTATGCTCGGCGATAATCATGCCGGCCAGCGAATCCGTCCACATGCTCGGCGCCATCCCGTCGTCCTCCCAGAACGGCCGCTTCGCAGTCAGATGCAACTGGTTGAGAATTTGCGAATCCACGCTGTTCACCGCTTCGGCCTGCATGCTATCAAGGGCGGGCTCGATGGCCAGATTCCGCACCAAGGAGCACGGCAGCGAGCATACAACGCGGGCCGCGCGATGCAGGCTGCCGTCCTCGCATGCCACTTCAACGCCCGAGCCCGTGTCGCTGATCCCGGTCACCCGCCTGTCGAGCTGGACCTCGGAGTTCAGGGACGCGGCCATGGCCTCCGGGATCGACTGGTTGCCGTTCACCGCAGTGTACGCCGAGCCGCCGTCCGGGCCGGTGAAGCCCCGCTGCGCCGCGCCGAACCGCATGGCGAAAAGCACCATGGCGGCGGACACGTGGTCGGCGTTGTTGCCCCAGCCGGGGTTGATGTCGTAGCAAAGATCAATCACCGCATCGGTTTCGCCCTCGCCGGCGAGATATTCGCGCACGGACACGTCGAGGTGAGCGTAGTCCGGCGACAGCCAATCCGACGGCGTGGGATAGGGATTATTCATGAACATCTTCGTGGACAAATAACCCCAAGGCATCCTCTGGCGCGCATGCTCCGGCATCACATTGAGCGCATGCTCCGGCCATTCGGCCGCCGAAATAATTTGCCCGCCCAGCGCCAGCGTCCGCTGGGCGAAAAAGGGCCGGATCGGGTCCAGGTTCACCAGCCCTACCCCAAGCTCCTGCGACACCTGCATCATGCGCGCGTAGCCGGCCGAAAAACTCGTGCCCCCTGCCTCGGGCGAGCCGGGAATGTGCCGGTAGGAAAGCACCCGTCCGCCCACCCGGTTGCGCGATTCCAGAACCGTTACCCGCAGGCCCTCGGATTCCATCAGCCGCGCCGCCTGCAAGCCGGACAGGCCCGCGCCGATCACAATCACGTCGCTGTCGGTCGCGGCCCGCCGTCCGCACCCTGCGAGCGCAGCCGCCGCCGCGCCGATCCCCATTAGCGCCTCACGCCGATTCAGTTGCGTCACTTTGCCCCCGTGTTTGGCTGCCTCAGTGGAGGCAAGAGTATAAGGCCCCGGAATCAGCCTCGTTGTAGAGCGCCAAGCGGATAAACTGGGCGAATGCGAATATTGATTGCGGGCGGCGGGCCTACCGGACTGTACCTGGCCATTTCGATGTTGCGGCGTTCGCCGAGCCACCGCATTACCGTTCTTGAACGCAACCGGCCCGGCGATACCTTCGGCTGGGGCGTGGTCTTTTCCGACGCCACGCTCCAGAACCTGGCCGAAAACGATCCGCAAACCGCCGACGAGATCCGCGGACGCTTCACCCACTGGGACGACATCGAGGTGCATTTCCGCGGTCGCAAGGTCACTTCCGGCGGCCACGGCTTTTGCGGAATTGGCCGCGTGCGGTTGCTTCGCATCCTGCAGCGGCGCGCGGCGGAACTAGGCGCGAGACTTCAGTTCGAGGCCGAGGCTGAGCCGGATCTGGACCGCTACCGGGAGTTCGATCTGGTGATCGCCGCCGACGGCGTCAACAGCCGCTTCCGCAACGCCCATGCGCCGCACTTCGAGGTGGAAATCCAGCGGCGTCCCAATTTCTTCCAGTGGCTCGGCACGCGCCGTCAATTCGAGGCGTTCAACTTTATTTTCAGAAAACTGGATGAAGGGTGGATTTGGGCCCATGCCTACCGCTTTGAGAACGGCCTTTCGAGCTTCATCCCGGAGTGCGGGCCGGGCACTTGGGCGCGGCTGGGTTTCGGCGAGATGAGCCAGAAGGAAAGCTGCCGGCTGCTGGAGCGAATCTTCGCCCGCCATCTCCACGGCCACAGCCTGATGAGCAACGCCACGCATCTTGCCGGCCATGCCTGGCTGAACTTCCGCCGGGTGCATTGCGGGAAGTGGCGCCACCGCAACCTGATCCTGGCCGGCGACGCGGCGCACACGGCGCACTTCTCCATCGGCTCCGGCACCAAGCTGGGCCTGGAGGACGCCATCGAACTGGCCGAGGCGCTCAACGGCGGCGGGGCCACCGACGAGGCGCTGCAGGAATATGAGGACAACCGGAGGCTGGAGGTGATTAAGCTGCAATCGGCGGCGCGCAATTCCACCGAGTGGTTCGAGAACGTGCCCCGCTACGCGCGCTTCGCGCCGCAACAGTTCAACTACTCGCTGCTCACGCGCAGCCAGCGCGTGAGCCATGAGAACCTGAGGCTGCGCGACAGCCGCTGGCTTGGGCGGATGGAGCGCTGGTACAGCCGCCGGGAAACCGGCAGCGGGCGCGCCGTGGCGCCCATGTTCGTGCCGTATCAAATCAAGGGCGTGGAGCTATCCAACCGCGTGGTGGTGGCGCCCATGGACATGTACAGCGCGGCGGACGGAACCGTGGGCGATTTCCATCTGGTGCATCTCGGAGCGCGCGCCCAGGGCGGCGCCGGGCTGGTGTTCACCGAAATGAGCTGCGTGTCGCCGGAGGGCCGCATCACGCCGGGCTGCGCCGGCATGTACCGCCCGGAGCACGCCAAGGCTTACCGGCGCATTGTCGATTTCGTGCATCGGCACAGCCAAGCCCGGGTGGCTTTGCAGCTTGGCCATTCCGGCCCCAAGGGTTCGACGCGCCTGATGTGGGACGGTATGGACCTGCCGCTCGAATCCGGGAACTGGCCGGTGATGGGGCCGTCGGACAAGCCCTACCGGCAAGGCGGCCAGGTTCCGCGGCCCATGGCGCGCGCCGATATGGACGAGGTGGTGGCGCAGTTCCGGCAGGCCGCCCGGCTCGGCCTTGAGGCGGGCTTCGACTGGCTGGAAGTGCATTGCGCGCACGGCTACTTGCTGTCGGCCTTCATATCGCCGGTTTCCAACCGGCGGCGCGACGGCTACGGCGGGTCTTTGAGCGCCCGGCTGCGCTTCCCCTTGGAGGTGGTCGAGGCGGTGCGTGAAATCTGGCCGGACGAGCGGCCGCTGTCGGTGCGGATTTCCGCCACCGACTGGCTGAAGAGCGGCGTTAGCGGCGAGGACTCGGTGGCGATCGCCCGCGCCATGACGGCCGCGGGGGCCGACATCATCCACGTGTCCGCAGGGCAAACCTCCACCCGCGCCCGGCCGGTTTACGGCCGCATGTTCCAAACGCCGTTCTCCGACCAAATTCGCAATGAAGCCGGGGTGCCGACCATTGCCGTTGGAAACATCTACGAGACCGATCACGTCAACAGCATCCTGGCCGCCGGACGCGCCGATCTGTGCGCCCTGGCGCGCCCCCATCTGAGCGATCCCTACTGGACCCTGCACGCGGCCACGGCGCTCGGCCACCCGCGCCAATCCTGGCCCGTGCAATACCTTTCCGGCAAAGAACAGGCCGAACGGCTGGCGGCGCGGGCGGCGGCCATGCAGGGCCAGGACGCGGGCATATGATCCAATCCCCGGAGCACTTCCTGATGGAACTTCGCGGCAAGGTGGCCGCGATCACGCTCAACCGGCCGGCACGCAAAAACCCGCTCACCTTCGAGTCCTACGCCGAGCTGCGCGACACCTTCAACGGGCTGGGTGCCGACAGCGGCGCGCGGGCGGTGGTGATTCATGGCGCCGGCGGCAATTTCTGCTCGGGCGGCGACGTGCATGAAATCATCGGCCCCCTTCTGGAAATGGACGGCGTCTCGCTGCTGCGGTTCACGCGCATGACCGGCGATCTGGTGAAGGCCATGCGTCATTGCCCGCTGCCTGTGGTGGCCGCCGTTGACGGGGTATGCGCAGGAGGGGGCGCCGCCATCGCCATGGCCGCGGATCTTCGGGTGGGCACGGCGCGCAGCCGCACTGCGTTTCTGTTCGCGCGCGTGGGGCTGGCTGGCTGCGACATGGGAGCCTGCGCCTTGCTGCCGCGCATCATCGGCCAGGGCCGGGCCGCGGAACTGCTGCTGACCGGGCGCGCCATGGCCGGAGAAGAAGCGCATCAGGCGGGCTTCTTCAACCGGCTGGAGGAGCCGGAACGCTTGCTGGACGCAAGCATCGCATGGGCCGAACAACTCGCCTCGGGGCCTAATTTTGCCCACGCCATGACCAAGAGCCAGCTCAACAGCGAGTGGGATATGCCGCTGGAAACCGCCTTGGAGGCGGAGGCTCAGGCGCAGGCCATCTGCATGCACACGCACGATTTCCGCCGGGCCTACGAGGCTTTCGTAAAGCGCGAAAAGCCCCGATTCGAGGGGAACTGAGCAACCTTGAGCACCCTGCGGCCCAGCCAGGAGGACCTGCTGCGTTTCGCCTTGGACACCGGCGCGCTGCTGTTCGGGAATTTCATCACCAAGGCGGGCCGCGAAACGCCTTACTTTTTTAATTCCTCGAAGCTGTCCGCAGGACAAGGGGCATGGGCGGCGGGCCAAGCCTTAGCGGAGGCGGCCGTCGCCTCGGGACTGAAGTTCGACATGCTGTTCGGCGCGGCCTACAAAGGCATCCCCTTGGCAGCGCTCACCGCTGCCGCGCTACAGCAGGGCCACAACCTCGATCTGAAGTTCGCCTACAACCGCAAGGAGGTCAAGGCGCATGGCGAAGGCGGCGCGGTGGTGGGCGCCAAGCTGGAGGGCCGGATGTTGATCGTGGACGATGTGCTAAGCGCCGGAACCTCGGCGCGAGAAGCCATCGAGCTGATTCAAGGCGAGGGCGCCGAAGTAGCAGGGCTGCTGGTGCTTCTGGACCGCCAGGAACGCGGGTCGGGCGCAAGCAGCGCGGCGCAAGCGCTCAGCGACGACCACGGCATTACCGTGTGCAGCGTTTTTGGACTGGACACCCTGCTAAAGGCGCTGCACACCACCGGCCAGGACAGCGAAACGCTCAAGCGGGTGGAAGACTACCGCAAGAAATACGGCGCCTTGTGAATCCACCCTTGGAACGAGGGCTTCCAGCTTTCGCAGCCAATCAACGACAGCGCTTCGATTTCGCCGCTGCTGGCCCACGCCTTCCGGGAGACGCATGACTGCTTGAAGCTTGACCTGAAAAGTCAAGAACCCATCCATGGGGCTTGGCGGCGGCTCGCGTCGGGACATCGACGCTCGCTGTCGGCGACACTCCCGGAAGGCGGGGGCGGGAAGAGGCGGCGGCGAAAAAATCCCAATAGGTCAGGCGCTGCCGGTGTGGCCGAAGCCGCCTGCGCCGCGGCGCGAAGCAGCGAACGTATCAACCACCTCGAAGCGGGCGCGTTTGATCGGCAGCAGCACCAGCTGGGCCACGCGCATGCCGTCTTCGACCACGAAAGGCGCATCGCCGCGGTTCCAGCACGACATCATGATTTCGCCCTGGTAATCGGAATCGATCAGCCCCACCAGGTTTCCCAGCACCACGCCGTGCTTGTGGCCGAGGCCGGAGCGCGGCAGGATCACCGCGGCCAGCTCCGGGTCGGCGATATGCAGCGCGATGCCGGTGCGGATCAGCCTTGTCTCGCCGGGCTTTAGCGTGAGGGGCGCGTCCAGGCAGGCGCGCAAATCCATGCCGGCGGAGCCCCGCGTCTCGTAGCGGGGCGGGCGGGCCTTCTCGTTGAGAATACGCAGCCGCACCGGACAGCCGGCCTGCTCCGCCGGCTCAGCCATCTCGCTGAACTCCCGGTTCGCCGCTTCGCGGCGCGGCGCCGAAGGCTTCGGCCATACCGGCAGCGCCTGAGAGGGGCGCAGCGGCGGCTTGGCGCGCTCCTGCCGCTAAGGGGCTTTTGCGCCGCCCGGCACCGCCCGCGCAAGGCCCGCATGCCCTTCGGTTCACCGCGCCGAAACCCCGGTTTGCAGCAGCGCCACCTTGCCTTTGCCCAAACCCATTCGCTCCGCGATCAGATCGACCAATTGCCGGGCCAATTCCGGCTTGGCGCATGGCCCGATGCGCTTGGCGCCGCCTTGCCATAACACCCAGGCCGATGTCTCCACATTACCGAAACCGCGACCTTCGCCAACTGGGTTGCCCACGATCATGTCCACCCCCTTGGATTTGAGTTTGCTGCGCGCGCGCTGCTCCACATCCTCGGTCTCGGCGGCGAAACCCACGAGAAAAGGCGGATTCCGCCGCTTCGCGACGCTGGCGAGGATATCGGGGGAGGGCCTGAGATCCAGGCGGGCGGCGGAATCGGACCGCTTTTGCTTGCTTTGGCTGTAGCGGGCCGGCGCATAGTCGGCAACGGCCGCGCAGGCAATAAAGATGCTGCACTCCGGCACGCGGCGCATGACTTCCGCCAGCATGTCCTCGGCGGTCACCACGTCGAAGCGATCAACCTTGGGCGGTGTCACTGCTGCCACGGGGCCGGCCACCAGGTCAACGGCGGCGCCGGCGCGCGCGGCGGCGGCGGCCAGCGCGAAGCCCATGGCGCCGCTGCTGTGGTTGGAAAGGTAGCGCACCGGATCGATGGGCTCGCGCGTGGGGCCCGCCGTCATCAGCACCCGCTGCCCCGCCAGCCGGACGGAAAGGTCCGCCGAGCGCGCCACCGCAGCGGCGATTTCGGACACGTCGCTCATGCGCCCTTCGCCCACATCGCCGCAGGCCTGCCCGCCGTGGCTAGGGCCAACCAGGCTCACGCCGCGGCGGCGCAAGACGGCGCAGTTCTCCTGCGTGGCCGGATGGCTCCACATGTTACGGTTCATGGCCGGCGCCACCAGTAGCGGAGCATCGGCCGCCAGGCACACCGTACTCACCAAGTCGCAAGCCTCGCCGCGCGCAAGCCGGGCGATCGTGTTGGCCGTGGCCGGCGCGATCACGATGCAGTCGGCCCAGCGCGCCAGCTCGATATGACTCATCGCGGCCTCGGCCGCCTCGTCCCACAGCGCGGTGCGAGCCGGCGCGCCGGTCACGGCCTGCATCAGCAGCGGCGAAATCAGCTTCGTGGCGCCTTCGGTAAGGATGGCCCGCACCTCCGCTCCTTGCTCGCCCAAACGCCGGGCCAGCTCCGGGGCGCGATAGGCCGCCACGCTGCCGCTCACGCAAAGCAGGATCCGTTTTTTCGCCAAGCTGTTCATGATCGCAGCCCATTATCCCCGCGAAAACGGCCGGATAAAAAGCCAAATCTATGCAAACACGCCGTCATTCGATCTTTGCGGGGCGTTCCAGCGGATGCAAACTAGCCGCATGGGCGGTTCAAGGATTAGCCAATGGCCCAGCAGCCAGCGCCCCAGGGAGCGACTGTTGGCGAACGGCGCGGACAATCTTTCGGATGCCGACCTGCTCTGCATTCTGATCGGGTCGGGCGGCGGCGGCATGTCGGCGCTGGAACTGGCGCAGGACCTGTTGCTGCGTTTCGGCAGCCTCAGCCGCGTGTTGGCCGCAACCCCGCGCGAACTCGCCAAGGTGCGGGGAATCGGCGCGGCGAAGGCGGCCCTGCTGGCGGCTGCGCGCGAGTGCTGCACAAGGGCGCTGAAGGAAAAGATCGCGGCGGGCCGGCGCTTGCATAATTCCGCCGACAGCGAGCGTTTCCTGCTGGCGCGGCTGCGCGACCGGCGCTACGAAACCTTCTGCTGCCTGTTTCTGGATTGCCGCAACCGGGTGCTGGCCTTCGAGGAAGTGTTTCACGGCACCCTCGACAGCGCCATGGTGTATCCGCGCGAGATCGTCCGGCGGTCGATGGAAAGGAACGCAGCCGCCGTGATCCTGGCCCATAACCACCCCTCAGGAGTGGCCGAGCCCAGCCAGGCCGACCACCTGATTACCCAGCGCATCCGCAAGGCTTTGGATCTGATCGACGTGCGGGTGCTGGATCATTTCATCGTGGGGCACGACGGCTGCACCTCATTGGCCCGACTGGGGGCGCTGTAGGGCCGCAGTGCCTTGCGCTTGGCGGGGCGGGGCGCGTCTCGGCGCCAGCCGGCCTACTTGATCTTGCCTTCCTTGTAGAGCACGTGCTTGCGGACGCGCGGATCGTACTTCTTCACTTCCATCTTCTCGGGATGGGTTCTGCGGTTCTTGGTGGTGGTGTAGAAATGGCCGGTGCCGGCGCTGGACACGAGTCGGATTTTTTCTCTCATTGCACTGCGCCCCGCTGTACGCTACACGCGTTCCCCGGCCTCGCGAAGATCGGCCAGAACGCTGTCGATGCCGTCCCGGTCAACGACCTTGAGGCCCTTGCGGGAAACCCTCAGCTTCACATAGCGCTTCTCGCTTTCGACCCAAAAGCGATGCGTGTGCAAATTGGGCAGAAAGCGCCGCCGCTGCTTATTGTGCGCGTGCGAAACGGTGTTGCCCGACATGGGGCGTTTCCCGGTAATCTGGCATACGCGTGACATGTGCTGCTCCCCGGCAATCGCCGAACGGCCCCCCATTCTAGCCTAAAACGGCGGGCTCGCGGGAGCTGTCGGCCTAGCTAGGGCTGGTGCCCCGCCAACGCGCCACCGACGGGAAAGTGGACCATATATGCGAAAAATTTGGGAGTTATATCGGGTAGTAACCAGTAGATCGGGGCTTGAAGCTACTTGGCGAACTCGCTGGCCTTGATTTCCACGGGTTGCAGGACAGCGCGGGCGAGGTTGCGGGCGCGCTCGTGAACATCCTTGCCGGGGATCAGCAGGCTGATCTCCTCCTCAAGCTCCGCCTTGCTCGGCTGATAGGTATTAGGCTTGAGGGCTAGGGGCTTGGGTTTCTTGGTCACAGGCTCATTCCTCCTTGCGTTCGTTGCGAAGCTACCAAACCGCCAACATCTTCAACTGAAAGACAAGGGCGCTTTGAGTGAACCACGCGATGGCAGTTAGCGCACAAGACCGCCATTTCGGCTAGGGTTGTAACTGTGTCCGGTTGCAACTCCTCTATCGGTATCTTGTGATGCACCTCTATCGCGGAGTGCCCCAAAGGACCGTATATATTCACAGGGAACTCTCTGCAAGCATTGCATTCGATTTTCCCATTTCCTTTCGACAAATAATAATCGCGCACTCTTTTTGAGAAGGCCTTGTCCCGCTCGCGGTAAATATGAAGGCGGGCCAACAACCTTCCCTCCCGTCCGGCTATCGCCTCAATATCCACTTCCGGCCTTGATCCAGCCTCAATGAGCGAGCTTGCCGACCCGGCATTAGTGTGGCCAAAAAGGTTCGTTTTTTCTCCAATCAAATTGTCAGCGGCCCGCCTGATCGAGCGGGAATTTACTCCCTGCTCGACTTGCTTCTTATGTGCAAGGATGCAGGCGGCGAGCTTGCCGCCATGCTCCCGAATCTGATCCACTTGCTTCCAGTCTTCAGAAATTCCGCGAAGCCGGTCTTGCAAGTTGATTTCTGTGTCGCTCCGAAGGATTGACACACGCAAAGGTGCTAGAACCACGGACATGCCATCATCCTCGATGATTTCGAAATCCATGCTGTCCATGACGAATTGGCCGTTTTCCAAGGGGAATTGAATGTCATCTCCCTTGTCTTCCCTAGCTGGCTCAGGGAGACCCGATACGGCCATTACGAGCTGTGGAAGGTGAAGTTTGGACCGGTTGTTTCTTTCGTGCTTTCTGAGCCTGGGTTTTCCTTGCAGATGCCTTCCGAGCACCTCCGCCTTCATAAGGATGTTCAATGCCCCGAAATCAACGCTTATATCCCGTTCTTCTAGGGAATGTGCAGGGACAAACTCGAATTCGCCCCTGCCGCCGGACGGTCGCCACCGAACTGAGACAGTCATGCGGCGACGCGCTCAATGTCCTGCGATCTAAGAAAGCCCATCATTCGGCGAGCAAGCCACTCCGCGACAGCAGGAGTGACGGAGTTTCCGACCGCGTGGTAGCGCAAACTATCCACCCTAGCGGAAACAACGCCAGCGCGACCCTGAAGGTCGGTCCAGCCATCAGGGAATCCTTGTGCCCGCTCAACTTCCAATGGCGTGAAACGGCGCACACGGCCATCGGGGTACCAAACATAATTGCGCGACCAGTCAGTTCCTGTATGCCGCGCAGACTCCGCATAGATGCAGTGGGCAATGCTTTTTACGAGCGGCCCCCTGACAGGATTTCCAATGATTTTCTGAAAGAGGGAGGGAGGTTTCTTTTCATTTGGTCGACCCTTCTTATAATGCCAATTGCCGCATTCCGGCTCAAAAAGTATTTCTCCGGGATTTCCCCGGTCTCTATGCATGGCAACAATGAAGACACGGCGGCGTTGCTGGGGGATTCCAAAGTCTTTGCTGTTAAACACACGCCATGCGACACCATACCCGAGTTCATCCAGCGCCTTGAGTACGATGGCGAAGTCTCGTCCTCCGTGGCTAGAGAGAAGGCCATGCACGTTTTCGAGCACAATTGTTGCTGGACGACGCGCTCGAACGAGCCGCACAAACTCAAAAAAGAGCCCAGACTGGTTCCCTTGAAGCCCAGAGCGCGGCCCCATTCGGGCCAGAGAGAGGTCCTGGCATGGAAATCCTGCCGACCATACATCTGATTCAGGGATGCTTGTTTCATGGAGTGTCCTTATGTCGCCGTGCATTGCGATGTCAGGCCAATGCCTGCGTAAAATGTGCTGGCAATGCGCGCTGATTTCGCACTGAAAAACAACCTCGGCGCCAGCGCGCTCAAAACCAAGATCGAAGCCTCCGATCCCGGCAAAGAACGAGGCCAGCCTCACGCAATCAGGTCTTTGCACTTCAGCCTTTTGACGATCATGCTGCAGACGACGAAGGCATCTGCATAAGCGTGTCTAGCTCGCGGATGTTGTAGCGGGCGGCGAACTCGCACACGTACCGCTTCAAGTGCTTGTGGCTGAAATGGTGGAAGGTGCCGTGGCAGCCACGCTTGAGCAAGGCCCAGAACGATTCGATGCCGTTCACGAGGGCCTGCCCGCGCACGTATTCGCTCACGGAGTGCTTGACGGCCTCGTGCCGGTAGGGGAGCTTGCGGTAGGAGGGGTGGTCGTCCGTGTAGATCGTCGCGTCATGCTTGGCGCGCCCGGCAACAAAGCCGTTAAGCGTCCCGGCCTCGGTGTTCGGCACAATGGCGGCGCTGATTTGCCGCGTGGCGCGGTCCTTCGCGGCGGCGACTATCACCTTGCCTGAACCGCCTTGCGTCCGCTCCTGGCGCTTATGGGCGTGCCTGTTCCTGCCGCCTATGTAGGTCTCATCGACTTCCACCGGGCCGGAATAGAGGCTTGGCTCATGGGCGAACGCCTTGCGGAGCCGGTGCGCCAAGTGCCAAGCGGACTTCTGCGTGATGTCGAGATCGCGGTGCAGCTTCATGCTGGACACGCTCTTGAGGGAAGTGCAGAACAGGTAGATGACGATGGCCCAAAACTGATAATCCAGGTTGGAAGCCTGCATGACGGTGCCCGTGCGCACGGAAAAGAATTTCCGGCAGGACCTGCACCGGTGCGGCATGGTGGGATGCTTCGCTTTCTCCTGCACATTTTCGGATACGCAATGCGGGCAGGAAATCCCTTCCGGCCAGCGAATGCCGATCAGCCATTGCTCGACTACCTCATTATGCGGAAACAGGCGCGTGATTTCAACGAGGTGTGCGGGTTCACCATATGGGACTTTTCGTGTTCGGCAGTCCTTTGCTGGCGAAGGTATTCCATCGGGGTGAGCAAGTCCAGCGCGCAGTGGGGCCGGACATGGTTGTGGAA
>JAPYNE010000008.1 GCA_028285945.1 Candidatus Foliamicus numerosus | reverse complement strand
GTCATGGACCGGGCGCGCCCCGAATACGACCCGCTCGCCATGCGCCTCGGCGCGTTCGACCTGTTCCCGCTGATGGAGATCGGCGGGCGCTGGGACGACAACATATACCGCGCCGACGACGAACGGGCGGACGACGGCACTCCTTCGGACTGGATCACCTTCGCGCGGCCCCGAGTCCAAGCGCTATCCCAGTGGTCCAACCACTCCCTCGCGCTTGATGCCGGCGCTCGGATTGACCGATTCCAAGACAACAAGGACGAGAACAACGCGGACCGGTTCGCGACCTTGACGGGCCGGCTGGACGCGGGGCGGAACACGGAGTTTCGCGCGTCGGCGAATATGGCGGACCTGCGGGAGGGCCGCGGCGGCGCCTACTCCATCGTCGGCGGCGAGCCCGACACCTTCGAGAAGCGCGGTGCAGCGGTCGGCTTATCCCGCAGCCTGAATCGGGTGTTGCTGTCCTTTGAAGGCCGCTACGACGATTACAAATACGACAACCCCGCGCGCGCCTTCCGCGACCGCAGCGACCGTGAATGGAGAGCCCGGGCGGGCTACCGCATACCGTCCGGCCACGAGGTGTTTGCGAAGGCCACCCGCTACGACCGCCGCTACGACACCCGCCGGCGCGGTCTGGACCGCGACTCCGACGGGTGGGAGCTCGCCGTCGGCGTGGATCTCGATCTCGGCGGGCTGCTCTTCGGCGAGCTGTTCGCCGGCTACCGGCGCCAATCTTATGAAGGCATCGGGCTGAGGTCGGTGGAGCGGCCGAGTTTCGGTGTCGAACTCGACTGGAATGTAAGCCCGATGACGACGCTCAGTGCCACGGCTTCGCGCGCCGTCGAGGAAACCATACTCGACGCATCGGCCGTGCTGGTGACCCGGGTGGAAATCGGCGCGGTCCATGAATTGCGCCGCAACATGCTGCTGACCGCCGCCTTGGACATAGCCAACAACAACTTCCGGGTGGTGGCCGGGCGCCCGCGGCACCAAGAGGATATCTGGGGCGGCGAGGCCGGTGTCCGCTGGCTCGCCAACCGCTGTGTGCATGTTGACTTCAGCTACCGTTACGAAACGCGGGACTCGACCATCCCGGCTAACGACTACGGCAACCATGTCGCCTCGCTGGCGTTCACGCTGCAACCTCCTCTAAGGTGCCGATGAAGCTGCGCGGCCGTCTCGCCGCCTTGGTGCTTCTGCTATCGGCGGCGGCGGTTGCGAGCGACCAATCCGGTTCGATCGAGTACCAGCTTGGCGCGGGCGACCGCCTCAAGGTAACGGTGTTCAGCCACGAGGACCTCTCCGGCGAATTCACCATCAGCGAGACGGGCACCGCGTCGCTGCCGCTCGTAGGCGTGCTGAGATTGGGCGGGCTGACCATACGGGAGTCTGAGCGGGCCATTCTGGACGCCTTGAAGCCCGACTACCTTCTGAATCCGAGGGTCGGTGTGGAGGTTCTGAACTACCGACCGTTCTATATTCTCGGCGAGGTCAACAATCCCGGCTCCTATCCCTACGTCAACGGCATGACGGTGAACGAGGCGGTGGCCATCGGCGGCGGCTTCACCTACCGCGCCAAAAAAACGGAGATGGTGGTCATCCGGGCCTCGGATGCCGAAAAGTCCGAGCAGCCGGTGTCGGTGACGAGCACGGTTTTGCCCGGCGATGTCGTCAAAGTGCTGGAACGGTTCTTCTAGCGGCGTTGATCGGCCCAAAGCCGCCCGCCCGGGAAATTCCGCTCGACCATCAAGAATGTGCCCGGTGGCCGGAAAGGCGGTCGCCGAGTTGGTGTGATCCCCAAGACTCCGGTCTGCGACAACGGGCCGGAACCGACCAGCAAAGCCATGTTCTTCTGGAGTCGCCGAAGCGGCGCGAACCTGCACTTCATCCAGCCGGGAAAGCCCATGCGGAGCGCCTTCGTGGAGAGCTTCAATGCCTGGTTCAGGGACAACTGCCTCAACCAGCAACTGGTTCCGGGATCTACGCGAGGCCGGACACTTGATCGAGAACTGGCGGCGCCACTACAACCAAGAACGACCTCATAGCTCGCTCGGCTACGCCACGCCGGCGGAATACGCGGCAAAGGCTGCCTGATGCGGGATGGGTGTTGCATATGCAATTGAGGAAGGCCGTGTATCAGGATGTCCGCTCGACAGCAATGTCCCGGATTATCCCTGCGCCTTGTGCAATGGTCAGCCACCTAATGACTAAAATCCAATAATTGGCATGGAATTGCTGCAAATTCGTTGAGCAGAGAGTCATGCGCAATACGCTACCATTTCACCCCTTGATGCTAAGTAACCATATAGATACTCTTGAATGACAAAGTAGGGCCCATTGATCCACTTTTCTATCTGATTATTCATAGGCCATGAGTGACACTACAAGATCATCATTAACTAGCCACGAAGATTGCTTCGACAATCCCTTTCGGGAAGTACGGAGGCGGCTTGGCCTGACGGAGCAGGAATTGGCTCGAAAGCTCCACTCCTCTCTCTATGCCTTGGCTAGATGGGAACGCGGGGACCTGCAACCAAGTGATGAAGTGCTCAAGGAATTGAACGCGCTACTTGATCCAACCACGCAAGCGAGTGCGGTAGCCGAAATCGGCCCCGCACATCCGCCAGTATTCGCGTCAAATGGAAGCAAGGCGAGAATTCCAGAAAACCCTTCGCTGTTTGCCAAAGACGGACTAAGACTGGTGGAAAATCCTAACCGCTCGATTGTCAAGGACATTTTCCAGTCTGGCTCGTTCTGGAGCGACGGTGAACTGGCATTAGCCGATATCCTAGAACGGAGACTGAAGCCAGCAATCACAAGGAGCGATCCAGTCGAAGACGAGGTGTCCGCGGGCAAGAACACCTATACCTACGACGCTCACACCTACCACACCAAAGTACCGCCTCAGGGAATTGCCAGCGTCATCTCAAAATACTTGCCGCACGGAGGCTTGGTTCTCGATCCGTTTGCGGGGAGTGGAATGACAGGGGTGGCAGCACGCGTCCTCGGATGCGATGTCATTCTCAATGAACTCTCTCCCGCAGCGTCGTTTATTTCCTATAACTTCCTCTCCGCCATCGACATCAGTCTATTCCAAGACGCAGCTGCGCATGTCTTGAACCATTTGAAAAAACTTGAGGCGGATCTTTATACGACGCGTTGCCGCGAGTGCAACTCTTCCGTTACTCTGCTATACACCGTCTGGTCATATGTCTTGCAATGCGATCATTGCGGCCATGATTTTGTGGTTTGGGACCACTGTCGGCAATACGGTGAGACGGTGCGGCAGCACAAGATACTTAGAAAATTCCCTTGTCCAAGTTGCGGAAAAGAAGTTAATAAGTCCCTCTTGGCACGAAAGCAGGCTGTGCCGGTTTTTGTCGGCTACAGGTGTTGTTCCAAAAAAATTGTTGAACACCCCTTGGAAGACAGCGATTACGCTAGGATCAAGTCATGCGAGAAAATGGTTGCAGAGTTTTCCGGACAGTTTCCTCAAGCAAAACTTCCGGATGGTGTGAACCTCAATCAACCCAAACGCCATGGGCTGGATACGGTAGCAAAGCTATACACGCCTAGGAATTTGATTGCATGTGCCGCGCTCTGGAAGGAGATTCAGCGAATTGAGAATCCCGATCTGGCAGCGGCACTCGCGTTCGTCTTCACGTCACTCTACCGCAGAGTAACCCGACTCTCGGAATACCGATTCTGGGGCGGAAGCGGCAACATGGCCGCGCTAAACGTTCCGCATATTTGGAACGAAGCCAACGTGTTTGTAACTTTCCGCCGTAAGGCGGCAAGCGTAGGCGATCACTTCGCCACTACGGCCGCACGGTATAACGGAGATTCCGTAGTAAGGACAGGCAGCGCCACCAATCTCGATTTCCTGCCCACGAACTCGATCGATTTTATCTTTACAGATCCTCCATTCGGTTCGAATATCAACTACAGCGAGATGAATTTCCTCTGGGAGTCATGGCTTGGCGAATATACAGACACGCAAAACGAAGCCATTGTGAACACGCGCCAAGGAAAAAACATAGATTCCTACCAAGACCTGATGACCCAAAGCCTCCGAGAAGCGTACAGAGTACTCAGACCCGGTCACTGGATGGTTCTTGTATTCATGAATTCTTCCAAGCGGGTATGGGGCGCCCTGAGAAACGCGATCGAAGGGTCGGGTTTCGAGATGCTAAGAACAAGCATTTTCGATAAGCAGCATGGCACTTTCAAGCAATACGTTAGCGATAATGCCGCTGGTGCCGATCTGATGATTCACTGCAAAAAGTCGATTGGCCAAGCGAGGCCACGAACGAATAAGCACGAATCAGCCGAAAATGTCTCGGCGTTCATGCGTCGTTCCGAGGGGCAAGTGCCTATCGCGCCGTATATTCACGTGAATCGCGACCCGGAAGTCGATTACCGGGTTCTATATAGCAGGTACGTTAGTTCCGCGATACATCGTCGGACTGGCTTGGTTGGATTTGCCGAGTTTCGTAGGGAAGCTCAAGAATTTCTGCGAGCGCGCAAATGACTACCTTGCCAGTCTTTTCCGGGGATGAACGCCAACGCGCCAAGGCAATGCTGGCGGCCAAAGTTGCGTCGATGATGGGCCGCAAACTCGAGGAAGGCGACTGGAGCGAGGTCTACTGCAAAGCGAAAGGCATTCCCGAACAAGGCTGGAGCAACTTAAGCATCGACATAAACCATGAAGGTCTCGGCGTTGAATTCAAAATGCTCCGCGTCGGAAACCTAAACGGAAAAACTATTCGTAGTGTGTGCGGAACAACGCGAATGCATCCATCAGCCACGCGATCCATAAGGATCGGAGACTTAGATGCGCCAGCCGGTGAGGCGATGGCCGATGTGCTTGCTCAATACGCAGCCCTTTTGGAGAATCGAACCAACCAAGTAAAGGCAAAAAGCAAAGGTGATTCTGCGGACATGCGAACAGGCTGGCTCCTTTGGGAAACAGATTTGCGAGAATTTCTCTACTTTGAGGAGCGGATGCTGAAACCCAACCCTAGCGATTACTACGCACTTTGGAACCAAACACCTCCTCGCAGTGCTAGGAAGCCGAGTAAAAGTCTTTGGATTTACGAGAAAAACACCAAGGCAAAGAAATTCTCTGTCACCACCAGCGCGGGAATAAAGATTCAGCCATACTTTAATGTGCCTCCCCCTGATGACCCCAATATCGCATTCTTCAGAGTCCAAAGCGAAGAATACGACGAGGACACGATAAACCTATGGATTGCCGCCCAAACCGCGAGTCAACTGAAAAATCGCATTGGCAACCTCACAAAGGAGGCCATGAGCAATGCAATTGCCGTAGCTGCGCGCAACAAGCAACAGAGCAAGGCCAGTGAGATTAGAGATCAAGACATGGCGGTTGCCATTCCGGTCTCAAGAGGCTCCTTCAATCTCCTGTCTTCGCATTGGGAAGGCGTGAACGATGAGCATCTCGTGCAGCAATTGATTCATTCTCTCGATTACTAATCCGTTTGAGCAACGCAACAAACGGATCTTCTATTGTCAATCGAAATTGGCTTATGACAGCTTCTCAAAAGTTGATTTGGCGGGCGCCATGGAGTGAACAAAGATTCCATGCTGCGGCCAAGCCCGCGCTTCATGTCCGCCAAAGCGCCACACGAAGACTCGACCTCCGCAGCCGAATCCTTGCGGAGCGATAGAGGGAGCGGTACAGGCTCCTTCAGCCGCCGTACAGCAAGGCTCAGGCGGCGGGGTAGATGGCGATGTCGTAGGTGCCGCTGCCGGCGCGCAGCGGACGGACGTTGTTGCGGTACTCGTCGCCTTTCCAGAAGGCATCGAGTTGCTCGCGGGTGGGGAAGCGGGTCACGATCATGTAGCAGCCCGCCAGCTTGTCGCCCTCCACTTGCTCTTCCGCCGGACCGCGGATCACGTACTCGCCGCCATGCTTCGCCACCAGGTCGGCGGACAGCTTGACGTATTTCTTCATGTTGTCGTGGAAGTTGGCGATGTCGCACACCGCAACCATGTAGTGGGCCATTGAGCAATCCTCCCGAAGCGAAAAATTGAGCGAACGCGAACTCAGCCAGCCTCAGCCCTGCGCGCGCCGGCACAGTAGAGCAGAACCGCCACCAGCGCAACCGCCAGCACGCCGAGCCATGTTCCGGCGCTGAACGGCAGCATCAGCACATCCCTGTTCCCGCTTAGGACGATGGGCACGGCGATGGCGATTCCCACCAGCGCTTCGCCCGTAATCAGGCCGGCGGCCAGCAGCGATCCCGACCGGGCCGGCGCGCCGCCTCTCGCCCGTTTGGCCATGAACGACAGCAGCCCGCCCAGGAAAATGGGCACGGCGAGTTCCACAGGCAGGTAGATCCCCACCGCAACGGCAAGCACCGGGGTTCGGAAGGCGGCTTTGCGGGCTTTGAGAACCTCGTCCAGAACGATGATGGCGGCGCCTACCCCGGCGCCGATGCCGATCATGTTCCAAGGCAAATCGCCGCCCAGCACGCCTTGGGCCACCGAGGCCATGAGCGTGGCCTGCGGCGCCAGCAGCGAGTCCGGCCGCTCGGGCGTGGCGGGCCCTATTCCATAGGCCTCCAGCATCAGGTTCAGCACGGGGGCGAGGAAGAAGGTGGCCGAAACAACCCCCACCACCTGCATGATCTGTTGCTTGTACGGCGTCGAGCCCACGATCCGGCCGGCCTTGAGGTCCTGCATGTTGTCGCCGCCGATGGCCGCGGCGCAGCACACCACGGCGCCGATCATGATGACCGCCGCCGGCGCGCTCGCCTCGCCGGAACCCACCATCCACAGCATCAGCAGCGAGGAAAACAAAATGGTTGCGATCGTCACCCCGGAAACCGGGTTGTTGGACGACCCCACCAAGCCGGCCATGTACGCGGCCACCGCCGAAAAAAGAAAGCCGGTCGCGGCCATCAGAAGGGTCATCGCCAGCGACACGCCCGCGCTATCGACCACGTTGTAGTAAATGAACCACATAAACACCGTTAGGCAGGCAACGCCAGCCAGCACGAAACGCATCGGCGTGTCGCGGTCCGTTTCCATCCTCGCTCCGGCCTCGGCGGGCAATTTTCCGAAGCCTCGACGAAAAGCCTCGACCAGCGAACCGCGAAGCGACACGATCGCCCACAGCCCGCCCACGATCATCGCGCCCACGCCGAGGTAGCGGATCTGCTCGCTCCAGATGGCGAAGGCGGCATCCGCCGCGGAAAGCCCGGCAACGCGGGCCGCTAGGTCCGGATGGCTCTCAAGGTGGAAGGCGCCGAACAGCGGCAGCGCCACGTTCCAGGACAACATGCCGCCCAGCAGCACCAGCGTGGCGATATTCAGTCCCACGATGTAGCCCACGCCGATCAGCGCGGGCGAAAGGTTGGAGCCGATGTAGGCGATGCTGTCGCCGGCAATCCGCCCGGCCGCTTGGGCGATGCCGTCCCAGGTCCTGAATCCGGTCTCGCACAGCTTGAGCAGCGCGCCCAGTCCGGCGCCCAAAGCCAAAAACCGCACCTCGCCGCTGCGCTCCTGTCCCGCTTTGAGCACCTGCGCGGTGGCTTGGCCTTCCGGGAAGACCAAGTTCTCGGAAACAATCAGCGAGTGCCGCAGCGGGATGGTGTACATGACCCCCAGCAGGCCGCCCACGCCGGCGATCACGCTCACCCACCAGTAGTCGAACACGCTCCAGTAGTTGAGGATCAGCAGGGCGGGCAGGGTGAATATCACGCCGGCGGCCAGCGACTCGCCCGCCGAGGCCGCCGTCTGCACGATATTGTGCTCGAGGATATTGCTGCGTTTGAACAGGCCCAGAACCGCCATGGAGAGCACCGCGGCGGGAATCGAAGCGGACACCGTAAGCCCTGCGAACAATCCGATGTAGGCATTGGCCCACGACAGTATGATCGACAGCAGCACACCGGTTACTATCGCCTTAACGGTCAATTGAGGCATTGGAGACTCCCCCTGAAAAACAAGGAACTGATGGGACGGCGCACCAAGCGCATGCTACACCGGCGGCGCTGCGGAAACCGGCGATGATCGGGCTGCTGCAGCGGGTCAGCCGCGCGCAGGTGCGCGTGGACGGTCGTCTATGCGGGAAAATCGGCGCCGGATTGCTGGTTCTGGCGGCCGTGGAGCGAGGCGATACCGAAGCGCAGGCTAGGCGCTTAGCCGAACGGATCGCCAACTACCGTGTATTCTCCGATTCCGAGGGGCGGATGAACCTGAGTCTGGCGCAAACCGAAGGCGAATTGCTGCTGGTGTCGCAGTTCACGCTGGCCGCCGATACGCGAAAGGGCACCCGGCCCGGCTTTTCCCGGGCCGCTCCCGCCGAGGAGGGCAAGCGGCTTTTCGACCGTCTGGTTGCCGAAGCCAAGGCGCAGGGCATCAGCGTGCAAACGGGGGTTTACGGAGCGAACATGGATGTGGAACTGGTTAATTCGGGCCCTGTGACTGTTCTTCTCGAGGCCCATGCAAGACCATAAAGGGTATGATTAGCCTCAACCGGCGGGTAGCTTGAACAATTGGCGCAACGCCCAAGAAGCCCCGCCGGAACCGGGAAGGGGCTAAAGAGGACGACATCATGGGATTTGGCGGAATCAGTGGCTGGCAGCTACTCATCGTGCTGCTGCTCGCATTGGTGATATTCGGCACCTCGCGCATCCGCAACCTGGGCAGCGACCTGGGCTCGGCAATCAAAGGGTTTCGCAAGGCCGTGTCCGATCCGGAAAAGTCCGATCCCAACAAGCTCGGCCGCGCGGATGCCGAATTCAGCGAAACCGAGGCGGGTGCCGAAACCAAAGAAAAGGAAGCTCCCAAGGCCTGATTTGCTGGCTGACGCCTGGCGTCGTTGGAAAACGGCGCTGCCACCCCCTCCATGTTTGATATCGGGTTTGCAGAACTCATCCTTCTTGCCGGCCTCGGGCTGATCGTCCTAGGCCCCCAGCGCCTGCCCAAGGCGGCGGCGCAACTGGGCCGCTGGGTGGGTCAGGCGCGGCGCATGTCGCGCACGCTGATGTACCAGCTGCGCCAAGAAGTGAACCTCGACGACCCCAGGCCGTCAACCGCCCGGAGCGCAGGCGGCGGCAGTGGCGCGAAGACCGGCACAACCGGGAAACAGCCGGAGGACAAGAACCCCAAACCGGACAAAAATCCCGATGAGCCGAAAAAGATGGATTCCGAAGAGCCGGAGAAGGATGCCGGCAGCCAGAACCAGTGAATAACGAGCAGGAGGAAAAGCAGCAAGAAGAGCGGGAGGAACTGGAGGAATCCAGCCTGCTATCGCATCTGGTGGAGCTGCGTTCGCGGCTTATGAAGGCCGCCGCGGCGGTGCTGGTGATTTTTGTGGGCCTAGTGCCGTTTGCCCAAGAGGTTTTCACTCTGGTGGCAGAGCCGCTGATGAGCAAGTTGCCCGAAGGCGCCTCCATGATCGCCACCCGGGTGGCTTCTCCGTTTCTCACGCCCTTCAAGACGGCGTTCTGGGTGGCGGTGTTCGCCGCCATGCCCATCGTTATTTACCAGGCCTGGGCCTTTGTGGCGCCAGGGCTTTACAAACGCGAAAAGAAGCTGGCGATACCGCTGGTTTTGTCCAGCATCATGCTGTTTTATTCCGGCGCCGCCTTCGCCTACTACGTGGTGTTTCCGCTGATGTTCGGCTTTTTCACAGCCGCCACGCCGGAAGGCGTGGCGATGATGACCGATATCGGCGAGTACCTGGATTTCATTCTGGTGCTGTTCTTCACCTTCGGAATCGCCTTTGAAGTGCCCATCGCCATCCTCCTGCTGGTGGGCGCCGGGATCGTCAGCCCCGCATCGCTGAGCCGGAAGCGGCCCTATATCCTGCTGGGCGCCTTTACGCTGGGCATGCTGCTCACGCCGCCCGATATGATCTCGCAAACGCTTCTGGCGGTTCCGCTTTTCCTTCTCTACGAGATCGGCATTCTGATGGCGCGCGTGCTGATAAGGAAGCGCGAGGTGAAAGAGGAAGCGAAACAGGAATAGCCCGCCTTAACATTTGCGCGCACGTGCAAGCGTGGCCCGCGCAGGCTAGCCCGCATACTGCATCAAGGGGCGCGGAGGCCGCGCGGGAAATTGCAGCCCAGCGGCCCCACAGCGCACAGTGAAGGCGTTATAATGGGCCGCGAGCAGGGAAGCTGCCGGCGGGAATTGAACCCGCAGCCCCTAGGTGACAATCCCGGCGCTAGTCCAACTCGGCAGCTTCCGCGCTCATTCTCTCACGGCGCGGCGTTCAGCGCGATTTTCTGATCCGGCGAAGCGAGGTCGTGAGCCGGGATACGCTCAACAAGGCATCCTCCTCATCCGTCACCTGAATGCCCCACACATGCACCATGCTGCCCAAGCGTATGGGGCGCGCGGTGCCGTACACATCACCCGAGCGCGCCGGACTCAGGTGGCTGACGTTAATCTCCAAGCCGAGAACCTGGTATTCCCCCGGAGGGGTGCAAAGGTACGACGACCAGCTTCCCAGCGATTCCGCCAGCACCGCCGAGGCGCCGCCGTGCAACAGTCCGAAGGGCTGCTGGGTTCGATGGTCCACCGGCATCCGCGCCCGCAGGAAATCGTCCCCGATCTCGACGATTTCCACGCCTAGATGCCCCAGCATCCGGTTCTCTTCCAAGCCATTCAACTGTTCAGGGCGGTCGAACGCCTCGGGATGCCAAATTCGCCCGGGCATTACTCCTCCTGCTCCGCCACCATCCGGTAGGCCTCGCGAAAGCTCACGCCCTGCTCCGCCACCAGCCGGTTGGCCCGCTCGGCGGCCCGCAGGCCCGGCGCCGAGGCCAGCTCCTCGCAGCGCTCGGGAACAAAGCGCAAAGCGCGCACCATGCGGGATGCGACGGCGCAGCTCTCGCCGGTCAGATCAATGCCGCGGAACAGCGGCGCCTTGATGCGCTGCAGGTCGCGCTGATAGCCGGAGGGCAGCGCGGCGGGAATGCCCAGCACTTCCGCCAGGCAGGCGCGAACGGTGGCGCCGGCGGCGCGCACCAGTTCCAGCGCATCCGGATTGCGCTTCTGGGGCATGATGGAAGAACCGGTCGTGACCTCATCCGCCAGGCTGATCAGCGAGAATTCGCTAGTGCAGAAGAGCAGCAGGTCGCTGGCCAGGCGACCGAGGTCCTGCATCAGCAGGGCGCATTCAAACAACAGGCCAGCCTCCGCCTTGCCGCGAGAGAGCTGCACCGAGGTGACCGGTTCCTGAACTTCGGCAAAACCCAGGCTCGCCCGCGTGCGCTCCCGGTCAATGTCCAGCCCCGGCGTGCCGAAGCCTGCGGCGCTGCCCAGCGGATTGCGGTCCAAGCGCCGCGCGGCCGCGCCCATGCCAGCCGCATCGTCGCGCAGCTCCCCGGCAAAGCCGCGCGCCCAAAGCCCCACGCTGCTGGGCATGGCTTGCTGCATGTGCGTATAGCCGGGCAAGGGCAGGCCGCCCTCACCCGCATCCAAGCGATCCAGCTCATCCGCCACCGCCCCGGCGGCCTGCTGCAGGCCGCCGGCCGCATCCTTGAGATACAGCCGCAGGGCCGCCAGCACCTGATCGTTGCGGGAGCGTCCCAGATGCACCCGCTTGCCGGCCTCGCCCACGCGCGCCACCAAGCGCCGCTCCAGCGCGGTATGCACATCTTCCTCCTCCAAGGATATCGTCCATTCGCCGGCGGCGTGCTCCTTGGCCAACGCCTCAAGGCCGCGCACGATGGCGGCATGATCCGGGCTCGACAGATAGCCCGCCGCGCGCAGCATTCCGGCATGGGCAATCGAGGCCCGCGCGTCGTGCGCCACCAACCGGCCGTCCAGTCGATGGTCCTCGCCCGCCGTATAGCGCAGCACCGTCTCGTCCAGCTTTACGCCCTTGTCCCACAACCGGGTCATTGCCGCCCAGCCTCCTGCTCCGCCGCCGACAGGGTATCGATGCTGCGCACCACCAGGGTGCCGCAACCTTCGTTGGTGAACACCTCGCGCAGCAGGGCGTCCTGGGTGCTGCCGGAAACCAAGTGGACCCGCGGCACGCCCCCCGTAATCGCGGCTTCGATGGCGGAGGCCTTGGGCAGCATTCCGTCGGCCAGCACCCCATCGGCGCGCAGTTGCCGCAATCCGGCAAGATCCAGGTGCGACAACAGCGTGGAAGCATCCGCACGGTCGGACAGAATGCCCGGCGCGGCCATGGTGAGCACCAGTTTCTCGGCCCCTATCGCCGTTGCCACCGCAGCGGCCACCGTATCGGCATTGATATTGAGAAGCCCGCCTCTTGAGTCGGCGGAAAGCGGGCTCACGATGGGCAGAAAGCGCTTCTTCAGCAGCATTTTCAGCACCGCTGGATTCACTTCTTCTATTTCGCCCACAAAACCGAAATCCACCGGCTCCTCGCCGGCGCCCTCCACCCTCATCGGCGGGCGGCGGCGGGCCATCACCAGGCCCGCATCGACTCCGGACAAGCCCACGGCCGCAACGCCGCAGGCCCGGCAGGCGGAGAGCAGCCGGGTATTAACCTCGCCGTTGAGCACATAACTGGCCACTTGGAGTTCCTCGGGGCCGGTCACGCGGCGGCCGGCCACCATGCGCGCGGAGTGCTTCAGCCGGCGGGTCAGCTCCGTCGATTGCGGCCCGCCGCCATGCACGATCACCACGCGGACCCCAAGAGCTTGCAGCACCGCCGCCTGCTCCACCAGCGCCTCGATGCGGCTGGTCCGGCTCAGCACCTCCCCGCCGAGCTTGACCACGAACACGCGGTCCTTGTACAGGCGCAGGTACGGCGCGGCAGCCCGCAGCGCGCCGAATCCCGTGCCGCTCAGCCGCTTGCGGTTCACAACCCCGGCCCGAGCATGGCGTAGAGAACAGCCATCTGCACCCACATGCGGTTGCGAGCCTCGGCCACGACCACGCTGCGCGGTCCATCCAGCACCGCCTCGCTCACCACCACGTTACGGCGAACCGGCAGGCAGTGCATGAACCGGCAGTCGGCTGCGGCATGCTGAAACCAGGTCTCAGCCACGCACCAGTCCTCATGCCGGTTGCGCAACTGATAGTCGGAATGCTTGTCGCCATAGTGGCGGGTGGAACTCCAGGACTTGGCATAGAGCACATGGGCGCCCTCCATGGCCTCGCTGCGGTCGTCCGTTTCCCTGATGGAGCCGCCGGAGCGCTTGGCAAGCATTCGCGCCTTGTCCATCACCACCGGCGGCAGTTCAAAGCCGTCGGGCCGCAGCACGGTCACCTCCATGCCCCGCATGGCCGCCATCTGCATGGTGGCCGACGGCACGGCCAAGGGCAGGGCCGACGGATGATAGGCCCAACTGAGCACGAACTTGCCTCCGCGCCCGGAAACGCCAAGGTCATCAAGCGTTTTCCAGTCCGCCAGGCTCTGACAGGGATGATTGATCGCCGATTCCATGTTGATCAGCGGCGTGGACACCAGCTCGGCGAGATTCCGGTACTCCCGATCCTCCAGATCCTCCACCAAGTCGCGGCGCTCAGCGAATGCGCGCAGGCCCAAGGCATCGCCATACGACGCGATCACCGGGACCGCCTCGCGGACATGCTCCGCGGCCGCCCCGTCCATCACGATTCCCGGCCGGGTCTCCAAGCCGTGAATCGACATCTCCGGGGAGATCACGAACGCGCCGCCGCCCAGCCGCGTCATGGACGCTTGAAATGATGCCAGCGTTCGAAGCGAGGGGTTGAGAAAAAGCAGCGACAGAACCTTGCCTTTCAGCGCCTCGGGCTCCGGGCGCTGCTCAAGGCGGGCCGAAAGGCCCAGCAGCGCCGATATCTCATCCGCCGCGAAGTCGGCCAGATCATCGAATCGATTGATGTCACTCATTGGGCTGCTCCAAGCAAGCGCAAGCCGCGGGCCGTCAAAGCGGTCCAAGGGCGGCAGCCAACCGGGCTGCCTCGTTCTCGCGAAGGTTAAGCGGAGGCATGATTCGCAGCCAGTCCGGCAAGGCGCTGGTGCCGACGAGAATGTCGGCATCAAGCAGTTGGTCCCGCACTGCGGTCGCGCCATCGGCGCATTTCAGTCCCAGCAACAGGCCCCGGCCCTGTATGGCCTCCACCGGACCCGTCACGCAGGTGGCGCGTATCTGCCGTTCGCGCTCCGCCGCCTTTTGGGGAAGCTGCTCCTCGCGCATCACGGCGAGCACGGCTTCGATGGCGGCGCAGGCCAGCGGCCCGCCGCCGAAGGTGCTGCCGAGGTCGCCTTTCGCAAGCTGCGCGGCGCAATCCTCGCGCATCAGCAGCGCCGCACAAGGGAAACCGGCGGCCAGCGACTTGGCGGTGGTGATGAAGTCAGGCGCCACGCCGGCGTGCGAAATGGCGAAGGGCAGGCCGCTGCGGCCCATTCCGCACTGCACTTCATCAGCGATAAGGAAAGCGCCCTGGGCGTCGCAGGCTTGGCGCGCGGCGGCCAGAACCTCATTGCGAACCGGAAACGCGCCCCCCACGCCCTGAATCGGCTCCAGGATGACGGCGGCCGTGTTCGCGTCGATCAACGACGCCAAGGCCGCGGCATCGTCCCGCGGCGAAAACGCCACGTCAAACGGCGTTTGCGGAAAGCCGTACCAACGGTCCCGGGCGCCCCAACTGACCGCGGCGGCGGCCGCCGTGCGTCCATGAAACGCATGCTCCAAGGCAACGACGCGGGAGCGCCCCGTAAGCCGGCAGGCCAAACGCAGGGCATTCTCATTGGCCTCGGCTCCCGAATTCACGAAAAACACCCGGTTCAATCCCCGAGGGGCGAATCCGGCGAGCTTTTCGGCCGCCCGCGCGCGCACCCGCAGGGCTATCGCGTTGCTGGCGAACAACAACTCGCCCGCCTGGCGCTTGAGGGCCTCCAGCAGCCGCGGATGGCCGTATCCCAAAGCGCAGACGGCGTGTCCGCCGTACAGGTCCAAAAGCCGCCGGCCATTGGCGCAAACCAGGTAAGCGCCTTCGCCGGCCACCACCTCGAAAGGAAACTGGGAGTACACCTGCGCCAGATGCGCGGCCTCGAAGCGGCGCGCATCCTGGCACTGGCCGCCGGACTGCGGCGCGGTCATGTCCATGCCGGCCCCGGCGCGGCCAAACCGGCCGTCTCATCGAATCCGTGCAAGCGGTTGGCCCATTGCACCGCTCCGCCGGCGGCGCCTTTCACCAGGTTGTCCAGCGCCACGAAAACCGCCACGGAACCGTTTTCCACCGACACCGAAAGATGCGCATGATTGCCGCCTGTCACATTCTTCAGCCGCGGCGGCGACTCCGTCACATGCACGAACGGCGCATCGGCGTAGCTCTGCTCGAAAGCCTCCCTCACCTGCCGCCCGCCCAGCGAAGGCTTCAGCGCGGCCTGCATCGTGAGGTGGATGCCGCGCGCAAACGGCCCGGAATGCGGCACAAACCGCAATTGCGGGCGCTGCCCGCCCACGGCCGCGCAAACCTCTTCCACTTCCGGAGCATGCCGGTGCTTGAGCGGCTGGTAGGCGAACAGGTTGGAGTGGCGAAGCGGATGATGGGTGGTCGCCAAAGGCTGCTTGCCGGCTCCGGTGCTGCCGGTCACGCCGCTGGCGAAAAGCGGAGTGTCGGTGAGCCCGAATCGCATCAGCGGCACGCAGGCGAGCAGCAAGGCGGTGGCGAAGCATCCGGGGTGCCCGATATGCGGCGTGTCCGCCTTGGCCCGGTGCTCCGGAAGCGCGCAGGAAAACATCGGCAGCAGCTCAGGGGCGCCATGCGCCGAGCCGTACACCTGCTCGTAGGCTTTGGCGGTGGCGTAACGGAAGTCGGCCGAAACATCCACGATCCGAACGTCGGCGTCGCGCCCTCCGGCCCGTTTCAGCACCTTGGCCACCAGCGCCGCGCTGGCCCCATGCGGCGCGCAGGAAAAAACGGCGCATGGCTGGCGCAGCGCTTCCTCAAGTTCGGCTAGGGAAGCGAAGCGAAAGTCGGGCCACAGGCCGGTGAGGTTGGGGAACACGGATTCCACCGGGGCGCCGGCGTTGCTCTGTGAAATCGCCGACGCGATCCGAAACTCCGGATGGCCGGCGAGAAGGCGCAAAAGCTCGCCCGCCACGTATCCCGAAGCGCCCAAAACTATGGCAGGAACACTCATGATCGCGGCAGCTTCAGGCTGCGCGCCACGAACTGGCCCAATTCGGCGCTATGGGTAATCGCGTTGTAGCCGGGCACGCCGACACGGTGGCGCAGGATATCGATCCCCACCTGGTTGTCGGTGGCAGGACCGGTAACGGCGGCCACTTCGATTCCGTAGTCCTTCTTCAAGAGAACGGCGCCGCCCCAAGCGGCAACGGGATCGCTGGCGCAAAGCAGCAGGCAGGTGATCGCCGAGCGTATGCCTTCATCCGCCAGAATCGCCTCCACGCCGTAGGCCCCGAGTATGCCGTCGCCCAATTCAAACAGGATCAGGTCCGGCCCGGCGGCCGCCATCCGCCGCAGCATGGCCCGCACCAGCCTTGACGCATTGTGCGAAGCGGTGCTAACCACGCCAAAATCGGTGAAAATCGCGGTGTTGCGCGCTCCCGCGTCCTCCATCGCGAGGATGTCGCGGCGCAGCGACACGCCAGTAGCCTTGAATGCGTCCACTACATAGCCTTCATGCCGCAAGCGGCCGATAATCGCGCTGGCCGCCGCCGTCTTCCCGGAGTTCATGGTGGTGCCCGCCAGCGTCACCACAGGCACGCCGCCGAGGTCAAGGCTGCCGGAATCCTCATGCGGCAAGGCTTCGCCGCCCACCCTCGCCGGTATGCCCACGCGTTCGCCCAGATAAGGGAACTCCAGCACCACGCCCAGCACTCGGACATCGAAAGGCGGCCCCATGGTGGCGTTCACCGAATCGCACACACCCAGCACGCCGCCAATGTTGAGCAATTGCAGCACGTCTCCGCGCTTGACCGATTCCGGAACATGTCCCGCGTATCCAAACAGGGCCTTCCTATGCCCTAAAGCGCCCACCACAATATCTCCGCTGCGCACCCGGGCCATCCGGCCGCTGGCCAGCTCCAGCCGGTTGTAGGACGATTTGTCGTTGAGCACTTCCACCGCAACGAGCACGCCTTCCTCGCTGGGAATCTCTTCGCCCACCCGGATTTCACGCCCCAGATCCAGCCCGCATGTTACCGAGGCGAGCTTATCGACAACCACGCTACGCATGGGCGCCGCCCTTGCGGGTTGACGCCGCCGCCCGGCTGTGCAGAAGGCCGGGCAGCGCCAGCACCCGGGCGGCTCCCAGCGCATCGCGCGGCGTCCATTCTCCGGCGGCCTCGCCGTACACGCCGCGCGTGGCCGCAAGCAGGGAATGATCCGATTCCACGCCCCGTATCCAAACGCTTGCGGGCCTTAGAACAAGGTGGACGCGCCCGCTCACGCATTGTTGCGAGCGGTCGAAAAAGGCCTCGATGTCGCGACACACCGGATCCAGCTGTTTGCCTTCGTGAACGAGATCGCCATAGATGGCGGCCAGCGTGTCCTTCACGCGCAACTGGCCGGCGCCCAGTGTGAGCTTCTCGAGTTCGCGGTGGGCGGTTAGCAGAACCTCCGCGGCCGGCGCCTCGTAGGCCACCCGGCCCTTGGCGCCGAGAATGGTGTCGCCCAAGTGGATGCCCCGCCCGATTCCGAAGCGCGCCGCGAACTCCTCCACCGCCTCGATCAGCGCCACCGGATCAAGGGCTTCGCCGTCCCAGCGCACCGGCACGCCGGCCTCGAAATCCAGATCGTGGGACTCCTCGGCAGGCGGCTTTTCGAGCGCGCCCGCCGACAGCACCCAAGCGGATTCCGGGATCGAATCCGCCGAGGTGAGCGTCTCGCGACCGCCGATGGTCACGCCCCAGAGGCCGCGATTGATCGAATAATCGCTGCCGACCGGCATTTCCGGAGCGCTGCGCTCCCTTAAGTACTCCAGTTGCGTTGCGCGCTGAAGCGATTCGTCGCGAACCGGCGCCAGCACCTTGATTTCCGGCGCCAGCGCGCGCATGGCCATCTCGAACCGGAACTGATCGTTGCCGGCCGCGGTGCAGCCGTGCGCCACCGTGTCGCTGCCCAGTTCGCTGGCGGTGCGCGCCAGAATCCGCGCTTGAATGCCGCGCTCGGCGCCCACGCACAGGGGGTAGCTGTGGCCCCGCCGCACATTGCCCGCAATCAGGTGGCGGATCACTTCATCGAAGAACTGCGGGCGCGCCTCCACCAGCAGGTGCCGCTCGGCACCCAGCGCCAAGGCGCGCTGCTCAAGCGCGCCCGCCTCCGCTGTACTGATTCCGCCGGTGTCGACCGTAAGCGTCACCACCGGGCGCCGGTGCTTTTCGCGCAGCCAAGGCACGCAGAACGACGTGTCCAGCCCGCCGGAAAAAGCCAGCACGATAGGTGAATTGCTCATAATCCTTGGCCTTGGCGGGATGAAGTGAAGCGAAGGACGGGGTTAACCCATCTCGCGGCGCAGGCGGGACAGCAGGGCGCGCTGCTCGGCCTGATTGCGCGTCGCCACGAAAATGGTGTCGTCTCCCGCCAGCGTCGCCAGAACCTCCCGCCACCCGCTGCGGTCCAGAAACAGCGCGACGCGCTGCGCCGCGCCCGTAGCGGTGCGCACGACGGCCAAGTGCGGCCCCGCCTGTTCCACGCTGCGGGCGTAGGCCGACAGCGCCTGGCGGTCGTCTTCGGCAACCTCGGGGCGGACGAGCGTGTACGACCGTCCCCGCTTCACCGCGCCCAACAGGGACAGGTCGCGGCTCAGGCAGGATTGGCTGACGCGAATGCCGCGCTGGGCAAGCAGCTCGCCCAGCTCGGCCTGGCTGCCCACGCTCCGCCCGCGGATGATCTCCGCGATGCACTCGTGGCGGCGGGCCGCATGATGGGCGCTTGACTGCATAACATGCTCATAAATTTTCAGAAGGGCGGATATTATGCATACTATCCCGCCTCATACAAGCCTTGGCCCGCACATCTTGCAACCTTCCTTCCCGGAAGAAGTCTTTTATGCACCAAGCCGCTTTCCTTTGCGCGGCCGGGGCTGCACAATCCGGTATATGGACGCTCTATCCCTCGAAGGGCTTACCAAGACCTATCCCAACGGCGTGCAGGCGCTCAAGGGCATTGACCTCACCGTGCGGGAGGGCGAATTCTACGCCTTGCTGGGCCCCAACGGCGCCGGCAAGACCACGGCCATCGGAATCATCACGACACTGGTCAACAAAACCGGCGGCAAAGTGCGCGTGTACGGCCATGATCTGGATCGTGACCACGAGGCGGTGAAGAAGTGCATCGGCGTGACGCCGCAGGAAGTGAACCTCAACCTGTTCGAGAAGCTCATCCCTACGCTCATGCACCAGGCGGGCTATTTCGGGCTCACTCCGCGGCAGGCGCGCCGCAACGCCGAAAAATGCCTGAAGGCGGTTCGCCTATGGGACCAGCGCAACATGCTCGCGCGCACGCTCTCGGGAGGGATGAAGCGCCGGCTGATGATCGCCCGGGCGATGGTCCATGAGCCCAGGCTGCTGATTCTCGACGAGCCGACCGCGGGCGTGGACATCGAAATCCGCCGCTCCATGTGGGAGCTGCTTCGCGAGATCAATGAGCGCGGCGTCACCATCATCCTCACCACCCACTACCTAGAGGAAGCCGAGCACCTGTGCCGCCGCCTGGCCATCCTCGACCAAGGGCAAATCGTGGTGGAGGATCGGATGGAGCAGGTCTTGAGGCAGTTGCCCGAACAGCACTTCGTGATCTCGCTTCAGTCGCCCGCCCGCGATGGCCTCAAGTTCAAGGGCTTCCAGGTGCATTGGCGCAGCCGCTACGAGCTGGAGGTGGAGGTGCCTGCCAAGCGCAGCCTCAACGAGTTCTTCGAGCGGCTCAATGCGGCCGGCGTTCAGGTTGCCAGCATCCGCCACAAGACCAACCGCCTCGAGGAGCTGTTCGTGCGCCTGACGATGCCGGACCTGCCCGGGCTGCCCGACGAATAGGCGCCATCCCGGAAAAACCGCCTGATTTCGCGCCCCGGCTTCCCGTCCATCGCCCCCGCCCTTGCCGCGGCCCCGCCGCGCAAGCCCGGATGCTGTCATGTTGGGGTTGGCGCGCCCGTTTCGTGGTAAGTTATTCTCCCTTGCAAGAAACTGCGGAGGTGGCGGCGTGGCGATGACAAAGGACGAATCCATCAAGGCCTTTGCCAAGTCTATTGCCGCGCCCGGCCGGGCTTCCATCCGCGTCACC
>JAPYNE010000007.1 GCA_028285945.1 Candidatus Foliamicus numerosus | reverse complement strand
GCCGAGTATTTTGAATCCAAGGGCGTCGAATTGCGGCTCGGCCGCCGCGTCGTGGGCATCGACCGGCAAGGCAAGCGGGCGACGCTGGACTCGGGCGAGACGATTCGCTACGACTGGCTGGCGCTGGCCACCGGCAGCCGCCTGCGCCGCCTCGGCGTTCCGGGCGCGGAGCTGCCCGGCGTTCATTACCTGCACTCCCTGGCCGACGCCGACCGCCTGCGCCAAGCGCTGCGTCCAAAGCGGCGGATCGTGATCGTGGGCGGCGGCTACATCGGCTTGGAGGTGGCGGCCACGGCCAGGGAATTGGGCGCGGACGTGACCGTGCTGGAAGCGCTGCCCCGTGTGATGAGCCGGGTGGCCGGCGCCCGGGTGGCCGGCTGGCTGACTGAAAAGCACCGGGAATCCGGCGTTCGCATACGCACGCAAGCCGAGGTAAGCGCCTTCGTGGGCAACGACCGCGTGGAAGGCGTCGAAACCGATGGCGGAAGCATGGAAGCCGATGCGGTGGTGGTGGGAATCGGCGCGCTGCCCGCCTCGTCGCTGGCGCGGGAATGCGGCCTAAAAGAAGACGACGGAATACGCACCGATGAATACTGCCGCACCGAAGACGAGTCCATCCTGGCCGCCGGCGATTGCGCGCGAACCGTCAACACGCTGCTGGGAACGGCGATTCGCTTGGAATCCGTGCAGAACGCCGTGGACCACGGCCAAGTGGCGGCCTCGGTCATCCTTGGCCGCCCCAAGGCTTATTCCAGCACCCCTTGGTTCTGGTCCGACCAGTATCGGATCAAACTGCAAATCGCCGGCATGGCCGCGCCGGGCGACGAAACAGTGCTGCGGGGCGACCCTGGCTCCGGCGCCTTTGCGGCCTTTAGGCTGTGCGGGGGCCGGCTGAGCGCGGTCGAAGCCGTGTCCAGCCCCCGGGAATTCATGGCCGGCAAACAAATGATCGCCGCGCGAGCCTCGCCGGATCCCGCCCTGCTCGCCGACACCTCCGTTCCCCTCAAGGACCTGCTGCCGCCCCGATAGGCGCAAATGGCGCCGAACAGCGACAATTTCCGGCTTGCCGCGGCATTCTCCCGGCGTGCAGGATTCAGGGCATGGATCCGCCCACTGCCAGCGTCGGCGAGCGAGCGGCGCTTTCCCGCGCGCTGGCGAATATCGCGGTGCGCCGGGAAGCGCAACCGGAGCGCTGGCGCGGCTATTTTGAGCGGCTGCTCAGCGGACAAACGATAGGGCCGCTGCCGTTTGATGACGGGCGCGCGCAGATGGACCGGCACGCCATCTCCGGGCAATGCGCCTTCGCTCTTGAAGCGCCGGGAGATGAAAGGCCTGATCGATCCAGCCCAACGCTGCGCGAATTTCGCGAGCGAGTGGTCCGGCACAAGCAGCAGGAAGCGGCGCTGGGCGTGGATCTGTCTGCTATTGCGCCGCGGCTTTTCAACGCATGGCTCACGGCCCTCACTGCCGAATTGCAACAGATTCGCCAAGCCGGCCACGCGCCGCCCTACATCGCCCTGTCGCTCAAATCGGAGCATCCCGGATGCAGCGCATTGCTTGAAGCCGTGGGCAGCGGAAGGCTGGCGGGCGCCGGCGCGGTGGTGCGGGTCGGCCCGCAGAGTTTCGGCTCGCCGACGCGCTGGGCCGAATTAGTGGATGCCAGCCACAGGCTTGACGGGGCCGACTTGGTCCTGTCCGGTGAAAAATCCCCGCTCACCGACCTGGTGGGCAGGGAGGCAGCAGACGCCGTAATGCCCCTCAGCCTGTTCGAGGCGCCGGCGGATACCGCTTGGCTGGGTATGCAGTTCGATTTGAGCACGATTCCGGCGGAGCAGATCGAACGGGGCGTGGGCCACCTGAGAAAGCTGGTGCGCGTGGGCGCGCGGCTGGCCGATAACCTGATTGATTCGGTGTCCTGGCCTTCCGGAAACCTGCAAGCCGACGCCCGCGCCAACCGCCGCATGGCCGCCCACGTGACGGGCATCGGGGAGCTGGCGCTCAGGCATGGCATGGACCCGCAAAAGCAGTCCACCGTGGTGGCCATCGAGCGCTGGCTGCGCTTGTTCAAGCGCCAGCTTCTGCGCGAATCCATGCGTCTGGCCCGCGAACGCGGACCTTACCCGGCGCTGGGTGCGGAGCAACTGGTGCAGGCGCTGGTTCCCCGCTACGGCCCGGTTCGGGCCCGGCAGATCATTGCCCAACGCAGCCCGCGCCACCGGCAACTCCTGGCGCTCTCGCCCTATTGCGTGCTGCCGCGCACCGCCAGCCCAATCCCCGCGCGGGCATGGCTGAACCTGTTGCCGGTCATCCGCGTTGCCGACAACATCACCATGCACGGCAGCCAAGCGCGCCAAACGCTGGATCGCGCCGATTACGAGATGCTGCTGCGCCGCACCTGGGCGCTGCTCCGCAGCCCTGCGGGGGTCTGAAAAGCATGCAATCGGCAAGGCCCAGGCTGCTACCATAGCCTTTTAACTTGGGCCGCATGGCCCCAAGAGGTAAACCTTGCCGGAGTTTCCGGGCGCACACGCTCTGATGGTGATGCTGCTCACCGCGTTCGCGCTGTACCTGTTCACCCGCGACCGGATTCCGCTGGAAACCGCCGGCATGGGCGTGCTGCTGCTGCTGCTCGTGGGCTTCGAGCTGTGGCCGCTTGAACGCGGCGGCGAGCAGGTGATCGAGTCAACCGACTTTTTCCGCAACCTGGGCCATGAGGCGCTGGTGACCATCACGGCGCTTCTGGTCATGGGCAAGGGCCTTGAAACCACCGGCGCGCTGCGCCCGGTGGCCCTGTTCTTCACCAGGCTCTGGACTCGCATCCCCCTGCTTGCCGCCCTGCTGACCCTATTGGGATCGGCGACCTTCAGCGCCTTCGTCAACAACACGCCGGTCGTGGTCATGCTGCTGCCGGTTCTCACGGCGGCGGCGCTGCATGCCCACCAGGCGCCCTCGTCCATTCTGCTGCCGATGGGATTCGCCACCCTGATCGGCGGCATGTCCACCGTGATCGGCACCTCCACCAACCTGCTGGTGGCAGGCATCACGGAGGATTTGGGCCTAGAGCCCTTCGGCATGTTCTCGTTCAGCATGCCGGTGCTGGTGGTGGGCGGCGTGGGCATCCTGTTTTTGTGGTGGCTCGCTCCCAAACTGATCCCGGAGCGCACGCTCCCGCTGCAAACCGCCCACCGCGTGTACGCGAGCACGCTTCGCGTGCGCGACGGGGGATTCGCCGACGGCAAGACGCTGGCGGAAATCCGCGCCCGCACCGGCAACGCCATCGAAGTCACCCGCGTTTTGCGGGACAACAACCTGATTGTGTCGCGGCTTCCTATGATTCGCATCCGGGCGGGCGACCGGCTATTCGTGCGCGACACCCTGGAGCGGCTTCATCAGTACGAGCAACTGCTGGGCGTCTCGCTTCCGGGCGGCGAGCTCCGGTATTCCGACGAACCGCAACAGGTGGCCGAGCTGGTGGTCACGCCCGGTTCGCCGCTGGATAACCGCAGCCTCCGCGACGCGCACTTAGACGAGATTTACGGCCTCTCGCCGCTGGCCATGTACCGGGCGAGCGACCGCGAAGCGCCCAGCGACGACCTGCTCAACACCCGCCTGAACACCGGCGACGTGCTCCTGGTGCAGGCCGCGCGGGCCGATATCCGGCGCCTGACCACCGAGTCCTCGGTGCTGGTGCTAGGGCGCGTCATGGAACTGCCGAGAGCGGGCCGGGCGCGGGCCGCGGTGGGCATCATGGCCGCGGCTATCATCCCGGCGGCGCTTGGCTGGATGCCCATTGTGCTGACCTCCGTGATGGGCGTGGGCGCGATGATCGCGGCCAAGTGCCTGAGCTGGCGGAACGTGCGCGACGCCTTCAATGTGCCGCTCACCATCATCATCGTAGCCAGCCTAGGCCTCGGCGACGCGCTGCTCAAAACCGGCGCGGCCGACTGGCTGGCGGCGGTGTTCGTGGCGCTGTCCGGCGATCTGCCAGTGCCCTTGCTGCTCAGCGCCCTGATGCTGATGATGGCGATTCTCACCAACGTGGTCTCCAACAACGCCGCAGCGATTATCGGAACCCCGATCGCCGCCGCATTCGCCGCCGGCCTTGGCGCCCCGGTGGAGCCCTTCATCCTAGCGGTGATCTTTGGCGCCAACATGAGTTTCCTCACTCCGATCGGCTACCAGACGAATCTGTTGATTATGAGCGCGGGCGGCTATCGGCGCATGGACTTCCTGCGAATCGGCGCGCCGCTCACGCTCATCATGTGGCTCGGCTTCTCGCTGCTGCTGCCGATGATGTATGACCTCTGATCCGCTCCGCGGGATGCTGCGGCGGCTGCTGCTCGGCGGCTCCCTTGAGGAACGCGAAGCGGAAACCGCCATGCGCGAACTGGCGACCGGCAAGGCGCCCGAGGCGCTGGCGGGCGCGCTGCTGGCGGCCTTGCGGCTGAAGGGGGAAAGCGCCGCCGAGCTGCGCGGCTTCGCGCGGGCCATGCGGGCGCTGGCGATTCGCCCGCAACTCCCGCCCGGCGGCCCGGTGGCGGACGTGGTGGGAACGGGAGGCGACGGCTCGGGCAGCCTCAACCTGTCCACCGGCGCAGGACTCCTGGCGGCGGCCTGCGGCGTGCGCATCGCCAAGCACGGCAATCGCGCCGTGTCGAGCAAAACCGGCAGCGCCGATGTGCTGGAAGCGCTGGGCGTGCCCTTGCACGAGCGGTCCCGCGAGGTGAGCGCCGCGTTGCGCCAGCACGGCTTCGCCTTCATGTTCGCCCCGTATTTCCATCCGGCCATGAAGTCGGTGGCACCGGTGCGCGCCGCCTTGGGCGTTCCCACCGTGTTCAATCTGCTGGGGCCGCTGGCCAACCCGGCGCAACCGCCGTTCATGCTGGTGGGCGCGTTCAGCGAGGAGGCGGCGCGGCTGATTGCCGACACCCTGAGCGGGCTGGATATCGAGCGCTGCTTCGTGGTGCATGGCGAACCGGGCTGGGACGAGCCGACGCCGGCGGGACGCTACCTGCTCTTGGACGTGCGCCCCGGGCGGGTCGATTCGACCACGCGCGATCCGGCTGACGCGGGCATTCCGCGATGCGCGCCGGAAGCGCTGGCCGGCGGCGAGCGCGACTACAACGCCCGAACCCTGGAGGCCGCCTTGCGCGGACAGGGCGCCTCGGCGCTGAACGACGCGCTGGCCTTGCAGGCCGGCCTCGTGCTTGAATTGACAGGCCAGACGGCTGATCTGGCTGAGGGATTGCAGGCCGCCCGCGAGGCATTGCGGGAAGGACGGGCCGGATGCCTGCTCGACCGCATAAGAGCCGGCTGAACAGCGAATCTCGGAAACGCAGCATGGCGGCATGAACACTGAATCCTTGGAACGCATGGCGCGGCATGAACCCTGAATCTCCGGAGCGAATCGCGGCGGCATGAACGCAGGTTTTCTCGAACGCATGGTCGAGGCGAGCCGCGAGCGCGCCCGCCAAGCCCAACAAAACTTAAGCGCAACGCAACTCAAACGGCGCGTGGATGCCTTGCCGAGCGCGCCTTCGCTTGCGCTTTCGCCCGCAGGCTTTGATCTGATCGCCGAGATCAAGCCCGCTTCGCCCAGCGAGGGCAATCTGGCGGAACAGGCCCTCGACCCGGCAAGGCTGGCGGCAAACTATGCGGCCGGAGGCGCGATGGCTCTGTCGGTATTGACCGAGCCCAGCCGGTTCGGCGGCTCTCTGGGGCTGCTTCGGCAAGTGGCGCAAGCGGCGCCGCGAACGCCGGTCATGCGCAAGGATTTTCTGGTGGATCCCTACCAGGTGCTGGAGGCCCGGCAGCACGGCGCGGCCGGCGTGCTGCTGATCGTGGGCATGACCGGCGATGACAATACCGAAGCCATGCTGGCAGCGGCCCTGGGCTGCGGCATGTTCGCGCTGCTGGAGGCGTTTGACGGCCATCAGTTGCAACGGGCGCGGCGAATGGCCGAACGCTCCGGGGCGCGGCGCGAACAGGCGCTGCTGGGCCTCAATTGCCGCGATCTTCAAACGCTCGAAGTGGATGCCGAACGTTTTGAGCGCTTCCGTCCCCGCGAATCCGGCGCGCATGCGATGTTCGCCGAAAGCGGCGTCAAGCGGGCTGAAGATGCCGCGAAACTGGCCGCCGGCGGCTGGAATGGAGCGCTGGTGGGCACCGCGCTGATGCGTTCGCCCAATCCTCGCGGCCTGGTCAGCCGGATGCTGTCCGCAGGGCGAAAGGGACGTGTTTCGCCGTGAGTTTGTTCGTGAAGATCTGCGGCGTCAGAACCGTTGAAGCCATTGAAGCCGCAGTATCGGCGGGGGCCGACGCCATCGGTTTCAACTTCTTTCCGCCCTCGCCGCGGTACCTGACGCCGGAGCAGGCGGCCCGTCTCGCGAGCGCGGCTCCGCGGCACATTCTTCGCGTTGCGGTTATGCTGCGCCCCGTCCAAAAGGAGTGGGAGCAGGTTTTGGCCGAGTTCAAGCCGGACTGCCTTCAGGCCGATGCCAGCAACCTGGCGCGCCTGTCCCTGCCCGCCGGACTGCGGACGTTGCCCGTGTACAGAGACCATGAACAGTTTCAGCCCGAATCGGTTCCCGCAGCAACGCGCTGCCTTTTTGAAGGCGCCCGCAGCGGCGCCGGACAGCGGCCCGACTGGGAGCGCGCAGCCCGGCTTGCGCGGCGCAATGAGATCGTGCTGGCGGGCGGGCTGGATTCCGCCAATATCGCTGAAGCCGTGCGCCAAGTGCAGCCATGGGGCGTGGATGTGGCCTCCGGCGTCGAGAGCGCGCCGGGCATCAAGGATGCGGCGGCCATGAGCGAATTCGTGCGGATGGCCCGCCAGCGCGACATGCAGCGGTGAATACTCCCAAGGCCGAAGCCCGCGCGCTGCTGACCGCATTGCTGAACGGCGACTTGCCGGACGGCGATGGCCGTTTCGGTCCCTTCGGCGGCCGCTTTGCCCCCGAAACGCTGATGCCGGCGCTGTCGCGGCTGGAGCGCGAGGCGCGGGAATTCTTTGCTGACAACGACGCTTGCCGGACGCTGGACGAGGAACGCCGGGCATGGATCGGACGCCCCACGCCGCTGACCCGCGCGCAGGGGCTGGAGCGTGCCTGGGGCGCGGAGGTGTGGATCAAGCGCGAAGACCTGGCCCACACCGGCGCCCACAAGATCAACAACGCGCTGGGCCAGGCGCACCTGGCGCTGCGATTGGGCGCGAGCCGCGTGGTGGCGGAAACGGGCGCCGGACAGCACGGGGTAGCCTCCGCAGCCGCCTGCGCCCGCGTGGGCTTGCCCTGCACGGTGTACATGGGCGTGCTGGACATGGAAAGGCAAGCGCCGAACGTGCAGCGGATGCGCCAGCTCGGGGCCGAAGTCATGGCCGTCGATAAGGGCGACCGCACCCTGCGAGCGGCCACCGACGAAGCCTTCCGCGCCTGGGTTTCGGATCCGGAAGGCGTTTACTACCTGCTGGGGTCGGCAGTGGGCCCGCATCCCTATCCCTGGCTGGTCCGGGAGTTGCAGAAAATTATCGGCGAAGAGGCGCGCGAACAGTTCGCCGAGGCCACCGGCGGGCTGCCGGATGCCGTTTTCGCCTGCGTGGGCGGCGGGTCGAACGCCATCGGCTTGTTCCACGCCTTTTTAGGCGACGAAGCGGTGGGCATTTTCGGCGTGGAAGCCGGCGGCACGGGGTCGGGCGAGGGCCAGAACGCGGCATCGCTAGGCGCGGGCAAGCCGGGGGTGCTGCACGGCAGCTACTCGATGCTGCTCTACGACGGCGACGGCCAGATCGTGGAAACCGCCTCGATTTCCGCCGGCCTCGACTATCCGGGCGTGGGGCCGGAGCACGCCCTATTGCAGGCGATAGGCCGGGTCGAATACCTCACAGCCAGCGACGATCAAGCCCTCGAAGCGCTGGCGGAATGCTGCCGGCTGGAAGGCATCCTGCCGGCGCTGGAGCCTGCCCACGCCCTGTTCGCCGCCCGCCAATGGGCGCGCCAAAACCCCGGCAAACGCATTCTCATCGGCCTGTCCGGCCGCGGCGACAAGGACATGCCCACCCTCACCCGCCACCTCGCCTGAGGCAATCCGCCTCAAAACAGCTCTGGTAAGCTGCCTGCCGGGGAATAAGAACAACAAGAATCAGCGAATGACTCCGTGCGCAAGGCGGGAGCGTTGGCCGTGATCGACAAGCGCGGCCTTTCCGAACGCGATATTTGCACCAAGTTCATCACGCCCGCGCTGCGCCGGGCCGGGTGGGACGAAATGGCGCAGATTCGCGAGGAGGTGACGTTCACCAAAGGGCGAATCATCGTGCGGGGCAAGCTGGTGGCGCGCGGCAAGGCCAAGCGCGCCGACTACATCCTCTACTGCAAACCGAACATTCCCGTCGCGGTGATCGAGGCGAAGGACAACTCGCACGGGGTGGGCGACGGCATGCAGCAGGCGCTGGACTACGCCGAGACGCTGCGCGTTCCTTTCGCGTTCTCCTCGAACGGAGATGCCTTCGTGTTCCACGACCGCACCGGCGCCAGCTCGCCGCGCGAGGCGGATCTGCCGCTTGACGAGTTTCCCTCTCCCGCCGAGCTTTGGGCGCGCTACCGCCAGTGGAAAGGCTTGGAGCCGGAGGCCGAGAGCGTTTTTCTTCAGGACTACCACGAGGACAGCGGCGGCAAAACGCCGCGCTATTACCAAGCCAACGCCATCAACGCCGCCGTCGAAGCCATCGCCAAGGGGCGCGATCGCATCCTGCTGGTGATGGCCACCGGAACGGGCAAAACCTACACCGCCTTCCAGATTATCTGGCGGCTGTGGAAGGCGGGCCGCAAGAAGCGCATCCTGTTCCTCGCCGACCGCAACGTGCTGGTGGACCAGACGATCGTGAACGATTTTCGCCCGTTCGGCGGCGCGAGGGCCAAACTGTCCACGCGGGCCAACACCATCCAGCGCGACGGCGGCGCGGGTTTGATCGACACGCCCCACGCCATGCGGCGCGGCAGCGGCGCCCGCCGCATCGACACCGCCTACGAAATCTATCTCGGCCTTTACCAGGCCATTACCGGGCCGGAGGAATCGCGGAAAATCTACCGCGAGCTCTCTCCGGACTTCTTCGACCTGATCGTGATCGACGAGTGCCACCGGGGCAGCGCGGCGGACGATTCCGCCTGGCGCGAAATCCTCGAATACTTCTCCGCCGCCACCCAAATCGGCCTCACCGCCACCCCGAAGGAAACGCAATACGTGTCCAACATCGCCTATTTCGGCGAGCCGGTCTTCTCCTATTCGCTCAAGCAGGGCATTAGCGACGGCTTCCTCGCGCCCTACAAGGTCATCAAGGCGCATATCGACCGGGACGTGGAGGGCTACCGACCGGAGCGCGGCCAGCTCGACCGCGAGGGCGAGGAGGTCGAGGACCGCATCTACAACGTTAAGGATTTCGACCGCGCGCTGGTGATCGACGGGCGCACGAAAATCGTGGCGGAGAAGATCACCGCGTTCCTCAAGGAAAGCGGCGACCGTTTCCAGAAGGCCATCATCTTTTGCGTCGATCAGGAACACGCCGCGCGGATGCGCCAAGCCTTGATTAACGAGAACGCCGACCTCGTCGGCCAGAACCCGCATTACGTGATGCGAATGACCGGCGGCGATGCCGAAGGGCAGAAACAGCTCGACAGCTTCATCGACCCGGAGTCGAAATACCCCGTGCTGGTCACTACTTCGCGACTGCTTTCCACCGGCGTGGATGTGCAAACCTGCCGGCTGATCGTGCTGGACCGCAATGTCGGCTCGATGACTGAGTTCAAGCAAATCGTGGGCCGCGGCAGCCGGGTGCATGAGGACACCGGCAAGCTCTATTTCACGCTCATCGACTTTCGCGGCGCGGCCAGCCATTTCGCCGATCCCGAGTTCGACGGCCAGCCGGCGCAGATCTACGAGCCGAAGGAGGGCGACCCCATGGACCCGCCCGCCGCCGAGGAACCGCCGGCCAGCGAGGATGATTCGCGGGGCGGCATCGACGGCGGCGGAGCGACCAAAAAGATCTACGTGGATGGCATCAGCGCCCGCATCGTTGCCGAGCGGGTGGAATATCTCGACGAGCACGGCAAGCTCATCACCGAATCGCTGCGCGACTTCACCCGCAAGGCGCTGCGGCGGCGCTTCGCCAGCCTCGACGACTTCCTGCGCCGCTGGAACAAAGCCGAGCGCAAGCAAGCGGTCATCGACGAGATGGAGGCCGAGGGGCTGCAACTGAGCGTGCTTGACGAGGAACTGGGCCGGAAGCTCGACCCCTTCGACCTCATTTGCCACGTGGCCTTCGACGCCAAGCCGCTCACCCGCCGCGAGCGGGCCGAGAACGTGAAAAAGCGCAACGTCTTCGCCCAGCACGGGGAAAAGGCGCGGGCGGTTCTCGACGCGCTGCTCGACAAGTACGCCGACGAGGGCGTGTTCAATCTCGACGATACCAACGTGCTCAGAATCCCGCCCATCGACCGGCTGGGCACGCCGGTGGAGCTGGTGCGCGCCTTCGGCGGCCGGCGCGGCTTCGAGCGCGCCGTCCACGACCTGCAATCCGCGCTCTACAGGGAATCCGCCTAGCAAATGGCCGTTAGCACGCTGGTCAAGTCCATTCAGGACATTATGCGCAAGGATGTGGGCGTGGATGGCGACGCGCAGCGCATCAGCCAGTTGTGCTGGATGTTCTTCCTCAAGATCATCGACGACCAGGACCAGGAGCTCGAACTGCTCAAGGGCGGCTACCGCTCGCCCGTTCCGCCGCGCCTGCAATGGCGCCGCTGGGCCGCCAACCCGGAGGGCATGACCGGCGAGGCGTTGCTGGGCTTCGTGAACGGCGATCTTTTCCCGGCGCTCAAGAAGCTCCCGACCGCGGCCGGGCCGCGCGCCAACGTGGTGCGCGACGTGTTCGAGGATGCCTACAACTACATGAAGTCCGGCCAGCTGATGCGGCAGGTGGTCAACAAAATCAACAGCATCGACTTCAACAACCTCGCCGAGCGCCAGCACTTCGGCGACATCTACGAGCAAATCCTCAACGACCTGCAATCGGCCGGCAACGCCGGAGAGTACTACACGCCCCGCGCCGTGACCTCGTTTATGACCCAAATGATCGACCCCAAGCCCGGCGAAACGCTGCTCGACCCGGCCTGCGGCACCGGCGGCTTCCTCGCCTGCGCCATGCGCCACATGCGCGAGAACCACGTGAAGCGCCCCGACGACGAGGCCGCCATGCAGGCATCGCTGCGCGCGGTGGAGAAGAAGCCGCTTCCGCACATGCTGGCCGTTACCAACATGCTGCTGCACAGCGTGGAGGATCCGTCGTTCCTGCGCCACGACAACACGCTGGCGCGCCCCTACACCTCCTGGGGCAGGAAGGACCGGGTCGATATCGTGCTCACCAATCCGCCGTTCGGCGGCAAGGAGGAGGACGGCATCGAGTCCAACTTCCCGCAGCGTTTCCGCACCCGCGAAACGGCGGACCTGTTCCTCGCTCTGATTATCCGGCTGCTCAAATCCGGCGGGCGCGCCGCCGTGGTGCTGCCGGACGGCTCGCTGTTCGGCGAAGACGTGAAGGCGCGGCTGAAGGAAAGCCTGATGCAGGAATGCAACCTGCACACCATCGTGCGCCTGCCCAATTCCGTCTTCAAGCCCTACGCCTCCATCGGCACCAACCTGCTGTTCTTCGAGAAAGGCGAGCCGACCAGGGACGTGTGGTTCTGGGAGCACCGGGTGCCCGAGGGGCAGAAGCACTACTCGAAGACCCGCCCCATCCGCTTGGAGCACTTGGCGGATTGCGCGGCCTGGTGGGGCGGCGCGGAGCGTGCGGGCCGAAAGGAAGGCGAGCGCGCCTGGAAGGTGAGCGCCGAGGCCGTGCGGAAACGCGGCTACAACCTCGACATCAAAAATCCCCGCACGGAAGTGGAGTACGTGGGCAACCCCGAGCAATTGCTGGCGGAACTGAACCAAGCCGAGGCCGAAGTGCGCACCGTGCGCGACCAGTTGAAGAACGCTCTGAGGGACGCGCTGCTCGCGGAATTGAAAACGCCGACCGGATGAACAGCGAACACCTCATCATCCATTTCGAGCGATTAGCCGATACACCCGATGCCATCCCCCGCCTGCGCCGCTTCATATTGGACCTCGCCGTTCGCGGCAAACTGGTGAAGCAAAACCCGAAAGATGAGCCAGCTTCGGAATTACTAAAACAGATAGCGGCTTCACAAGCGCGTCTCTTGAATACGGGAAAGGCCAAGAAAGGACAAACATTCAAGCGCCCTGCCCCCGTGGTCCCATTTGGGCTGCCTCAGAGTTGGGAATGGGCGCCTCTCGGAAAAATCTTCCTCTACGATGCGGGGATCAAGCGAGCGGCCTTACCTCAACAAAGTTCTTGTTGCTGACAGCGCGGGTTACTCAACGACTGAAATCGTTGCCATTCGACCGATTGCCGCACTGAATCCAGAATACTGTGCGCTGGCACTCCGGCGGCCTGACTTCGTGGAATACGTGACGCGGCTTGGCCAAGGCACGAAAATGCCGCGCCTGCGAAAAAACGATGCGCTCAACGCACCGTTTCCACTCGCGCCCCTCGCCGAACAAGATCGAATCGTGGCCAAAGTTGATGAAATGATGACGCTCTGCGACCGATTGCAAGAGGCTCGCATGGCACGCAAATTGGCCCGCACCCAACTGGCCAAAACCACCCTCGCCCGCCTGAGCGAACCCAATGCGAACACCGCAACTTTCCGCTCCCACGCCCGCTTCGCCATCGAATCCCTGCCCGCCCTAACAACCCGCGCCGACCAACTCAAGCATCTCCGCCAAACCATCCTCAACCTCGCCGTCCGCGGCAAGCTTGTGGCGCAGAGACCGGATCGTGAAAAGCCAGCAAGTCTTCCCAGATCAAATTTGCAGGGCGAAGGCGGCGACTTTAGTCGCCCAGTCAACTGGTGCAGCCGCAACTTGGGCGAGATTCTTGACTTCCGGTACGGCAAGGGACTGACAGCAAATCAACGCAAACGAGACGGCCCGGTACCTGTTTACGGCTCCAATGGAATTGTCGGCTATACCACCGAACCACTGACAAAGCAGTCATGCGTTATTGTGGGCCGCAAGGGATCAGCCGGGGCGCTCAACATATGCAACGGCCCGTCATGGACTACTGATGTCGCGTACTACATAGAAGTACCAGATTTTTTGAGCCTTCGTTTTCTCTATATATCTCTGTCTGCGCTCAATTTGGACTACTTGGCCAAGGGCGTGAAACCTGGGCTTAGCCGATCGGATGCTTACAGTAAACGCATGTCCATACCACCACTCTCCGAACAGCACCGCATTGCCGCCAAAGTTGATAGGTTGATGGCGTTGTGCGACGGAATCGAGGCTGGCCTCATAAACATCAATTCCAGCCGTGCTAGCTTTCTTGAGTCAGCGTTACTTGCGACCCTGTAGAGCGAGAAATTAAGCAGTAGACAAAACCATTTCTCTGGGCCATTTTTCGTCAGAAATCGCATCCTGCCTAACTCAGTTCCTAGGTAAAACCCCACGCTGAATGGTCGCAATGCGAGAAAATCTATTCGTTCTAGTTGCAGCGGAATCTCATATATGGGCTTCAATCACGATTACCGACCCGAGTTACCGCCAGATGCTGGCCAAGATACCGAATTGGGATTCGAACCGGATGATAACTGGATCAAGACGACTAACCCCGAACTTCGGCATGAAGCAATGCGAACTTGGTTTATTGCTCGTTACGAGGACCCGGCCAACAATACACCCTATATGAGTAGCGAGGGGGGATATCTGTATGTCCACGGGGGGCCCTATGAAGCTGGCGAAGAACTCATCAATCGCTTCGGCCACGTATGCTCAGACGAAGAAATACAAGCAGTTATTGATGATGTTGAGGCAAACGGCAATCACGAGTGGGCACCAATACGCCACAAAAACTACGATGCCCAATTCGCATATGAGGCAAGCATTCGTGGCGAAGCCCACCAAGCTTTCTTGCGGAGGCTCGAAGAAGCTGATGGGCTTGCGGTCGTGCAGGTCAATGAGCAAATCCAGAAGACGCTTCGTCAATTGTTATACGTATCTCTCATTGTGGCGCTAGAGGCCTATCTAGCAGACACCATGTTGTATTGGGTGGCTGAAGAAAAGTCCGTATTTCGGCGATTTGTCGGCACATGCAAAGAGTTTGAAAAAAGAAAGTTTGCGCTTTCCGAGATCTTTGATCGCATGGATGCATTGGAAGACGATGTCAAAGCCTACCTCCAAGAACTGGTATGGCATCGCCTTGATAAGGTTGTCCCTCTGATGAGTGGCTCATTAGGCATTGCCTTGCCGTCAATCGAAAAACTAATGAGGCACATCGTTTGCCGACATGACATTATTCACCGGGGTGGAAAAACGAAAGACGGAAAAGAAGTCGCCGTTTCCACAAAATTTCTAAGCGAGCTGCGCAAGGATGTGCTGAAGTTCGTCGATGAAGTCGAAGCAAAACTGAATGAGCAATATCTCAAACGAAGCAAGTGAATCGACCCGTGTTTACCGGAGGCTCCGGATCTTGAGAGGATTGGAGCATGAACAAAGCGAAGCGTTATTCCCCGGAGGTCAGGGAACGAGCCGTAC
>JAPYNE010000066.1 GCA_028285945.1 Candidatus Foliamicus numerosus | reverse complement strand
CCCGTGCCCATCCCGCGTTCCTCCAAAACAAGAAACGCATGAAGATACGACCGGACACTTCATGGGCTCTAAAACCGGACAAGTGATGTGCTCTCTACAATCAGACTGAGGCTATATGTCCAGACCAATAGGCTGGTCGTAAAATGAGCAACGACCAAAATCGACATCAATGAAGACAGAGAGACCATTCCAAGTTCGTATACGTATCTTGTAAAACCCGTTGACAAGTCAATTATGTTTCCGGCCATAGCAGATGAATGACTTTCTCTAAGCTGCTTTTCGGGAAACAAAGTAGGGTGGTTTCGCACTACAGACACACCCACATCAAATGCTCGAACTATGGCGTCGATGTTCCACACCTCGGCCATATACGAACTGAGTGGACGCAGTATCATTGTTGCAAGGAAAGCAACAAGAAAAACCAGAACAGTTCCTTGTATGTTTCCGTCGGCTGCTATTACGCTCGAAATGACCCCAAGCTGGAAAGTTGACATACTGCTAGCGACCGAACACAACAGGATCAGTAAGCTGCATAAAGCAAACGATCTGCCCAAGAAAAGTGCGAATATGTGTTTCCTCAACATCACCCACTGCCCCCTCCTTTAGTGTTTTCCCCTAAGCCTAGGTGAATTTGATTCTAGGGGGGAAAGGTCAAAGCCATTTACGCAGCAGTCTGAAAGAGAAACCGGGGCCACCGCTGAAACAATGCGAAAATCCTTGAAGCGCTATCCGGCCACTCGGTTTTGTTGCGTCCCTCATTCATCTCCCGGTAGTATCAGGTTTTAGTTCCGGCGGATTATTGGGCGTATAGCTCAACTCCGGAGTCAACTAACAAGTTGAAATCATCTGCATAGGCACAATCATATGATCCAGCAAGAATCGCGCCGCTCCGATTAATGTGGCGCGGCAGCCTACTATTGTCGGCAGACGCGTACTAATGCGTTCTTATGGTTCAGCTTTGAATCCTATTAGTGTTGAACGGACCCTAGTTGGGAGCGGCGGTGACAGATCGAAAACTAACGCAATATGAGCGGTTTTATCCTTATTTGCGGATACTAGCTAAATTTGGCCTGCTTATTGCCGCGGGACTTCTTGTTGTTTGGATGATATGGGGTAATCGGTATTCTAGTATGCAGGCCTCGGAACTTCGGTTCTCCGAAGTGCAGCTGCAAAAGTTCGATAACAATATTTTTGCGACGGCGCAAGTCGTTCCGAAGCAATCAATTGTTCTTTCGACCGCCATCGAGGGGCGGGCAAATCGTGTTTTCGTCGAGGCTGGACAATTCTTGTCTAAGAATCAAATTGTTGCGACACTTGAGAATCCGCAGTACGCCATGCAGATGCTGGAGCAGGAAACTAGGCTATTGCAGCAAACCGACAATGTTTTGCAAGCACAACTTGCTTTGCAGGCCCTTGATCAGGAGCAGCTTCGGGAAATTAAGGACCTAGAACTGCGACTATCAAATGTTGACGATGATCTGGCTCGTAATCAGGAGTTTTTACATAAGGGCATAGTGTCCGAGTCTCAATACAGAAGGTGGGAGCGAGAGAAGTTGAATTTGGAGCAGACGCTCGACGCCAGATCTACAAACTATGCTGCACAAAGAAAGCTGCTTGTTCGGCAAATTGAGGATCTTGAAGATTCTGTCAATGAAATACGCAATCAGATTGAACTCGCTGGGGCAGCACTAGAGTCGCTAACCATTCGATCATCGATCGACGGCGTATTGACCTCGCTTGATATAAAAGTAGGGGAAGTGATCTCGCCAGGAAAAGAGATAGGGTCAGTGGACAACTTAGGGGACGTTTTCTTAAAGAGCCCTGTTGACGAGTATTTCCTGCCAACATTAGTTAAAGGCTCAAATGTGTCAATACTTGAGGGCGAAAATATTTACCAAGGCGTACTCACAGACATTGGGAAGAACATTGTGGAAGGCGCAGTCGAGGCCCGAATCGAATTTATCGATTTCGTTCCGGATGGCCTTGCGAAAGGCCAGTCCTTTGCGATTCGCATTAACACCGGAATTTCTAGGGAGGCGCTTGGGTTGCCCAAGGACGATTTTTATTCCACTAGTAAGGATCAACAGGTCTATGTCGTCAATGCGGAGGACCGAGTAGCGTCTCTGAAAAATGTCTCGCTTAGAGACGCGGGAGGCGAACAATTGGAGGTTTTGTCAGGTCTAAGGGAAGGTGATTTGGTGATTGTTTCTTCCTATGCCGAAATGCAGCCCCGCGCAAAGATAAGATTACGGGGCAAATTGAGACCATGAGCATGCTGATCGAAGGGCTTCATTTGGAAAAATCCTTTAGAACTCGCTATGTAGAAACGAAGGTTTTGGACAAAGTGTCCATAAACATTGGATCAAGTGAAATCATTTCATTGACGGGTAAATCAGGAAGCGGGAAGACAACGCTCTTGAATGCGATTGGTCTATTGGCGCCGCCGGATCATGGGCATTACAGAGTCAAGGGCGAGGAAGTTGATCTTTCAAACATAGCCTCGCACCATCGGATCCGACGAGAGCGTTTTGGGTTCGTCTTTCAGGAATTTATGCTTGTGGACTATATGACAGCTCGCGAGAATGTAAGACTCGTGGCTAGCGCCGAAAGCAGTCGGCTCGAAATTAACGCGAAGATTGAAAGACTGGCCGCAGAATTAGAAATTGAGCACAGATTGGATCATTATCCGCCTCAGCTGTCCGGGGGGCAACGCCAAAGAGTCGCAATTCTCCGCGCTGTGATGAATTCGCCCGAGTGCATATTTGCAGATGAGCCTACTGGAAACTTGGATTCAAGAACTGGGGCGCGGGTATTACGATTACTCAGGAGTCTCAAATCTAAGGGATGCGCAGTAGTGATCGCAACGCATGACCAAGAAATTGCTGAATCATGTCAGCGTCAATATCAATTGACTGATGGAACATGCAAAGAGATAACGACAAATTGAATGGGCTGGTAGATGCTGCACTGGCATGATCGTGCGGCTTTGTGGGAGTAGACCGATTCTATGGACAATATGAAGCTCTTTGAGCGTATGGGAATGGAAGCCATCAAGCGATGGGAGCCATTCAGTTACGATGAAAAAGTGCTTCCCCAAATCGGTGCGGAATTATTTGAAAGAGGGCTCATTAAGCTCACAGAAACAGCTGCGGAAGACGTAGTCTATTGGGTGGCACGAACTCTCGATTTTTCGGTAGTTGGCGACGACTTTTATGATCAATTCAACGACTGTATGCGGCAAAGAAAAAACGGAGATACATTAGCGGAGGTGATACAAGCCGAGAAAATCAATCGCAAGCTAGTGAATTTGCGCTTAAACATTGAAGAAGAACACTTGCAGACTTTTATTGCAGCATTATTGAACATCCCCGAACGCGACAAAATGTTGGGTTTTTTAGCTGCCGAAATCGGGCATGAACCAGCGAAATGCTACCTACAAGACGTAATTAATCGAATTCGTCGGCACCTCAAGCAAGATCAACTGTCGCAGATTCAGGAACAAGAGATATCGGACTGGGTGACCTCCAAGCACCTTTGTTTGGATCAGCAGCTCGTGAATTTCAGTAATCCCCTTGTTAAGGTGCTTTTGGACACTTGATGCATATTCCATTCGAAAGCGGCCACCCGTTCCGGTTCGTCTTCGAAAGTTTGTATGACTAGACTTCCTGCTGCAACCCATTGGAGCAAGGGCTATCGCCTAATTCTTCTGGCGACTATTTTCACTCTTGCCCTCGGATCAGTGGTTGCCTTTGTAATAGTGGGAGTGTTTCTCGGGAGAATGTCAATTGATGGCCAAATTCCCGACAATGAATCGGTGTACTCCATACGAACTAGCATCACTCCTATCCGAGCCCCAAAGATTGACACGGCCAGCGCACCTGCCGTCATTATTCCATTACTGCATTCCAAGTACGGTTCTGAACGAATCTCATTAACTTATCTTGAGAAAGTGACTCAAACCCTGACACTCGATAGTGAATTCCCAAGACGCAGGCGCTCTGATGTGCTTTTTGTCGATCAAAATTTTATGGATGTCTTCAAACTAGAGTTGTTAAGTTCAATTGGCGACTCGGTAATACGCCCGGGAGAGTTATGGGCTTCCGAGTCTCTGGTCATAGGCCTATTGGGAGAAGAATCCAGAGAAAGGATGTTGGCAATGCTGCCTATTCCTAACCTTTCCCTAGCTACTGGCGGCACCTACACGATTACCGGAATATTCGAAGATCGGGATCTAGATGCCAGCGTGCCTTTCGATGCTATTGTCTTGCACGGCGAAGAAAAGACTGCTGTTTCTAGTGCCGACCCTAATTCTTGGTTCTCCCTTACGGGATACGTATTCTTCCGCGTAATGGACGATTTTGAGTTGGCGAGCAATGAAATCCAAGATTTGCTAAATGATGTTCCAATCGCGTTGCCGGAACGAGCATACTTGTCCGATTTCTTGAGAGTTTCTGTACTATCTTTGCGCGAACTTAGGGTAGCAGAGAGTGTTAAGGGCGAGCTAAGGGAACCTCAACATTCGCTGGTAACAGTTTCACTTGTCGCGTTGTTAGCAATCACGTTAGCAATTACTTTTTCGATTGGGACAGCATTGTGGAACGCTCTTCACATTAGACGGGCGGTAGAAACAAAAATTCGTTTTTGCTTTGGTGGGACGAGGTCCGATGCTTTGGCAGAAGAGTTCTGGACCACAGCGTTCACCGTTGTGTCTTCAATAGCAGTTCCATTAGTGGCATATGCAAATTTCTTTTCTCTTGAAGCTGCGGAAATTAGCACTAAGGGGATGCTTATCCCTTGGTCTCATTGGTGGTTCCTGACTTACGTTTTCCTATACGGGGCGACACTATGGCTATCTCTTTTCCTAGTTGGTCTAGGAATGCGCCAGAAGAGCCAAGACTTCTCCCCTTCGTCAACTCTGGCGTCCGGCTCCATGGCTGGCCGAAAAACAGGATTAGCAATTGCTATTGCGATCGCATTTGTCTTAGTTGTCCATACAGCATCATTGCAAGAAGATTTGAGTGATTTCAGAGGAAGAGACCCAGGCTACAGTACCGATTCAATTTATGTCGTGCCCGGCATAATGAGCAGCAACCAAATTTCGGGTGAGCAAGCATCAGCACTCGTTGGGCAAATCAGGACCGTGACGGGGGGCGCTGTTGACGCAGCTTTGTCGAGTGCGATTCCGACTCAAGGAGTACACAGCTCTGCGCCTGCGGCAATTTCCGGTCATTTGGGTGAAATACAAGTCCAAGTCATTTCCTGCACGGAGAATTTGGTCAATCTCTTGGATATTAGAATTTTAAGCGAGCTTCCAAGTATGCGAAGCGCGAATCGGGAAATCTCAGACTCCTCAAGATATGTGGCCGTCAATGAGGCACTAGCTTATGGACTTGGGTTGGACGACTCCTCCGAATTGCTTGGCGAGATCATTCGAATACCATCCCCCGATACTGACATTGAATACGTTATTGCGAGAGTAGTAAGTAACGCCCGGTGGTCAGGACATGATGTTGATCCGCTGCCAACGGCATATGTGCATACACCTGCCGATTTCGATGCGATTTTGCTCAATATCCCCAACCCGCAGTCTTATGAGAAAACCCGCGACTTTTTTTTTAGCCAAAGATATGCATGTTGCAATTTTTCCGTTGGAGGAAATGAGAATAGTGCAGGTCGCCGGGATGATTTGGACGCTAAGAATCTTGTTCGTGAGCGTAATCATGATTCTCGCAATTATTGCAATAGGAACAGTCACTATTGCTAATGCTTACGTGAGGCGTCGCTCTAGGGAGTTGGGTCTTCGGTTGGCCGCGGGGTCTAGCCCGTCTGCGGTGTCGGCTAGATTCTTGGCACACATATTTGGTTTGCTCCTAACGGGCTTGTTCTTCGGATATCTAGTGAGTTACTTTCTTTTGGCTCCAGCCTTCGGCCTCCAACTGCCTGCTGAGTCGTTAGTGCCCTCAAGTGCTTGGATTGCGGTGTTCGTGATTGCATCCGCGTTGCCCATGACGCTGAAGTTGCGGAAGGCTTCGGTGATGGATCTTTTGGGCCAAATGGACTAGGAGAGCTTGCGCCGCAGGATATCTTAAGGTACCGCAGTTAGAAATTCGGTCCCGCTGCGAATCGGGCTAGGCGTTTGGCAGGATTCTCTGCCGAGAATCTGACCGGGAACGAGGCGGCGACCTTCGCCGCCAAGCAAATTCTTATCCTAAGCAAAAAGCTTACCGGACAGGGATCAAGGCATCGCCTTATCGGAATTACTGTCGCCGAAGCGATAAGAGTATACGTTTCCGGACCACGGTACGCTATGAGTTGCCGTAGCTCGAATTTTGTCGACCTCTATCTTGTCGTCTGGCCTAACATGAGCCCCAATCTCGCCGCCAAACGAATCAATTAACGCTCTGTTAATTGAACTAATATTTTGGGACTTATATACAAAACTTGCCAAACGCCCGAATGACCTCCTAATTCCCCGAAATTATAAATACCCGCATGTTCAGCAAACTAATTAAGTGGTGGCAATTCTCTGATTGTTCAGATTTGTTTTTCGTTTTCATTCTTTCCGGATTGTGGGCGTTCCCCCTTGCCTGTTTCCTCGGAACTTGATCCGATGCCTTTGCCACGAGTGGCAAACCAGTAACTGATTATTCCGGTTGCGAGTGGACGAGGCGGTGCGGATGGTGGACCGCTACCGGACGCGGCACGGGGGCTGGAGCATCCGCCACTACCACGCCTGGTATCGGCGCGAAGGCGGGACGCGGAGCTACACGTGGGTGAGGAACAAGCTCCAGGCGCACGGGGCGGCGGCCAAAGGCAAGGCCCGCGGCTGCTAGCCCGCTACGACCCGGACGGACGCCCGCTCGCCGAGCCTGTCAATGCCGAAGTAAAAGTCCCCACTTTGTTGGATTTTCAGGATCATTCTGAGCTCTTGCGTTTGGGCGGCCGGCCGCGCCGTTTCTTGGGCTTGACGGGCGCGGTGATGGGCGGCAGCCGCAAGTTCTCCGGGACCAGCTTGGCGTGTTCTCTCAGCCGGTAGCTGTTGCCGGCGATCTCGATCACGATGGCGTGGTGCAGGAGCCGGTCCAGCAGGGCGGCGGCGACCACGTTGTCGCCGAACACCTCGCCCCATTCGCTGAAGCCCCGGTTGGAGGTGAGGATGATGACGCCGCGCTCGTAGCGGGCGTTGACGAGTTGGAAGAACAGGTTGGCGCCGCCCTTTTGCACCGGCAGGCAGCCGACCTCGTCGATGATCAACAGGGCGGGTCGGGCGATGTGGTTGATGCGCTGCTTGAGCTTGCCTTCGCGCTCGGCTTGGGCCAAGGTGGCGAAGTGTACGCTCTTGCCGGCCTTGACGGCCTCGATGCCCAAGGCGATCGCCAGGTGGCTCTTGCCGGTGCCTAGAGGCCCAAGCAAGTGCACCACTTCGCCGCGGTCGATGAAGCCGAGTTCGGCCAAGGCTAGGATACGGTTCTTCTCTAGCGACGGCTGGAAGCTGAAGTCGAAGCCTTCGAGCGTCTTGATCCGGGCCGGCCGCGCGGTCATCAGCGAGGACTTGACGCGCCGCGTCTCGCGTGTGGCGTGCTCTTCGCCGAGCAGCGCGTCGAGCAACTCGATCGCCGAGAGCTGGCCGTCCTCGACGCGGCGCACGCAGGCGTCCAGGACTTCTAGGGTCCGGCTCATCTTCAAGCCCACCAGGTGCCAGCGCGCATAGACCGGAACACGTCCGCGAAGCGCGCCGGAACAACCGGCGAACGCCGCCGAACCGTCCCGCAGCCTCCTCCGCAAACAAACCACTACACCCGGCAACCGGCCAATCGACTTAATGACAACTTCGGAATGGCCCTGAGCGCGGCGGCTAGGTTATGATGCTAGCCATGAAAAGCAGCGGGGGATATAGCGCCGGAATAGGCGGCATGGCGGTCGATGTGCCGCCATACCGCGTGGATCTGAAACAATGGTGCCAGTGGACCGGCGCGCCGTGGGCGAAGATTGCGGCGGTGGTGGGGCATTCCTTTCGTCTGCCGGGCCCCTCGCAAAGCGTCTATACCATGGCCGCGAACGCGGCGCTCAAGCTGATCCGCAACTACGACATTGATCCCGGCGCGGTATCGCTGCTGGCCCTGGGAACCGAATCGAGCAACGACAACTCCGCAGGGTCCGTGATCGTGAAGGGCATGCTGAATCAGGCGCTGGCCCAACTCGGCCTGCCGCCGCTTTCGCGTCATTGCGAGGTGCCGGAAGTGAAGCATGCCTGCCTAGGCGGCGTGTATGCCCTCAAAAATGCCGTGCGCCATTGCCTGCTGGAAGACTCCAAAGCGATCGTGATCTGCTCGGATCTCGCCCTCTACGCCCGTGGAAGCAGCGGCGAGCCCACCCAGGGAGCCGGGGCCGTGGCGCTGCTGGTGGAGCGCAATCCCGCTCTGGCCAGCATTGATCTGCGGCACACGGGAGGGTCTTCCGATTACCGGATCACGGATTTTCGCAAGCCCTTGCTCGATGGCAGCCGCCGCCCCAGGTCAAATCTGCACTATCCGGTTTTCAATGGGCGCTATTCCACCTACTGCTACTTGGACCAGGTGACGAATGCGTTGAATCAGCTTTATAGCCGGCGAGGCGTGTCGCCTGCACAATGGCTGGGGAGCCTGTCCGCCATTTTCTTCCATCGCCCCTACCTGCGCATGCCGCAAACCGCTTTCGCGCTGCTGCGTCTGCACGCGGAAGGTTTGAGCGGCGGCGAGGAATCCGGCCTGCTGTCGCGCCTTTGCGACCAGGCCGAAGTGCCGCTCAGCGAAGTGCTGCGGGAAATTGGGCGGGACCCCGCGGAGCGGCTTTTGACGGGCGGCGGGGAAGACTGCGAGGATCCCTTTCCGTTGAGCAGCGAGCTGGCCAAAGCATGGCGAAAGAGCGAGGAATTCCAGGATTGGGTGCTTCAACCGCTGCGCTGGGGCAACGAAAAGATGATGGATATGGGCAACATCTATTCCGGCGCGCTGCCGGCTTGGATGGCTGCGGGCTTCGAGGAGGCTGCCGACCGGGGCGCGGAGTGGGCGGGGGAGGAAGTGCTTTTAGTGGGCTACGGCAGCGGCGATGCCTCCGAGGCCATGGTGCTGCGGGTTGCGGACGGCTGGCAGGAGGCGGCGCGGCGCATCCGCTTTTCCGAGGCGCTCGATTCCCCTTGCGACCTGCGTCAGGATCAGTACGAGGCCCTGCACGCCGGGCTTCCGGTGGAAGGCCTCCCGCAGCCGACGGGCTTCAGCATCGAGCGCATCGGCACGCGGACCGATGCGGCCTTTCAGGACGAAGGCGTCGAGTACTACGCCTACTCGCCCTAGGCGCCTGCCACGCTCATCCCCTTCGCGCCCAGCTCCATATCCAGCGTCTGGTAGCCTCGCGCCGCCGCCATTCGGCGCATTCGGGCGAGCGGCTGGGGATCGCAGGCCAGCGCCAGCCCGCAGTCGCCGCCGCCAGCGCCGGAGGGCTTGTACAGGCAGCCTGCGGTTCGAGAAAGATCAAGCAGTTCGAGGTGCGGCGCGCTGTAAACCCCCAGCCCGGCCGCGCGATCCAGTTCCTCCCACGCGCCCGCGAATTGCGCCAGCGCCTCAAGCGCCTCGCGCGAACCCGCGCGCCAAGCCTGCTTCACGGCCCCGGCCTCCTCTTCCAGGCGCTTGGCCGCGGCCCGCACGCGCCGCGGCCCTTCTTTCAGAGCCTTGCGGTAACGATCCAGAGCCCGGGGCGTGCCGGCGCTGCGGCCGGACCAGATCGCCGCGCACACCAGCCCGTCGGGCCAGGCAAGCCGCTCCACCCTGCCGCCGTCCACCGCAATGACCCCGCCGTGCAGGCTGGCGGCCACATCAACGCCGCTGCCCCCCGGGCCCTGAAGCGAACGGTGCAGGGCGCTGGCTAGGCGCAACTGCTCCTCCCTGCCGGGCAAGGACCCCTGCGCCGCCAGAAACGCTCCGGTAACAGCCGCGGCCACGGCGGCGCTCGATCCCAGTCCGTACTTGGCCCCATCGACCGCGTAGAGTGCGCTGCTGTCGATTTCCAGCCGCGCGGACGCGGGCGCCTCCCGGAGGCCGCGGGCGAACAGCAGCCCAGTGGCCGCATCCCGCCACCGGGCGGCCTCCTGCTCTTCCGGCATACTGCCCTGATGCAGCCGCGCCCGCACATGGCGACCCACGGCGCAGGCGATGGCCGGCGCTCCCTCAAGCACTGCGTACTCGCCGGAAATGAACAGCTTGCCCGGGGCCGTGGCTTCAATCATTGAGGCCGTTCCCGTGCCCGCAAGGCGAGGCTTATGTGATGCGGGCCCCGGCACCTAGGCCGCCTGTCAACACCTGCCGCACCCCAGGCGTCTGGCGCAAGGCATCGGCCACTTCGTCGAGCGCATGCGGAAGGCACACGGCCTTGACTTGGGGCCCGGCATCCATGGTGAAGAAAACCGGCAAGCCGGAGCGGGCCATTTCCCTGACGCGATGAATGCATTCCACCGTGGCGCTGTTGAAATACACCACTGCGGGGCGTGCGCCCAAAACGGTGGCATGCATTTTCAGGCAGTTGTGTTCGGACAGTTCGGCCAAACGATCAAAGTCGCGCCGCTCGACCGCGCGGCGGGCATCCTCAAGATCGGCGTCCTGCCCCTCAAGCCAGGCGCTGTAGAAGGGCGAGGTGCGCCGGGTCAGTTCCATGGCGGCGCGCGAATCCACAGCCTTGGCTGCCGTTTCGGTTACCGCCACAGCCACCTTCAGCGGCCACTCATCCGGGGCCAGCAGGCTTCTGCACCGCCACTCGCCGGCCTCGTTGATGGACAGCAGCACGATGCCTCCGAACAGGGACCGGGGCGCGGAGCCGGAACCCGCCATCGCCGCGCGGCCAACCAGTTCGCCATCCTCCGCCACGCCCAAGGCGTTGGCGGCGGCCAGGGCAAGAGCCGCCATGCCCGATGCCGACGACGCCAGCCCGGCCCCAGTGGGGAAGTCGTTGGCGGACTCCACCGCGACCGGACTGGCATTTCCGGCCCGTTCCCGCAGCGGCGCCAGACAATCGTGAAGCCGCGGCAGATCGCGCTCGCTGGCGCTTCCGTTCAGGCTCAGAACATCCTCTTTGAGGCCGCCGTCGATCCGAACCTCGGTGCGGGTGCTCAGATGCCCCAGCGTGAGCGACAGCGAACCCGCCGCAGGAAGGTTGCCTGCGGCCTTGCGCTTTCCCCAATACTTGATTAGCGCCACGTTGGGATGCGCCACGGCGCTCGCCTGCATTTCCGAGCCTCGCTATGCCCTGCCTGCCGGGATTCTAGCAGCCCCGGAACATACAGGCGCAGAATAAACGGCGCGATGGCCTGCCGGCCGAAAACTGCCGCGTGCTACACTCGGTTGAAGGTTGGCAGGAGTTGGCGTGCGGCATGAGACGGCGGCTTCGCACATGGCATCTCGCGCTGGCGGCGGCAGCGGCGTTGGCGGTGGCCGCCTCGACGGCCCAGGAAGGCCAGCCATCGGCCGGACCACCTTCAAGCAGCGAGTGGCTTGCCTTCTACGCCGATCTCGTGGAGGAGACCGAGCTGCGCCGCCGGGTCAATGTCCTCCACCCCAACCCCCAGTCCATTCTCGACGGCCTGCAAGCAGGCTACGTAAACGTCCGCCGTGGCAACCTGACGTTCCGCCGCCGGGACATCGTGGCGGGTTCCGGCGAGCGGATTTACTTCACCCGGGTGTACGACTCCCGGATCGCGTCCAACCGCGATTTCGGCCCCGGCTGGCGCCTGTCGCTGGCGGAGGAGCTCGCGGTCGTCGATGGCGGCCTACGCTACACGGACGAATCGGGCGCCCGCCATTTCTTCAAGCTGACGGAGCCAAGCGACGCAAGGCCCCGCAGCGAGCCGCTTGTATCCGGGATGCCGCCTAGCATTCACTCGCCCGGCCCGAGCGTACGGAGCTTCAAGCACATCGCTTCCGGCACCTACGCCCCGCATCCCAAGACCCCCCGGCACGCTGCCACGTCCATAGAGGCTATCGGCGGCCTAGCGGTGCTGCGCGACGGGCCGTCCGCGCGGGTATTCGAGCAACAGCGCGGCGGCGCGCTGTATCGGCTTCGCACCGTATCGACCGGCGAAGGCACTTTGACGCTCTCGTACCGGAACGGACGCATCAGCGGGGTTTCCGGCCCGGCAGGCGCCGTGTTCCATATATCCCGAGACGGTCGGGGCCGCATCGTCTCGGTCCAGGACCGCTGGGGCCGCTCCGTGCATTATGCCTACAATGCCGCCGGCCGACTGGCCGAGTCCCAGGACATCGCCGGCCATGCGTGGACGTACGAATACGGCCCGAGTGGCCGCTTGGCCAGCGCGACTGGCCCGAACAATAGGGCCATCCTCCGCATCAGTTACGACGAGGCTGGGCGGGTGGCCCGCTCAAGCAGCGGGCGGGAGTACTCGTACCGCTACGGCGAAGGCGAGACCGTGGTCACGGAGGGCGCCGGACACGTTCATGTGTTCGGCCACGACCCGTCGGGGATCACTGACCGCTTCGAATCCACAAACGGCGAATGGTGGCGGCTGATATTGGATGATCGGAACCGGATCGCGGTTGTCCGCTCGCCGGAAGGCGAACGCCGCTATGAGTACGATCCGCAGAACCGAATCACAAAGGTAGTGAAAACCGTTGCGAACAGTATCGAATCGCGCTCCTACCGGCTTGACGAGGCGGGACGAATTACAGGCATCCAATCGCTGAACGGCGCTTTGACCACCGTCGATTACAGCGGCGGAAGCACACGCGTCACCGGCCCGAAGATGGCGACGGCCTTCAAGGCATCATCGTCCGGCAGGATCGTCCAAGCGGAGCGCGGCGGGGCGGTCATCGCTGCGGACTATGATCCTGAGGGCAACTTGTCGACCTTCCGCAGCGAAGGCGGCGAGGTGAACTTTAGACACGATTTCATGGGTCGGCTGTCCTCCGTCGAATATGCCAGCGGCGAGGTGACTAGGTACCAATACGATCCGCTTGGCAACCGCTCTGGCATCAAATTCAGTTCCGGCGGCGCGGTGCGCTACGCGCACGATCCTGCCGGCAACATCGTGGAGGTGGAGGTACGGGAGGGCGGCGGAGAGACGAAGCGGCAAACCGTGCGTGTCGGCGACATGAACCGAGTGGAAAACATCACCTACGAGGGCTTGGGCAACCTGGATATCGCCTACGACGCGATGGGGCGGGCCGTGCGCTTCGATACCGGCAGCGACATCATCGCCGTGGAGTACGCGGGGCCGGACCGGATCGCCCGGATCACATCGCAGGCCACGGGCGCCGTCTGGTCGCCGGATGATGACAGGCGGAGCCGGGGAGGGAGCGCGGATGCCCGCCGGGAAGTGCTACAGAACGATCCGGCCGCGGCGGAGCAGCCCGACTACGGGATCGTGGCCTTCGATGGCGCGAGCTTCGCGGCGGCGGCGCTTGACCCTCTGGAACTGGGGATTCCGGGTCTGCGCGAGGCGCGGCGGATGCTGGACGTGGCAGAGCCTTTGCTGTCCGGCGGCGGGCGGGCGGCGGCGATGGAGTTCGAGAAGCCCTCCAACGCCGTGTTCCAGCCGCTCGAGTACCGCTCCACGAACTGCTGCATCTGCATCCTCGTCTCGGTCCGCGTCTGGGGCGCACATGTCGGCTGGCGGGCGGCCTGCTACTGCGCGCCCGAGCCCGCGCCCGCGGCGCCGTCCGTGTCCATTACGACGCCCGCGGCGACCTGGCATATCGACAGGACCCCGAGCATGCCGCGCATCCGCTTCGAGGCCCGCCTGAACAATGTCGAGCACCCCGGGAAACCGTTATTCCTGTGGAGGCTCGATATGGAGTTCGACAAGCAGAGCAGGAAAACATACAAGCATTTTAGAACCGGCGCCACGACCGTTCCCGCATGGTCTCCGAATTGGGGCGGCCTGCTCGCCGGCGCCAGCAAGATGACCGTGTCCGTCGCCGCTTTGGTGAACGGCCAGTCGCTGACGGCCTCGCAGAGCGGCTACGAGATCCACGGGCAGAACCCCACGCAGGCGCATATCTTCTCGATCGCCACGCAACTGGAGCACAAGGCCGTGGCCTGGCAGGAGAGCAGCCACCGGCAGTTCAAAGCCGCCCGGCACGTCGGCATCGGACTGCCCCTGCTAGGGCCGCCGGACGGCTGGGGGCTGATGCAGCTCGAACTGAGCAACCCCGTTGAAAACTGGGGCGAGGCCGAGCTATGGGATTGGAAGGAGAACTTGAGCGAAGGCGTTCAGTACCTCGCCGACCGTTACACGGAGGCGAAAGGATACCTAGATTTCCATTACGAACAAGCAGTTACCAATGGGAAAGCGGGCGATTGGCCCTCGAATCCCGCTGACGACCCGAACAATGTATGGGACGACGCGTTCTCGCGCTACAACACGGGGGGAAGCATATACTCGCCAAATGGACACAAAGGCATGAGAAATTGCAAGGAGCATTCAGACGGATGCACATACGCGGCCGCCATCCGCAAGCACATGAAAGAAAAACCTTGGAAGTGACGCAAGCGTGGGCAAGGAGCTTACGATAGCTGGAGCTTCAAGGACACGGCCCGTCGTTCTGGCAGGCGGGCTGCTCGCGGCGCTGGCATTGATAGCAGCGTTGTGGCTGTGGAACGAAGAGGAGGCGTCGACCTCGCCAGTGGCTTATGTGTTGTGCGGCGACGACCTCCTCGATGAAATACGCGCCTACCGCGTGGACCTGCTAGCCGGGGAAATGACCAGCGTGTCCGAGCCCATCGACTGGCTGGGAGATCCTCATCAGATTGCCTACGACCCCGTTCGCTCGCGCCTGTATATCGCCAGCATGAACAAGAAGTGGTCGCCGCCCATGTGGCCGGTGACGGCGCTGCGGGCGCGCGGCGGCGAGTTCGAGGTGGCGGCCCGCTTCCCGACCAACCGCGACAACAACCTGCTGGAGAAAGCGCGGGCGGGGGAAGCGCCGGACGCGAAAGTTAAAGAGGCGTATGTGGTCGCTGTGTCGCCTGACGGCAACGAGTTGTATGTAGGCCATGGCGGGGTATATGAAAAAACAGGCTTGCTCATGGAAGCATGGGATGCCGACACCGGAGAGATATTGCGCGTGCTGCGATGGCCAATCCCGGGGGTTCCTGAATGGTCTCCGGATGGAGATCATGTTGCGGCGATCTGGCCCAGCCATGATCGGAGGGTGTACGAGGACGGAGAAGCTGTTACCAAAGCGCGGAAAGGCGGGGTTCGCGTCATCAACATGCGGACGGACGAGAGGCGCTTGGAGGACAACAAGGGCTTGCACCCGCCTTGGGGCCGGATTGAAGAGCCCCTTGTACACCTGTTCGACCGGGCTTATATGGAGGACGAGGAAGTGGGCGTGTACGACCGCGACACGGGCGAGGCCCTCTCGAAGCTGGGGATACGCCAGCTGACGGGCCTGACCCTGGCCGGCAACCCGGCGATCGCGGTGCTGGAGGGGGGCAGGCTGATCGCCGTGTCCGCAGTCAAGCGGACCGAGGCGGAGGCATCGTATCCTCCGCGCAGCCTGGGCTTCAGGCGGGAGGGCTACGTTGTGCTGATCGACGTGATGGAACGGCGCGAGGTGTCGCGCACCCAAGTGGGCGCGCGCTGCACCAACGCCGTGGTCGCTTACGAATAAGCGGTCAAAGCACACGCCGGGCTGCCCTAGACAAGCCTTGGAGGTGAAGTGATCGTGGACAAGAGGCTTCCGTCAGCGCGCGCTTCGAGGGCGCGGCTTGTCGTGCTTGCGTACGGGTTAGCCGCAGCGGCGGCATTGCTAGCGTTGTGGCTGTGGAACGAGGGGGAGCCGTCGACCTCGCCCGTGGCGTATGTGTTATGCGGCGACGACCTCCTTGATGAAATACGCGCCTACCGCGTTGACCTGCTCGCCGGGGAAATGACCGGCGTGTCCGAGCCCATCGACTGGCTGGGGGATCCTCATCAGATTGCCTACGACCCCGTGCGCTCGCGGCTGTATATCGCCAGCATGAACAAGAAGTGGTCGCCGCCCATGTGGCCGGTGACATCCTTGCGCGTGGGCGGCGGCGAGTTCGAGGTGGCGGCCCGCTTCCCGGCCAACCGCGACAACAACCTGCTGGAGAAAGCGCGCGCGGGGAAAGCGCCGGACGGGCGGTCCCGAGAGGTGTATGGGATTGTTGTGTCGCCTGACGGCAACGAGTTGTATGTAAGGTATGGCTGGCTTTACGAAGAGACCGGGGCGCACATGCAGGTATGGGATGCCGACACCGGAGAGATATTGCGCGGGCTGCCAAACTTTATAGAAAGCCACTATGAGTGGTCTCCGGATGGCGACTATGTTGCACAAATCTGGCCCAGCCATGATCGGAGGGTGTACGAGGACGGAGAAGCTGTTACCAAAGCGCGGAAGGGCGGGGTTCGCGTCATCAACATGCGGACGGACGAGAGATTTGGCACGGATTACTTGGAGGACAACGAGAGCTTGCATCCGCCTTGGGGCCGCATTGAAGAGCCCCTTGTACACCTGTTCGACCGGGCTTATATGGAGGACGAGGAAGTGGGCGTGTACGACCGCGACACGGGCGAGGTCCTCTCGAAGCTGGGGATACGCCAGCTGACGGGCCTGACCCTGGCCGGCAACCCGGCGATCGCGGTGCTGGAGGGGGGCAGGCTGATCGCGGTGGCCGCGGTCAAGCGAACCGAGGCGCCCGAATCGTATCCGCCGCGCAGCCTGGGCTTCAAGCGGGAGGGCTATGTCGTTCTGATCGACGTGATGGAGCGGCGGGAGATCACGCGCACCCAAGTGGGCGCGCGCTGCACCAACGCCGTGGTCGCTTACGAGTAAAGTACGCAAAGCGGGGGAATGCGGCATGCCGTACGCGCCGCAAGAACCTCGTTTTTTCTTGAGATGCCACGTGAGGGGAGTATGGCAATGAGTGACCACTTCGAGCAGCGGCGGGCCGAATGCCAAGCGCGCGTGAATGCCGCGCTGGATGCCTGCCTGCCGGCCGCGGAAATCATTCCGAGGCCATTGCACACCGCCATGCGGGACGCGGTGCTGCGGGGCGGAAAGCGTTTGCGTCCGCTATTGTGCTACGCGGCCGCCGAGGCGGTCGGGGTGCCGGACGAGCGGGTGGATGCCCCGGCGGCCGCAGTGGAGTTGCTGCATTGCTACTCGCTGGTGCATGACGACCTGCCGTGCATGGACGACGATGAGTTTCGCCGGGGCCTGCCCACGATTCATCGGATCTACGGGGAGGAAACGGCCCTTTTGGCGGGCGATGCATTGCTAACGCTGGTTTGGGAAGTGCTGGCCACGCATCCTTCGCTCTCCGGGCGCAACGATGCGCGGGTGGCGCTCATCGAACTGTTTGCCCAGTGCGCGGGCTCCGCCGGCATGGTGGGAGGCCAGGAACTCGATCTGCATGGCGGCCCGGCGCCCGACCAGGCGGAACTAGAGCATGCCTACCGCGCCAAGACCGGCGGCCTCTTCCGGGCCGCAGTGCTTGCGCCGGTGTGCGTGCAGCCGGAAACGCCCTCGAACTTGAGGCACGCCTTGGAGCGGTTCGGCGACGCGCTTGGATTAGCGTTCCAGATCCGTGACGACTTCAAGGACAAGGAGGCCGACGCCCAGGCGCAAACCGCGGACGACAGCGCAAGGCTTCCGTCGTGGGTGGCGCGGCTCGGCGAAGAGGCCGCGCGCGAAAGGCTGGCGGAGCTGGTCGGCGCCATGCAGGAAGCCTGCGGAGAGTTCGGGGCCGGCGGCGATGGCCTGCGCTGGCTGGCCGGCTTCATCAACGAATCGCTGTCCGGAATCGCGGCCGCCGGCGCCTAGGAAGCCAGCCAGCGCCAGTAGCGGAAACCGGCCCGTGTACGAGCAATTCCACGGCCTGAGCGAACGGCCGTTCAGCATTACGCCGGACCCGCGCTACCTCTACATGAGCGCGCGCCACGCGGAAGCGCTGGCTCATCTGCTGTACGGGGTGCGCGAGAACGGCGGCTTCACCCAGCTGACCGGCGAAGTGGGCACGGGCAAGACCTTGCTGGTGCGGTGCCTGCTGGAACGGCTGCCGGACCGCACCGAAACCGCCATCATTCTCGATCCGCCTAACGACCGGCTGGAGTTTCTGCAGGCGCTGTGCCGCGAGCTGCGCGTTCGGGCGCCGCGCTGGGCGGCCAACCCGCCCGCGCTGGGGGCGGCGCTGAACCGCAAGCTGCTTCGCGCCTATGCGTCCGGGCGAAGGACGATGCTGATCGTGGACGAGGCCCAGGCCCTTCGGCCCGAATTGCTCGAGCAGGTCCGCCGGCTCACCAACCTGGAAACGGCCCGGCACAAGCTCCTGGGGATCGTGCTGGTGGGCCAGCCGGAGCTCCACGAAACGCTGGCCCGGCCGGACTTGAGGCAACTGGCGCAGCGGATCACGGCGCGCTGCCACTTAGGGCCCTTGTCGCGTGCCGAAACCGGCGAATACCTCCTGCACAGGCTGAAGGTGGCCGGCGCCAACAGCGATGTTTTCTCGGCCCGTGCGAAACGGCTGCTGCACCGTGTTTCCCGGGGCATCCCGAGGGTCATCAACGTGGTGGCCGACCGGGCCCTGCTGGGCGCTTTCGTGCGCCGCGAAAACGAGGTGGGAGGAAGCCTCGTGAGGCGGGCCGCGCGCGAAGTGTACGGGCGCGGCGGCGCTCCCCGCCGGGCCGTGTGGAGCGGGGCCGCGTAGCCTCGCCAGGCCCTGACCCATGTCTTTCGTTCTCGATGCGCTGAAGCTTTCCGAACAGCGGCGCTCGCGCTCCGGTCGGCGCATCTACGCGCATCCGCCCCGGCCCCGGCGCGCCGGACGGGGAAGAGGCTGGCTCATAGCCCTGGGCGTATCGGCGGCCATTGCGCTGGCGGTGGCGGGATGGAGGCTGGTGGCTCCCGCTCCCGGACCGCTCTCCGCATTCATGGCGGCGGACAGCGGCGGCGCTCCTCCTCCCAGCGCCTCCCCGGCGGGCCGCGCCGCAGCCGTTGGCCAGCCGTCCGCCGCCTCGCAAGACAACGGCACGTCGGATGGCCCCGCGCCATCCAACGCCGCGAAGATGGGCGCGCACGGCGAGCACGGGCAGGCCGCCGGCGCGAACCCAAGCGCATCCGGCGAGCACGAACCGGCCAGGGCGGCATCCGGCGCAGGGCCGCAGCATGGCCGTTCCAGCCATATAACGGCATCCGCTTCCGCCGCGCCGGACGGCGGCACCGCGCGGAGCCCGGTTCCCCAAACTGCTCCAGCCCAAGAGATGCTCGCGGCGGCGCCGCCGGATTGGCCGGCCCTGTCGTTGCAAATGCTGTTCTTCAGCGAGGAGGAAAGCCGCCGCTTCGCGCAGGTGAACGGCAAGACCTACCGGCAGGGCGACCAGCTGGCGGCGGGCCCGCAGGTTGTGAGGATCACGAACGACGGGGTCACGCTGGCGTACCGCGGAAAGCTCCTGCTGCTGGGAGCGGAACGGTAAACGGCATCCGCTACCTGGACGGACGGCGCCTCGCGCGCGCCATCACGGCGGGCATGCTGCAATTGCAGAGCAGCCGCGAGGAGCTGGACCGGATCAACGTGTTTCCGGTGGCCGACGGCGACACCGGCTTGAACATGGCCCACACCGCGCAGGCGGTGATGCTGGCGCTCGCCGAGGAGACACCTTGCCGCGATGCCGGGGAGGTGGCCCATGCCGCGGCGAAGGGCGCGCTGTACGGCGCGCGCGGAAATTCCGGGGTCATTCTGGCGCAGTTCCTGCAAGGTCTGGCGGAGGCTTGGGACGGAAAGGCGCGCCTAGACACCGCAGGCGTGGCGGCAGGACTCAAGGCGGCGGCGGAATCGGCGCGAAACGGCCTGAGCAACCCCCGCGAGGGCACTATCCTCAGCGTCATGGGCGCCATTGGCCTAGGCGCGCTCAAGGCCTCGCCGGAGGGCGAACTCACCGCCCTGCTTTCGGCGGCGCGGGAGGCGGCCGACGAGGCGGTGCGAAAAACGCCCGAGCAACTCGATGTTCTGCGCCGCGCCGGCGTGGTGGACGCGGGAGGCGCCGGGCTGGCGCAGTTTCTGGCCGGCATAGAGGAACTCGTAAAGACTGGCCAGGGCGCGGCGGCTTCGGGCTTTGCCGATGAGGCGGGCGCCTTGGCAGCCGCGCCGCGCATTCATGATCCGGGCGAGGCGTCGAAATACCGCTACTGCACGGAGTGCATGATATCGGGCGAGGCGCTGGCGCCCGCGTCGATCCGCGAGGAGATCGGGGCGTTCGGGGATTCGGTCGTGGTGGCGGGCGGCGCGCGCATTGTGCGTCTTCACATACACACCGACACGCCGCACGAAGTGTTCGGCCTGGCCCACAAGCACGGCGAGGTCAGCAGCGAGAAAGCCGACGACATGCATGTGCAGTTCGCCGTGCTCAACAGCTCGCGAGTGCCGGTGGGCTGCGACAGCGGCGCCGACCTGCCGGAACGCTTGCGGAGCGCGCTGCGCATCACGCAAACGCCGCTTCGCATCCACCTGGGGGGGAAGGGTTATCTCGACCAGCTGGGCCTGCCCGCCGAACGGCTTTGGCGGGCGATGGAAGGCCGCGGCGAAAAGGCCCGCACCGCCACCCCCGCGCGCGGCGATGTGGAGCGCGCCATGGGATTTCTCGCCGGACACTTCCCGAAGTCATTGTGGATCAGCCTGGCCGGATCGGTGAGCGGCACGGCGGAAGTGGCCCGCAGCGTGGCCAATGAAATCACCGGGGGCAAGGTCCGGGTGCTGGACAGCGCCAATGTATCGGTCGGCTACGGGCTCATTGTCCGCCAAGCGGCGGAGTGGGCGGAACAGGGGGCCGGCGCGGACGAGATCATGGAAGGCTTGGCGGCCGTATCCGGCGGCGCCAGAACGTTCGGATTGATCGAGGACCTTTCGCACGGGGTCCGGGGCGGCCGCATATCGCCGCGCGTCAAGCGCTTGAGCGACTTCCTGCGCGTGGACGCGCTGCTGGGCATAGGCCCCGACGGAAGCGTGAAGGCCTGCGGCGTGCAGCGCCGCTCGGGCGACCGGGTGGCGCGCTTCGCCCGCTACATGCTGCGCCGCTTCCCCAAGGGCCAGCCGCTGCACATGGCCGTGGCGCACGCCAACCGCCCCGAATCCGGCCAGCGCCTGCGCGACCTCCTAGCCGCCGGCATTCCCGATCTGGCATCAAGCTACGTCGCCGACCTAGGCGCCGTCATCAGCGCCCACGCCGGCCCCGGCGCCCTCGTCGCCGCCGCTATCCCCGCGCTCCCGCTCCCCGCCGCCAAACATAAACCGGTAGATCCCGCCCAGTAACGGCTACGACATGAAGGAACCGGCTTTTAGTCTAGAATGAGTTCCGTGCATCGACACGTGGCTAGCATCCCAGCCAGTCCTTAAGGGATGCGCGCTAACCAGCAGGAGCTCTTCAAAAGGCACCGGATGCCCCGGCGGACTGCCGCTTCGCGTCCGCTGCGGAAAAACGGTGCAATCAACAATCTCTTGCCAATGGATCGACCAGCCCATGACTGGTACCGGTTTGTTCTCTCGTTCCCGCCGCACTTGGTTCGCGATTATGCAGATCGATTTGAGTTGAACTCGAATTCGCTTCTCTTGGATCCATTCTGCGGCACGGGAACAACCATTGTGGAAGGAAAAAAGCTCGGGATACCGGCAATAGGCGTTGAAGCCGTTCCACTGCCTTTGCTCGCATCGCAAATCAAAGTCGATTGGAGTCCGAATCCAGATCGTCTCAAGGCTCATGCGCAGAGTGTGGCAGAGCGCGTCTTGACCATTCTTGAAAGCGAGGGCATCAGCGACGATCCTGACGAAAATCATGATGTCGGCGGTGCAGCGAACCTGCGGGCGTTGCCGGAAAAGACCATGAAACTGCTATTGAAAGGATCGATCAGTCCGTTTCCGCTTCACAAGGCTCTCGCGCTGATTGAGGTGCTGAAAGAAGAAAAGGGCTCACCCTACTACCGCCACGAGCTGCTGGCGCTAGCCAAGCTCCTGCCGTCGGAAATCGGCAATTTGCGATTCGGGCCGGAGGTGGGCGTTGGAGCCATCAAGCAGGACTCTCCGGTAGTCAGCTTGTGGCTGAGCCAAGTTTGGCGAATGGCGAACGACCTCGGCACCTTGTCAGCGATGGACGAAACCCCGTCAAAGGCGCTTGCCGGCGACGCGCGCGGCATGGGCGAATTGATCGCCCCACGAAGCATTGACGCAGTGATTTGCTCGCCTCCCTATCCGAACGAGAAGGACTATTTGCGAATAGTTCGCCTTGAATCCGTGCTGCTGGACCTCATCGACGACCGGCTTCATCTTCGCACTCTGAAGAAGCGCTTGGTGCGCTCCAATACCCGGGGAGTCTATAAGGGTGATGAAGACGACAAGTGGATCCGCTCAAACCGGAACATCGCCAAAGTTGCCAAGGAGATTGAATCCCGAAGAATCGCCCTAAGCAAGGATTCCGGGTTCGAGAGGGCCTACCACCGAGTCACCAAACTCTATTTTGGAGGCATGGCGCGGCACTTTCGGAGCCTTTCCACGGCTCTTAAGCCCGGGGCGCGTCTTGCCTACGTGGTGGGCGATCAAGCTTCCTATTTACGGGTGATGATCCGCACGGCCAATCTGCTGGCGGAGGTTGCAGTGGCGCAAGGGTACGAACTAGAGGGGATTGACCTGTTCCGCACCCGTCACGCAACGGCCACCGGCGAGCAATTGCGCGAGGAAGTCCTGCTGTTGCGCTGGCCCGGCTGACTGCAATGCCTGGGACCGGCGCCACATCGCAGAACCGCTATGCCGGCATCATTAAATGGGTGTTCAGGCAAAACTTCCAAGACGGATCTAACGAGGTCAGTTTTTCTCGCGCACAACTCGCGGCAGCGGCTCGCGACCTTGGCATTCCGGTGCCGAAAAATCTGGGAGATGTCGTTTATTCGATTCGGTATCGAACGGATATGCCGAAAGAGATCAATGATCTTGCCCCGCCAGGGATGACGTGGGCACTATTTCCCGCCGGACGAAGTTTCTACGCTTTTCGTCCCGTGGCCGTTAACCAGATTGAACCGCGCTCGGGACTTGCCAAAATCAAGATACCGGACCACACCCGGATTGATTTCCCGTTACGCGATGTCGGACGAGCAGGCTTTGCTGGCTAAAGTCCGATACAACCGGCTTGTGGATATTTTCACAGGTTTGGCTTGCTATTCGCTTCAAAACCATATGCGAACAAGCATTGAGATTCCAGGATCAGATGTTATCGCGTCATCCAGCTCACAGGTTGAGATAGACGAAATCTACGTCGGAATCGACGGACACGGAAGCCATCACATCCTCCCTGTTCAAGCCAAAGCCGGCACAGACCGCCTCAGCGTTGTTCAGATATGGCAGGACTTTCGAGTGGCCGAGCAGAAATTTGGCAGTCTGGCCTCCCGCCCGATAGCCACCCAATTCCTCGACGGTGGATCAATCGTTCTATTCGAGTTCTCGGAATCCGGCGATCAAATTGCGATCTCCAGGGAACGCCACTACTCTCTGATACCACTTGAACAACTTTCGGATCAAGACTTGGAAGAATATCGAGTAGCCGCATCGCGGGCACGAAGATTCACCCAATAGGATTGCGGCCCTTTGCAAGATGGGGGCCGGTGCAGATCGCGCCAGGCTAGTCGCGGATGCCGATGCCGCGGTGGATGAGGTAGGCGCACACGCCGAACAGGAGGAGCGCGAACACGCCCATCATGGCGTAGGCGATGCCTAGGGGCACGTCGGTGGCGCCGATCATGCCGTAGCGGAAGGCGTTGATCATGTAGAGGATCGGGTTGAACAGGCTCAGCGTGCGCCACACGCCCGGGAGCAGATCAACCGAATAGAAGACGCCGCCCAAGTAGGTGAGCGGGGTAAGAACGAAAGCGGGTATGAGCGAGACGTCGTCGAACTTCTTGGCGAAAATCGCGTTGATCATGCCGCCCAGCGAAAACGTGATGGCGGTGCATAGGAGCGTGAAGGCCACGATCAGCGGGTGGCGCACCTCGATGCTCGTGAAGGCCATGGCCACCAGAAACACGATCACCCCGACGATCAGCCCGCGCAGCACGCCCCCGGCAGCGTGGCCCAGCACGATGATGTAGTTCGGCAGCGGCGAAACCAGCATCTCCTCCAAGTGGCGCTGGAGCTTGGCGCCGAAGAAGGACGACACCACATTGCCGTAGGAATTGGTGATAACCGACATCAGGATCAAGCCCGGAGCGATGTATTGCGTGTAGTCGTAGCCGGACATGGAGCCGATGCGCTCGCGAAGCTGTCCGAAAATGATGAAGTACAAGGCCATGGTGATGGCCGGCGGCACGATGGTCTGCACCCAGATGCGCATGATGCGGCGCGCTTCCTTGTACACGATCGTGTAGAGGCCAACGGCCTTTTCGAAGCCGCTCATGCCGCCGCTCGTTATCGGCTCAGCCATCGCAGCGGATCCACCGCCTCGCCGTTGCGGCGCATTTCAAAATACAGACCGGGCTCGCGGAGCCCGCCGGTGCTTCCCGCATGGGCGATCACCTGTCCCTTGCTCACCATTTCGCCCTTCCTGCTCAGCAGGCGGTCATTGTATGCGTACAAGCTCAGCATGTTCTCGCCGTGGTCCAGCACCATCAAAAAGCCCAGCCCGCGCACCCAGTCGGCGAACACCACGCGCCCAGGGTGCGGAGCGCGCACTCTCGCGCCCTCGTCGGCCTCAAGAAGGATCCCGTCCCATTTCGCCTGCCCCCTTCCAGGCCCGGAGCCGAACCGCTCCAGGACACGTCCGCGCAGGGGCCAGCCGAGTTGTCCGCGGGCTGCTGTGATTGATGGCAGGGGCGCCGCCGGGTGATCCTCCACGATGCGGCCCAGGTCTTCAACCAGCAAAGCCAGTGTGGCCGCTCGGATCCTCAGCCTCTCGATTTCCTCGCCGGCAACGCCGATGCGCTGGCGGAGCGCCCGCAGGGTCGCCCGGCGGGCGGCCACTGCCTGCTCCAGGCCGCCTATCCGCTCCGCCTGCCGCGCTTTCAGGTCCGCCAGTTGCCGTTCCAGGCGGTCCGTTTCGCTGCGAAGTTGCCCCACTTCCGCAGCAACGCGAACGGACTCCCGGACATCCCGGGACCAAGACCGCACGAGGGCTCCGGTCCACGCCAATCGTCTGTTGATTTCACCGGGGCTGCGGCCGCCAAGAAGGGCCTTGAGGCCGTCCTGCCGCCCGGAAAGCCAAGCGTGCCGGACAGTCGCGGCGAGCGCCTGTTGCGTTTGGCGGTGTGCTTCGCTGCTGCTCTCTAGCGCGGCCGCCAGCCTTGCTTGTTCCCGTTGGCGATCTTCCAGCTTCTGTTGCGCTTCCCGCTCCGCCGCGCGCAAGCGCGCGATCTCCGTTTCGGCCTCCCGCAAGCCGGCCTCCGCCTCGTGCTCCGCCTCAAGGTTGCGCTTGAGGCGCGACTCCACCGCATCGATGCGGTCGAGCAAATCCTCCATCTCATCGGCTTGCGCGCCCTGTTCGCAAACAAGAACAGACAGCGCCAGACATGCAATCAAGCCTTTCACGAGCTGTTCTCGGGACATGGCACCAGGGGCAATACGGGCTTGGTGGGCGGTTGCAAAATGCGCACCGGCATTATAGCGAGCATCGTTATAATGCCTTGCGGAACGCCCCGCGGCAGGCGCAACGCCAGAGCTTCATGGCGGCGCAAGCAGCGGCAGGCCGGCCTACTGGAGCAACCTGGAACACGATGCCTTCGCCGATATGGGAACTCTCATTGAATTCGTAGGCGCGCATCCTTGGCTCAGCCTTGGGGTTGTTGGCAGCCTCCTCGCAGCCCTGTTCAACGAAGTGCGCCTGCGGTCGCTGGCGGTGAGCGCGCTGGCGCCCGCCACGGCGGTTCAGGCCATCAACAAGGGCGCGGCCATTTTTGATCTGCGCGAGCCCAAGGCCTATGGCCAAGGGCATATTCCCAATGCCCGCAACATGCGCGCCGCAGAGGTTCCGGGAACCCCGAAATTGAAATCGGGCAAGCCGGTTGTGCTGGTTTGCGACAACGGCTCCGCCAGTGGCCGGCTGGCCCAGGATCTGCGCAAGAAGGGATCGGAGCAGGTATTCAGCCTGAAGGGAGGGCTGGCGGCCTGGCAACGCGAGAACCTGCCGGTCATAGGCGGGCGATAGCTCGGCGCCAGCCATGTTCGCGGTAATCGGCGCAGGCGCCTGGGGAACCGCGCTGGCCGTTCACTTGGCCAAGGCCGGTTGCGCGGCGCGGATCTGGGATATCGACCGTGCGCATCTGCATCAACTTGCGGACGACCGCGAGAACAGGCGCTATCTGCCGGGCGTGCCGCTGCCGGGGGCCGTAAAGCTGGCAGAGGAACTGGAAGCCGCCACGGACAAGGCCGAGTGCGTGCTGGTGGTTACGCCCAGTTCGGCCCTGCGCGAAACCTTCCGCCGGCTCAAGCCCCTGCTAACGGCCGGAACCCGTATTTGCTGCGCCTCAAAAGGCCTGGAGGTGGAAACCGGCCTTCTGGCGCATCAGGTTGCCGAGCAGGAACTGGGCCCGGACTACCCCTTGGCGGCGGTATCCGGCCCTACTTTCGCAACCGAGGTGGCCGCAGGCCGGCCGGCGGCCATCACGGTGGCCTCCCGCCAGCGGGGCCAGGCGCTCTGGTTGGCCCGCAAATTGAACGCCGGAGCGCTGCGCGCTTATGTTTCCGACGATCTCGTTGGAGCGGAGGTGGGCGGTGCCACCAAGAACGTCATCGCGATCGCCGCCGGCGCCTCCGATGGCCTGGGATACGGCGCTAACGCCAGGGCAGCGCTGATATGCCGCGGACTGGCGGAGATCGTGCGCCTGGGCGCGTCGCTGGGCGCCGAGGCAGATAGCTTCATGGGTCTGGCCGGACTCGGTGATCTGGTGCTGGCAGGTGGCCGAGGGATTCCATGCCGCCGAGGCGATCCATAAGCTCTCGCGCCGCCTCAACCTGGATCTGCCGATATCCGAGCAGGTTTACCGGGTGCTTTATCGCGGGCAGGACCCGGGGCGGGTGCTCAAAGCGCTCCTGAGCCGGCCGCTGAAAGCCGAGGATGAGGCGGCGGCGTGAGCATGGCCGGGTCGGCCCTTGCGGTGGACTTCTGCGGGCTGAAGCTGCGCTCGCCCATCGTGCTTCTTTCGGGCTGCGTGGGCTTCGGCGACGAATACACCCGCGTGGAAGGATTCTCGAACGCCGACGCGGGCGCAATCGTGTGCAAGGGCACGACGCTTGAGCCCAGGCTGGGCAACAAGGCGCACCGGCTGTGTGAGACGACCGGCGGGATGCTCAACGCCATTGGCTTGCAGAACCCCGGGGCGGATGCCGTGGCGCAGGACATTGCGCAAAGCCGCTGATCGCCAAGCTCTCGCCCAACCAGACCGACATCGCCGAAAACGCGCGGCGCTGCCTGGAGGCGGGCGCGGACGGGCTGGCCGTGATCAATACGCTCATGGGCATGGCAATTGACGCCGAGAGCCGGCGGCCGGTGATCGGCAACGTGCAGGGCGGTCTCTCCGGCCCGGCGATCAAGCCGCTGGCGCTGCTGAAAGTGCATCAGACCTACCAAGTGGCGCGCAAGCACAATGCGCCCATCATCGGCCAAGGCGGCATCATGAACGCAGTCGATGCCATCGAGTTTCTTCTGGCCGGGGCCACAACCGTGGGCGTGGGCACGGCGCTGTTCTACGACCCGCTGGTGTGCAAAAAGATCAACGCCGGCATTGCCGATTACCTAGCCGAACGCAACATCGCGAGCGTGGCCGATCTCACCGGCGCGCTCAAGCTCGGCCCCAGCCTTGAGAACAGCCCGGTTTCCGGTTAGCCCGCTTTTTGCATCCGTTTCCGCAGGGTTCCCGGTAGGAGATGCTGCAGCGTTGATGTGCTTGCCCTCGCCCGGAGCTTGCCTCCGCCTCGCGGGAGACGCATGACTACTTGAAGCTTGACCTGGAAGGTCAAGAACCCATCCATGGGGCTCGGCGGCGGCTCCTGCCGCCGACGCTCCCGCAAGGCGGAGGCAAGCACAGGGCTTTAGCTGGAGCAAACCCCTATGTCGCGCTTGCTAAAGGTCTTTGGTTCGTTCCCTGTGTCCCGGAACTTGTGGAGGCAGTGCGCGCCAATCGCTTGGCGCGCACACCGCCACAGAGCCCGCAGGGATGCGCTTGCCGGCGTTTCCGGGACACAGGGAACGAACCAAAGGCCGCAGGGCTGGCGGGCTAGCGGGCGTTCCCAGCCGCCTATTGCACCGGTGTGCCTGCTTTTAGCTCGCGCAGGGCCGAATCGGGGCGGCGGGCCTCAGGGTTCAGGAATTGCGGGTTCCCGCTTGAAGAAGCGAACTTCCTCGCTTGCCGCAAGCTCCCGGCCGCGTGCATCCAGCACGCGAGCCCGCAGCCGGTGCTCCCCGCGCCAGACCTCCGCGAGCCGGAGAACCGGCAGCTCGCCCTGCCAGGATGCTTCGGCGCCATCCAGAAGGATCGATAAAACAGCGCCGCCTTCCAGCTCCCCGTTCACAAGCAGCCGCACTTCCAACCCGCCGCCAGCGCCCCACACGGTTTCGCCCGCCGCCGGGGAAGCAATTTCCAGCCCGAGGGCGGCGGCCTGCGTTACCGCCTGCGCTTCTCCCTGCGCCGCCTTGCTCGGCGGCGGCCCTGCGCGCAAGCGCCAGCCCGCTGTGCCGGGCGACTGGATGCGGACCGCGCCCGGGAAGGGCCGATCAGCATAGCGCACATGCCCCTGACCATCCGCCTGCCGCCAGATTTCCTGCCCGTGCGCCTGTGACAGCAATACGAGCAGGAGCGCGAACCCTGTCCATCCCTTCTTCATCGTCGTCCCTCCTGGACTAGCGTCGGGAAGCCTGTCCGATCGCCGCTACAGGCTGTAGTACATCTCGAATTCGACCGGGTGCGTGGTGGCGCGCAAGCGCGTGCATTCCGCTTCCTTCAACTCCATGTAGCCTTCCAGAAGATCGTCGGTGAACACGTCGCCGGCCTTGAGGAACTCGTTATCGGCGCGCAGCGCGGCGAGAGCCTCTTCGAGCGAAAACGCCACGGTGGGCAGCCCCGCTTCTTCCTCGGGCGGCAGGTCGTATAGATCCTTATCGACCGGATCGCCGGGGTGGATCTTGTTCTGTATGCCGTCGATGCCGGCCATGAGCATGGCGGCGAACGCCAAGTACGGATTGGCCATGCTATCCGGGAAGCGCACCTCGATGCGCCGGGCCCGGGAGTCCGCCACAAACGGAATGCGCACCGCCGCGGAGCGGTTGCGCGCCGAATAGGCCAGAATCGTGGGGGCCTCGAAGCCCTTCACCAGCCGCTTGTAGCTGTTGGTGGACGGGTTGGCGAAGGCGTTAAGCGCGCGGGCATGCTTGAGGATGCCGCCGATGTAGTACATGCCGGTCTCGGAAAGACCGCCATAGCCGTCGCCGCTGAAGATATTGGCGCCGTCCTTGATCACGGACTGATGCACATGCATGCCGTTGCCGTTATCGCCCACCAGGGGCTTGGGCATGAAGGTGGCGGTCTTGCCGAATTGATGCGCGGTTTGCATCACCGCGTACTTGAGAATCTGCACCTCGTCGGCCTTGCGCGTGAGGCTGTTGAAGCGCACGCCGATCTCGCCCTGTCCCGCAGTGGCCACCTCGTGGTGGTGCACCTCCACCGGCAGGCCGAAGTCCATCAGCGCCAGGCAGATGGTGGAGCGAAGGTCCTGCAGCGAATCCACCGGCGGGACGGGGAAATAGCCGCCTTTCACGCCGGGGCGGTGGCCGTAGTTGCCTTCCTCGAACTCGCGGGTTGAATTCCATGCGCCTTCAATGGAATCGACATGGTAGGAGGCGCTCTCCAAGGAGCTCCCGTAACGCACATCGTCGAAAATGAAGAACTCGTTCTCCGGGCCGAAGTTGGCATCGTCGCCGATGCCGGTGGAACGCAAGTATTCCAAGGCGCGCTTGGAGGTGAGCCTAGGGCAGCGGGCGTAGGCCTGCATAGTGACCGGCTCATACACGTCGCAGCGCAACAGCAGCGTGGTGTCCTCCGCGAACATGTCGAGAACCGCGCTGTCGGCCTCGGGCATCAACACCATGTCGGATTCGTCGATGCCGCGCCAGCCGGCGATGGAAGAGCCATCGAACATCTTCCCCGAGGCGAAGAATTCCTCGTCGATCACCTGCGACGGCACGCTCACGTGCTGTTCCTTGCCGCGGGTGTCGGTAAAGCGGAGATCCACGAACCTCACGCCCTTTTCCTTAATCAAGCTGATTACTTCCGATACATCCATTGCCTTAAGGGCCCTCAAACGCCGGTTGATTCCTGAAATGATGCGCCGGGCAGCCTCGCGCCATATCCTGCCGCAACCACATCGACACGGCGCGCTGATTGACGCCAGAACGAAGAGGGGGTCGAACCGAAAACAGCGCCGACGACTCCTTTCTGCGGCACAGGGGCATATTCTAGCGGCACCAACAGGGCCAAGTCCATACTTTAGGCCATGTTTCGCATGGATAAAGCGTGAATTCTGGCAGTTTGCGAAACAATATGAGCGAAATAGGGATGAAAAATGAAATCTGGAAGTTAATCTAGGGTGTCTTCGACGCGTTCGAGGAACGCAATGCGCAGGGCATGGAGGACCGCGTGCGCATCACCGATGTTCTGCTGCGCACGCCGAAAGGCTGGCGGATCATGCACCACCATGAGGGCTTGGCGCCGGCGGGCGTGCCGGCGATCGCCGGGTAGCGCCGATTCTCCGCGCCTATATCATTGTTTCCTCGCGGCCTGCCCCGCGAACCGCCGGAGATTCCATCAATGAGCGAGCACACTTCAACGATGCCTGACGGCCTGTCCCGGCGCGCAATGCTCGCAGGCCTGGGAGGGCTGGGGCTGTCCGCCGCGCTCAGCATCGAAGCGCGGGCCGCCAGCAGCGGCGGCTTGTTCCCCGCGGCGGATGACAAGGAGGGCTGGCTAAAGGCTTGGTTGCGGGTACAGGCCAGCCTGTCAGAGCAGGACTCGCCGTGGTGGTATGCGGGACGGATCTACGCTCAGGTGGGCGATCAGCGCCCCAACCACATCCTCAACCTGGAGGGAACGGAAATCTACTGGCCGCGCGCCCTGGGAAACGGCGAGTACTCGATCAGCAGCCGCACGCTGACCTTCTTCAAGGACCCTGCCACGGATGAAATGCTTGAGGCGTTCGTCAATCCTTACACGGGCGAAACGCTGCCGGTTGCAGCCAACATCATGGGCGGGCCCGATGGGGCCCGCTACACGGAGGACGGGATGATTTTAGCCGCGCACATTGATCCCACCGGCGATCTGCGCCGCTGGAACTGGGACTGGAAGGCTGCCGGCCCGCATGTCTGGCTGATGGCGAGCCGGGCGATGGCGCATGCGCCGCAACCGTGGCTGGAGGCAATGACCATGTTCTGCCGGCGGGAGGATTTCGCCGACCCCGGCATCGGCAGCCTGCGCAGCAGCTTTTCCTCCACCTATTTCTCGCCGTGGCTGCCTTGGATGGGAATGAAAGGCCGGCCGGGGCACCTTGTCTGGCACTCATCGGGCTGCAAGCTGAATTCGATGGACGAGGTGCCGAAGGCCTACCGGGAGCAGGCCGACCGGCTGTTCCCGGGCCAGCTGACCGCCAACCCCAACTCCTTCGAGTAGCCAGCAACCCGGCAAGAGCGCATATGACTGGGCCTGGCATCGTGGATGCGGCTGCCTATGTGCCGGCCATGCGCTTGGACCGCCAAGCGATCTTCGCAGCCAATTCCTGGGCCAACCCGGCTCTGAAGGGTTTGGCCCGAGGCGCGCGCAGCATGTGCAACTGGGACGAGGACAGCATCACCATGGGCGTGGAAGCGGCCCGGCGCTGCCTGTCGGACCGGCTCAAGGAGCGCTTGCGGCGTCTGTATTTCGCTTCCACCACGCCGCCGTTCGCCGACCGCCAGTCCGCTGCCGTGGTCGGCGAGGCGCTCAACCTGGCCGGCAACCTGGCCGCTGTGGATCTCGCCAACTCCCGCAACGCCGGCCTGCAGGCCTTCTGCGAGGCCGTGCGGGGCAGTGGCTCGTCGCTGGTGGTTTCGGCGGATGCGCGGCTCGCCAAGCCGGGCAGCGCCCAGGAGCTCCAGTACGGCCACGGCGCCGCCGCAGTGCTGCTGGGCAGCGAAGAGACGATAGCCGACATGGTGGCCGAGTACCGGCTTTCGCGGGATTTCGTGGATCAGTTCCGCGGCAGCGGAGAATCGTTCGATTATCGTTGGGAAGAGCGCTGGATCCGCGATCGCGGTTACCGCGCCATCCTGCCGGCGCTGGTTCGCGGCGTGCTGGAGCAGGCCGGCGTGCCGCCCGAGCGATTGTCGCGCGCGGTGCTGCCCGCCGCTCCGCCGCGGATGGCCGCCGCGCTGGCCAAGGGCCTGGGCCTCACAGCCGAGTTGGTGCAGGACGGCCGGCTCGGGGATGTGGGCGATACCGGCGCGCCCCATCCCTTGTTGCTCGCGATCGACGCATTGGCCCAAGCGAATCCGGACGAACTGATTCTCGTGGCGGGGTTCGCCCAGGGGGGAATCGCGCTGCTTTTGCGGACCACGGGGAAACTTCCCGAATGGCAGGAACGCAACGCGCGCCGCGCGGCCCTCTCGCCGCCGCGCCCCGAGCGCGCCTACACCAAGTACTTAAGCTTCAGCGGGCTGCTGCCGATGGATTTCGGCATGCGGGCCGAAGCGGACACCAAAACCCGGCTCAGCGCATTCGACCGCCATCGGGCCGAACTGACGGGCTTCATAGGCGGGCGCTGCCCCGTGTGCGGAACCGTGCAGTTTCCGCGCAGCGCGCGCTGCGTCAATCCCGACTGCAACGCCGAATCCGAGCAGGAGCCGGTGCCGCTGGCGGAACAACCGGGTGAAGTCTCCTCCTTCACCCAGGACTGGCTCGCCTATACGCCGCATCCTCCGCTGCAATACGGGCTGGCGGCCACCGCCGAAGGCGCGCGGGTGCTGATGGAGTTTACCGAGTGCCCGCTGGAGCGGATGCGCGTGGGGCTGAAGCTGCGCTTCGTTTTTCGCATTCACGCGATAGACTCGCAGCGCGGCTACCGGCGGTATTTCTGGAAGGGCGCGCCGGCGCCCGGCGAGGAGAGAGCCTAATGGCGGGCATTTGCGACAAAGTGGCGATTGTGGGCATGGGATGCTCCCGGTTTGGCGAACGCTGGGACTGCGATGCCGAGGATCTCATGCTGGAAGCGTTTCGCGAGGCCTCCGAAGACGCAGGCCTAGGCGCGGACGAGCTGGATGCGGCTTGGTTCGGCTGCTACTTCGACGATGCCAGCGTGGGCAAATCGGCGCTGCCGCTGGCCAATGCGCTGCGCCTTAAAAACATCCCGGCCACGCGGGTGGAGAACATGTGCGCCACCGGCACCGAAGCGCTGCGCGGAGCCGTTTACGCGGTGGCGGCCGGCGCCTGCGACATCGCGCTGGCGCTGGGCGCGGAGAAGCTCAAGGACACCGGCTACGGCGGCTTGCCGGCGGGAACGCCAGGCATCTTCACCGAGCAGTGGCGGCCCAACACCAGCTCGCCCGGCTCCTTCGCCCAGCTCGCCTCGGCCTATCGCGCCCGGCACCGCGTGCAGGAAGAAGACCTCAAGCGCGCCATGGCCCACGTGTCCTGGAAAAGCCATCGCAACGGCGCCATCAACCCCAAGGCGCATCTTCGCAAGGCGGTGGAGCTCGATGCCATCATCAGCGCGCCCATGATCGCGGAGCCGCTAGGGCTGTTCGATTGCTGCGGAGTGAGCGATGGCGCGGCCTGCGCCATCGTCACCCGACCGGAAATCGCCCGGGAACTCGGCAAGACGGAAATGGTGACCGTCAAGGCGCTGCAGCTTGCGGTCAGCAACGGTTCGGAGGCCGGACACCAAGGGTGGGACGGCAGTTACATCCACTGCGGACGTCTGGCCGGCCAGCGCGCGCTGGCCGAGGCAGGAGTGCGGAACGCGAAAAAAGAAATCGATTTTATTGAAGTTCACGACTGCTTTTCGATCACCGAACTGGTCACTATGGAAGACTTGGGCTTTGCCGGGGAAGGCGAGGGCTGGCGGGCGGTCCTGGACGGCGCCTTCGACCGCGACGGCCAGACCCCCTGCCAGATCGACGGGGGGCTGAAGTGTTTCGGCCATCCCATCGGGGCCTCGGGGCTGCGCATGGCCTACGAGATTTATCTTCAATTGCTGGGGCGCGCAGGCGAGCGGCAATTGCCTTCGCCCGCGCTGGGCCTCACCCATAACCTGGGCGGCGAGCCGGCGCGCTGCGTCGTGAGCGTGGCGGTGTTCGGCCGGGGCGATTAGCCCCGGGATCGCAAAGTGCCCAACCCACCCGCCTCGCTCGCCTTTCGCGCTTTTCCCCGCCAGCGCAAGGGCGGCGGCGGGAGCGCGTGAGATGGCGGCCAAGAAGAGCAATAGAGGCGCGGCGCCCGATTTCCAAACGCTGATCCAACGCCTGGAAGCGTTCTGGGCGCGGCGGGGCTGCATCGTGGTGCAGCCGCTGGATCAGCCCGTGGGCGCAGGCACCTTCCATCCCGCCACCTTTCTGCGCGCGCTCGGACCGGAGCCTTGGAACAGCGCCTACGTGCAACCCAGCCGACGGCCCGCCGACGGCCGCTATGGCGACAATCCCTTCCGGCTGCAGCATTACTATCAGTTCCAAGTGGCGATGAAGCCCTCGCCGGACCGGCTGCAGGATTGGTACTTGGAATCCCTGGGCCACATCGGCATCGACCTCCAGGCCGAAGACGTGCGCTTCGTGGAAGACAACTGGGAATCGCCCACCCTGGGCGCTTGGGGTCTGGGCTGGGAAGTATGGCTGAACGGCATGGAGATTACCCAGTTCACCTATTTCCAACAGGTGGGAGGGCTGGACTGCCGACCGGTGACCGGCGAGATCACCTATGGTTTGGAGCGGCTGGCCATGTACCTGCAAGGCGTGGACAGCGTGTTCGATCTCCGCTGGTCAAGCCGCGGGCACAATGTGAGCTACCGGGAGGTTCACCACCAAAACGAAGTGGAGATGTCGAAATTCAACTTCGAGCTGGCGGATACGAAGCTGCTGTTCAGGCGCTTCGACGACTGCGAGCGCCAGTGCGCCCGTCTGGCCGCCGGGCAATTGCCGCTGCCCGCCTACGAACAGGTTCTGGATGCCTCGCATACCTTCAACCTGCTGGATGCCCGGCGCGCGATCTCCACCAGCGAAAGGCAGCGCTACATCCTGCGCGTGCGCGACATGGCCGGGGCCGTGGCCAACGCTTATGTGGCCTCAAGACAGGCGATGGGTTTTCCCCTGCTCCGCGAATCGAGCGAGTAACGAGGGCCTGTTGGCACTAGCCGTGACTGCTAAAGATTTTCTGGTGGAGATCGGCGTGGAGGAGCTGCCGCCGAAGAGCCTGCCCGCGCTGGAGAGCCATTTCCGCGCCGCTTTTCTCGACGGCTTGGACAGGGCGGGCCTTCGCTGCGAAGCGCTGCAAGCCTATGCTGCCCCGCGGCGGCTGGCTCTTTTAGCGCGCTCAATGGCGGCCCGGCAGCCGGCGCAAGTCATTGAAAGGCGCGGCCCGCCGCTGGCGGCGGCGCGCGACGCCAACGGCGCTTGGACCCGCGCGGCCACCGCTTTCGCGCAGTCGTGCGGCAGCGCGCCGGAAAAGCTGCATACCCTTCGCACGCCCAAGGGCGAGTGGCTGGCGTTCCGGGAGCGGCGGCCCGGGCGCTCGGCGGCGACCCTGTTGCCAGGCATTGTCGCCGACGCGCTGCGTCGCCTGCCGATCGGCCGAGCCATGCGCTGGGGGGCGGGCGAGGAGGAATTCGTTCGACCGGTGCATTGGGTGGTCATGCTGCGCGGCAGGACCGTGGTGCCGGCAACGATTCTCGGCCGGCGCAGCGGGCGGATCAGCCGGGGCCATCGCTTCATGGGCGAGAAGCGTCTGAAGCTGGCCTCGGCGGGAGACTATGCCCACACGTTGCGCGAAAAAGGCTGCGTGATCGCGAATTTTAGCGTCCGCCGCGAAACCATCATGAAGCTGGCGAGAGCCCAGGCGGCAGACCTAGGCGGCGAACTGGTCAGCAGCCCGGAGCTTGAAGATGAGATTGCCGGGTTGGTGGAATGGCCCGTGGCCCTTGCAGGCGCCTTCGAGAAGCGCTTTCTCCAGCTGCCGGAAGCGGTGATCGTGGCGACCTTGCAGGAACACCTGCGCTTTTTCCCGGTGCGCGGACCATCCGGAAAGTTGCTCGCCGGCTTCGTGCTTATCAGCAACCTCGAAAGCAGTCAGGCAGCGTCCGTTAGCGAGGGCGCCGAGCGCGTGGTGCGCGCCCGCCTGAATGATGCCGATTTTTTCTATCGGCGCGACGGCGAGGAAACGCTTGCGGAGCGCCTGTCGGCGCTCAAGGCGGTGCGCTACCAGGAGCGCCTCGGGTCGCTGGGCGAAAGAACGGATCGGCTGGCCGCGCTGGCCGGGGAGCTGGCGGCGGCGACAGGCGCCGATCCCGCTGCCGCACGGCGCGCGGCGCTGCTTTGCAAGGCCGACCTGCTAACCGGAATGGTGGGCGAGTTCCCGAGCCTGCAGGGCGTGATAGGAGAACACTATGCCCGCAGAGACGGCGAAGCCGAAGCAGTGTGCGTGGCTATCGGCGAGCACTACGATCCCCGCCAGGCGGGCGAAGCCATTCCGGCAAGCCCGGCGGGACGGGCGGTGGCGCTGGCGGATCGTCTGGACAGCCTTGCCGGGCTTTTTTCCGCCGGACGGCGGCCGAAAGGCGCCAGCGACCCCTTCGGCCTGCGCCGCGCAGCCCTGGCCATGCTGCGCATTTGCATTGAGGGCTCGATCGAGCTGGATCTTCCGGACGCGCTTGGCCGCGCCTTGCGCCTGCAGCCTGCACAAGACCGGAAGAAACAGGACGCCGCGCAAGCGGCGTATGCTTTCATCATGGAGAGGCTGAAGGCTTGGTACCTCGATGGCCTGCATCCGGGTTCCGGCGATTTCAACGTCACTCCCGAGCTGTTTGCCGCGGTCCGCGCCCGCGATCCCGCGTCCCCGCTGGACTTCCACCAGCGCCTTAAAGCGTTGCACGGTTTCCTAGCGCGGGCGGCCGCCAACGACCTGGCCGCTGCCAACAAGCGCATCGGCAATATCCTGCGCTCGGCGGGTGCGCGCCCGGGCGAAGTGCAGGAGGAACTTCTTATCGAAGCGCAGGAGCAAGCCCTGCATGCCGCTTTCCTCCGGCTGCTGCCGCAATACCGGCAGCGGTTGCGCGCGCAGGATTACGCCGGCGCGCTGAGCTTGCTGGCTTCCTTGGCCAAGCCGTTGAGCGACTTCTTCGACCATGTGCTGGTGATGAGCGAGGACGACAAGTTGCGCCGCAACCGGCTGGCCCTTCTGAGCGGAATCAGGGAAGCGATGCTGGCGGTGGCGGACCTCTCCTTGCTTCCCGGCCGGACATAGCGTTCCCGCCTGCTGGCGCATGCAGGATCGGCCCGGATGAAGCCGCGTCTGGTCGTTCTCGATCGTGACGGCGTGATCAACGAGGAGCGAGGCGACTACATCCGCTCGGTGGATCAATGGCGCCCGCTGCCGGGCAGCCTGGAAGCGATTGCGCGGCTGTGCCGGGCCGGAGTTTCCGTGGCGGTGGCCACCAATCAGTCCGGCGTGGGGCGCGGCGTGATGAGCGCGGACGAACTGGCCGCGGTCCATGAACGCCTCGTGCAGGATGTGCGCCAGGCGGGGGGCGACCTCGCCGGCGTGTTCTTCTGTCCTCACGCGCCGTCCGACGGGTGCCGGTGCCGCAAGCCATTGCCCGGACTGCTGCTGCAGATCGAAGCGGAGTTGGGGCTGGCAGTAGCCGGGCAATACATGGTGGGCGACTCGCTGCGCGATCTTCAGGCAGCCAGGGCGGCCGGGGCGTTGCCGGCGTTGGTGCGCACCGGCTTTGGGCGCACCACCGAGAAGAAGCTTGCCGGTGAATGCAACGCGCCTGTCTTCGACAACCTGTCTGCCTTTGCCAGTTGGCTGCTGGAGAAGGACTAAATGGCTCGGCTTAGAGGTTGGGTGTTTTCCAGCCTGTTGGTGCTCAACACCATCGCGGGCAGCCTCTGGAGCGTTATGCTTTGGCCCCTGCCGCATCCGATCCGCTATTTTTTCGGGGTGCGCTGCTGGGCCATCGCCAATTTGTGGCTGCTGCGGGTGATCTGCGGCGTGGACTGGGAAGTTCGGGGCCTCCGCCACCTCCCGGCGAAGGCCAGCGTGGTGCTGATGAAGCACTCCTCGGCATTCGACATCATTGTGCAGGCTGTGCTATTCCCGCGCCAAGTATGGTTGCTGAAGCGGGAATTACTGTGGGTGCCCCTCTTCGGCTGGGCTCTGGCGGCGATCGGCTGCGTAGGCGTGGACCGCGCCCGGGGCGCTCGCGCCGTGAGAGGCGTGGTTCGCGCCGGCAAGGCCCGTATCGAACAAGGCCTATGGGTGATGGTTTTTCCGGAAGGCACCCGCATGGCGCCGGGTGAAACGGGCAGCTACGCCCCGGGCGGCGCGATGATCGCCAGCGCGGCGCATTGTCCGGTGGTTCCGGTTGCGCACAACGCCGGCGATTACTGGCCCCGGCGCAGCGCCTCGAAAAAGCCGGGAACAATCAGCATCGTGATTGGTCCGCCGTTGGACTCCCGGCATCACAACGCCCGCGAACTCACCCAAAAAGTAAAGACATGGATAGAATCAGAAGTAACCAAATTGAGCTAATTTAATAACATTTAGAATAAAATTAGCCACTTTTAACATCACTTTCCCATAATCCGCACACATAGCCCAAGGCGCGTTGATCCCGCCTTTCCGCGCCCTTCCTTCTTCCGAGAGACGCATAAACCCGTCCATGGGGCTTGGCGGCGGCTCGCGTCGGGATATCGACTCTCGCTGTCGCCGACACTCCCGGAAGAGGAAGGGCGCGGAAAGGCTAGGGCATCGGCAACCCACAGCTAGAGGCGCCTTTCTGCTTGCCCCCTCGCGGGAGCGTTGGGGCCAGTGCGCGCCAATGGCTCGGCGCACAGAGCGCGTCTCCCGCGAGGGGGCAAGCAGAAAGGCGCCGAAGGGTCTGCTCTAAGTGTGCGAGGCAGGTGTGCGAGGTGTTAAATATCGAGATTGACGACGTTTAGCGCGTTATCTTCTATGAATGCGCGGCGGGGTTCGACTTTTTCGCCCATCAGGGTGGTGAACAACTTGCTGGTGGCGCTGGTTTCATATTCGTTGGCCACTTCCACCCGCATCAGCCGGCGGGTCTCAGGATTCACTGTGGTGTCCCAGAGCTGGGCGGCGTTCATTTCGCCAAGGCCCTTGTAGCGCTGCAGCGTTACGCCCCGTCGTCCCTGATCCATCAGCCAATCCAGTGCTTGGCCGAACAAAGCCGCTTCATGGCGCGCCGACCCCCGGCGCACTTCACCGCCGGTTCGCATCAGTTCGCTCGTTTCCTTGGCCAGACTCCGGACCGACTGGTATTCCGGCGTCGAAAACAGTTCGAGCGGGAGTGTGCTTTTCTCGTCCACCTCGTTCTCATTGCGCACGATCGAAAAGGCCCCGGGCATCCCGCCGTTGCGCTGAAAGGAAACCTTCCACTGCGCATCGCCGTCCAGTTTTTCCAGGCCATCCTTGAGCGCAGCGCCCCATTGGACCATGGTTTGCGAATCGTTCCGGTCCGCTTCGGGCGGCGCAATCTCCAGCAGGCAAGCCAGCACATGCTCGTGGGCGCTGCCGCGCAAGCCCTCCAGCGAGCTCCGCGCTTTGAGCGTGCGCTCTGCCAGATGCCGCAAATCTTCGCCGGCGATTTCCGCTTCCCGGCCCGCAGCCGACAGCCCGGCATCTTTGAGCGCGGCCTTGAGGGTCCAGTCGCGCAGCTCCTGGTCGTCCTTGAGGTACTCCTCCTTGCGGCCCCGCGTGACCTTGTAAAGCGGTGGCTGGGCGATATACACGTGGCCGCCCTCAATAAGGGCCGGCATATAGCGGAAGAAAAATGTAAGAAGCAGCGTGCGGATATGCGATCCGTCCACATCGGCATCGGTCATGATGATGATCCGCGCATACCGCAGCTTGTCGGCATCGAAACTCTCCTCTTCGCGCCCAACCCCGCAACCCAAGGCAGCAATCAGCGTGGCGACCTCGTCGGAAGACAGCATCTTGTCGAGGCGGGCCTTTTCCACGTTCAGAATTTTTCCGCGCAAGGGAAGAACGGCCTGGGTGCGCCGATCGCGGGCCTGTTTGGCTGAACCGCCGGCGGAATCCCCCTCCACGAGAAAGATTTCCCGCTTTCGCGCATCCTTTTCCTGGCAATCCGCAAGTTTTCCCGGAAGACCCCCCACATCGCTCTTGCGCCGCGCGATGTCACGCGCCTTGCGGGCGGCTTCCCGCGCGGTTGCGGCGTCAACGATCTTGTCGATGATTGTTCGCGCCTGCTTGGGGTTCTCCAGCAGGAATTCGCGCAGCGCCTCGCCAATGGTTCGCTCCACGGCCGTCTTGGCCTCGGACGAAACGAGCCTTTCCTTTGTTTGCGAGGAGAACTTGGGATCTCGCATCTTCACAGACACCACGGCGGTCAGCCCTTCCCGCACATCCTCGCCGCGCAGGCTGAGGTGTTTGGCGCGGTTGCCGCCATGTTGCTCGATATAGCTGTTCAGCATGCGGGTCAATGCGGTCCGGAAGCCCTCTTGGTGCGCCCCGCCATGACTCTGCGGGATATTGTTGGTGAAGAAGGAGCTATGCTCGTGGTAGCCCGCGTTCCATTGCATGGAAGCCTCAATTTCAAGCTCCACCGAAACGTCCTTGCTTTCCCCGTTGCCCTCGATGTCCTCCTTGCGGGCCATGTCCACGATCTGCTGGCGTTTCACGTGAAACACCTGCGAATGCAGAGGCTCGCGCGATTGATTCAGCCACTGCACGAACTCGCGAATACCACCCTCCGCATAAAAGGTGGAAGGCTCGCCGCTTTCCCGCTCATCCGAAAGCTCGATGGTGATTCCGCTGTTGAGAAATGCCAGTTCCCGCAGCCTTGTGGACAGGACCTTGGCATCGAATCCCAGATTTTCGGCAAAAATCTGCGGATCAGGCCGGAACCGGATCTCTGTGCCGCTTCGGTCGCTGGGCCCCATATCGGCGAGCGCGCTATCCGGAATGCCGCTGGTATAAGACTGACGGTACCGGCGTCCGCCCCGGTACACCAGAAGCTCCAATTCTTCGGACAGGAAGTTGACGACCGACACGCCCACGCCATGCAGCCCGCCCGAAACTTTGTAGGCGCTCTTGTCGAATTTGCCGCCGGCGTGCAAGGTGGTCATGATCAACTCAGCAGCCGAGCGACCGGTCTTCGCGTGTTTGTCCACCGGAATCCCGCGGCCGTTATCGCTGATTTGCGCGGCCCCGTCGGCGAGCAAGCGCACTTCGATTCTGTCGCAATGGCCGGCGAGCGCCTCGTCCACGGAGTTGTCCACGACCTCGTAGATCAGATGATGCAGCCCGGTTCCATCGTCGGTGTCGCCGATATACATGCCCGGAAGCTTGCGCACCGACTCCCTGTCTTCCAGGACTTCGATCTGGTCAGCGCCATAGGCGGCTGAGGCCTCGGGCCGGTCGGAGGCCTCGGAAACGCTGGAATCGTCGGCGGATTGCTGCATGTGAACCTGGCTTAAGAAGTTCTGGGTGTGCGTCCTGTCGCTTGGCGGGACACCGCCAGAAACACGCGCAAGCGCGCCGAATTGACCTGACACGAAATCAGGGCCTGTTAGCGCGATGCGATGCCGCTGTGAACACACTCCTTTGAAGGCGGGTGAATTATACCAGCGCGCCGTCGCTGAGGCGAAATTCCTCGCGCTCGAATTCCTTCCCGAAGGCCCCGGCGTCCACCGCCGTGATGAAGAGCTGGCAGTTGCCCGCCCACATCGCGCCAAGCAGCCTCCGCGCATGCTCCGCGTCGAGCTCCGCGAGCGGCTCATCCGCCAGCAGCACCGGTCTGGCAATGCCGGCTTCATTCAGCAGTTCAGCGGCCGCCAGCACGATTGACGCGGCCAGCAGCTTCTGCTGGCCCCTCGACGCGAGATATCGGGCCTTCCCGCCCTCAAGATGGAGCACAAGATCGCTGCGCTGGGGGCCGAAACGCGTGGCGCCAAGCTTGCGGTCGCCGTCCAGGGCATCCTGCAGCGCGTGGGCCAGATTCCCGTCGCACGGCCAGCCCCGGTCATACTCCCAGTCGGCCCGCAAATCGAGCAACTGTTCCGCGATTCGCTGAAACCGGGGGCGCAGCTTCCCCGCCATGGCCCGGCGTTGCTTCTCCATGGCCTCCGCCGACCGGCAGAACTGCTCGTCCCAAGCAGTCACCGCTTCAACCCCGGCGCCTGCCCGCAGGCTGGCATTGCGCTGCTTGAGGCTCCGCCTGAACCTTGCCCATGCCGCATGAAAGGCGGGTTCCACGTGAAACGTCACCCAGTTCAAAAGCAGCCTTCTGCGTTCCGGGCCTTGATCCACCAAGTCCATGACACTCGCATCCAGATTCAGCACCGGCAACGCCCGTGCGAGCTCCGCTCTGCGAATGCCCTTTTTCCCGTCCAGGAGCGCGCGAACCCGGCGGCCCCGGATGTTGACGCCCAATTCCAGCACGCTGCCCCCGCCCGCCACGGTGGCCCTTACGCTTGCCGCCTCCTCGCCATGGCTGACGAGCTGCCGCGCATCGCCCCCCCGAAAGCTGCGCGCGCGAGACAGCAGGAAAATGCTCTCCAGCAGGCTGGTCTTGCCGGCACCGTTGTGGCCTCTGACAAGATTTGCCTTCCGGCCCGGCTTCAGATCCAAGTGCTTGAACGCCCGGAAATTACGCGCCTGCAGCCGCGTCAGGTGTGACACAACATCGATGCCCCGCGCCCGCGCCGTCTTTCCCGGCCCGATTACGGCCCGGCTGGCGCCGGGCGCCGCTACAACCTCATGGGCATTACGATGTGCTGCACGCCCTCGCTGTCCGGGGCACATATGAGCACGCTGCTGTTGCCGTCGCGCATATGGACCTCAACCTCGTCCGATTGCAGCGACCTGAGGACATCTGAAAGGTAGGCGGCATTGAACCCAACCTTGATCTCCGGTCCATGATAGCTGGCTTCCAGTTCGTCTTGCGCTTGGGCGCCTTGTCCTCCTTCGGTGCTGATGCCCACGCTGTTTTCCTTGACGACCATCGATACCAAGGGGATGCGCTGATCCCGCACCCCCCGGCTCTCCCGCGCTACCAAGGCAACCCGGCTGAGGGCCGTTTCCAGCGCCGTGCGGCTAGCCACCAGAGGTTTTTCCTGGCGCTCCGGGATAACGCGCCGATACTCGGGATACCTTCCCTCGATCAGTTTCGATGTCACCTGCCGGTCCCCGAGTCGGAACAGGACTTGGTTGTCGCCCAGCGCCAGCTCCACCTCTTCGCTATGCGACAGCAACGGACGCAAGGCATTGATGCTGTTCCTCGGCACAATTCCCTTGCGGGCCTCCGCCGCGCGGCTGTCCGCCGTTTCCGAACATGACAGGCGGTGGCCGTCGGTGGCCACCAGCCGCAATCCGTTTTCGCCGATCTCCATCAGCATGCCGTTGAGGTAGTAGCGAGGATCCGACTGCGCCATGGCGAAATGGGTTTCGGCAAGCATTTTCGACAGCACTGCGGATTTCATCACAACTCCCTCGGTGCCGTTGTCCGGATCGAGCCGGGGGAAATCCTCGGGCGGCAGTGTTTCCAAGCTCCCCGAGTAGCGCCCGGACTTCACTGATAGCTGGTTTTCCTTAAGCGCCAATTCAATGCTGCTCCCCCCCTTCAGCGAGGCGCTGATTCCCTGTAGAAGCTTGGCCGGCACCGTTACCTTGCCTTCTGTTCCCAAATCGATCACTTCGCAACGGGCCACGAGCGTGAGCTCCAAGTTGGTGCAGGTTGCCGTAAGCATGCCCTCCGATGCCTCCAGCAGCGCATTGCGGAGTATGGCCATGGTGTCGGCCTGGGTCTGCGCGGCGCTGGCCACCGATTGCAGCAGGCCGTGCAGGCGTTCTTGGGGAATGCTCAGTTTCATGGAAGCTCCTTCATTATCTCCCTTCTATAAAGATAATAATGATGGTAATAAGGCCTGTGGATAACTGGGTCATGGAATAAAATTGAATTAAATCAACATTTTAATTAAAGCCTTTTTGTGGACGGGGCTGTGGATTTCGAGTGGCTATGATTGTGGGTTCGCAGCCCGCAAGCGCGCCGCCAACAATTTCTCCACACATAAAACCGACATTTTCCGCAGCTTCTCCCGTCCCGAATTTACTGCGCAAGGATACTCGCCAGGCTCTTGTATTGCTGATTCAGACTGTGGTCCGATCCTCGCAACTCCTGAACGCGGCGGACCGCATTGATTACCGTGGTGTGGTCGCGGCCGCCGAAACCCTCGCCGATATCGGGCAGGCTGAGGTCGGTGTACTCGCGGGCCAGCGCCATCGCCATTTGCCGGGGGCGCACTATGGCGCGCTTCCTGCTTGGCGAGCGCAAGTCCGATGGGCGCACCTGGAAGTAATTGGCCACCAGCTTCTGGATCTCTTCCAGCGTAATGCGCCGGGCCACCGACGCCACATGGTTCTTGAGCGCTTGCCTGGCCAGTGGCAAATCAATGGGCATCCCGCGAAAACGCGACATCGCCTCAACCGTGCGGTAGGCGCCTTCAAGTTCGCGGACGCTGGAAAAAATGTGCTGCGCGATGAACATCGCCACTTCCCCGGGGCAAAGCGCGCCGGCCGCCTCGGCCTTGGCCAGAACGATGGCGGCACGAGTTTCCAGGTCCGGCGGCTCGATATTCACCATTAGCCCCGACCCCAAGCGCGAGATCACGCGGGTTTCCAGCCCGGCCACCTCGCGTGGCAGCTTATCGCAGGTCAGAACGATCTGGCGCCCGTCCTGCAGGAGGGCGTTCAGCGTGTGATAGAACTGCTCTTGGGAGCTTTCCTTGCCGGCCAGGAACTGCACGTCGTCGAGCAGCAGCGTGTCCACAGACCGGTACGAGCGCTTGAACTGCTCCACCAGCGCGTCCGAGCCGGACCGGCCGTAGGAAGCACGCACCTTGCGCAGCGCGTTCAGGTAGTCGTTGATGAACGTGTCCGAATGCACGTAAGCCACCCTGAGTTGCTGTCTGCCTGCCAGAAGCTGGTGGCCGATGGCGTGCATTAGATGGGTTTTTCCCAGGCCCACGCCGCCATAAATGAGCAGCGGGTTGTAGGCGCGGTGCTTGGCCACGTGGCGCGCGGCGTCGTAGGCGACCTGACTGGTAGGACCTGTTACGAAAGCATCGAAAGTAAAGTGCGGGCTAAGCCGCGAGCCTGGAAGCGGCGGCAGCGACCTGGCTGGCGGCGGCGCAGCGGCTGGCCGAGGCAGGGGCCGGTCCAGCAGCTCGACATGGGGTTCGGCGCCGCTTCTTTCGCAGGCCTGGCGCAGCAGGTCCAGACAGTTGGACTCTATCCAGCCGCGCACAAAACGATTGGGCGCAATCAACCGCAGCTTTCCGTTGCTGAAGCGGGCCTCAAGAGGCTGGATGTAGGTGTTGTATTTTTCCTCGTCGAGAAGCGGCTTTAGCTCCCGGCAGACACTCTGCCAGAAATTGCTTGTTTGGAGAGCGGCGCCGGACATGGGTTGGGTGCTTGACAGGTCCCTGTCTTGGAGGATTCAGGGCCTTTATTCCATAACTTGCCGCTGGAATCAAACCCCTTGCGTTCATTGACTTTGCGCCCTGCAGACGCTATGCTGGCGCACCCTTGTGCGGCGGCCTCCCACGGTCGCCTTTTTAATCATTAAGCCATGAAACGCACCTATCAGCCCAGCCGAATCAAACGTAAACGCACTCACGGCTTCCGTGCGCGCATGTCCACGCGTGCGGGCCGGCTCATCCTCAAGCGGCGGCGGAGCAAGGGCCGGGCGCGGCTGACCCACTGACCGGGCCCAGCCGTCGAGCGCCGCACCCCGGCCTGTTTCGCTTCAGGTGTCCAGCCCGATGCGGCGCCGGAGCAGGGAATCGGCTGTTTTCCCCATAGCCTGTGACAGCTTCAGCACGCCCATCGCCCGCCGCCGCCGTTCGGCTTGAGTTTCCGCGCAGGCTTCGGCTGCTCACCGCCGCGCAATTCCGCGCCGTGTATCAGCGGGGCATGCGGGCGGCTGCGGGACCGCTGCGCGTGCGGATGGTCGCCAACGGACGGGAGCATGGCAGGCTGGGCTTGTCGGTGGGGCTCAAGGCCGCCGGCAGCGCTGTGGCCCGCAACCGAATACGGCGGCAGGTGCGCGAGAGCTTCAGGCGGCACCAACACCGCCTTGCGGGCTTGGATATCGTGGTGAGCGTGCCGCGTATCAACGCCGGCCCCAAGCGTGGCGTCAGGCGCGCCCTGCCGAAGCTCTGGGGCGCGGTGGCGCGCGCGCGGACCTCCGGCGGCACAGCCACGAAGGGCCGCTAGTGGAACGGCTGAGATTTCCCCTCTGGGCGCTTTTCGGCGCCATGCTGCTGTTCAGTTGGCAGGCTTGGAATGCCGACCGCGCCCGGGTGGCAGCGGGCGCGCCGCCGGCCGGCGTTGCTGCGGAGACCGTGCCGGCGCTGGACGAAGAGGGCCTGCCGCCGCTGCCGGCCTCGCCCCAAGGCGGCCAACCGGAGGAACCGGCGTTGCAGCCGTCGGCCGCGCCCTCGACCGGCAGCGTCGTGCGGGTTCTGACCGATGTCCTTGCCGTGTCGATCAGCACCAGCGGCGGCGACCTCGTCGAGGCCGAGCTTCTGGGCTACGCGCAGGACAAGAAAAACGATGCGGTCAAGGTTCGGCTTTTGAGCGCGGAGCCGGGCGGCGAGTACATTCTCAGCACCGGCCTGCGCGCGGCGGACGGGCGCCCTGAGGCCAACCACCGCGAACGTTTCTCAAGCGCGCGCGGCGAGTATCGGCTCGACAGCGGCGCGGAGGAGCTGGTTGTTCCTCTTACCTGGAGTTCAGGCGGCATTACCGTAACGAAACGGTACCGCTTCCAGAGGGGCAGGTATTACATCGGGGTGGAACAGACGGTAAGAAACGAGAGCGGCGAGGATTATGCCGCAGCGTCGTACGTCCTGGTTCACCGGGCGCACCGCCCCCCGAGCCGGTCGATGTTCGACGTGGACACCTACTCGTTTACCGGGCCGGTGTACTACGACGGCGACAGCTACGACCGCATGGATCCCGAGGATCTGGCGGACGAACCCTTGAGCGAGACCGCCGTGGCGGGCTGGGTGGGCTCAATACAGCATCATTTCGTGGGCGCCGCCATTCCCGAAGGGACCGAGCCGCATCAGTACGACGGACGGTTCGCCGACGGCAGCTACCGCCTCAGCGCGATCGGGCCGCTAAGGGCCGTGCCGCCGGGCGGCGAGCAGCGTTATTCGTCGCAGTTGTTCGTGGGGCCCAAGCTTCAGACGCAGCTGCGGGAAACAGCGCCGGGGCTGGTGCTCACCGTGGACTACGGAATTTTCACGGTGTTCGCCCAGCCGCTTTTCTGGTTGCTCAAGACATTGTTCGGCTTCGTCGGCAACTGGGGCTGGGCGATTATCCTCGCCACGCTGATCATCAAGGCCGTGCTGTTTCCTCTCACCGAAGCCAGCGGCCGCTCCATGGCGCGCATGCGCAAGCTTCAGCCGCGGCTCAAATCCATCCAGGAGCGGTTCAAGGACGATCCGCAGGGCCGCAACCGGGCGATGATGGAGCTGTACAAAACCGAAAAGGTCAATCCCGCGGCCGGCTGCCTGCCGATTTTCATCCAGTTGCCGTTTTTCATCGCGTTCTACTGGGTGCTGGTGGAAAGCGTGGAAATCCGCCAAGCGCCGTTTTTGCTGTGGATCAACGACCTTTCCTCGCGCGACCCGGTTTTCGTGCTGCCCGCGCTGATGGGAGCGGCCATGTTCTGGCAGCAGAAACTCAACCCCAAGCCGCCGGACCCCATGCAGGCGAGGATCATGACGGCCATGCCGGTGATCTTCACCGTGTTCTTCATGTTCTTCCCCTCCGGCTTGGTGCTGTACTGGCTCACCAACTCCGTTTTCTCCACTCTTCAGCAATGGCGGATCAATCGCCGGACCGAAAAGGCCCCGAAAGGACGGCCGGCGCGATAGTCGCCCGCGCCACGCCGCCCGGGCGCGGAGGCGTGGCGGTGGTTCGCGTGTCGGGCGAGGGCGTGCGCCGGATCGCGCAAAACCTTTTGGGGGAGCTGCCGCCGCCGCGCCGCGCCCGGCTGGTGTCGCTGGCCGAATCCTCCGGCGAGCTGCTGGACCGCGGGCTGGCGCTATTTTTTCCTGCGCCCGCCTCGTTCACGGGCGAGGACGTGCTGGAGCTCCATGTTCACGGCAGCCCGGTGGTGTGCGATTTGCTCATCGCCCGGATTTGCGAGCTGGGCGCGCGTCCGGCCGGGCCGGGGGAGTTCTCCCGCAGGGCGTTTCTCAACGACCGCATGGACCTGTCCCAGGCCGAGGCCGTCGCGGATCTGATCGAGGCCGCCGGCGCGGCGGCGGCGCGGGCCGCGGCGCGCAGCATGCAGGGCGCCTTCTCCGAAGCGGTGGAGGCGCTGGTGGCCCGCCTGACGCGCCTGCGCGCCCACTTGGAGGCCACGCTGGATTTTCCGGACGAGGAGGTGGATCCGCTGGAGGACCGCGCGCTGGCCCGCGGCTTCGATGCGCTCGGCAAGGAGTTCGCGGCTGTTGCGGAAGCCGCCGAGCGGGGCCGCATCCTGCGCGACGGGCTCAGCGTGGTGCTGTCCGGCGAGCCCAACGCCGGAAAATCCTCGCTGCTCAACGCCTTGGCGGGCGAGCCTGCGGCCATCGTGGCCGCCGAGCCGGGCACCACTCGCGACTTGGTCCGGGTGCAGATATCCGTGAAGGGCATTCCGGTGGAGCTGATCGACACGGCGGGATTGCGCCCCGCCGGGGATGGCGTGGAGCGCGAGGGCATGCGCCGCGCGCACGCCGCCGGCGAGCGTGCGGACCTGGTGCTGCGGGTGTGGGACGCGGCGGCGGGCCGCGCCGAGCCGCCGCCGGCGGAGCGCGCCGTGCTGGTCCGCAACAAGGTGGATTTGACGGGGGAAGCCGCCGGCCGGCTGCCCTCCGGCGCGGTGAACGTCAGCGCCGCGACCGGGGCGGGGCTGGAAGCCTTGCGGGAGCTGCTGGAGGAAAGAGCCGGCGGCGCGCCCGACGGAGCATTCTCGGCGCGCGCCCGGCATATCGGCAGCCTTAAGGAGGCGGGGCGGAAATACCGGCAGGCGGCCTCGCTGTTCGTCCGGCGGCAATCGGCCGAGCTGGTCGCCGAGGAATTGCGGCTGGCGCAGGAATTCCTAGGCGAGATTACCGGCGCTGTGAGCAGCGACGATCTCTTAGGCGAAATCTTCTCGCAATTCTGCATCGGCAAGTAGAATCCCCGCTTCGGAGGATGGCTGCCCGGGCGCTGGGCCTTGTAAGCGGGCAGATTCTCGAATGAAAGCAAAGCGATTCGACGTGATCATTGTGGGCGGCGGCCATGCCGGAACGGAGGCCGCGCTCGCCGCTTCGCGCATGGGCGCGCGGGCGCTGCTAGTTACGCACAGCCTGGACACGCTGGGCCAGATGAGCTGCAATCCCGCCATCGGCGGCATCGGCAAAGGGCATCTGGCCAAGGAGATCGACGCGCTAGGCGGCATGATGGCCAGCGCCGCCGACGAGGCCGGCATTCATTTCCGCCTTCTCAACTCCAGCAAGGGCGCGGCGGTTCGCGCCACCCGCGCCCAGGCCGACCGCTTGCTGTACAAGGCCGCCGTGCGCCGCGCGCTGGAAACCGCCGAGAGCCTCGCGCTGTTCCAAGACAGCGTGGATGACCTGCTGATTGGCAACGGCCGCGCCCGCGGCGTGCGGACCCGGTCCGGGCTCGATTTCCGCGCCCCGGCGGTGGTCCTCACGGCGGGCACTTTCCTGGCGGGCAGGATCCACTTGGGCGAAGCCCGCCACGCCGCCGGCCGAGCGGGGGAGCCGTCCGCCAACCGGCTTGCCCAGCGCCTGCGCGAACTCAAGCTGCCCGTCGGTCGGCTGAAAACCGGAACCCCGCCCCGGCTGGACGGCCGGACTCTCGATTTTTCCGTGATGCGCCGGCAGCCGGGGGATCGGCCGCGGCCGGTCTTTTCGTTCATGGGGCGCCGCGCGGACCATCCCCGGCAGGCGGAATGCCACATCACGCGGACCACCGAGGCCACCCATGAAATCGTTCGCGCCAATCTGGAGCGCTCGCCCATGTTCAGCGGCGCCATCGAGGGCGCGGGGCCCCGCTACTGCCCTTCGCTGGAGGACAAGGTGGTGCGGTTCGCCGAGCGGGATTCGCACCAGATATTCGTGGAGCCCGAGGGCCTTGCGACCGCCGAGGTCTATCCCAACGGCATCTCCACCAGCCTTCCGGCCGATGTGCAGCTTCAGTTCTTGGCCACCATCCCGGGCTTCGAGCGCGCCCGCATGACGCGGCCCGGCTACGCCATCGAGTACGACTATTTCGATCCGAGGGAATTGCGCGAGGGTCTGGCGGTGGGCGCTATCGCAGGCCTCTACTTCGCCGGGCAGATCAACGGCACCACGGGTTACGAGGAGGCGGCCGCGCAGGGCCTTCTAGCCGGAGTGAACGCGGTTCTGGCGGCGCGCGGGCAGGCGCCTTGGATGCCCGGGCGCGAGCAGGCCTACTTGGGCGTTCTCGCCGACGACCTTCTCGCCCGGGGCGTGACCGAGCCGTACCGGATGTTCACCAGCCGCGCGGAGTACCGGCTGCGCTTGCGGGAGGACAATGCCGACGCCCGCCTTACGCCGCGGGGCCGGGAACTGGGGCTGGTGGATGACGCCCGGTGGGAGGCGTTCAGCCGCAAGCGGGAGGCCGTGGCCGCGGAGCAGGAAAGGCTTGCGGCCCTGAGGGCGCCGGAAGGGAGCGCCGAGGATTCCCGCGTTTGCGGCGCGCTGGAGCTGCTGCGCCGCCCGGATTGGGACTACCGCAGGCTTGCCGGCCTGCCGGAAGTGGGCTGCCGGTCGGCGCTGGACGGCGAATGGCAGGAGCTGGGCGAGCAGATCGACGGCGCGGTCGAGACCGAGGCCCGTTACGCGGGCTATCTGGCGCGGCAGCAGGCCGAAATCGAGCGCAACCGGCGGCTGCGCGGCACCGCGCTGCCCGCCGGCATGGACTACGGCGCGGTGCGCGGCCTGTCCAACGAAGCGTGCGAGAAGCTGGCCCAGGCGCGGCCAGCCACCATCGGCCAAGCGGAGCGAATACCCGGCATGACCCCGGCGGCGGTGTCGCAGTTGCTGGTTCACCTCAAGAAGCGGGAGTTGCGATGCGCTTGAATGCGTTGCTCGCCGCAGCCGCCTTGGCCCTTGCCGCCTGCGGCGGAAGCGGCCCGGAGGAAGCGCCGGCGCGCCACGGCCCCATCGGCGGGGAGGGCGGCGAGGAACTCGCCGATGTGCAGATTCTGCGCCGCGGCAACGGGACCGAGCCGCAAAGCCTCGACCCGCACCGCGCCGAAGGCGTGCCTTCGTCCAACATCCTCCGCGACCTGTTCGAGGGGCTGGTGGCCGAGGCCCCGAACGGCGAACTGATCCCGGGCGCGGCGGAGTCTTGGGAGATATCCGAGGACGGCCTGACCTACACCTTCACCATGCGCCCCGACGGGCGCTGGAGCAACGGCGATCCGGTCACCGCGAAGGATTTCGAGTTCGGCCTCAGGCGCAGCGTGGATCCGGAAACGCTGTCGCGCTATTCCAGCGTGCTGGCCCCGGTCCGCAACGCCCGGGCGGTGATTGCCGGCGACTTGCCGCCGGAGGCATTGGGGGTTGAGGCGCCCGACGGACGCACCCTGGTTATCCGGCTGGAAACGCCCACGCCGTATCTTCTGGGGCTGCTTACGCATTCGAGCTGCTACGCCGTGCATCCAAGCACGGTGCAGGCCCACGGGCCGAATTGGTCGCGGGTGGAGACGCATGTGGGCAACGGCGCCTATCGCCTGAAGGAGTGGGTGGTGCAGTCGCATATCCACCTCGCCCGCAATCCGCACTACTGGGACGATGCCAATACCACCATCGACGATGTGCGCTACTACGCCATCGAGAACCAGGACGCCGAACTCAATCGCTACCGCGCGGATGAGCTGGACATCACCAGCACCATCCCGCAGAAGCAGCTCCGCTGGATCCGCGAGAACCTGGCCGCCGAGTTTCGCGTGACGCCCTATCTGGGGACATACTACTTCGGCTTCAACGTCACCCAGCCGCCGTTCGCCGGTCAGCCGGGGCTGCGCCGGGCATTTTCGCTGGCTGTGGATCGCGACATCATCGCGAACGTCGTGAGCGGCGCCGGCGAGTTGCCCGCCTACAGCTGGGTGCCGCCGGTGCGCGGCTACGAGCAGCAGGTGCCGGAGGAGGCCGGGTGGACGCAGAAGCGTCGCGAGGCGGAAGCCCGGCGCCTGTACGCCGAGGCCGGCTATTCGAGCGACGATCCGCTGAAGGTGGAGGTGCTCTACAACACGGCTCATGCCTTTGTATTTCTATGTCACCAAGCGAATGGTCAAGCCGTGGGTGCAGGGCTACGAAGGCAACATCATGGACCACATCTACACCCGGCACCTGCGCATACTCAAGCACTAGCAGCCTGTTGAAGCGGAGCCTGCGTCTCTCGAACCTCAGTCGGGACTGCTTGCGGAAAAAATGATTATGAGGCCCATGCTGGCGTTTTTCCTTGCGGTTGTTGCAACCGGCTTGCATTCCGGAGGCGCTCTCCCTGATCTTTCAAAGCGGACGGAGCGCTCCTCGCCAAGCGCGTTGTTCCGAAACAGCAATTAAGGAAAGTTTGCGAACTCACGGCGTTTTCCCGCGAAACTCGCGAACACTCATATATGCCGCTCGGCATTCGCGCACTGTGCGTCTGTATCCTCGCCAATAGTCAAGAAATTCCGCCTCGGAGCCAAAGATGCCGTTTCCAGCAATGAAGTCCGACAAAGTGCCTGCAATGCTCCCGATGTTGGCTGTATTTCCGCTTCCGGCACGATCACCCGCTATTCGCCACTTCTCCTGCATGAACACTTCCACATCATCAAACGGTGTAGGCATTTTGTCCAACGTCTCAAAGGAGTAGATCCTCCCGCTCGCATCCCGCTTGCGCTCCACTCGCGTATAGACAAATCCGATGATCCAATGTTCCCGATACTGGCTGTAAGGAAAATGAATATTCTTGCTTTCCGTTTCCGGGCGGATGTAGCTGGTGTAACTCCCCAAGGTATAGCCGAAGCGGGACTGCCCTTCCTTCCGATATGTCGTTTTCACATCAATAGCAATCTTGTTTTTATCGCTCTCATCCCGCATCAGCGTGAAGTCCGGATAGTGGTTTTGCTTCGTTGGTTCAACCAGCAGAAGATTTGCGCTTCTGGCATAGGCGGCGACAGCCTGTCGAGTCACGATCTCAAACAACGCACTGATCACTTTCGTGTCCGATCCCAACGGATAAAAGCGTCCCCTTCGATCCACAACGCCGCAAAGCGAATAGCCGTTCCGCACTTTGCTCAAAGCCGTTAGGATGAAATCTTTCATCCAACAACCAGTGCTTCTGTCATGCTGTTCCGTAGATTTTCCGTTGCGCCCAGATGGTAGAAATGCGAGAAGGTTCTAATCTCGTATTCTTGGAAGGATTGATGGAGCCGCTCATTTTTCCTGTATTTGTTTTCAGACCACATTGAATACAGGAAGGAACAGGGAAGCGTTTTTAACCGCTTCTCCAATTGCGCCGCATCATCGTCGCCCCATGAGTTGAAATAGTCGGTGAAGCGACCGGCATATGGAGGATCCGCATATACAAAATCACCGCCGCGCACATCGCCAAGAATTTCCGTCCAATCGGCGCAAACAAATTCCCATGATTTTCCTTGCATTCTGTTGGCAACCCATCTGACCTGGTTGCAAACCTTCGTAATGTAGGCGGGGCGGAATCGTTCCGGCTTTCGGCAAAACGGCGTATTGAAGCGCCCCTTTTTGTTGAAGCGCATCAAACCGTTGAAGCACGAACGGTTCAGGAAAAGGAAATCATGCGGATCGTGGCGCTCGTTGAAACGTTCCCGTATCCGGTAATAGTGCTCTTGTCCGTCGCGCAGGAGATGGCTCCCTTCACGTTCCAGGAATTCACGAACCGTATGGGCGGTCAGTTCGCCTCTTTGCAGCGCTTTGTAGAAATCGATTATGTGCCGGTTGGTGTCGCCGACTAGCGCACGGTCGGAGGCGATATTCAAAAGAACTACGGCGGACCCGACAAACGGCTCAATCCATCTTCCCGACCTGTCCCAAGCAATGCTCTCCCTGATAAGCGGAACGATCTTTGTTTTTATCCCCTGTGTTTTGATCGGGGGAACTTGAATCCCGCTCAAACCGCGCATGACGTAAGTTTCGTCAACCTCAACGACTTTGGCCAGTGTGGAATCTTCGGGCCTGCAACTTTCTTTGATGGCTCATGCCTTTGTATTTCTATGTCACCAAGCGAATGGTCAAGCCGTGGGTGCAGGGCTACGAAGGCAACATCATGGACCACATCTACACCCGGCACCTACGCATCCTCAAGCACTAGCAGCACAGCCCGCCGGCTTTCTCCAGGCGCTTTGGTTCCGCCTTTTCCCCGCCCCATTCCAACATACAAGAAAGGGGCGGGGAAAAGGCGGGGGCGCGGCAGTTATGATGCGCCGATGTTTCGGTATGCGCTGAAGCGGGTTCTGGCGGCGATTCCCACGCTGCTGATCCTGATCGCGCTGGCGTTTTTCATGATTCGCGCCGCCCCGGGCGGCCCCTTCGATACCGAGAAGACCCTGCATCCGGAAATCGAGGCCAAGATTCGCGCGGCCTATCACCTCGACGAGCCGCTCTATCAGCAGTTCGGTCGCTATCTCTGGGGGCTGGCGCAGGGCGACTTCGGCCCTTCCTTCCAGTACATCGACCGCAGCGTCACCGAGCTGATCCGCGAAGGATTCCCGGTGTCGCTGCAACTCGGCGCCTGCGCCATGCTTGTGGCGCTGCTCGTGGGCGTGGCGGCCGGAGGCTGGGCCGCGCTGCGCCAAAACCGCTTTTCCGACCATGCCGTGATGGCGGTGAGCATGACCGGCATTTCGATCCCCAATTTCGTGGTCGGGCCGCTGCTCATCCTGGTTTTTGCCGTGCATCTCGACCTCCTGCCGGCCGGAGGCTGGCCCACGGAGGGTTTCTTCCAGCGGCTGCCGAACATGGTGATGCCGGTGATCGCGCTGGCCTTGCCGCAGATCGCCTACATCGCCCGGCTGACCCGCGGCAGCATGATCGAGGTGCTGCGCAGCAATTTCATCCGCATGGCGCGTGCCCAAGGCCTCTCGCAGCCGGCCATCCTGCTGCGGCATGCGCTCAAGCCTGGACTGCTTCCGGTGCTGTCCTACCTGGGGCCGGCCACTGCGGCCGTGATCACGGGCTCCGTGGTCATCGAGCAGATCTTTGGCGTGCCCGGCCTGGGGCGCCATTTTGTCCAAGGCGCGCTCAACCGGGATTACACCTTGGTGATGGGCGTGGTTGTTTTCTACGGGGTGCTGATCATTCTGTTCAATTTCCTTGTGGACATCTGCTACGGCCTGCTCGACCCCCGGGCCCGGCAGCAAAACTGATGGCGGCGGGCCTGCGCACGTGAGAAAGACCCGGCGGAATCGCGCAGCGATCCGGCAGGCGGCCGGCGCCGGGCGCGGTCTCTGGAGCGATGCTTGGAGGGCCCTGCGCCGCAACCGGGCGGCGATGACGGCAGCGGCGATTCTGGCCGTGGTGGCAGCGCTGTGCGTGTTCGGCCCGCTGCTCTCGCCGGTGGCCTTCGATTACCTGGACTGGGACCATGTTTCCGTGCCGCCCTCGCTGGAAACCTGGCATCTGTTCGGCACCGACGACTTGGGCAGGGATCTGTTCGTGCGAACGCTGGCGGGCGGCCGCATTTCGCTGATGGTGGGGCTGGTGGCGACCGCGGTGAGCCTGCTGATCGGCATCAGCTACGGAGCGCTGGCAGGCTATGTGGGGGGCAGGACGGACCAGGTGATGATGCGCATTGTGGATATCCTCTACGCCATGCCTTTCATGTTTCTTGTGATCTTGCTGATGGTTCTGTTCGGGCGAAATATCGCGCTGATTTTCGTGGCCATCGGCGCCATTAACTGGCTGGACATGGCGCGCATCGTGCGCGGCCAGACACTCAGCATCAAGCGCCGCGAGTTCGTCGAGGCCGCGCAGACGGCGGGCGTGTCCACGCCGCGCATCATCCGCCGCCACATCGTCCCCAATCTCTTCGGCGTGGTGGTGGTGTACGTCACGCTCACCATTCCGCAAGTGATCCTAGTGGAGTCTTTCCTGAGTTTTCTGGGCCTGGGGGTGCAGGAACCCATGACCTCCTGGGGCGCGCTGGTCAACGAAGGGGCCAAGGCGCTCGAAAACGCCCCGTGGACGCTGGTCTTCCCCGCCGGATTCCTGGCCGCTACGCTGTTTTGCTGCAACTTCATCGGCGACGGCCTGCGCGACGCGCTGGACCCGCGCGACAGGAGCGCCTGACATGCCGCTGCTTTCGGTGCGCGATCTGAGAGTGGATTTCAGCACGCCGGACGGGGTCGTGGAGGCCGTGCGCGGGATCGACTTCAACCTTGACGCAGCTTGCACGCTGGGCATCGTGGGCGAGTCCGGCTCCGGCAAGAGCCAGACGGTGCTGAGCCTCATGGGGCTTTTAGCCGACAACGGCCGATCTTCCGGCAGCGCCCGCTTTGAGGGCCGCGAGCTGATCGGGATGCCGGACGGGGAGTTGCGCGGCATCCGGGGGAATCGGATCGCGATGATTTTCCAGGACCCGATGACTTCGCTGAACCCGTACTTGAGGATTGGCGTGCAGATGGCCCAGGTGCTGGAGCTTCACGAGGGCTTGGGGCGGCGCGAGGCGCTCAGGCGCTGCGGCGAGCTGCTTGAGGCGGTGCGGATTCCGGATGCCGGCAAGCGCCTGGATTCGTGGCCGCATGAATTGTCCGGCGGCATGCGTCAGCGCGTCACCATTGCCACGGCGCTCTTGTGCAAGCCTTCCCTGCTGATCGCCGACGAGCCCACCACCGCGCTGGACGTGACCGTCCAGGCGCAGATTCTTGCCCTGATGAGGGAGCTTCGGCGCGACTTCCAGGCGGCCATCATCTTCATTACGCACGATCTCGGCATTGTTGCCGGATTTTGCGACGATGTGCTGGTTATGCAGGATGGCGAATGCAGGGAGCGCGGCAGCGTGGAGTCGGTTTACGCGCGGCCGGCCCATCCTTACACCCGGCGTTTGCTCTCCGCAGTGCCGCGGCTGGACCAGGACGTGCGTTCGCGCGCCCAAGGGCGGGCCGCACTGCGACCGGCGCTGGAAGTGGACGGTCTCGACGTTGTTTACTCGCTCAAGCGACCCGGGATGTTTGCGCCGGCTCCCAGGCTGAAGGCTGTCAGTTCAGGCGCGTTTATGATCGCGCCCGGAGAGACGCTGGGCGTGGTGGGCGAGTCCGGCTGCGGCAAGTCGTCGCTGGCGCGCGCGGTGATTGGCCTGGTGCCCGCCAGCGCCGGTCGCATCACGCTGCTGGGGCGTGATCTTGGGGAAGCCGGCAAGAGCGCGTGGAAGGATGCCCGGCGCAATATGCAGATGGTGTTTCAGGACCCCCTCGCCTCGCTCAATCCCCGAATGACCGCGCGCCAGATCGTGGCCGAGCCGCTGGGCGCCTGCCGCCCGGACCTTTCGCGCGGCGAGCGCGAGGAGCGGGTCGTTCGGATCCTGAACCGGGTGGGCCTGGCCGGCGGGCAGCTCGACCGCTATCCGCATGAGTTTTCCGGGGGCCAGTGCCAGCGCATCGGCATTGCTCGCGCGCTCGCGCCCGGTCCAGCGGTGGTGATCTGCGACGAGGCGGTCAGCGCTTTGGATGTGTCGATACGCGCTCAGATCGTGGACCTGCTCATGGAGTTGCAGGACGAGCTTGGCTTGGCGCTGGTGTTCATCGCCCACGATCTGGCTGTGGTCAGGCAGATCAGCCACAGGGTCGTGGTGATGTACCTAGGCCGGGCAATGGAAATCGCCCACAGCGAGCATTTGTATGGCAGGCCTATGCATCCCTACACGCGCGCCCTGATCGAGGCCGCGCCGATTCCTGACCCCGAGGTGGAGCGGGCCCGCAAGCGGGAGCCGCTGCAAGGCGAACCGCCCTCGCCTCTGAATCCTCCGGCCGGCTGCGCTTTTTCGGCCCGCTGTTCCTTCGCCATCGACCGCTGCCGGCGGGAGATGCCCGAGTTGCGCGCGGTTTCCCGCAGCATGGTGGCTTGCCACCGCGCCGAGGAAATCGCGCCCTCGGGGGCATGAGCCTGTATGCCGCCCGGCGCCGCCGACCTTGTTCCCGCCGATTCGCTAGGCCGACTGGGGGCCGGGCTGGCCGATCTCGGTGTCAGGCCGAGCGGCGACGATCTCGCGCGGCTTGACGCTTTTGTCGAAATGCTGATGCGTTGGAACGCGGCCCACGGCCTCACGGCCCGTGCTTCGCGGCAGGAGCTGGTGACGCGGCATATATTGGACAGCGCCGCGGCGCTGCCGTTTCTGCCGGCGGGCCTGATGCTGGACGCAGGCAGCGGCGGCGGTCTGCCCGGCGTGGTGCTGGCCCTGCTGCGCCCGGAGACGAGTTGGGTGCTGCTGGATTCCTCGGCCCGCAAAACGGCGTTCCTTGGTCATGCGAGCATGGAACTGGGCTTAAGCAACGTGCAGGTTGTTCGCTCCCGGCTGGAGAACTACGAGCCGCAGGACGCGCCCGTGGCGATGATCGCCCGCGCGCTGGCGCCGCTGCCGAAGCTGGTCGCGCTGGCCCGCCGCTTGCTTGATCGGGGTTCCGGGCTGCTGGCCATGCTGGGCCGCCGTCCCCGCAACGAGGAGCTGGCCGCGCTTGACGGGGTGGATTGCCAGTCGCTGGAGCGGATCAGGGTTCCCGGGCTTGATGCGCAACGCCACATCGCTGTGCTTCGCCGCCGCGCAGCTGGTCAGGGCGCCGCCCTCAGAACATGGCAGGCGCAGGCATGAAACGCACCTTCGCAGTGGCTAACCGCAAGGGGGGAGTGGGCAAGACCACAACAGCCATCAATCTCACCGCCTGCCTGGCGCAGATGGGCCGCAAGGCTCTGCTGGTTGACCTAGATCCCCAAGCCAACGCCACCACCGGCTGCGGCGTGGACAGAGACGCCGTAGGCCTATCAACCTACGACCTGTTGATGGGGAAAGCCCCGGCTGCCGACATCCGGGTGAGAATCGATTCCGCCGGCTTCGATCTTCTGCCGGCAACAGCCGCCCTCACGGCCGCGGAAGTGGAGCTTCTGCAACTGGACAGCGGTCGCGAACTGAGGCTGCGCGACGCGCTCGCGGAGGTGTTGTTCCGCTACCAGGCCATCCTGTTCGATTGCCCTCCCAGCCTGAACATTCTTACCCTCAACGCTCTGGTGGCGGCCGAAGGCGTGCTGGTGCCCATTCAATGCGAGTATTTCTCGTTGGAGGGCCTTTCATCGCTGGTGGGCGTTATCGAAGACCTGTGCGCGCACTCCAACCCGGACCTTGAGATAAGCGGCATAATCCGCACCATGTACGACGGTCGAAACCGTCTGGCCCGCGATGTCTCCGCGCAATTGCAGAAACATTTTCCCGATGAGCTTTTCCGCACGATCATTCCGCGCAACGTGCGCCTGGCCGAAGCGCCCGGCTTCGGCGTGCCGGCCATCCAGCATGACCGTCTGGCCAGCGGCGCGCTGGCCTACGCCGCTCTGGCGGGCGAGCTGGTTCGCCGGGGGCTGAGCGAGTAAGCCCCGCATGGCCGCGCCCAACCGCGGACTCGGCAAGGGTCTGGACGCCCTGCTCGGACCACGCCAGGAACGAGGAGGTGCGATCCTTGCTGATCCCTCATCACACGAACTGAAGGAACTGCCTTTGGATGTCTTGCGGCCGGGCCGCTTCCAGCCGCGGCAGATGATCGATGCCCAAAGCGTGGCCGAACTGGCCGAATCCATCCGCGCCCAGGGTCTGGTCCAGCCGTTGCTTGCGCGCCCGCTGGGCGCTGCGTCCGGTGCCGGCGCGCGCTACGAAATCGTGGCCGGCGAACGTCGCTGGCGCGCCGCTCAGCAGGCGGGCCTCGAGCGGATTCCCGCAGTGGTCCGGCCGCTCAGCGACGAGGAAGCCGCCACGGCGGCGCTGGTCGAAAACGTGCAGCGCGAGAACTTGAGCGCCATCGAGCTTGCCGAGGCCTTGCGCCGCATCCTCGAAATTTCCGGCGGCACCCACAAGGATGCGGCCCAGTCCATCGGAATGTCGCGCGCCGCGGTGAGCAACTATCTGCGGCTTCTGGAGCTTGGCGACACGGCCAGAGCCCTGCTGGCGGAGCGCAAACTGGAAATGGGTCACGCGCGGGCGCTGCTGGCGGTGAGCAATCCGGCCCGCCAGGCCGCGCTGGCGCGCCGCATCGCCGAGCAAAGCCTGAGCGTGCGCCAAGCAGAGCGCCTCGCCCAGGCCGAATCGCGCCCGCCGGCTTCCGCCAAGCCGCGCGACCCCAACGTGGTTCGCTTGGAACAGGACTTAAGCGAGCGCTGGGGCGCCCCTGTTCGCCTCCGGCACGGGAAACGGGGCGGATGCTTGGAAATCCGCTACAAAAGCCTGGACGAACTCGACAGCCTGCTTGCCCGCCTCAAGTAGATCAGCCCGCTTGCGCGGCAGCCGCCTCATGGGCAAGCAGGCTCAGTATCTCGAACATCATGCTTGCGCCCACATGGGCCGTGTTGGCCGAGGGATCGTATTGCGGCGCCACTTCCACGACATCCCCGCCTGCGATGGGCAGTCCGGCCAAGCCTCGAATCAGCATTTGCGCCTCCAGCGGCGTCAGGCCTCCAATTTCCGGCGTGCCGGTGCCGGGCGTGAACGCCGGATCGATTCCATCCACGTCCACGCTTGCGTAAACCGGCCCGCCCGCGACCTTTTCGCGGCACAGTGATATTACGGCCGGCAGCCCCATGCGGTGAAAATCGTCCATGTGGATCACGGTCATGCCGGCATCGTAGCTGAATGCCCAAGCCAGCTCGGCGCTGCCGCGTATGCCCACCTGCACGCAGCGTTCCGGGTCCAGAACGCCCGCCAGAACGGCCTGGCGGAACGGGCCGCCGTGATGGAACTTCTCGTCGTCGTACGGGCCTGCCGTGTCGCAGTGGGCGTCGATATGCACCATTCCCAAGGGCGTTTCGGCGCCCAGCGCCTTCATGATGGGGTAGGTAATGGAGTGGTCGCCGCCGGCGGACACGGGCTTGAGGCCGGCGGCCGCGATCCGGCGGTAGAACGTCTCGATGTCCTCAATGCTTTTTTCCAGGCTGAAGCGCGAGCGAAACGGAACGTCGCCAATATCGGCGCAGCGCAGCACCCTTGAGGGAATGACATTGTGGGCGGGATGGTAAGGGCCGACCCGCTCGATCGCGCGCAGCGCCCGGGGACCGAAGCGCGCCCCGGGGCGGTTGGTCACGCCTAGGTCCATGGGCACTCCCGCCAAGACGGTGTCCAAGCCTTCCCAGTCCTCGCGGTAGGGAAAGTCCAGAAGGGTCGGAAGATCGGCGTACGGCTTCTTCTGGTGCAGATCGCTATCGGCGAGCTGCTTGAGCGCGTCGCGAAACGGCACATCCGCCTTCAGGTCTCCATCCGGTCGTGCGTACCGCTCCCGCAGCCGTTGCAGTTTGTGCGCGTCCACTTGCCCGGGGTCTCCAAAAGAAAAGTATTTTACGGGTTTGCGCGCGGCTCGGATCAATCTCAAGCCCTTCGGCGCTTTCCTGCTTGCCCTCTCGCGGAAGACGCTCTGTGCGCCAAGCTGTTGGCGCACAGCGGCTCGGTTCCGCTCTGCGCGCCAAGCCATTGGCCCGCAGTGGCTCCAACGCTTCCGCTAGGGGGCAAGCAGGAAAGCGCCTCTACTTGTGCCGATGCCTTAGCGGTTAGCGGCTGTAGCCGCGCTCTTCGTGCTGGGTGAGGTCCAAGCCCTCGATCTCGTCCTCTTCGCCAACGCGCAGCGGCGTTATGGCTCCGAACAGACCCATGGGGCAAGGGCCGTCCAGGCCGCCATGGCCAAAAGCCCGATGACCTGCGCGCCAAGCTGCGACCCGGCGTTCATGCCCTCGGCATATCCCATGCCGCCCAAGCCTGCGCTAATGAACACCGCGCACATCAAAAGACCCAGCGAACCGCCCACGCCGTGGACGTGAGCAGCCAGGCGGTGTCGGCCTTGTCCAGCGTTTCGGCTCCCGCAGTGCCGGAAAGCAGCAGTCCGACCGCGGCGAAAAGAATCGCGCTCTTTATCAAAGGAACTCCTCCCGTGCGGGGCGCTCCGGATTTCAGCTTCGCCCCGAGCCGCAACGCGCGGCTACAGCGTCGAGTCACCGCTCTCCCCGGTGCGCACGCGATAGGCCTCTTCGAGGTTCATGACGAACACCTTGCCGTCGCCGACCTTGCCGGTCTTGGCCGAATCCATGATGGCCTCCACCACCCGCTCGGCCAGTTCCTCGGTGCAGGCCACTTCGATCTTGGTTTTCGGAATGAAATCGACCATGTACTCAGCGCCCCGATAGAGTTCGGTGTGGCCGCGCTGCCGACCGAAGCCCTGCACTTCGGACACGGTCATGCCGTTGATCCCCAAGTCCGACAGCTTGTTGCGCACATGATCGAGCCGAAAAGGTTTGATGATGGCCATTACGAGTTTCATGGGAGCCTTCCTGCGGACTGAGAAAGGAGTCGCGAGCGTGGTCTGAAAATCTTATCAGCGACCGCTCATTGAAGTCAAAAGCGCGCCATGCGCTTCCTCGCCCGGACCCTTGGCCGCGAGCGGGTGCTCCATCAGCGCCACCACGGCCAGTTGGCGGCCGCTCCCGGAACGCACCATTCCGGCGATTGCCGACACGCCGTTGAGGCTGCCGGTTTTCAGGTGCGCCCGACCGCTGAACGGCGCCTTCGTGTAGGTTCTCGTGAGCGTGCCGTCGCGACCGGCCACGGGCAGCGAGGCGATCAGTTCCGGAGACAGCGGACCGCGGGCGGCATGGACCAGAACGCGCCCCAGATCGGCGGCGGAAATCCGCGAAATCCGCGACAGCCCCGAGCCGTTGTCGAGCACCAGGCTGGGCAGGTCCAAGCCCGCGCGGCGCAGCACTTCGAGGGCCGCGGCGCGGGCTTTCTTCAGCGTTGCCGGCGGGCCGCGCATTTCCGCGCCTAAGGTGAGCAGCAACTGCCGCGCCATCACGTTGTTGCTGTGCTTATTCATGAAGCGCACCGCCTGGGAGGCGAACTCCGAGGCAAATTCCAGCCATGGCTCTTCGTTGTGCGGCCTGCTGCCGAGGCGATAGCCGCCTTCAAGCTCGCCCCCGCCCTCGCGCCATAGCGCGTCGAACAGCCCAAAGGCGTACGCGGGGCCGGAAAGCGCGCGGCGCGGGATCGAGTAGGAGCCGCAGTTTCGGCTGTAGCTGCCGTCGAGTTCCACGCGGTTGTCGCCGGTTCCCGTAATGCGAATCGCAACCCCTCTCTGGAATCCGCCGCAGCGCCCGCCGGCCAGCCGCACGCGGTTAATCAGTTCCAGCCCGGTCAGCGGCGGTTCCAAACGCGCCCGCACCTGGTTTCCCGTGCGGTCAGGCTCCACCACCGCCTGCACCGACTGAAAGTTCATCAGCAAAGCGTAGGGAGAGGCGCTGAAGACGCGGTGCCGGTCGGCCTCGAAACCGCTTACCGGAAGCTCATTGGCTGGCAGCCAGCGGTCGTCAATGACCAGCCCGCCCCTGATGGCGCGCAAGCCTTTCTGCCGCATTCTGTGCTGGAAGAGCCAGAGCCGCTCCATGACGAGGCGCGGATCCCCGCCCCCTTCCAGAATCAGGGGTCCGGACAACACGCCGTCCCGCAGCTCGCCGCCGAGATAGGCTCTCGTGGCCCACCGGTGTTCCGGCCCAAGGGCTTCAAGAACAAGCCAGCCGGTCAGCACCTTGATGACGGAAGCGGGCTTGCGGGGAATATCCGCGCCGTGAGCCAGCAGCGGCTCGTGGTCCCGCACGTCCTGCACCCAAACGGAGTAGCTGCCTTGCGGAATGCCGTAGTGCGACAAAACCCGCGCCACCCCGGGCGGCAATGCATCCTGGGCCCTGGCGGCCCACGAACAGCAGAGCATGACCGCCATAGCGGCCGCGGTTGCCTGCCATCGGCGTTTGGGGACCAAAGCGGCGCGCCGGCGCCCCGTCCCTGCGGAGGCCGGGTTGTCTCGGGCCACGGCGGGGTCAGGCTGCGGCATGACCGCCGCCGTCCGCCTGCGCGCCCATCATGCGCCATCCTTGCCTGCGCGCTTCGGCGGCCAGCTCCGGGTCGGGAATGACCGCTACGGGACAGCCGCAGGCCGCAAGGAGAGGCAGGTCGCTGATGGCGTTTCCGTATGCGCTTGCGCTCGAAAGGGGGGTTCCGAACTGACGGGAAAGCTCGCGCGCCGCCGCCAGTTTTTCCTCGCCCACGCGATGCAATGCCGGTGGCGCAAGGCAAAAGCGGCCATTGCGCTCTGTGCAGCGTGTTCCAAGCACCGTGGAAACCTGCAATTCCTCGGCCACGGCCTCGGCCAGGAAGTGCGGAGCGCCCGAAAGCAGCACCACGATGTCTCCGCGTTCAAGATGCGCCTGCAGGCGCTCAACGCAGGGCGCGAACAGGGCTTTTTGCAGGTGCCGCGACGCCCAGGCGCCGGCGAGCGAGCGGGCGCTCTCCGGCGTGCGCCGCCACAATAGCGACTTGTTTTTCGCGAACACGCCCAAGCCGTACCGCGGCAGGTAGCGCAGCGAAAAAACGGCGTAGGCCAGCAGCCTGATCAGGCCGATCCGCCCGCGCGAAAACAGCCAGAGGGCAAACCGCTTCTCTGTGCTCGGCGCGCGCACTAGGGTGCCGTCAATATCGAACAGCGCGAGGCGCGGCTTCGGCTTCGGCCCATTCATGGATTGCCGCGGCTGCGGGAGAACAGCAACCGGCGCTCTTCGGCGAGAAATTCGATGATCACCGGCATTCCCCGCACTAGGCACAGCGCTACGGCGAGGTAGGTGACCGCCATGGTCAGCCATTCGAAGCTCGGCTGGATCATCACCCAGAATGCCATCAGCGAAGGCAGAAGCGTTTCTATTCCCATGGGCAGGGGATTGATCAGGAACAGCCCCACAAAGGCGCAAGCCTTGATGGTGGCGTAAAAGCCGCGCATGAAGCGTCCCGCCACCAGCCACCGGGCCACCGGCGAGTCCAGCAGCGCCAGCGGGCTGCGGCGGTCGGCCTGCACCATGCTGGCCCGGATGGCGTCCACCAGCACGCCGCGCACCACGAACACGATGGGAATCCAGATGGGTATCAGGTCGAGGTCCGCCAGCACGATCCAGAGCGTGAGCTCAACGATCCGATCCGCGGCAATATCGAACAGCGCGCCAAACAAGCTCTCCTCGCCCCTGCGGCGCGCCACCCACCCGTCGAGGCCGTCGGATATGAAAACCAAGCCCAGAATGGGCCATATCCACAGTTGCGCGGGCGAGACCGGCCGGTAGGCGAGGACCACCACGACGAGCAGCAGGAAGAGGCGGCCCAGCGTGATCAGGTTGGCCATGGCGGAATTATAGACAGCGTGCGCCGATCTTATAATTCGCCTCCTCTCTGCCACCTTGCGATTTATGGGCGCACTCTCTTTCCTGCTGGGCACTGTCGCGGACCTGTACATGGCCTGTTTCGTGATTCGCCTCGCGCTCTATTGGCATGGCGCTGATCCGCGCGACCCTGTGGCGACCATCGTGTTGCGCCTGACCAACCCCTTGGCGGCCCCCTTTCGCCTCTTGGCGAAGCCCTCCCGGCGCGTGGAGACGCATGTGCTTGTTGCGTTTCTTGTGCTTGAATGCGCGCTGGTCTGGCTTACGGCCGTCATCGGCTGCGCCGCCGATCCCGCCATCTTCCAGATCGTGGCTTTTGGCCTGATCCGCGCCTTGCGGCTGGTTCTGTGGTTCTATCTCCTGGCGGTTGTGGCCTGGGCCCTGATGAGCTGGTTCTCCCCGAGCGGATACAACCCCTTGGTGGGCGCGCTTCACCGCATCTGCTCTCCGGCGCTGGCACCCATCCGGCGTGTGCTTCCGGGCATGGGCGGAATCGACTTCAGCCCCCTCGTGCTCATCCTGGGCCTGCAACTGGCGCTGAGCTTCCTCCCGGGCGCGGAAGTCGCGGGCACGCTCGGCTGCGCGCCGGGCTTCTCGCCGCTTTAGCCGGCGCCTGCGGCCGCGCTCGTGCGCGGACAACGCTTGCGCCATCTATGCAATGCAAAACCTTGAAAAACAAGGTATTTTATTGCATTGCGCTTGCGGTTATCAGCCGGTGTATTACCCCCGGTTGCGGCGGCGCCCCGCAGATGCCCCTCGGCTTGCGAAGCTCTTCGGAGGGGCTTCCATGCTAGTCTCCGACATGGGTTCCGCGCCGTTCCGTGGCGCTTTTCCAGCCGCGTTTTTTGCCAGTTGCTTGGCCTCGGTGATCCGGGTTTTGTGCTTTGCAAACTCTTCGTTAGAGAGGTCGGGATAGTCGGTGCGCCTGCGGCTCATCGCCGCGAGCTCCTCAATGCGCTCGCGCTCCGACTTCTCCGCTGCTTCGGCTTCCTCAATGGCTTCGTCCACCGCTTTCGCCTCTTCGGGGTCGGCCTGCCGCTCATAATCGTGCCACGGCACGCACGAACCCCTTGGGGGTAAACTCCCGACCGGACACTTCATGTGCTCTAAAACCGGACACTTCTATTTGTCCGCAACAGATGCCTTTAAACCCACCACCACCATTTCATTCGGCTGCGCCTCATTGCAATGTTGAAGTGGGCGATGGGAAGGGCAAGCCCCTCCCTCTCGACTCTCTCCCGCAGCACTTCCGTGCTGCCCATGTCGGCGCTTCGCCCTCGCCCCGTCAGCGCGGAAACAACCCCTCCATCACGCCTGGTTCCAGCCCCACACGTGTCTGAGCCCGCACACCATCTAAGGAAATGTCTCTGCTTTGGGAAAGGGGCATTACTGGCCGCTTTGGGCTAAAGAAAATGCTTTTGGGTATGCTTTTCGGCATACTGCCAGCGGAAGAGACGCTATGAGAATCCAAGAGAACCGAAGGCTTGCACCCTTGGCCATTGCAGCCATGCTGGCCTTGCCGCTGATTGGCACCCACAGCGCAGCCGCGCTCGATCTGCCCGAAGCAAAAAAATGGGAATTATATCCCAAAGTCACAATTCCTTTAGAAATCATATACTAGCCTAATCAATTCCAAATAATTTCCTCCACCACGGACGGCGGATATATCGCTCAATCGAATCAAGTCTATTGAATATGGCGGCATCGGATTTTCCCAGAGCCATGAACATTTCGGTATAGTCGATATGATTTTCCTTGTCCAGTTTTTCGGCGTATTCCTTCAGCGATTCCGGCAGAGCATTCTTATCCATAACCTTCCTATTTAGCACCGCATTCACGCCTTTGCCTGTTGTCGCAGCCATCATTACCTCCTTTATCCTAGGCAATCAAGACGAACAGCTTGCGATCATTGCCAGAGTCAATATGCCCATCAGCGTGATGAAGCCAATCGCCTTTGCCGCCTTTTGCCCCGAATCCGTCAATGTCATCCAAGCCAATAATAGTCCTTGAGCCTCTTTTTTCGTCAGCTTCATATCCAACTCCCCCCGTTGTTTGAGAATTTTGGGATAAACCCCGCGGGGCTTATCCGCATCAACGCACAATTCACTTGAACCACGGAGGCGGCTTGCCGCCGACTTCTCTTTGCGGGCCAACGACAAATGAAATTTTGCTCCCGTATTGCGCTTCGATCATTTTCTTTGCTTGGGTTATGGTGCTGGCCATAACTTTCACAGGCACAGACATGCCTTTCCCGTCTATCCTGATTTTGGCGTAATAAGTTGCCATAGGTTGTTCCCTCCAGTTGTTACCAAAATTCCGACATAGGTGTCGGGCCATTGCTAACATCTCTGGGAACAGACAAGTTCCGGCATATTCGTCGAGCTTAGGGAGCGACCCCTCGCCCTGATTGACTGTTGTATTCAACCGGTAGCCCGACAATGCGGACACCCAGATAATGTTAGCGGTGCGGATTATTGGCCCGAATCAGGCCGATGTCAAATATCGGCGGGCTATTCCTGAATGAACCGGAAAGGCCGGAAGAATGCTTTTCTGATGGCCCGCCGTGACATTTTCGGCATATCCGTTTCCTCTTTCAATTCAGCCCGTGACGGCTGATGATCGGAACGTGGAACCGGCATACCACGAGCCTCGCTTACATGCTTTTTCTTCCTTGCGGGTTTCTTCCTATGGTTTTTGTCCTGTTCCATGTCAAGCAATTTCCCTTGCGCCGGAATCCAGTCCATTGTCTGCGATCAGATCCTCGTATTTCAGGCGCTTCAGCCTCATGCCTGCGACCAGCGAGTTCATCTGGTCGACGGTGTCCAAGTCACGAACGCATTTACGATGGGAGTATTCATTGACATACCGATCAAGGTGCTTCGGAGACATCTTGTGGTAGATGCCGTTATGCCCTCGCTTCATCAACGACCAGAAACTCTCGATGCCGTTCGTATGGGCTTGGTTGCGGACATACTCGCCTACTGAGTGCTTGACTGCCTCGTGGTTCGGCAGTCCTTTGTAGGCCCTTGCGTCGTCGGTGTAGATCTTCGTCCCAGGTTCAACGTGCTCATCAATGAACCCGTGAAGGGTGGCACGGTCTGTCTTGGCGACCACTTTCGCCGACACTTGACGAGTGATCCTGTCCTTGACTCCGACAACTGCGATCTTGCCTGCGGTTCCCCGACCTTCCAACTGCTTGCGGCGGGAATAATGCATTTTGCTGCGCTTGCCTCCGAAGTAGGTCTCATCGACTTCTATCGGGCCCGAGAACAATCCCGTTTCCATTTCCGCCGCCTTGCGAAGTCGATGGAGCATGAACCACGCCGCCTTCTGTCCGATTCCCAACTCCCGATGAAGCCTCATCGAGGACACGCCCTTGATGTTCGTCGTGAACAGATAGATGCCAATCGCCCATACCCGATACTTCATCTTCGTGCCTTCCATCACGGTGCCCTTCCTGACGGTGAACATCGTCCTTTCGGGACAATCACGGCATCGGTGGGTCATCGTCTTGTGCTTGATGTTGGACTGGACATTGACGGATCCGCAGTCGGGGCAAAAAGGACCGTTCGGCCACAACTGGCTTTCCAACCATTCCCGAGCTGCCTCGTCAGTGGGGAATTTGTCCGCCACTTCCAGCAACGTCATGCCCCTTCTTTCCGAATTTCCTGGCGCTTTGCTCTTAGTCATTACCGTCACTCCTTCTTGTGACTATATAATAACATAGAGGAATGGAAATATCAATTAATTTAAGGAGTTACATAGGAGATATTGTTGAAATAGAAGGGCGGTTTTGGTAGAATGGAGGGAATAAGACAGGAACAGAAAAGCCCCTGTAGCTCAATGGAAAGAGCGACGACCTTGCGAAGCGGAAGATGCGGGTTCGAGTCCCGCTAAGGGCATTAATTCCAAATGCGGGGGAGCGGTTGATTGCCGAGCCAAGACTGAAAACCGACGGCATTCGGGTTTGATTCCCGACTCCTCCATTTGGTTATTTAGACACTTTAGCAGATATTTATAGGAGTTCTCAACAATTGGGAATTGTGACTTTTGGATATAATTCCCAATGTTTATGCTCCCGTCGTTCTTGGTTGCGTAGGGGAGATGCCATCATTACGAGTAGCCCGGGGATAGCTTTTCCAATGCGGAAATGAGCCTGATGCGAGATTTGACTTGAGGGAAGCCAGCGGGTATAAAAAGGGAACAATGCCCCCTAGCGTCC
>JAPYNE010000065.1 GCA_028285945.1 Candidatus Foliamicus numerosus | reverse complement strand
ATTCATAGCGTTGGGGTCGCACTTCAATCCGCAGACCTAGCGTCCGGTCAACGCAAAGCGGCAACAGCAGGGATGCGGGGGTATAACCCGCCTGCGAAACGGGTCTGGCAAAGGCCGACAGTGGGCGAATTGCTTTTGGGGGAAACAACAGGAAACGGGCCATATCCTTATGAGACGAATAAAGAGGACCATATATATAGTCCGATGTCCTGACTGCGGCTCTGGATGCGTCAGCGGGATCCTTCGCCTGCCGCGAGGCGGTTTTCAATAGGCCCGCCCGGAATGCCGGACGCGATGGTCGCCGGGCGCTGTGCAACCGTTGCCTTTCGCGCGCGCGCCTTGGCGGCATAAGCCCGCAAGCTAAAGGCCCATGCGCTCCCCTGTTTGCGTGGAGCGTCGGCGGCAGGACAGTCGCCGCCGAGCCCCATGGACGGGTTCATGCGTCTCCACGCAAACAGGGGAGCATAGGCCGAAGGGCCGGCACAGCGTGTTGCGTTGCGCCAAGGCTTGCCGTACGATTTCGCCGTTATGGAAACGTCTCAATTCAAACCTGCGCTCGCCGACCTTGCCGCGCGCTTGGAAGCCCTACGGGGGTATCTTTGATTACGCCGGAAAGCGCCGGCGCTTAGCCGAGGCCGAAACCGAGCTCGCCGATTCCTCCGTTTGGTCCGATGCCCAGCGCGCGGGCGCCTTGGGCCGCGAGCGCGCCTCGCTGAAGTCGGTCGTTGATGGGTTCGACCGCCTCACTGCCGATGCCGGCGAACTGGATGAGTTGCTGGAACTGGCGCTTGCCGAGCAGGACGGGGAAACGCTTGCCGATGTGGGGCAGGGCATTGAGTCCCTGGCCCGGGAGGTGGAACAGCTGGAGTTCCGCCGCATGTTCGGCGGCGCCATGGACGGAGCGAATGCCTTTATCGAGGTCACAGCCGGTTCCGGCGGCCACGATGCCCAGGATTTCGCCGAGATGCTGCTGCGCATGTATCTGAAATTCTGCGAGCAGAATCGCTTTGAGGCCGAACTGATCGAGGCTTCCGACGGCGAAGTGGCTGGCGTCAAGAGCGCCGCCGTTCACGTGCGCGGCGATTACGCCTATGGCTGGCTGCGCACTGAAACCGGCGTGCATCGCTTGGTGCGCAAGTCGCCGTTTGACTCGGGGGCGCGCCGCCACACGTCGTTCGCCAGCGTGTTCGTTTCGCCGGAAATCGAGGAGGAGGGCGAGGTGGAGATCGATCCCAGCGATCTTCGGATCGATGTCTATCGCGCCAGCGGGGCCGGCGGCCAGCACGTGAACCGCACCGAGTCCGCCGTGCGCATCACCCATTTGCCCACCAATACCGTGGTGCAGTGCCAGAACGAGCGCTCCCAGCACAAGAACCGCGCCACCGCCATGAAGCAGTTGCGCGCCAAGCTGTTCGAGCTGGCCGAGCGCGAGCGCCGCGCCGAGCAACAGGCCCTGGAGGACAGCAAGGCGGACATCGGCTGGGGCAACCAGATTCGCTCGTATGTGCTCGACCAGTCGCGGGTCAAGGACCTGCGCACCGGCGTGGAATCCAGCAACCCGGCGGCGGTGCTGAACGGCGCCTTGGGCCCGTTTATCGAGGCGGGCCTAAAGCAAGGGGTATAAGTGTTCCTCGGCCTAAGCTTATCGGACGAGGCCGCCGTCCCACAGTTCCGCCAGAAAATCCCGGACCGGATGGACTCGCACGTCATCCAGCAGCAAGGCTCTCGCGCCTAGGTAAACGCCGTAGCGCCGGGTTTTCCTCTTGCCCAGGCGTTCGGCGGCTGTTTTGAGCCCGCGCTGAAATTTTTTCTCCCACCGGTTCGCTGCTTTGATTTCGATAACCACGAAGCCCCGAGCCGTTTCCAGAACGATATCCGCCTCCACGCCGTTGTACGAAGACCAGTAGCGCAACGGATAGTAAAGATTCCTGTAGGACAGATACGCCCGCAGCTCGTTGATGACGAAAGTCTCCAGCAGCGGCCCCAATTCTTCCTGCGACGGCGGGAAGGGCAAGCGCCGGGTCAGCGCCCGGCAAACACCGCAGTCGAAGAAATAGAATTTGCTGCTTCTTACCTGCCGCGTCTTCGGTTTCAACTCCCAAGCCGGCAGCCAGAAGCCGATCAGGGTGTCCACCAGTATCTCGAAATAGTTGCCGACGGTGCCGCGCTTCACCCCGGCATCCCGGGAGATATTGAGCATGTTGGTCTGCTGGCCGTTCTGCCGGGCGGCGATCTCCAGGAACCTTGCGAAACCGCCCAGGTTGCGGGTAAACGCTTCCTGCTGGATTTCCTGTAGAAGATAGGTGGATGTGTAGCTTTGCAGGTAATCGACCTGCTCGCGATTGCCAATCACGCTCGGCAGGGATCCGAATCGCAGAGTCTGGTTCACGTCGAAGTCGCGGGCAAGCTCCGCCGAAACCAGCGGAAACAGGTTTTTGGTGAGCGCCCTTCCCGCCAAGAGATTCACTCCGCCGCGCCGGAGCTTTCTGGCGCTCGATCCGGTCAGCACGAAGCGCAGTCCGCGCTGTTCGATGAGCCGATGGACTTCGTTCAGCAGCGCGGGGACCCGCTGCACCTCGTCGATGACCACCCACGAACCTCTGTCGAGTGCGCTGCATTCGTCATAAAGTTGTTGCGGCGCCTGCTCAAGCCGCACCGCCTCGCGGGAATCGAGCAGGTCGTAGGTGGCGGCGGATGGAAGCCTTTGCCTTGCAAGAGTGGTCTTGCCGACGCCCCGGGGGCCGAACAGGAACACCGAACTGTTGGGCGTGGCAAGAAATCTTTCATACATGTTGGGAATTATACGGGAATATTCCCAAGTTAATTGTTAAATATCTTGATAAAACCGCCTGATGAGCCGGTGTTGACGATGCCGGCCTGCAAGTTCAGCGAATTCTTGCAGGGACCCGTTGTTTCAGGCCTGTGCCCCGATCACTCGATATCGAAGCGCAGGCGCACGCCGTGCTGCTTGACCAGGTCTTGCTTTTGGATGTCGGGGCCGCGCACTTCGCCGGTGGCGGGGTCGGTGTCGATCAGGCTTTGGGTGGCCTCGCGCCTGAGGATCACCACGATATCGGCCTCGTCTTCCAACGCGAACGGGAATTCGTGCCAAGTGCCCAGCTTCATCGTGAAGCCGGCTGAGCCGTCGAAGCGGTAGGCGCGCAGTTCGTCGAGATTCGGCAGGTCGCCTTCAGTGGGCGGCGCCATCACGGCGATAAACGGCGCGCCGCCCAGCGGGATGAAGGTTTGAGTGTGCTTGAAATGGCGTTCGATCCAATGCACCTCGAAGGGCCGGCGGCGCACATGCGCGAGGCTCAACTCGGTTTGCTCGTCGGAGTGGAAGTCCACCGTGCGGTAGGTTTGCACCGAGCCTTCGTAGAACTGGATCGGCAGAGGCTTGGCCGCAGGGTGGCGGCCAAGCAGCTCGCCGCAGGAGGCCAGCGCTTCGGGCGTCGCTTCCACCAGCGGCACAACACGGTTTTTCATCGCATCCCTATAATACAGATCGCCCTGTAGTAGTTCCATTATGAACGCGAGCCTGTTTGGCTGGCCTTGACTGTTCGTTCCCAAAGGTACGAAACTACGCGCAATGAACGGAAGGGAATTCGTCAGACGCGCAAGAGGGTACGCAAAGCGCACCAACCAAGCGTTTCGTTTTGATGCGCGGCGGGGGAAAGGCAGTCACGGTGTGCTTCACGTGGGTGACCGGCGGACGGTTGTGAAGCATGGTGAGCTGAAACCGGGAACATTGCAAAGCATGTTCAGACAACTGGGTATTCCCAAGGAGGATTTCTGATGCAATACGAGTACCCCTGCGTGCTCACTCAGGAAAGGCAGGGTGGCTTTTCGGTGAGCTTCCCGGATATTCCCGAAGCGCTTACGTGCGGAGACAGTCGTGCTGAGGCATTGGCAATGGCGGAAGATGCGCTTGCCGCCGCCTTGGGAGCATATATGAAGTCCAAGGAAAATATTCCTCTGCCAAGCCGCGCAATTCGGCGCCAGGAAATGGTTGCTGTTCCGCCAGTCGTTGCCGCCAAGCTGGCTCTTTACAACGCAATGCGCCGCGAAGGTTTGACTAGGGTTGCGTTGGCTGGCCGCCTAGGGCTGAGTGAAGGGGCTGTTCGCAAATTGCTGAACCCCGATCATCGTTCGCACATCAGCCAGATCCAAAAAGCGCTTCGGGCTGTGGGCCATGGCTTGGTTCTCGGCGATCGCGCCGCCTGATCCGGTCGCGCTCTCCCGCGCGCAGTTTCTACGGCACAGGCTCTTGGCCGTGGCCTGATACCTCGCTGCCGGCGGAAATAAACCTGCGGCGGCCAAGCCCGATACGCGCCGCTAGATCTGATGCGGTAACAGGAGCTTGTGATGGCGGTGCGTATAATCGGAACCCGAGAGCATAGGAGGCTTTACCATGCATTTGGACGCTATCACTCTTCAGGAGGACTTGAGGGAGGCCGACGGAGACCCAAGCGACATGGCCCGAGCTATCGCCAGAGCTGTCGAAACCGCCGCTGTGCATGAACTGGCCAGCAAGACGGATCTGGCCACGCTGGAAGTGCGTTTGATCAAGTGGGTTGTTGCCACGAATGGCGCTGGCGTTCTGGCGCTGGCCGGTTTGATCGTTGCCTTGAATTGAGCTCCCCCATGGGCGTCGGCGCGCCGCAAGGGAGCTGAAGAGTCCGCGCTACGCGGTTGCGTTGAGCGCCTCAACCGGTCCGCTTGCTGCATACGAGAGAATGGCGCGGTCTGCCGTTACCAGGGGCGCCTTGTAGTAACGGGCCGTAGCGATAATGAGGCGGTCGGCAGGGTCGGCATGGAATTCGCCGGGCAGGCGCACGCTGTCGATGGCAATCGCGGGCTCGACGGGCGCTAGGTAGATGCCGGGCAGGGCTAGGGCCGCCTTAATCCAAGCTCCCGTTTCGCTTGCAAGCCCGAGCCGGCCTTTCTGCACTAAAAGAGCGATTTCCCAAGGCGTGATCGCTGAAATCGCGACACGCTCGGTGCGCGCAGTTTCGCTTATGAGCTCCCGCGTCTTCCTGCCAAGTCTCGTATCGCCATTGACCGCCCAAACCAGCGCATGCGTATCAAGGACGATCAACGTAAGGTGGCCCAATCGACCGGATCTGCCGCTGACTCGAATGGCGCGTTGTAGGACAGGACTGAGCCTTGCATTGCGCCTATGATCGAACTTGGCTTGCTCGCATCGGGCAGAGGCGAAAGCACCGCAACGGGATGGCCGCGCCGGGTAATAGTGACAGGCTCGCGGTCCCTGCCTACCTGCCGGATTACCCGAAGACACCCGGCCTTGAACGCGGTCGCAGCAATTGTTTTCATGGGCTTTCTTCCTGTTGGCCAATATGGCCATTTAATCTGGGCATTATATTCCTGCATGTCTGTTCATAACTGACCAAGGCAGCCCAAGAGGTTTCATTTTGACGCAATGCGCATACCCGTATGTTCCGAGTGATGGGTCCGGCCCGTTAATGGATGCCAGCGGCGCGCCAAGCCTTTAGTAGGGGTGCGGTGATCGGTTACGGGCGCCTCGCTATTTGACGCGGCGGACGCGGATGCGGGCGTTGATGCCCTCCAAGCGCATCCGGTAGCTGTTCATGAATCCTTGGCGTATTTCCACCTCGGGATTGCTGGCGCGGTAGTTGCGGTTGGATTTCTCGGTTTGCTGCCAAACCTGGCCGTTCTCCAAGGTGAAGCGCGTGCCGTGGCGCAGCCCGTTCACCTTGCCTACAACGCGCGATCTGATGCGGTTCGTTTCACCGGCGCCGGGCAGCATTCCGAAAGCGCGTTCCGCGAGGGATGGCGAGGATTCCGGCTGCGATGAAGCGCCGTTGGCGTTGCTAGGAGCCGCAACGCTATCGCCGGCGGGACGTGGAGCGCCCGTTTCGCTGCGCTGATGCATGTTGGCGTTGCTGGGAGATGAAACGCTATCGTCGGCGGGACGTAGAGCGCCCGTTTCGCCGCGCTGATGTATGTTGGTGTTGCCGGGAGCCGAAACGCTATCGTCGGCGGCCGCCGCGTCGCCGGCGCCGCTTGCGGAGGCCAGCGCGTCGTAGCAGGCCAGACGCACCTGAGGATTGCTTAGCTGGGCACAGCGCCTCAGGTCGTCGCCCAGGCTGTCCGCCGCCGCGGCCCCGCCTAGGCTGACGGCTGCCGCCACAACCAAGCCTGCCATGTTCTTCATCAAGGCCGCTCCCATCCGCTCCATTGATTCCGAATTATGGCGCAAGCGGCGTGCGGGCAAAGCCTGGCTCTGTCGCTGCGCGAGTCACGCCGTACAATTCCGCGGATGCCCGCGCCCCCAGACACAGGTTCCTCGGATTCCGCGCCCGAACACCGCCTGATAGCGGAGCGCCGCCGCAAGCTCGCAGCCTTGCGGGAGAGCGGCTGGGCATTTCCGAACCGCTTCCGGCCCGATGCCAACTCGGCCGGACTGCATGCGGACTGCGCCGATATGGATGCCGAGGCGCTTGCGAAACTGGGCCGGGAAGTGCGCGTGGCGGGGCGGCTGATGTCGCAGCGCCGCATGGGACGCTTGAGCTTCGCCGAGATCCAGGATGGCGCCGGGCGGTTGCAGCTCATGCTGACGCGCGCCGGGATGGGGGAGGAAGCCTATGCCAGCGCCAGGGCGCTGGATCTGGGCGACATCGTTGGAGCGAGCGGCGCGCTGATGCGAACGCGCACCGGCGAATTGAGCGTTCAAGTGAGCGAGCTGGCGCTGCTCACCAAGTCGCTGCGTCCGCTGCCGGAGAAATTCCACGGCCTGAGCGATCGCGAGCAGAGGTATCGCCGGCGCTACCTGGATCTGATCGTGAACCGCGAGTCCCGGGAAGTATTCGAACGCCGGGCCCGCGTGACCTCGGCGCTGCGCGGGTTTCTTGGCGGGCGCGGATTCATGGAAGTGGAAACGCCGATCATGCAGCCCATTCCGGGCGGCGCCGCCGCCCGTCCGTTCGCCACGCGCCACCATGCGCTTGATCGCGAGCTGTACCTGCGCGTGGCCTTGGAGCTGCATCTCAAACGGCTGGTGGTGGGCGGCATGGAGCGCGTGTTCGAGATCAACCGCTGCTTCCGCAATGAAGGTCTTTCCACCCAGCACAACCCCGAGTTCACCATGCTGGAGGCTTACCAGGCCTATGCGGACTATGAGGATTTCATGCGGATGACCGAGGAAATGATCCGCGCGGCGGCACAAGCGGTGCTGGACGGCACGCAGGTGAGCTACCAGGGCAAGACGTACGAACTGGGCAGCGAATGGCCGCGCCTGAGCATGGAGCAGGCAGTGCTGGAGCACAATCCGGGGCTGGACGCGGCGCGATTGCGCGATGCGGACTACCTTCTCGAATGCCGCAAACGCTTAGGCATCGAGAACGATCCGCCGGCAAATGCCGGTTGGGGCAAGCTCTTGGCCGAGCTTTTCGACCGCACGGTGGAGGACCGGCTTGACGGGCCGGTATTCATTACCGGCCATCCGGCCGAGGTCTCGCCGCTTTCACGCGCCAGCGATGATGATCCCGAGATCACCGACCGCTACGAACTGTATATCGCGGGGCGGGAATTGGTGAACGGCTTCTCGGAACTGAATGATGCCGAAGACCAGGCCCGCCGCTTCCGCGAGCAGGTTCTTCTGCGCGAGAGCGGGGATGACGAAGCCATGCTTTACGACGAGGACTTCGTGGCCGCGCTGGAGTACGGCTTGCCGCCCACTGCGGGTCTGGGCCTGGGGGTGGACCGCCTGGTGATGTTCCTTGCCGACCAGCCTGCAATCCGCGATGTGCTGCTGTTCCCGCAATTGCGCAACTGACTCCGTTGCGGTTGATGAGCAAGATGCTGTCCAAAGCGCCCGCGCTGTTGGCATCCCTGCCTTTGGCGGCGACCCGCGGGCCATGACAATGCCGCTTGCCGGGCTGCCGCATGGAGATTCAGGCCAGGCGGCGACATGCTGAACGAGCGGTTTCCCACTGCGGCAGATTCGGGAGAGGGCATATGACCGATTGGGCGGCGCGAATTTTCAATATCCGGCGGGCGGAATTCCCGCTGGCGGCGCTGGCCGCCGCTTTCTACTTCTGCGTGCTTTGCGGGTATTTCTTCGTGCGCCCGGTGCGCGACGCCATGGGCGTGGCCCGCGGCATGGGCGAACTCTACTGGCTGTTCGGCGTGACGGTGGCGTCGTCCCTGATTCTGGTGTTGCTGTTCGGCGGCGTGGTGGCCCGCATGAACCGCCGGCGTTTCATTCCGGTCGCCTACGGCTTCGTGGTGGCTTGCCTGTTCTTGTTCGCCGGCCTGCTCGTTGTGGATGCCCGGGCCGGGGGAGGGTTGATCGGCTCCGGCTCCGAGACCGTTCTGGCGCGCGGCGTGGGCTACACGTTCTACGTGTGGCTGAGCGCCATCAACCTGTTCGTCAACAGCATTTTCTGGGCCTTCATGGTGGATCTCTTCAGCGTGGAGCAGGGCAAGCGGATGTTCGCATTCATCGGCATTGGCGGCACAACCGGGGCGCTGGCCGGCGGTTGGGCCACCAACCGGATCGCGGCCGCCACGGAGTCTGTCTATCTTCCGGTGGGGCTGATGGCCATCGGGGCGGGGTTCTTCGTGGCGGCGATCATCCTGATGCTAACGCTGGACCGCCGGGCCGCGCGCTCCGGGCACTCCCGGCTGGGGAACTCGGCGGCGGCATCCGGCGATTCGCCCGACGCGCCCGATCCGCCACCGGGCATGGGCGGCAATTTCTGGGACGGCGCCACCGCCGTGGTGCGCTCGCCTTATCTGCTGGGCATTGCGCTGTGGATCATGTTCATGGCTATTTCCAACACGCTGATCTACTTCACGCAAGCGAACATCATCCTCAATCGCAGCGATAACTTCAGTCAGCTTGTGGGCTCGTATGCGCTGATGGATGCGCTGACGCAGACCGCCACGCTGATTACCCAGATCTTCATCACGACCCGCCTGATCCGCAAGCTGGGCGTGGGCTGGACGCTGGCCATACTGCCGCTGGTTACTCTGGCCGGATTCGCGGTGCTGGCCATCTGGCCGATCTTCGGCGTGATGGCCGTGTTCCAAGCCGTGCATCGAGCCACCCGCTACGCGATCTCACGCCCGGCGCGCGAAACCCTGTTCGGCGTCGTCCCTCCTGCCGAACGCTACAAAGCCAAGCCCGTGGTGGACGTGTTCCTGTACCGCTTCGGCGATCTGGCCGGCACCGGCATACAGGTGGCGCTCAGCGCCTTGGGCAACCTCGCGCTCATGGTGGGTGCCACCGTGCCCTTCGCCGCCGTGTGGTGCGCGCTGTCCGTTGGACTGGGCCGCGCGCAAAACCGCCGCGACCAGGACCCGATGCAGACGCGCCGCTAACCGCCGCTTGGGCTTGCGCTTTGCTTGTGGCGGTATTCGGGTAAAGTGGCGCCGGTAATGGCTCGGGTGCGTTGCGCGCGGGTTTGAGCTGAAATTAACGGAACAGGTGAAGGGTCGATGTCGCATGCACAGGTTCTTGGAAGCGCCGGACTGACGGCGCGCGAGCTGCAAGGCGGAACGCTTGCGGTGCGTTCGCCTATCGACGGTGCCGAGGTCGCGAACGTCCGGGAGACCGCGCTGGCGGAGATGCCGGGCATCGCGGCGAAGTCGCAGGCCGCGTTTCGGGCATGGCGCGAGGTGCCGGCGCCGCGGCGGGGCGAACTGGTGCGCCTGCTCGGCGAGGAATTGCGCGCCGGCAAAGAGGCGCTGGGCGCGCTGGTAACGCTGGAAGCCGGCAAGATCGTTTCCGAAGGGCAGGGCGAAGTGCAGGAGATGATCGATATCTGCGACTTCGCCGTGGGCCTCTCGCGGCAGCTTTACGGCAAAACCATCGCCTCGGAGCGCCCGGGGCACAGGATGAGCGAAACCTGGCATCCCATGGGGCCGTGCGGCGTCATCACCGCGTTCAACTTCCCGGTGGCCGTGTGGTCTTGGAACGCGGCGCTGGCGCTGGTGTGCGGCGATCCGGTGATCTGGAAGCCGTCGGAGAAAACCCCGCTCACCGCTTTGGCCACGATGAAAATCATGGGCCGCGCGCTTGAGCGGTTCGGCGATGACGCGCCGGAGGGCTTGGCGCAGCTAATCGTAGGCGGCGCCGATGTGGGCGATGCGCTGGCGTGTTCACGGGACGTGCCGATCATTTCCGCCACCGGCTCCACCCGCATGGGGTCGATCGTCGGCCCCAAAGTGGCGGCGCGGTTCGGTCGGTCCATCCTGGAGCTTGGCGGCAACAACGCGATGATCGTGGCGCCGTCGGCGGATATCGACCTCGCGGTGCGGGCCATCGTTTTCTCCGCCGTGGGAACCGCCGGGCAGCGCTGCACTTCGCTGCGCCGCCTCATCGCGCATCGCTCGATCGCCGACGAGCTGCTCGGAAAGCTGGCCAAGGCCTATTCCGGGCTAACCATCGGCGACCCGCGCCGCGAAGGCGTGCTGGTGGGGCCGCTGGTCGATCCGGCGGCGCGGGACGCCATGATGCAGGCCCTGGAGCGGGCGCGGGGCGAAGGCGGCGCTGTGCGCGGCGGCGAGGACGCAGCCGGGGGAGCGCCCTCAGGCGGTTGCTACGTCAGTCCCGCTATCGTCGATATGCCCAAGCAAACGGCAACGGTGCGGGCCGAGACCTTCGCGCCCATTCTGTATGCCATGCGCTACGAAGCCTTCGAGGAGGCGATGGCCCTGCATAACGACGCGCCCCAGGGATTGTCCTCGTGCATCTTCACGCGGGACATCCGCGAAGCCGAGCGGTTTCTTTCCGCCACGGGTTCCGACTGCGGCATCGCCAACGTTAATATCGGCCCGTCAGGCGCCGAGATCGGCGGCGCTTTCGGCGGCGAGAAGGAAACCGGCGGCGGCCGCGAGTCCGGCTCGGACGCTTGGAAGGGCTACATGCGCCGCCAGACCAGCACCATCAACTACTCCACCGCCCTGCCGCTGGCCCAAGGCGTGAAATTCGACTTCTGACGCCCGCCTTGCCTGTCCAAGCAACGCTGCGGCTCAAGCAGAGAAAAGAGAACTCATGGAATTCGAATGGGATGACAGGAAGCAACAAGCCAACATCAGGAAGCACGGTGTGGGCTTCGCGGAGGCATCCACGGTGTTTGGCGATCCTTTGGAGCTTACGATCCCGGATCCCGATCACTCGATCGGCGAGCATCGTTTTTTGAGCTTGGGCCTTTCGGCGGAAGGACGTGTGCTGGTTGTGTCGCACTCGGAGCGAACGGCCAATCGGATTCGTATAATCAATGCGAGGAAAGCGTCGCATCGGGAGCGCAGGAACTATGAAAAAGGATGACATGGATACCATGCGGAACGAGTACGACTTTTCTGCGGGCGTTAGGGGAAAGCACCACGAAGCGTACCGCTGCGGCACGAATGTCGTGCTTCTGGATCCGGACGTGGCGAAGGTCTTTAAGAACTCCGCTGCGGTTAATGAGGCGCTGCGGGGAGTCGCGCAGGCTGCGTCCGGCAAGGCGGCAAGGTGACTGGCGGCGGCCGCGAGTCCGGCTCGGACGCTTGGAAGGGCTACATGCGCCGCCAGACCAGCACCGTCAACTACTCCACCGCCCTGCCGCTGGCCCAAGGCGTGAAATTCGACCTCTGACACCCGCCTTGCCTGCCCAAGCAACGCTGCGGCTCAAGCAGAGAAAAGAGAACTCATGGGCGTGTTGTTGATCTTGGCCTGAACCGATTTCATTGCCGCGCCCCGCCGCCGGGCGGGTTTTACGACAGCCGGGCTTCGGCGAGCGCGCTGATGCCGTCCCCGTCCGCTGCGGCGCTGATGATCGTGATTGCGCCCAGTTCAGGATGCCGGAGCTTGGCGCCGGGAAGCGCTGCGGCGTTCAACGGGAGGCCCAAGCGCCGCATGCGGCGCTTGGGTTTGCCGCGGTGCTCCATGCGCGCGATGATTTCCTGGCCCACGTAGCAGCCTTTGGCGAAGCTGACGGCGCCGGACAGGTCCAGGTTGAGCGAATGCGCCAGGAACTGCTCCGTGGTGCGCGGGACGATCCACGGGATTTCCGCCTCGATGTCCGCCAGCCGCCAGCGCTCGGCCGTCCAGCCGCTGTCCGCGAGCGCGCCGCCGGTCTCATCGGGCGGGCTGCCGAGCAGCAGCGCCCGGTTTTCCTTGCCGGGCAGCCGCGCGGCGCGGTAGCCGGAACCGCCGCCGCACGCCCACGCTTGCTCGGCGGCGGGAGCCTCCTCGGGGGCGGACGCTCCCCCGGCAGCGCCGGCAGCGCCCGCAGCGCCCGCAGCGCCCGCTTCGCCGGTCGCGGAGGCATCCTGCGCTTGGAGAGGGCTCAGCGAGGACATGCCTTGCTCCTGCCTTCCCGGAGCGGGAAGCAGCCTGTCCGCGTTCACGCAACCAAACACCGGCAGCGCGGACGGCTCGATTCGCACCTTGGCCCGCAGCACGAATCGCCCCAGCCCTTCGGCGCAGGTTGCGGACATTTCCGCAGGCAGCACCAGGTAGGTGGCATCGTCCCATTCGAGCGCCGCCATCAGGCAGATCACGCGGCCTTGGCGGTTGCACCAGGCCGCCGGCGCGGCGCGGTCCGCGGTGACCTTGCGCATGTCCTGGCTGAGCTGGCCTTGCAGGAAATCGATCCGGTCCGCCCCGCTCACTCTGAGCGCGGCGAAGTCTTCCAGGCGCAAAAGGGCGGGCGCGCTGCTCATGCGGAAGCGGGCGCCGACCGATTGCGGGCGGCCCGCCCGCAGGGAGGCATCGGCAAGGGCAGGCGCCGCTCCTTCGTTTGATCGGGTCGCGCCGCGTGATGCGGGCTACAATGGCCAACCCTTGCGATCATAGCGATAACGATTCCGCAAATGCCCTCCGCCGCGAACCGGCCCATTTCGCCGCACCTGTCGGTATATCGCTGGCAGTACACCATGGCGCTGTCTATTCTGCACCGTATTACCGGCGTGGCGCTATCGGCGGGGGCCGCAGGGCTGGTTGCCTGCATTGTTTTGCTGGCCTCCGGGCCGCGCGGCGGCGCGGTGCTTGAGGGCCTTTTTGGGCTGGGCATTGTGCGGCTTGCGGCGCTGGGATGGACCGGGTGCCTTTTCTACCATTTGGCGAACGGCGCGCGGCACTTGTTCTGGGATGCCGGGCTAGGCTTCGAGCCGAGGCGGGCGCGCTTGTCGGGATGGCTGGTGTTCCTGGCATCGCTGGCGGCCACCGCTGCGTACTGGTGGTTCGGGCCTTTCGGGGGGCGCTTGCTTTGAGCTTGCGCACGCCTTTGGGGCGCGCCGCCGGGCTGGGTTCGGCGGGCCGCGGCAGCGGCCATTGGTGGGCGCAGCGCGTCAGCGCGGTGGCGCTGATTCCGCTGGCGCTGTGGTTCATGGTCCGCGTGGCCACGCTGCCCACGCTGCACTACGAGGACCTTCTGCATTGCTTCCAAGGGCTGGGCGATGGCACCCTGCTGGCGGCTTTCGTGCTGGCTCTGCTTTACCACTCCGAACTGGGCGTGCGCGTGGTGCTGGAGGACTACGTGGGCGGCGGCTTGCGCGTTGCCGGATTGATACTCTCGAAGCTCGCGCACATCGCGCTGGGCTTGCTCGGCCTGCTGGCCGTCGTCCGCATCGCCGCCTCGGCCTAGCCGTCGCCGCTTCGATTCCGCCTGTTTTTGCTTCTTCCCGCCGGGGGGGGGCATCAACCCGTCCACGGGGCTTGGCTCCGGTGCTATCATAAGAAACACCGTTTTTTCTCTCTGGATAAGGGAGCGCTCAATGGAATCCC
>JAPYNE010000064.1 GCA_028285945.1 Candidatus Foliamicus numerosus | reverse complement strand
GCGGGGCCGTTCGGGGCGGAGCCGGGCGCGGGCGGCCTCGACGCCGAGCTCGGCTGGGGCCTGGCGCTGCCCGGCGGCCGCTTCCTCGGCACGCCCTTCGTGCTGCACGGGTCGCAGGGCGGCGGCCGCCTGCAGACGCTGGGCTGGCGCATCGAGCCCTTGGATCCGGACGGCGGGGCCATGGACCTCGGCATCGCCCTCAAGCTGACGCGCCGCGCCGGCGGCGACGCCGGGAGCGACCGCGGCATCCTGATCGAGGCCCGCCTGGGGTTCTAGAACCGGCCCGCCGAATAGGCGGCGCCAAGAATCCGCGCGGGCGTTCCCCGTCGAATCCATCCAGGCGGACGGCAAAAGCGAGTTCATGGCGGGCTTTGAACGCGCCGGCCGGGCGCTGGATTGCCGAACCCCCAACAAGCATCTTGTCCGCACCGAGAGCATGCCCGACCCGACAAGCAAAAATCCCGAAATATCCTGAGCCGCTGCAACGGCTTGCCACTTCATCGGCCAATCCACTAACATTCCGCCGAATAAGGGTTGGCCGAAAGCCGCGAACGGCGAACAGGCACTTGGCGAGCATGCCCGGCTCGCGCCGATGGGAGGCAGCATGAGCGAAAAAAGCGGAGTTCCCGTACCCAGCGACATCGAGATAGCGCGCGCGGCGCGGATCCGCCCCATCGACGAGATCGGGGATAAGCTCGGCATCCCCGGCGAACACTTGTTCCCCTACGGCCGCGACAAGGCCAAGATCGGGCTTGAATACTTCGATTCGCTTGGCGATCGTCCGGACGGCAAGCTGATTCTGGTCACCGGAATCACTCCAACCCCGGCCGGAGAAGGCAAGACCACGACCTCGGTGGGGCTTGGGGACGGCTTGAGCCGAATCGGCAAGCGGGCCATCCTCTGCCTGCGCGAGCCCAGCCTAGGGCCGTGCTTTGGAATGAAAGGCGGCGCGGCGGGAGGCGGCTACGCCCAAGTGGTGCCGATGGAGAGCATCAACCTGCATTTCACCGGCGACTTCCATGCGATCAGCGCCGCCCACAATCTGCTTGCGGCGATGGTCGATAACCATATCCACTGGGGCAACGCGCTGGGGATCGATGTCCGGCGCGCCACTTGGGGCCGGGTGGTGGACATGAACGACCGCGCGCTGCGCAATATATCCATCGCGCTCGGAGGCATCGGGAACGGTTATCCGCGAGAGTCCGGCTTCGACATTACGGTGGCATCCGAGGTCATGGCGATCTTCTGCCTGGCAGAGGGGCTTGCGGACTTGAAGCGCCGCCTCGGCAATATCGTGATCGGGCAGACCCGCCGGCGCGAGTCCCGTTATTCGCGCGAGCTTGAAGCGGACGGCGCCATGACCGTGCTATTGAAGGACGCGCTCATGCCCAATCTCGTCCAGACTCTGGAGAGCACTCCCGCATTGATCCACGGCGGGCCCTTCGCGAATATCGCGCATGGCTGCAATTCGGCCATGGCAACCCGGCTTGGCCTCAAGCTCGCCGACTACACCGTCACCGAAGCCGGGTTCGGCGCTGACCTCGGGGCCGAGAAATTCTTCAACATCAAGTGCCGGAAGGCGGGCCTGAAGCCGGACGCGGTGGTGGTGGTGGCCACCATCCGCGCCCTCAAAATGCACGGCGGCGTGGCGCTCGCCGACCTTGGCGCCGAAAATGTCGAGGCGGTCCGCGCGGGCCTCGTCAACCTTGGCCGCCATCTCGACAATATCGCCCGCTTCGGGGTGCCGGCGGTGGTTGGCGTCAACCGCTTCACTGCGGACACCGATGCCGAATTCGCCGCCGTTCGCGACTACTGCGAAAGCCGCGGCGCATCCGCCATCGAATGCACCCACTGGACGAACGGCGGCGCCGGCGCCGAAAACCTGGCTCGGAAAGTGGCGGAAGTGGCGGACAGCGGCGCCGCCGACTTCCAGCCCCTCTATCCGGACGAGATGGGGCTTTGGGAAAAGATCGAGACCGTGGCCCGGAATATCTACGGCGCCGCGGAAGTCTCGGCCGGCCCCGGCGTTGCGGCCGAGATCGCCAAGTTCGAGGAGGACGGGCTGGGCCGCTACCCGGTTTGCATGGCGAAAACCCAGTACAGCTTCTCGACCGACCCCGGCGCCAAGGGCGCGCCCTCGGGCCATTCGATCCCGGTGCGCGAGGTTCGCCTGTCCTGCGGCGCCGAGTTTGTCGTGGCCATCTGCGGCGACATGCTGACGATGCCCGGTCTGCCCAGGGTCCCTGCCGCCGAGAGCATCCGCCTCAACCAGGCCGGACGAGTCGAGGGTCTCTTCTAAAAGCGCGGATTGCCCGCTTTCCGGTGGCGCGGCGCACCGCGCTCGATTCCAGCCGGGCGCGGACCTGCCGTATTACATTTGCGGCTACGCCGTGTACTACGGAGGCTCCACGCCCACCGGCACTTGCCATAATCCGGCCATGTTCGTGGACAGCCTCAACCAGATCGACGTCCAAACCCACGAGATCCGCTTCGCCACCAACCCGGCAAACCGCTGGCGCCTCCAGGGCGGGTTCTTCTCCAGCGAAACGGAATTGATCGAGGTCAACGACTTCACCTACCCCGGCTCCGTCCATACCGTCGGTTGGCACGGTGAAAAGGGCTTTGCGTCCAATTATCCGCTCACCAACACGGAGGCGGCGCCGGGCAATCCCAGCGGCAGCAACTACAACGCCGCCGGCGGCTACTACACCTACCCGGGGCCGTTCCCCCAAGGCGTCATATTCCGCAACGACATCCGGCACGCGGACGGTGGCGCCGCGATTTCGCTATGGCCCCGCAAGGGCGGAGTCCAGGAACGAGCGCCAGCGCAAAATCTTGTCGCCCAAAGGCATGGCGGCATAGGCCGGGCTGGATGAAGGCAGGCGGCAAACGCTTATTTCGCGCGGGCATTCATCCAGCCATGCGCCAAAGTGCCGACAGAACGATTGATGCGCCTTGCCGCCATTGCATCCCACGGCGCGCAGGTCCGGCAATTGGCTGAACAACGCCGGCAGATCGTTCGGACGCTCCTTGCGAATGGCCGTGTCGAGGCTGCCGGCGCGCTCGGCCGCTTGAAGCACATCCCATAGCGCAATGCGCTTTCGCAGCAGGAACGCGCATTTGCCTCCATAAGCAAGGCGCGGCAGATCCTGCCCGAACGCCGCGGCCAGCAGCGCCCAGAACTGGTTTTGCGGATGGCCGTAGTACTCGCGCCGGCGCAGCGATTCGTCGCCCGGCAGGGACCCGAGAACAAGCACTCTTGCGCGCCAATCGAAAACGGGCGGAAATCCATGCTTGACCTGCATCCGCACAACGCTACCACGCGAGCCCGGCGAAAAAACAATTCCGGCACCGCCACGTCCCACTCTTCGCATTTCATGCCTTCGCGGTATTCCGGTTCGCTGTCCTCGCGCCATCCTGCAATCCGCTGGAATCTTAAGTCCAGCGGATTCGTCAAGTAGATTCAGGCCCCGATTGCCCCCGCATCCGAGGCTCCGGATGCTGCTGCTACTGATGCGGATGCTGGCTCTTTTGAAACCGCCGGGGGCCCGTCAGCACCGGAGCCATAGGTTGTTAGGCGAACAACCCTACGCTTGCGATGATGAGCCCGGTTGCCGCGAGGACGGCGAGCAACACGGCATTCTTGGCCTTCTCGACAACCGCCACAATTTCTGACCGAAGGGCGGCGATGTCGGCTTTCGTCGCGTAGTCCTGGCTGCGGCGCTGGATGGCTTGGGCTATAGCCTCTGCCTGAGCGCGCTCAAGCCCGGTTTTTTCGAGGTCACGGGCGGCTTGCAATGAGTCAAAGGTGGCCGTGCTCATGCCTTGGAATCATAACATGCTGCCGCAGCCATCAAGCCCGCCCCCGCCCCTCGGCGCGCCGCGGCAACTCGGGAAGCAAGGGCTCAATGAAGGCCCGCTGGGCATCGGTGAGGTCCTGAGCCACGAGAATCTCCGATCATCCGCATAATCGGGATCAGCAAAGTAACACAACACGTTCTGTATTTATGAGATAGCCTCTAGGCATACCCTAAAAACGGCGGCTATTCCTTCACGCCCGCTTCCCGGAACATCCTACGTATCGCCTTCATCTCCGGCCGCAGCCGTTCGGAGTCGCCGAATCTTCTCGGATACATCACCGTTCTGCCACTATTGTCCTTCGCGTCCACGTCGGCGCCCGCATCCAGCAGCGCCAAGACTACGCAACGAAGGCCGACCTTGCAGCCCTCGAAACGCGCCTTGCCAATCGCATGTATGCGGTTGCAATCGGATTCGCGGCGCTTGTAGCCGGGTTCGGCTTGTGTGCGTAGCCTGAAACCTGCCGTGTATGATGGGCGCATGAACGCCACAGACATAGCCGCCAAGTTCGCCGACCTCGAACGGCACATTGACCGGCGCTTTGCTGCCGTGGAACGCCTGCAGTACTGGACTCTCGGCATTATTGGCAGCTTTTTTGCCGCCTTGCTCGTTGGCGCTTTCGGCATCATTGCCGCCTTGCCCGATTAGCCTCTGCCGCGCATATCGTTTACGCTTGCCCGCGAGCGGGAAGCGCCGGAGGGAATCTAACCCTCTACCAATCTATGACGAAAGGCGGGCAGGCAACAGTCCGGCGGCTTCGCGCTCATTCTCTCACGCCCCAAACTTTCCGCCATCCCTGCAAAGATGCCGATAGCGGCAATTTCCCGGATTGGCGCGGAAGTCGCCTGCCGGAAGCCAAAATCCCGCTATGGCCGCGAAAATAGGCCGCTCTCCGGCTCCATACCGATAGCTGCAACCTTGTGCGGATCATTAGTTTCAGACACTTACGGCCCGAAACCCTTGCGGCTACTTACGGCGGCAAGCGCCTATCGGCGGAGGGAGTGGGATTCGAACCCACGTGGGGCGAATCGCCCCCATCTGATTTCGAATCAGCGCCGTTAGGCCTCTCCGGCATCCCTCCGGGGAAGGATTATATGTTCGCAATCAGCCGAGGCGCTTGCTGAAGCGCCGCGCCGCAACCCGCATCGAAACCACGAACAGGCCGGAGATGGCGTGCGTCCGGACCGGCGTGGCGATCAGGAACTCAAGGTTGCCGCGCTCGCGCGCCAGCGTGCCCGCCGGCGGCAGAGGCGACGGATCGCCCATGCGCCCGCCTGCAAGCACAAGCGCCGCCGCGGATCCGGCCAACCGGACACCGTAGCGATGCCGGACGCAAGGGCACTGGATCAGGAGCGCCTGGCTTGGAAAAATTCGCGCAGCAGGGCGGCGGATTCCTCGGCCAGAAGGCCGGAAACAACCTCGCATTGATGGTTCAGGGCGGGGTTGCGCAGCACGTTGAGCACGCTGCCGGCGGCGCCTGCTTTGGGGTCGGCGGCGGAGTAAGCGACCCGTGCCACGCGCGCCAGCACCAGAGCGCCGGCGCACATCGCGCAAGGCTCCAGCGTCACGAACACCTCCGCGCCCGGCAGCCGGTAGTTGCCGACCGCCTTGCAAGCGGCCCGCAACGCTTCCATTTCCGCATGCGCGCTCGGATCCTCGGCGGCGATCATGCGGTTGCCGCCCTCCCCCACGACGCGGCCGTCCAGAACCACCACGGCGCCCACCGGAACCTCCCCGGCATCCGCCGCCTTGCGGGCCAGCTCCAAGGCCCGCCGCATCCACCGCTCGCCTTCCGCCGCCGCCAATTCCGAAGCGCTCACTCCCATTCGATGGTGGCGGGGGGCTTGGATGAAATATCGTAGGTGACGCGCGAGATGCCGGGAACCTCGTTGACGATGCGCCCCGCGACCCGTTCCAGCAGTTCCATGGGCAGGCGGCTGGGATCGGCGGTCATGAAGTCGGAGGTATTGACGCAGCGCAGCGCGATGACCGGCTCGTAGCGCCGCCCGTCGCCCTTCACGGCGACGCTGCGCGACGGCAGAAACACCGCGAAAGCCTGGGCCACCCGGTCGTACCAATTCGCGGCGCGCAGCTCTGAAATGAAGATATCGTCCGCCCGCCGCAGTTTCTCAACGGCCGCGGGATCGACTTCGCCCAGCACCCGCACTGCCAAGCCGGGGCCGGGAAAGGGATGCCGCCCGACCAGCTCCGCCGGCAGGCCCAGCTCCAGCCCCACCTTGCGGATCTCGTCCTTGAACAGCAAGCGCAGCGGCTCCAGCAGCTTGAGCTTCATCCGCTTTGGAAGGCCGCCCACGTTATGGTGCGATTTGATCAGATGCGCCTTGCTGGTGGAGGCGGCGGCGGATTCGATCACGTCCGGATAGATGGTGCCCTGGGCGAGCCATTCAATGCCGGGCAGGCGCGCCGCCTCGGCCTCGAACACTTCAATGAAGCAGCGGCCGATGGCCTTTCGCTTGTCCTCCGGGTCAGCCAAGCCCGCCAGCGCGGCGAACATGCGCTCGCGCGCCTCGACCACTTTCACCTCGACTCCCCACCGGCCCAGGGTTTCCGCCACCTGCTCTGCTTCGTTCAGGCGCAAAAGGCCATGGTCCACCATGACGCAGTGAAGACGCCCGCCCACCGCCCGCCGCAGCAGCGCCGCGAGCACCGAGGAATCGACGCCCCCGGACAGCGCCAGCAGCACGTTGCCCTGCGGCGCTTGCTCGCGGATATGCGCGATGGCGCTGCCGGCAATGGCGGCGGGCGACCATTCGCTGCCCAGCCCGCAAATCCGGTGCGCGAAACGCTCGATTATGCGCTGGCCGTGGCGCGTGTGGGTGACTTCCGGATGGAACTGCACGCCGAACAGGCCGCGCTCCTGGTGGGCGATGGCCGCCAGCGGCGCGTTGTCGCTCTCGCCGATGCGCTCGAACCCGGGCGGCAGCGCATCGACGCGGTCGCCGTGGCTCATCCATACGGGAAGCGGCTCCTCGGACAGCCCCGAAAGCAAGACGTTATCCGCAACCACCCGAACCTCGGCGGGTCCGAACTCGGCGCTGCCGGCCCGTTCAACGCGGCCGCCAAGCTGCTGGGCGATGGCCTGCATGCCGTAGCAGATGCCCAGCACCGGCTTGCCGAGATCGAAAACGCTTTGCGGGGCCTGCGGCGCGCGCTCGCCAGTCACCGACTGCGGCCCTCCGGAGAGCACGATGCCGTCCGGCGCGAATTCACGCACCGCGTCGTCGCCGATGTCCCACGGCAGGATTTCGGAATAAACCCCCGCCTCGCGGATGCGGCGGGCGATCAGCTGCGTCGTTTGCGATCCGAAATCAAGGATCAGGATTCGCCCCTGGGTCACGCGCGCCCCCGGTAGTTGGGGGCCTCCTTGGTGATCGCCACGTCGTGGACATGGCTTTCCTTCATTCCCGCCCCCGTGATCCGAACGAATTTCGCCCGGGCGCGCAGCTCCTCGACGGACGCGCAGCCGGTGTAACCCATCGCGGCCCGCAAGCCCCCGGTGAGCTGCTGCACGATGGCCACCAAGCTGCCCTTGTAGGGCACCCGGCCCTCGATGCCTTCGGGCACCAGCTTTTCAAGCTGCTCGGTGGAGTCCTGCTGGTAGCGGTCCGACGATCCATGCCGCTGCGACATGGCGCCCAGCGAACCCATGCCGCGGTACGACTTGTACGAACGCCCCTGGTACAGCTCGACCTCGCCCGGCGCTTCCTCGGTGCCGGCGAAAAGGCTCCCTATCATGGCGCAGTGCGCGCCCGCGGCGATCGCCTTGGCGATGTCGCCCGAGTAGCGCACGCCGCCGTCGGCGATCACCGGAACCCCGTGGCGGGCGGCGACGGCCGACACTTCCGCCACGGCCGTGATCTGCGGCACCCCCACGCCGGCCACGATGCGCGTGGTGCAAATGGATCCCGGCCCCACGCCGGCCTTCACGCCGTCCACGCCGGCCTCGATCAGCGCCTCGGCGCCTTCGCCGCTCACCACATTGCCGGCAATCAGCCGCATGTCCGGGTAGTTCCCGCGCAGCCATCCGACCCGCTCGAGCACGCTGCGGCTGTGGCCGTGCGCGGTGTCCACCACCAGCGCGTCAACCCCCGCCTCGCTCAGCAGGGCGGCGCGCTGTTCCGTATCGGCGCCGGCGCCGACCGCGGCCGCCACGCGCAGCGCGCCACGCTGGTCCTTGCAGGCGCGCGGAAAATCGCTGGCCTTCTGGAAGTCCTTGGCGGTAATAAGGCCTTTGAGCTGGAAATTCCCGTCCACCACCAGCACTTTCTCGATCCGGTGCTTGTGGAGCAGCGTAAGGACCTCCTCCTCGCCGGGGTTTTCCCGCACCGTCACCAGCCGGTCCTCAGGCGTCATCACTTCGCGCACCGGCCGGTCGAGGCGGGTCTCGAAACGCAGATCGCGGTTCGTGACAATGCCCAGCAGGCGCCCTTTCGCCTCCACGGGCAGGCCCGAAATGTTGTTGCGGCGGGTGATTTCCAGCACCTCGCGCACGCTCTTGTCCGGGCTGACGGTGATCGGATCGGAGACCACGCCCGAGGCGTATTTCTTGACCGCGGCCACCTGCCGGGCCTGGCTTTCCGGCGTCATGTTCTTGTGGATGACGCCCAGCCCGCCCTCCTGCGCCAAAGCGATCGCCAAGGCCGACTCCGTGACCGTGTCCATCGCCGCGGAAAGCGCGGGAATGTTGAGCTCCAAGCCGCGCGCCGCCGCAGTGGCCAAACTTACTTCCCTAGGCAGAACCTCCGAATAGTCCGGCGCCAGAAGGACATCGTCGAAGGTCAGGGCTTCCTGGATGATTCGCATGGGCCGAACTTGCCGCGCAACAAGCTATCATCTTACAAATGCGCGGCGAAGCGGTAAACCTCGGGGCGGGCGAACCGGCGGAAGGCGCGCCGCTGCTGCAAGTCGGCCAATTGGTGCGGCAGATCGCGGCCCGGCTGCGCGATGGATTTGCGGCAGTGAAGGTGGAGGGCGAAATCGCCGACTTCAGCCACTACCGCGGCCGCCACATGTACTTCAAGCTCAAGGATGAAGAGGGGCTGATCCAATGCGCCATGTTCGCCGCGGCCAACCGCCGCCTCGCCTTCACGCCGGCGGACGGGCAAAGGGTGGTCGCCAGCGGGCGGGTGGAGGCCTACACGCCGCGCAGCAGCTACCAGCTGATCGTTTCGGACATGCAGGAAACCGGCGTCGGCCAGCTCCTCAAGCAGTTCGAGGCGCTCAAGCGCAAGCTCAGGGAAGAAGGGCTGTTCGACGAGGAGCGCAAGCGGCCCATCCCCCGCCTGCCCGGCCGCATAGGGCTGGTCGGATCGCGGGAAAGCGCGGCGGCGCGGGATGTGGTGACGGTATTGCGCAAGCGCTTCCCCGCGTTGCCGGTGGTGCTCTGCCACGCCCAGGTGCAAGGCGCCGGCGCGGCGGAGCAGATCATGGCGGCGCTGCAAGCCGTGGCCGAGCGCGGCGATTGCGACCTGGTGATCCTGGCCCGCGGCGGCGGCGATCCGGAGGACTTGGCGACATTCAACGACGAGCAGCTTGCCCGCGCCATCGCCCACTTTCCGCTGCCCTTGATCTGCGGCGTGGGCCACGAGACCGACTATACGATCGCGGACTTCGTGTCCGACCGCCGGGCGGCCACGCCGTCCCAAGCGGCGGAGATGGCCACGCCTGACGCCGGCGACTGGCTGCGCCGGGTGGACCGCGCCGCCAGCGGCATCCGCCAGGCGCTCGTTTCCCGCCTCTCAGCGGATCGAAGATCCCTGGCGCAACTGCGGGGCCGACTGGACCGCGCCGGACCGCCCGCCCGGCTGATGCAGTGCGGCCAGCGCTTGGACGAATTGCACGAGCGCCTTCGCCGCGCCGCCTTGCGGCTGCCGCAGCCCGGCGCGCAACGCCTAGCCGCGCTGCGCGGGCGCTTGGCCGCAAACTTGCCCCGGGACCTCGCCAACAAGGCGCGCGGACGGCTGGGCGGGCTGGCGCCGCGATTGGCGGCGGCAGCCCGCCGCCGGCTGGATGGCGCCTCGCAACGCGTCAAAATCGCCCGTTCGACGCTGCGCGGCTTGAGCCCGCAAAACACCTTGGACCGCGGCTACGCCATCGTGACCGGAGCGGACGGAAAAATCCTCGTGGACGCGGCGCGCGCCGAAAAAGGCAGCGATATTCAAGCCCGGCTCGCCCGAGGCGCCCTTCTAGCCCGCGTCCAGGACCGCAAGATCCCGAGCCATTGACGGATAACGCTGCCGCAGCCTATCTCCGCCTCCGCCCTCCGGGAGTGTTGAAGCCAGATGGTGGAACCAAGCCAGTGCGCGCCAATCGCTTGGCGGGCACAGCGGCTCCCGGAGGGCGAGGGCGGAGGACAGGCGGATTCAACGCGCCTGCGGGATGCGCGGGTCAAGCATCCACGTAAGGGTTGGGGCCGGTGCGCAGCTCAATGCGCAGCGGCGTTCCTCGCAGGCCAAAGTGCTCGCGTATGCGGCGCGCAAGAAAGCGCCTGAAGTCGGCCGGCAGGCGCTCCGTCTGGCGGCCGTGGATAACAACCACCGGCGGCCGCTTGCCCCCCTGATGGGCATAGTTCAGCCGAATCCGGCGGCCCCCGCGCCGCGGCGTGGCGTGTTCCCGCAGCGCCTCGCGCAATATCGCGTTCAGCCTCCCCGTAGGCAGGTCGGCGGACGCGGCATCGATTCCGGAGAGCGCGCTGTCGAGCAGGCGCCCTGCCCGCCATCCGCGCAGCGCCGACACGCGATGCAGATCCACAAAGTCCAGAAAACGCAACTGCCGGTCCAGCCCGGCATTGATGCGCGCGCGATCCCCGCCTTGGATCCGGTCCCACTGATTCACGCCAATGACCATGGCCCGCCCCCGGTCCAGCGCCAGCGCGATCAGCCTCAGATCCTGATCTGTGGCTCCCTCCCGCGCATCAAGAAGAAAAATCACCGCGTCGGCCCGTTCGACGGCCTGCAGCGCCTGAGTCACCGAAAGGCGCTCCGGGCCGCATGCAACGCGGGCACGGCGCCTGATCCCTGCCGTATCGACCAGAGTGCAGGACCGCCCGGCATGATTGAAATCCAGCGCAATGCTGTCGCGGGTGGTTCCGGCCTCGTCGCGAACCAGCATGCGCTCTTCGCCAAGATAGCGGTTGACCAAAGTCGATTTGCCCACGTTCGGCCGGCCGATAACGGCGATTCTGACTCGCCCGCACGGGTCTGGCTCCGCCTCCGGGGATTCAGGCATCGCCCCGGCCATGCGCTCCGCCAAGGCCCTGACGCCATCTCCGCGCAGCGCGGATATCGCCAGAGGCTCAGCGATCCCCAGCGCATGAAATTCGGCCACGCCGATCTCCGGCGCCAGGCCCTCGCATTTATTGACCGCGAGCAGCACCGGAATGCCTGACTCGCGAATCCGGCCTGCGGCCACCTCGTCGGCAGCGCACAGCCCTTCTCGCGCGTCGGTCATGAGCACGGCTAGGCTGCTTTCCTCCAAAGCCTTTTCGAACTGCCCTTGCAACGCGTCGTCCCAGTCGCCTCCCTGGCCCACGCCCGGCGTGTCCACCAGTATGGCGCGGCGGTCGCGCAGGCTCACCAGGCTGTGGCGGCGGTCCCGGGTCAGCCCGGGATAATCAGCGACCAAGGCCTCGCGTTTACCGGCCAGCCGGTTGAACAGCGTCGATTTGCCGACGTTGGGACGCCCTGCGAGGGCCACAACCGGGAGCATGGCGCATGCGGGCCGGGTCAGGATGGGCCCGAGCCGGCGGCGCGCCAGGCCGTCAATTCGCCCGACACGGTCAGCGCATACAGCATCTCGCCCATGACCAGGGGCTGGGCCGCAATCCTGCTGTTGCCGGCGCGCGCGCGCGATTCCAGTTTGCCGCTGAATACGTTGAATCCGTGCAGATAACCCTTGAAGTCGCCAACCATCAGATGCGAGGCGAACAAGGCAGGCCGAGAAAGGTCCCTGTATTCCAGCAAATCCTCCGACCATAAAGGGGTGCCGCCGGTTCGGGCATGAGCGTCCACCCGGCCCGCCTCGCTGACCGAATACACGTTGTTGGCATCCACCACCAGGCCGTTGTAGCCGGAAAACTCCCGCGACCACAGCAATTCCCCCGACTCCGCGGCCACTGCGGCCAGCAAGCCGTTATAGCCGGCCACGTACACATCATTGCCCACCACTTGGACTTCGCCGTTCAGATCCACCAGCCGCTCCAGCTCGTTGCGCCCTGCCGGCGCGGCCAAAGCCAGATCCCAGGCCCGGGCGCCGTCGGACTGCTCATAGGCGGCAAGGCGGCCGTTGTCGAAGCCGCAAATCACCAGCCGGGCCTGCACCACGGGCGCCGAAGTGCCGCGCAGGCTGAGCCTGGGCATGCTCTGCGAAACGGACCAGAGTTCCTGGCCGGTCGCGAGGCTGAAGGCGTACAGGAAGCCATGCACCGTGCGCACGAACAAACGGCCCCCGCCCACCGCCGGCGCCGCCAGCACTTCGCCCTTCACATAGGCGCGCCACTCCTCTGCGCCGCTTGCCGCATCAAGCACGACAACCCATCCTCCCGAAGATGCCACGGCCACGTGGCCGCCACCCACTGCCGGACCGGCGGACAGCTTCAGCTTCGTGTCCCGGGACCATTGCCGGGCGCCGTTGTCCGCCCCGTAGGCCTGCACAGTGCCGTCGGTGGAAGCCGCGTAAACCCGCGAGCCGTCGCCATCAATACGCAGCGCCAGCCTTAGCCCTCCCCCGCCATCGCCCACCTTGGCGGACCAAGCCCGCCTGAGCTGCAACTGCTCGGCAAACGCCTGCAGCTCGCGCGGCTGACGGCCCTCCTCGCCATCGTCCCCGGCGAAAATCCCGCAGCCCGACAGGCACAGCAAGGCAGCCGGAATCATCGGAAGGATCCGCAGGGCGGGCCGGACGGCATTCATGGCTGCAACCGGCATCATTCCGGTTCCGCAGCGGCATCGGCGGCATTGCCCTGCTCCGCGGCGGCGGGCCTGTGATCCTCGCCGCCGGCGTCCTGCGCGTCCGCCTGCCCGGCATCCATCCCGGCGAGGTCATTCAGTTTCATGCGAATCCAGCCGGGATCCGCCGGTTCGGCGCGGTCCAAAGCCGCCTGATAGGCGGTTCGCGCCTCCTCCACCTGCCCCAGCGCCCGGTGCAGATCGCCGCGCGCATCCTCGGTGAGCTGCTGCCAGGAATCGGATGGCATTCCTGCGTCAAGCACTTCCAGCCCGTCTTGCGGACGGTCCATATAGAGATAGACGCGCGCCAGGCGCAGCCGGGCCAGTTGCCGCAAGTCACTGTCGGCGGTGCCCGCAATCAGTGCGCGCAACTCCTCCGCAGCCAAGGCGGGCCGGGTGGTATCGACATACTCCTTGGCCATCAGCAAGCGCGCATGATCCGCATAAGCGCTTTCAGGAAAATCGGCAAGCAGCCGCCCGTGAAGCTCCTCGGCCCGATCCCGGTTGTTGGAATCGAGGACTTCCCTTAACTCCTCGAAACGTTCGGAGGCTTCGGCGGCCTGCTGTTCGCCGCGCGCCTGCCACTGGTCGTAGCCGAAATAGCCGCCGATTCCAATCGCCAGCGCCACTGCCGCCGCAGGCGCATACCCGCGCACCCAGGACCGCACCCGCGCGGCCTGCTGCTGATCGGTGAGAAAATCATCCATGGGCCGGAATTGTACGGTCGGCGCGATCCCGAAGCACCCTTGGGAGTTCCTCCAGCGGGATGGCCTGTTGTTCGGCCCCGCTCCGAAGGTCCTTCAGGCCCGCCTCTCCAGCCGCCAGCTCCTGTTCGCCGATAATCACCGCATAGCGGGCGCCGGAGCGGCTGGCGTGGCGCATTTGGGCCCGCGCCCCGCCCCCTCCGCAGTGCATTTCCAAATCCATAAAGGCGCATTCGCTGCGCAGCGTCTCCGCCAGTTGCAGGCCGGCCTGCTGCACCGCAAGACCTCCCAGCAGCACCAGATAAACCCGGGTTCGTCCCGCGGGCGGAAAAGCCGCCGCCAGTTCCATCAGGCGCTCAATGCCCATCGCCCAGCCGATCGCAGGAGTGGGCGGGCCGCCCAGTTGCTCAACCAAGCCATCATAACGACCGCCGGCGCACACCGCGTTCTGCGCGCCCAGCCGATCCGTGAGGAACTCGAAAACCGTCCTCGAGTAATAGTCCAATCCCCGCACCAGCCTGGAATTGCGGCGGTACGGCAGCCCGATGGAGGTGAGCAGCGACTCAAGGCCGGACAGATGCTCGGCGGACTCAGGCTCCAGAAATTCCGCGATGTCGGGGGCGCCCGCGATCAGTTCCGACATCCGCGGATTGCGGCTGTCGAGAATGCGCAGCGGATTGGCATCCAGCCGGGCGCGGCTGTCCGCATCCAGCGACTCGAAATGATCCCGGAAGTACGCCCGGAGATTGCGCCGATAGGCCCGGCGGCATTCGGCGCCGCCCAGGCTGTTGATCTCCAGCGCAAGACCGTCCACGCCCAGCTCCCGGAAAATGCGCGCCGCCTGCGCGATCAACTCCGCATCAATGTCAGGGCCCGCGTATCCGATCGCCTCGGCGTCGAACTGATGAAACTGACGCAGCCGGCCGCGTTGCGGACGTTCCCTGCGGAACATCGGGCCGACGCACCAGAACCGGTGGCGCCCTCGGTGCAGCCCGTGCTCAAGCGCCGCCCGCACAATCCCCGCAGTTGCCTCCGGCCGCAGCGCAAGGGTCTGCCCTTTGCCTCCTTCAAGGCTGTACATCTCCTTTTGCACGATGTCGGTGTGCTCGCCCACCGAACGCTGGTACAACTCCGCATGCTCCAGCACAGGCGCTCGAAACTCGCGGTATCCGCCGCCCTCCAGGATCGCGCGAACAACCTCCTCGGCATGCCTCCACGCCGAGGCTTCAGGCGGCTTCAGATCCCGGACGCCACGAACCGATTGAATAAGTCTTGACGGCACGCGCGATCCGCCAATGCGTCTCTAAGCTCTCTGGGCAGGCTGCATGCCGCTAGCCCGAGAGCCAGCCCACAACCAAGTCGCCCCAGAACTGGTAGGCAATCAGCAGAACCGACGACGCTCCCAAAATCCATGCCACCAGCTTCAGGCGGCCCCAGCGCTGAATTCTGGACGGCACCAGGCCCACCTTGGCCGGCAGGTGATCCCAATCCGGATACTTCCTGCGGTAGTCGGCCAGCAATTCCTCGGGGTTTATCCCCAAGAGCTTGCAATAGCAGCGCAAGTGGCCCACCGCATGCGCGTGCGCGCTGAAAATCTCGATTTCGCCGGCCTCGAGGGCATTGACGGCATCCGTCGAAAGCCTCAGCTCCTGCGCCACGTCTTCGACCGAGATCATCTGCGCGCGGCGCGCGGACTGCAGACGCTCTCCGTACGAGCCGGAAGGGGTTTGTATCGTATCTGCCATGTGGGCAAGCCTCCTGGTCAGTTCTGCGTTTCAAGCTGCTCCAGCAGCGCCCGGGCTTCGGGCTGCCCGGGATCCAGTTCCAAAGCGCGGCGAAACCACTTCGCCGCGCTCGCCGCGTCCTTGGCAAGCTCGCAAACGCCGCTGTTGGCGTACACGGCCGCGCGCCGCCGCGGGGATGCCTCCCCGGCCGCCCGCCGAAGAAAGGCCAGACCCTCGCGGGCTTCGCCGGTTCGGCGGCACAGGAACACCCCAAGGCTGTTAAGCGCCTCGACATCGCGGGGCGCGATTCGGACGGCCTGCCGGTAGTGCCGCTCAGCCGCCGGATGCTGCCCCAAGCTCTCGTAGGCCAGCGCCAGCATCCGCTGCGCATCCGCCGAGCGTGGATCCTGCCGCGCCGCCCGGATCAGCTTGTCGCGCGCCAGCTCGGCACGTCCTTGCTCGAGGTACGAAACGCCAAGCTCCACGTTTAGCGCCGAGGCCTGCGGATTCCCTGCCAGGCCCGCCTGGCAGCCGGCGACGAGCGCAGCAACGGCGAGCAATTTCAGCGCCTTCATGCTCTTGCCTTCATGCCGCGGGGGACGCTCATGCCGTTCAGCACGATGCCCCGCAGTTGTCCGCAGGCGGCCTCGATATCGTCGCCCCGCGTCTTGCGCGTCATCGTCATCACGCCGGCATCCAGCAGCGTTTGCCGAAAACGGTCAATGGCCGGGCGCGGCGAGCACGCGAATGGGGCGCCGCTAACGGGGTTGTAGGGAATCAGGTTGAGCTTGGCGGGCCGGTCGCGGAGCAGGCCGGCGAGCGCAGCGGCCTGGCCCGGCTGATCGTTGACCCCATCCAGCATGACGTACTCGAAGGTCACTTCGCGGCTTTCGGTGGCCCGCGCGTAATCCCAGCAGGCCTCCAGCAGCGGGCCCAGCGGGTAGCGCCTGTTCAGCGGCACCAGCCGGTTGCGCAGCTCGTCGTCAGGCGCGTGCAGCGACACGGCCAGGGCAACGCGGGACACTTCCGCCAGCTTGCCGATGCGCGGCGTGATGCCGCTGGTGCTGAGAGTCACCCGACGGCGCGAAAGCCCAAGGCCCAAAGGGTCCAGAAAAACCGATGCGGCCCGGGCCACTTCGCGAAAATTGGCCAGCGGCTCGCCCATGCCCATGAACACGATATTGGTGATCGTTCTGCCTTCCGGCTCCAGCTCACGCCGGGCAACCAGCGTCTGCGCCACGATTTCGGCGGCGCTCAGGTTGCGGCTGAATCCCATCTGGCCGGTCGCGCAAAACGGGCAGTTAACCGCGCATCCAACCTGTGACGAGACACATAGCGAGCTGCGGCCGGGTTCCGGTATGAACACAGTCTCCACGACCTGGCCGCCGCCCACATCCAGCAGCCATTTGCGCGTGCCGTCCGCGGAACGCCGGCGCTGCGCGATGGGCGGCAGGGCTAGCCCGGCCGAATCGCTCAGCGACTCCCTTAAGGAAAGGGCCATGTCCGTCATCCGCAGCGGCTCCAGCTCGCCGCGGCGATACAGCCAACGCATCAATTGCCGCGCCCGGAAAGCGGCTTCGCCCCGCGAGACGAACCAATTCTCAAGCTCGCCTCTGGGCAAACCAAGCAATGAGGCGGAATCCGGCATTGAACCTCCTGGCCCCCGCCAAGCGCCTAGCGTGCTGTTCCGCGAATAACAGCCATAATTCGCGGCCTTGTTTCCTCCCCGGCTGCGTTGCTCCTTCTTGTGTGGAGCCTGCCACACGGCATCGTCGCGCCTTGCCGGGAAGGAAACATGCCTCGCGCCTTCCAGCCGTTATTCACGGAACAGCACGCTAGCCTGAATGCAGTTCGTCCGGCTGGAAGAAAAAGTCGATTTCTTCCCTAGCGGTTCCCGGCCCGTCCGACCCATGCACCACATTGCGTTCGACGCTCTGGCCGTAATCCGCTCGAACCGTGCCGGCGCCGGCCTTGGCCGGATCCGTGGCGCCCATCAGTTCCCGATTGCGCTGAATCGCATTCTCGCCTTCCAGCACCTGCGCCATGATGGGCCCCGAAGTCATGTACGCCACCAAGTCGTTGAAAAAGGGCCGCTCCCGATGCACTTGGTAAAACGCGCGCGCCTTCTGCTCGTCGAGGCGAACCATGCGGGCGCCCACGACCCGCAGCCCGGCTGCTTCGAAACGCCGGTAGATTTCGCCGATGAGGCTGCGGGCCACGCCATCGGGCTTGATAATGGACAAGGTTCGCTCGCTCATACGGTAAAACTTTCTCCGCAGCCGCATTCGCCGGTTGCGTTGGGATTGGTGAACACGAATTGCTCGTTGAGTTCTTTCTGAACAAAATCGACTTCCGTGCCATCCAGCAGCGGCAGGCTTTCGCGCGCCACAATGATATTCAGTTCGTTCTGGCGCAGGACCAAGTCGTCGCTGCCCACTTCATCGGCGTAATCGAGCACGTACGAATATCCCGAGCAGCCGGTCTCGGTCACGCCCACGCGCAAGCCCAAGCCGCTGCCGCGGCGCCGCAGGTACTCCAGCACCCTTGCCTCAGCACGGGGGGTAAGCCGCAATCCCATGGAACTGATCCTCGTGTTGCCCCTACTCGGCGGCCTAATTATCCCCGCCCTGAAGGCAGTCTTGCAAGGCATCGCGGGCAAGCAGGAGCACCGACCGGGATTCCGGGGGCGGATTGAGCGTTCTGTTGACCTGCCGGGACCAGTCCGCCACGCGGAGGCCCCGGCCTTTCTCCTTGAGCGCGCGGGCGCCGTTGCGCGCCGCATGCTCCAGAATTGGCGGCCCGAATACGCGAAAAGCCGTTTCAACAGCCGTATCCCCTTCCCAGCGCGCCTCCAAGCGCACCCAAGCGCCGGATTGGCGGCGGCCGGCCTCGCCTGCGGTAATCCGCCCCGAAGCCGGAGCGATCGCGGGCGTCTCGTCGGCCAGAGCGCGTAATGCCGCAACCGCCCCTGCGAATATTTCACAGACTCTGTCGATCTCCGCCTCGGTAGTGAACCTGCCGATACTGAACCGCAATGTGCTGGCCGCCAGCAGCGGGGAGCGCCCTATGCACCTCAACACCGCTGAAGGCTCGTCCTGGACCCGCGAACAGGCCGACCCCAGCGACAAGGCAACGCCTTCAAGGGCGTTGACCAGGCTGGCCGATTCCACGCCTTCCACGCTCACGCTGAGAATGCCGGGCGCGCGCTCGGCGCCGGCGCCGTTGAGCAGCACGCCGCCGGAAGCCTCAAGCCCGCTCCAGAGACGATCCTGAAGGCTCCGCATGCGAGCGCTTTCCGCGCCCATTTTTGCAGCCGCGAGATCGCATGCGAGCCCCAAGCCCGCAACCTGATGGGTCGGCAGCGTGCCGGGACGCAGACCCCGCTGCTGGCCGCCCCCATGCAGCAGCGGTTCGATCCGCGGGACGCGCCGGCGGTTGATGCACAAAGCGCCTACGCCCTTCGGGCCATATATTTTGTGCGCGCTCAACGACAGCAGGTCGATTCCTAGCGCCTGCATATCCAGCGGCAGCTTCCCGGCGCTCTGCGCGGCGTCCACATGCAGCCAAGCGCCATGATCGCGGCAAATAGCGGCAAATTCGGCGATGTCATGAACCACGCCAATCTCGTTGTTGACGTGCATCAGGGATGCCAGAACCGTGTCGCTGCGCAGCGCCGAGCGCAAGGCGTCCGCGGTAATGACGCCGCTCCTATCCGGCTCCAGGCACGTCAGCTCGAAACCTTCCCGCTTCAGGGCAAGGCAGGAATTGAGGCCGGCCGGGTGTTCGCTGAGGCCGGTGATCACGTGGCGACCTTCCCTGCGCCGGTAACGGGCGGCGCCCGTCACCGCCAAGCCTATGGATTCCGTTGCGCCTGAGGTGAACACCACCTCGTCCGCCGACAGCCCCACCAGCGCGCCTACCTGCTTGGCCGCCTTGGCGGCCAAGCGTTCCGCCGCTTTTCCTGGACCGTGAGCCGCGGCCGGGTTGGCGTGCGGGCCTCGGCGGAGCAACTTGCTCATGCGCGCCGCCACTTGCGGATCCATCGGCGCGGAGGCCGCGTAGTCCATGTAAATCATCTCGGAATCGGGCATTTGCTTCATTGCTGAATAAACGTGGATCGGCGGGGGCGCACCAAGACCGCGCCTTGGCGTCCGAAGGCGGAAAGCCCTCCGACTTAAGGACCTTGGCATGCTGTTCCGCAACCCGCTTCCATCGTTCGCAGAACAGCACACACACTAGCATAACCATTCGTTGCCGGTAGAATATCCGATCGAGTCAGCATGCGGCCCGGGAATTCCACTTTGCACGTTTTCGATATCGTTGAACAGGGCGCCAAGGCCGCGCAAGGTCCGAATCCCTGCGGCGCAGTGCATGACACCCTCAAGGCGCTGCGGAGCCGCTTGGACGACGTGCATGAAGCACTGGACTTTTGCTCCTGCGCCGAGGCGGAGGATGCGCCCGACCGGCAGATCTTCTACCGCTCCCCCAACCTGACAATGATGCGCATCTGCTTTTGCCCCGGCTTGCGCACCCCGCCGCACGATCACTCCACCTGGGCGGCAATGCTCATGCTCAGCGGAAAGGAGAGGAACATCTTCTACCGGCGCTGCGGCCAAAAGGGACTGGCCCCGATCGGCGATATCGTCTTGGAAACCGGCTCGGTATTTCGCATGAAGATCGACGCCATCCATGTGGCTGAATGCGCGATGGATGAGCCGGCGGTCGCCCTGCATGTTTACGGAGGCGACCTCGATCTGCTGCCTAGGCGGGTCTGGCATCCGCATACCCTTGAGGAATTTCCGATGGAGATGGAGCGCTACGAGGAATTCTCAAGGCTTGCCGCTTCCGATTCCGCTCCTCCCGGCCTGTCTCCGCCCGCTGCGCTCACGGCATAATCACACACTGATGCCCCGGTAGCCGGCGCCATTGGCGCCGTGCGAACTTCCAGCCGCCTGCCAGCGCCCGACCCGCCATGATGCCCTTGCTGAACACCGCCACCTCCGCCGCCCGGCGGGCCGGCGATATGGCGCTGCGCTATGCGGACCGCATTGAGTCGCTCACGGTGCGCAGCAAAAGCCCCAACGAACTGGTCACGGAAGTCGATGAAGCCGCCGAGCGAATCATTGTGGACCATATCCGCAACGGCTATCCGGACCACGCCTTTCTCGGCGAGGAAGGCGGCGCCCGCGGCGACAGCGAGTTTGAATGGATCATCGACCCCTTGGACGGCACAACCAACTACGTCCACCGTTTCCCTGTTTTCTGCGTATCGGTGGCGCTGCGCCGCAAGAGCGAACTGCAGCTCGGCGTGATCTACGACCCGCTGCGCCAGGAAATGTTCACCTGCACCCGCGGCGGCGGCGCGCGCCTGAATGAGCGGCGCATTCGGGTGAGCAGCCATCAGGCGCTGGCGGGCAGCCTGATCGGCACCGGTTTTCCCTATCGCCGCAACCTGCAATGGGTGGATGTGTACATGCGCATGCTGCGCCAGGTGATGCGCCGGACTTCGGGCGTGCGCCGCCCTGGCGCCGCGGCCCTGGACCTGGCTTACGTGGCGGCAGGACGGCTTGACGGCTTCTGGGAATTTGGCCTCAAACCGTGGGATATCGCGGCAGGCGCCCTGCTCATAGAGGAAGCGGGCGGATGGATCTCCGGGCTTCAGCCGAACACCGACTGCATGGAGTCAGGGCATGTTCTGGCAGGCACTCCCAAGGTGTACGGAGAGCTCAGAAAATTATTTGATACTATTATTAGGAATAATAAACAAGTAACTGATACTAAATAATTTTATTTCATTAAGTCACTGCGCCATCATTGCCGGTCTCTTTTTTCGGCGGCAGCAGATCCGCGGTGCCCGCCTTGAGCGCCAGCGCCGTATTGCCGGCCACATAGATGGACGAGTAGGTTCCCACGATCACGCCAATGATCAGCGCCGAGGAAAATCCCTTGAGCGCCTCGCCGCCCCACAGGAACAGCGCCGCCAGCACCAGCAAGGTGGTCAGGCTGGTAATGATGGTGCGCCCCAGCATCTGGTTGACTGAAGTATTCATGATGGCCTGCGCGTCACCGGTGCGGATGCGGCGGAAGTTCTCGCGAATCCGGTCGAAGACCACGATGGTGTCGTTGAGGGAATAGCCGATCACAGCCAGCGCGGCGGCCAGAATGGTGAGATCGAAGGGCAACTGAAAGACCGAAAAAATACCCAGGATGATCACCACGTCGTGGGCCAGCGCCGCCACCGACCCCACGGCGAACTTCCACTGGAACCGGAACATCACATAGAGCAGAATCATCACGAGCGCAAACAGCACCGCCAGCCCGCCGCGCTCCGTCAATTCCTGGCCCACCTGCGGCCCCACGAATTCGACCCGCCGCAGTTGCACCTGCTCGTCGCCGGCGCGCAACGCCGCCAGCAACTCCTCGCCGATACTCTGCGCATCGACGCTCTCGCTGGGCGGAACGCGGATCAGCACGTCGCGGGCGGCGCCGAAATTCTGCACTTGGGCATCGCCGTAGCCCTCCTGGGCAAGAAGCGACCGGATCTCCGCCAGATTGGCGTCCTGGGTGTAACCGACCTCCAGCAGAACACCGCCGGTAAAGTCAATTCCGAGATTCAGCCCGCGAAAGGAAAGAGAGGCGATAGAGACGGCGATCAGGAACAAGGACAAGACCGTGGCAATCCGGCGGCGCCCGAAGAAATCGATTTCGCGGCGAAGGCGCAGCATCTCCATGACCGGACCCATTGGCGGCTAGAGCGCTAGGCGGCTCAGCCGCCGCCGTCCATAAATCAGGTTCACCAAGGATCGCGTTCCCACAATGGCGGTGAACATCGACATGAGTATGCCGAGCGACAGCGTCACCGCAAACCCCTTGATGGGGCCGGTCCCGAAAACAAACAGCACCAGCGCGGCGATCAGCGTGGTGATGTTGGCATCGGCGATCGTGACCAGCGCCTTGTCGTAGCCCGAGCGGATGCTGGCCTGGGGCGAGTTGCCGTTGCGCAGCTCCTCGCGGATCCGCTCGAAGATCAGCACGTTGGCATCCACGGCCATGCCCACGGTCAGCACAATGCCGGCGATGCCGGGCAGTGTGAGCGCCGCCTGGAGCAGCGACAGCAGCGCCACAATGAGCACCATGTTCGCGCCGAGCGCGAGCGTGGCGATCATCCCGAACACGCGGTAATAGACGCTGATGAAAAGCACCACCAGCAGCAATCCCGCAATGATGGCGCGCCGGCCCTGATCGATATTGTCCTGGCCCAGCGACGGCCCCACCGTCCGCTCCTCCACCTTGAAGATCGGCGCCTCCAGCGCGCCGGCCCGCAGCAGCAGCGCCAGATCGCGCGCTTCCACCACATTCAGCCCCGTGATCTGGAAACGGCTGGAAAAAACGCCGCGGATGATGGCGTCGCTGATGACCGTCTTCTCCTCGCGGATGACGGGTTCGCCCTGCTCATCCAGTTCGCGCTTGGTTTCGATGAACAGCACGCCCATCGGCCTGTTGAGGTTTTCCTGGGTGGCTTCCAGCATCGCATCCGCGCCGCGCGACGCCAGATTGACATGCACGGCAGGCTGCCCGTTCTCATCGAATCCCTGCCTGGCATCCACCAGCTGGCCGCCATCGGCAATCACCGCGCGCCGCAAGAGGATCGGCCGTCCGCTGGCATCGTATTGCAACTCGCAGCCAATTGGCGCCCGCCCCAGCCGATCAGCCTCCGCGGCGTTCTCGTCGTAGCAAGTCATCCGAAACTCCACGGTGGCCGTGGAGCCGAGAATCCGCGAGGCTTGCGCCGGATCCTGCACGCCCGGCAACTGCACGACGATACGCCCGAGGCCTTGGCGCTGCACCAAGGGTTCCGCCACGCCCAGCTCATTGACGCGGTTGCGCAGTATCGTGATGTTCTTGCTCACGGCGTTATCGCGCAGTTCCCTCAGGCGCGCCTCGCCCAACGTAGCCGTGATCCAAGCGGCTTCGCCGTCGACCCCTGAATCGTACTCAAGGTCGGGTTCGATCTCGGCGAGCAGACCTTCGGCCGGACCGAGGTCCTCCCGGCGGCGCAGCTCGACCCGCACCGCGCCATCCAGAGCCCGCGCGGTGCGCCGGATTCCCTCCTCGCGCAGCCGACGGCTGAAATCGTCGGCATAGCTCTCCACCCGCTTGGTCACCACCGACTCGGTGTCCACCTCGAACAGGAAATGGACTCCGCCCTGCAGATCCAGCCCCAGGCTCATCGGCTTCAGCCCCAGCGCGGCGATCCAGTCCGGCGTTCGGGGGACAAGGTCGAGCGCCAAGAGGTAACCCGGGTCGAGTTGCTCCGTCAGCAGGTCGCGGGCGCTGAGCTGGGACTCCACCGAATCGAAACGGACCAGCAGCGAGTCCGGACGCTGCCTGACGCCCAGCACCTCAATTCCGGCCGATGCCAGCGCGCGGCGGGTGGCGTCGGCCTCCACCTCGCTGATTCCGCCTTGGTCCTGGCGCGAAACCAGCACGGCCGGATCGTCGCCGTAAATGTTCGGCAGGGCAATCAGGCCGCCGCCGACCACGGCGATCAGCACCAGCAGATTTTTCCAGAGTGGATAACGATTCATTCGAGCGCGGGCGGAAACGCGCCGGGCATGTCAGCTCAGAGGCTCTTGATCGTGCCCTTGGGAAGCACCGTGCTGATGCTCTGCCGCTGCACCTTCACCTGCACGTTCTTGGCCACTTCCAAGGTCACGAATTGATCCGCCAGCCTGGCGACCTTGCCCACCATGCCGCCGGTGGCCACCACTTCGTCGCCCTCCGCAAGCCCGGCCACCAGTGCCCGGTGCTCCTTGTTGCGCTTGCTTTGCGGGCGAATCACCATGAAATACATCACCCCGAAGATCAGCACCATGGTGCCGATCATCCCCAGCATGCCGGGGCCTTCGGCCCCCTGCTGGGCCCATGCGGTGGGAATCAGAATATCGAGAAGCATGACGAGAAGGTCCGTTTGTGGCTCAAGCCTGAGCGCAAATTATCGCACAGAGGACAAAGCGGCTGGTTGCCTCATCCACTCAATCCCATCCGCCTGAACGAAGCGCGCTCAAATCCGCGTCCGAGACCCATCCCCGGCAAGCTCATGCAATATCCGGGATAGCCACCTTGTGCTCGCAGCTTAAAGCAACATCGCAAATCATGGATCGGCGCGCGCGGGCAGTTCCTCATAAGGAGAGAATCGGTCGAGGGTGCCGGCTTCGATGGCGGCGCGCAGGCGGCGCATGAGGTCCAAGTAGAAGTGCAGATTGTGCAGCGAGTTCAGACGCAGGCCCAGCGTCTCTCCGCAGGCGTCCAGATGCCGCAAATAGGCGCGGCTGTAGTTCCTGCATGTGAAGCACTCGCAGCCCGGATCGATCGGCCGGGAATCGCTGCGGTAGCGCGCGTTGCGGATGCGCAGCGGGCCGCGGCGGGTGAACAGCTGCCCGTTGCGCGCGTTGCGGGTAGGCATGACGCAATCGAACATATCGACGCCCAGGCGCACCGCATCCACGATGTCTTCCGGTTTTCCCACGCCCATGAGGTAGCGCGGCTTGTTCGCGGGCATTTCCGGGCATAAATCCTGAAGCACGGATGCCCGCAACCCGGCGCTCTCGCCCACCGACAGCCCGCCTATGGCCAGCCCGGGGAAATCCAGTTTCTCAAGCCGGTCCAGCGATTCCCGCCTGAGGCCGCGGTACATGCCGCCCTGCACGATGCCGAACACGGCTGCCGCGCTGCCGAGCGCATCGGCAGCCTTTTTGCAGCGCTGCGCCCAGCGCATCGACCGGCGCATCGACGAGCGGGCCTCGCCGGGGCTCGCCGGATAAGGCGTGCATTCATCGAGGACCATATGCACATCGCTGCCCAAGCTCGCCTGCACGCGCATGCAGGTTTCCGGGTCCAGGCGCACCGCCGACCCGTCGATTGGCGAGCGCAGCTCCAAGCCCTGCTCGCCAATGCCCTTTCCCCGGGCCAGGCTGAACGCTTGGAACCCCCCCGAATCGGTCAGTATCGGACCCTGCCAGCGCCCGAAGGCATGCAAGCCGCCCAGCTCCTTGACCAGCGCCTCGCCCGGCCGCAGCATCAGATGGAAAGCGTTGGCAAGGATCATCTCCACGCCAAGCGCCTGCAAATCTTCGGCGGACACCGCGCGAACCGCGCCGTAGGTGCCCACCGGCATAAAGGCGGGCGTGCTGACCGCGCCGCGCGGGAACGAAAGCTGACCGCGCCGCGCGGCCCCGCAGGTGGCGCTCACGGTGAATTTCACGTTGCCTCGCCGCCGCGTTCCAGGAGCATGGCGTCGCCGTAGCTGAACAGCCGATAGCGCTCCCGAACCGCATGTTCGTAGGCCTCAAGCACGCGCTCCCGGCCTGAATAGGCGCACACCAGCATCAGCAGCGAGGAATCCGGCAGATGGAAGTTGGTCAGCAGAAGATCCGCCACGCGGAACCTGAAGCCGGGCATGATGAAAAGGCGCGTTTCCCCCTCGAAGGGCCTCAATTCCCCTTCCCGCGCGGCGGTTTCCAGCGCGCGGGCCACGGTGGTGCCCACCGCGCATACCCGGCCGCCCCGGCGGCGGCAGTCCGCCACGCTGGCGCAAACCTCTGCGGATACCTGCATGAACTCCGCATGCAGCTCCCGCCGCCTGATCTGCTCCGGGCTCGCCGGCTTGAAGGTGCCGGCGCCCACATGCAGAGTAATCCGCGCCACCTCCACGCCCCGCCGCTGCAAGTCCGCCAGCAGGGCCGCATTAAAGTGCAGCCCGGCCGTGGGCGCCGCCACCGCGCCGGGGCGGCGTGCGAACACGGTCTGGTAGGCCGTCCGGTCGCTCGGCGCATCGGGGCGGCGAATATAGGGAGGCAGAGGCATGTGCCCGTGGCGCCTGAGATGCGCCTGGAGTTCGCAATCGAATTCAAGGACAAAGAAGGCGTCCCTGCGTCCGGCGACAAGCGCCCGGGCCCCGCCCTCAAAAACGAGCGCCTGTCCCTTGCGGGGCGGGCGATTGGCGCGGAGCTGCACCACGGCGCGGTTGCCGTCCAGCATGCGCTCCAGCAGCATTTCGACGCGGCCGCCGCCCGGCTTGGCGCCAAAAAGCCGCGCCGGAACCACTGCGGTGTCGTTGACCACAAGCAGGTCGCCTGCGGCAAGCAGGACCGGCAACTCCGAAAACTGCCGATCCCCGAAGCTCCCCTTCCCCGGCACATGCAGCAATCGGCTCGCGCCCCTTCGTTCAAGGGGCTGCTGCGCGATCAGTTCCGGCGGCGCGTAATAGCTGTAGTCTCCCGCTCCCACGCGCGCATTGTAGGAAAAACGCGCATCAGGTGGATTCCGCCGGCCCCTCGGGAGCGCTCGGGACAGGCGGCGCCTCCATCATGCGGCGCCTGGGCTCGCTGACCTCGCGGGTGCGTTTCCTTTCCGGCAGGCTGAAGCCCACCAGCCGGCTCCGCTTATGCCTCAGAATCTCTAGCTCCACCTCCTCCCCGGGCTCGTAAGAGCGCAGTATGCGAGTGGCATGACGGGCATCCTTGAAATCCCGGCCGCCAATCTTGAGGATCACGTCGCCATCTTCCAAGGGCACATCCTCGTCGTCCGGCGCCCTCACCACAAGCAGCCCGTGATCGGCGCCGAAGTATTCGCCCAAAGCCGGGGTGAGCTCGGCGATCTCCAGGCCGCCCAGCCGCCATGCCATGTCCATGAATGTCACGGCACTGGCCGGGCTGCGCCGAACCCGCACGATCCTGCGTGCCTCGGCGCCATCGCCTTCAACGTCCACATGCACATCGACATTGCCTTCCGGCACTGCCCAGCTGTTGGCCAGCCTGGCCCATTCCCTGGCTCGCTCGGCAATCCGTTCCCGCCACTTGCCGTTGCGGTGCGCGAGCACTTGGGGCCAGGCGCCGGTGGCAATGCGGGTCTCCAGCTGCTGATCTCCGCGCCGATAGCCAACCTTCACTTCGCTCCCCGGCTCCACATCGGCCAGCAGCCCCCTGAGCCTTTCGTAGGACTCCTGGCCGCTCTCCGAGGCCAGTGATTCACCATTGAACGTGGTGAGCCTATCGCCGGAACGCAGTCCCGCCGTTTCGGCCGGGCCGCCTGGCGACACGGACATCACATTCAATCCCGCCACCGCGCCGTCGGCCCATCCGCCCAGGGCCACGCCCAGCATGGCGCCTTTCGCCTGGCCGCGCGCCAGCAACTCAAGCTTTCCGCCTGGCGGAAAGAAGGACAAGGCCATCTCATCAGGCTGCGGCCCCTGGGCCTCGCCGTCGTGGGGATGCGCGGGCGCTGGCGGCGAAACCGCGAGCAGGGCCAGCAAAGGCATCAATACCATTACTCTCATCTTCCGATCTCCTGTGCCGTGATTGGCCAATCAAAAATCCGCGTGGAAATATCCGGCTTCGGCCGCTTCCGCCCGGCGCAGGGAGAACAGGTCGTCCATGAGCTGCGTGCGCTCGCGCAACAGCCTGTGCCGCATCGACTCATCCTGGACGTTCAGGGAAGCGGGAATCAGCCCTTCATCCAAAAGCGCGATCTGATCCTCAAGCGCCGTGGCCAAACCGAAGGCGTCAACCTCCAAGATCCGGCCGGGCCGGTAGGAATGGGTCAGCGGAAGCGCCCGCAGGCGCTCCTCCTGAAACTGCGAAAAAGCAATCAGCGCGTCCAGATCCATTTGCGCCGGATTGCTTTCCAGCGCCACCGGGACGAAGCCCGAGGCGGCATCCGTAGCAACAAATTCTTCGGCAACGACAGCCTCGCCAGCCGGCATTCCGTTATTTTCCGAAGCGGGAATGCCGGAAAACACGCCGCCCCCGAGACGCACGCCGATCACGGCCACAGCAAGACCGGCAGCCACGGCAAGACCGCGGCCCCAATAGCGCCTGCGGCCCGGCTGCGGCCCCCGCGCTGCCTCGTGACGCTCCAGCACGCGCTTCCAGCCATCCGCAGGGGCATCCGCCGACGGCAGGGCCCGCAGCGCCGCCGCAACATCAATCCCGTCCCGGGCGCCATTCGCGCCAATGTTGTCGTTCATATCACTTCCCTCATGCGCTCATCGCCTGCCGCGCCGCCGGCGCAGAGTCGCTGCGGGCGGGAGCAAGCCGCTTCCGAAGCCGCTGCCGCGCCCGCGCGAGTTGAGACTTTGAAAAACTGCGGGTTCGATTCATCATGTCGGCGATCTCGGCGTGGGTGAATCCCTCCACATCATGCAGCCATACCACGGCGCGCGCTGTAGGGGACAGGGTGTCCAAGGCAGCCTCGATATCCATGGCCAGTTCCGGCGTCTCCCCGTTGGCGGGGATCTCGTACGTCCCCTCTTCCCCTGCGATATCCGAGAACAACTGGCGGCGGCGGGTCCAGGCGGCGCGCAGATGCATGAGGCAACGGGACACGGCAATGCGCCGAATCCAGGTTGCCAAGGAGGCTTCGCCCCTGAATTTGGCAATTCCCCGCAATACTTCCACGAAACTCTCCTGGAGGATGTCCTCGGCCACCGCCGCCGACCCGGTCATGCGCAAGGCAAGCGTATAGACCGGGCCGGAAAACTGGCGGTAAATGATTTCATGCGCCTTCATGTCACCGCGCTGGGCGCTGCGAATGAATGCCGGATCAATGGTCTTGTTGGCGAAACCCGACATGCCTTGATAGATGCGACTCCCGCAGTAAAGGTTGCGTGGCCCGGCGCCGCGGCCGGCCGGCAGCGCGCGGCACCAGCGGCTAGTGTATCCTTCCACCCCGGCGCCGGGATGGCGGAATTGGTAGACGCACCGGACTCAAAATCCGGCGGGGTGAAACCCGTGCGAGTTCGAGTCTCGCTCCCGGCACCGCCCATGGAAGCCTGATTCAACCACCCCCTGCTGATCCCGGACAAGACACGAAAACCCTGCCCGTGCCCCCGCCTCCTCATAAGTTCTGCGGCCAATGCGGTGCTCCTTTGAAGCGCCGCGTACCTTCCGGCGAGGACCGCGAGCGGGAAGTCTGCCCGGTTTGCAATTTCGTGCATTACCGCAATCCCATTCCCGTGGTGGGCTGTGTCGCGGAGCATGAAGGGCGCATACTCCTTTGCCGTCGGGCAATCGATCCACGCTTAGGCTACTGGACCGTGCCGGCAGGATTCATGGAACTGAATGAAACGCTCGGAGAGGCCGCGCTCAGGGAAACGCGCGAGGAGGCCTGTGCCGAAGTCCGCTTAGGCGAACTGTTCTCCATCGTCGATTTGCCGAGGGGCGGGCAAGTGCATTTTTTCTTCCGCGGCGAATTGCTGGACGGGAAATGCGCGGCGGGCCCGGAGTCGCTGGAGGTAGGCCTGTTCGCGCCCGGCGAAATACCTTTCGAGGAAATCGCCTTCCAGAGCGGAATCATCGCGTTGCGCCGCTATCTGGATGCCGAAAGCAAAGGACTGAGCTTGGACGCGGTTCCGCTGCGCCCCCCGAATTGATTATCATTAGGAAGTTTGGCGCAAAAACCATGGGCACCCCCCGGCAATGACATTTCTGGTTCTCGAAAGCTGCATCAAGTGCAAGTTGATGGACTGCGTGGAAGTTTGTCCTGTGGACTGCTTCCACGAAGGCCCCAACATGCTCGTGATTGATCCCGAAGAGTGCATTGATTGCACGCTGTGCGAGCCGGAGTGCCCCGTGGACGCGATCGTTTCCGAAGACGAGATTCCATCCGGCCAGGAAAAGTTTTTGGAACTGAACGCCGAACTCTCGCAGCAATGGCCGGTTATTACCGAGGCTGGCGAGCCGCCGGAAGACGCCGACGACTGGCGCGAAGTTCCCGACAAGCTCCAGTATCTCGAGCGCTGATTCCGCGCCGCGCTTGCGGGCGCCATCCGGCCCGGTTGGCCGGGCGGCGAACGGTCAAGCGGCGACCTGCTTCCCCACAATCGCCTCGCGCAAGCCCTCAAGAAGGCCTTCCATGCGAGCCATCCGCTCGCGCAAACCCCCAACTTCCTGCGTAAGCAACGAAATCTCGGCGCGCAGGCTTTTGCCTTGATTGTCGCTCTTGGCATGGAGGGCCTTGCCTTGATCCGCAATCTTGCCCTCAAGGGCTTTGCCTTGATCCGCGATCTTGCCTTCCAAGGTCTTGCCCTGATCCGCGATCTTGCCTTCCAAGGCCTTGCCCTGATCCGTAATCTTTCCCTCAAGGGCTTTGCCCTGATCCGCGATCTTGCCTTCCAAGGCTTTGCCCTGATCCGTAATCTTTCCCTCAAGGGCCTTGCCCTGATCCGCAATCAAGGCGCGCAAGGCCTTGCCCTGCGCGGCGATTTCGGCGCGCAGCTCCTTGCGCGTCGCTATGTTGTCGGCGCGCAGCCATGCGAACAGGCTAATCATTAGCGCGGCCAAAGCGATTTCGGGCATCCAGTCCATGCCGTCAGTTTACGTCAGGACGGCCTCAAGGCAACTACGAAATACGGCTCGTTTCGCTGCTATTTCGGCGGCTCCGAGGCTTCGCCCTCGGATAGCATGGCGGCTAGGCGGGCGGGCGGGATGTAGCCGGGAATCAGCCGGCCATCTGGAGCAAGGATCGCAGGGGTGCCGCCGAGGCCGATTTCCCGGCCCAGCTCGTAATGGCGCGCCACGGACGGAGAGTCGCATTGGCGCTCCGGCACGAAGCCGCCGGCCTTGGCCCGGGTGAGGGCCTCCAAGCGATTGCCGGAGCACCAGATGGACTGCATGGCGGCCCAAGTGTCCGTGTTCGGCCCGGAGCGCGGGAAGGCCGCGTAGCGCACGCCGATTCCAAGCTGGTGGTATTCGGCCATCTGCTGGTGCATGCGGCGGCAGTATCCGCAATCGATGTCGGTGAACACCAGCAGTTCATGGGCGGTTTCATCGGGCATGAAATCGAGCGTGTCCCAATCGTCCAGGCTCGCCATGAGTTCGCGGCGCGCGGCCGCGCGCCTCCGCTCGGACAGGTTCTCGCCGGTTGAGACATCCTCCAGATCGCCCGATCCGAGGAAACCGAAACGGCCTTCGGCGTCAACGTAGGCCAGCCGGTAGCCGAAGCGCAGTTCGTAAAGGCCCTCGATAGGAGTGGCACGCACCTCGTCCGCATGGGCGTATTTTTCCTTCAGCCCGGCGATGTCGACCGAGGCGTCCGAGGCGTCCGCGCCGTCAGCGGAATGAAGCGCGAGGGGGGCCAGCAGCAACAGCGCCGGCGCAATCAGCCGCAAGGATTTCATGCCTGACCTTTAGCGTTCGGGCTTGCGCGCCATTATAGGCGGCGAGAAAAGCCTGGGCTGGAGCGAAAGCAAGGCCAAAGGGTCAAAACGCGGCGCCCCCTGGCGCATCAGGAAGCCGCGGCTTCGCCGGATTCGGGGATGCCGAGGCCGTCGCGGCGCAGCAGCAGGATTTGGTCGCGCAGCGCCGCGGCCTCCTCGAACTCCAGATCCTGCGCGTGCCGGTACATGCGTTTTTCAATCTGCTTGATCTTCTTCATCACCTGCTCCGGGGTGAGCGCCCGATACTCCGACACTCGCTCCGCCACCTTGCGCGCCGCCCCCCGCCGGCCGCGCCCCCTCACCACCGCGCCCTCCATGATGTCCGGCACCTCCTTTTGGATGCCGCGCGGCTCGATGCCGTGCTCGCGGTTGAAGTCGAGTTGCCTAGCGCGGCGGCGGTCGGTTTCCTCCAAAGCGCCGCGAATCGCGCCGGTGCGCTTGTCCGCGTAGAGTATGGCCATTCCGTTGAGGTTGCGCGCGGCCCGCCCGATGGTTTGGATCAGCGAGCGCTCGGAGCGCAGAAACCCTTCCTTGTCGGCATCGAAGATCGCCACCAGCGACACTTCGGGCATGTCCAGCCCCTCGCGCAGCAGGTTGATGCCCACCAGCACATCGAAAGCCCCCAGCCTGAGGTCGCGGATGATCTCCACCCTCTCCACCGTGTCGATGTCGGAATGCAGGTAGCGCACGCGCACGCCGTGCTCCTCCAGGAATTCCGTGAGGTCCTCGGCCATGCGCTTGGTCAGCGTGGTGATCAGCACCCGCTCGTTGCGCTCCACGCGCAAAGCGATCTCGGAAAGCACGTCATCGACCTGGCGCGACGCGGGGCGCACTTCCACGCGCGGATCGACCAGCCCGGTGGGCCGCACCACCTGCTCGACCAGAGCATCGGAACGCTCATGCTCGAACGGACCAGGAGTGGCCGACACGTATATCGTTTGCGGGGAAATCCGCTCGAACTCCTCGAACCGCAAAGGCCGGTTGTCCAGCGCCGAAGGCAGGCGGAAGCCGAACTGCACCAGGGTTTCCTTGCGCGAACGGTCGCCGCGGAACATCCCGCCCAGCTGCGGAAGCGTCACATGGCTCTCGTCCACGAACAGCAGCGCATCCGCCGGCACGTAATCGAACAGGCAAGGGGGCGGCTCGCCGGCCTGCCTCCCGGACAGATAGCGGCTGTAGTTCTCGATGCCGGTGCAATAGCCCACTTCCAGCATCATCTCGATATCGAACAGGGTGCGCTGCTCCAGGCGCTGCGCCTCCACGAGGCGCTGCCCGGCGCGCAGGGCGCCCAGGCGCTCGCGCAGTTCCCGCCTGATCTTATCGACCGCGCCCTCCAGGGTTTCCCGCGGTGTCACGTAGTGGGTCTTGGGATAAATCGTGACTCTCGGCACGCGCCGTCCCATTTCGCCCGTGAGCGGATCGAAGTGGCGGATATCCTCAATCTCGTCGTCGAATAGCTGCACCCGCACCGCTTCGCGCTCCGATTCCGCCGGAAACACGTCCAGCACATCGCCGCGAACCCGGAACGTGCCCTGGCGCAGTTCCGCCTCGTTGCGGGTGTACTGCAAGTCCGCCAGCCGCCGCAGCAGGTCGCGCTGGTCGATCCGGTCGCCGCGCACCAGGTGCAGGATCATCTGGAAGTAGGCATCCGGATCGCCCAGCCCGTAAATCGCCGACACGGTGGCCACCACGATGGTGTCCTTGCGCTCCATCAGCGCCTTGGTGGCCGACAGCCGCATCTGCTCGATATGGCTGTTGATGGAGGCGTCCTTCTCGATATAGGTGTCGGTGGACGGCACGTAGGCCTCCGGCTGGTAGTAATCGTAGTACGACACGAAATACTCCACCCGGTTGCGGGGGAAGAAATCCCGGAATTCCCCGTAAAGCTGCGCCGCCAGCGTCTTGTTGGGCGCCAGCACCAGCGCCGGCCTCTGCTGCCGCGCCACCACGCTGGCCAGCGTGTAGGTCTTGCCTGAACCCGTCACCCCCAGCAGCGTCTGCCGGGCAAGGCCTTGCTCCAGCCCCTCGCACAGGCCATCCACGGCCTGCGGCTGGTCGCCGGACAGCTGGAAGTCCGACTCCAGAACGAATCGATCCGCGCTCATCCGCGCACTGTAGCACCCCTCCGCCACACGCGCTTCGATTCCACCTCTTTGCGCGCCTTCCTCCTGCGGGAGACGCTTCGACCCGCCCTCTTGTGTGCTTTCCTCTTGAGGGAGATGCTTGCGCCTTCCTCTCGCGGGAGACGCATGAACCCATCCATGGGGCTTGGCGGCGGCTCCTGCCGCCGACACTCCCGCGAGAGGAAGGCGCGCATACAGGCTACGGCAGCCGCAGACCCCAAAGGATCGGCCCCCCGCAAGCCCTTTGCTTGCTCCCTTCCTCCGGGAGTATCGGAGGCAGGATGCCGGAGCAAGCTACATGGATGTATTCATGCGTCTCCCGGAGGAAGGGAGCAAGCAAAGGGCGAATCAAAGCGCCCTTCGCGGAAACCATAGGGCGGAATCGATCCGTATGACGGAAGAAGCGAGCAAGCAAAGGGCGGATCGAAGCGACCCCGCGAGAGGAAGGCGCGCAAAGAGGCGGGACCGAAGTGCCCGTCACGGAGGTTGCGGTGGCGCAGAACGCTTCATAGGCCGATAAAATGGGCGCTCATTGCAAAAGCGGGCATCGTTATGAGTTCCATGCAGCTATCCGAGCGGGTCCAGCGGGTCCAGCCCTCGGCCACCATCGCCATTTCCACCCTCGCCCGGGAAATGCGGGCCGCAGGGCGCGACGTGCTAAGCCTCAGCGCGGGCGAGCCCGACTTCGACACGCCCAAGCACGTTCGCGCCGCCGCGGCGGCGGCGATGGAAGCCGGCGATACCCGCTATACCGCGGCCGACGGCACGCCCGAGCTGAAGCGCGCCATATGCAGCAAGTTCAAGCGTGACAACGGGCTTGAACTGGAGCCTTCCCAGATTTCAGTGGGCGCCGGCGCCAAGCAGGTCCTGTTCAACGCTTCCGCGGCGCTGCTCAACCCCGGCGACGAAGCGATCATCCTCGCGCCGTACTGGGTTTCCTACCCCGACATCGTCAAATTATGCGACGGAACGCCGGTCATCGTTTCCGCGGATATCGACAGCGGCTACAAGGTAACGCCCGAGCAAGTGGAGTCGGCCATCACCGGGCGCACCCGGATGATTTTCCTGAACACGCCGGGCAATCCCACCGGGGTCAGCTACACACGGGCGGAGCTTGAGGCCCTAGGTGAAGTGCTGAGCGCCCACGAGCGCGTCGTGGTCGTGTCCGACGATATCTACGAGCATATTTACTGGGGCGACGAGCCTTGGCTCACGCCCGCGCAATTGTGGACTTCGATGCGCGACCGCATCATTACCGTCAACGGCGTCTCCAAAGCCTACGCGATGACCGGCTGGCGGATCGGCTACGCAGGCGCCAATGCGGACCTGGTGGGCGCCATGCGCAAGCTGTGCAGCCAAACCACGGCCAATCCATGCAGCATCTCGCAAGCGGCCGCCGCCGCCGCCCTCGAGGGCGACCAGTCGATGCTTGAAGTCATGCACAAGGCGTTCAGAGAGCGCTACGATTACCTGTACCAAGCCATCAGCGCCATGCCGGGCATGCGCTGCGCGCGGGCCCAAGGCGCCTTCTACCTGTTCGTGGATGCCCGGGAGGCCATCCGGGCCAAAGGCTTGGGCGACGATGCGGAACTGGCGGAGCTGATCCTTTCCGAAGCCGAAGTCGCCTTGGTTCCGGGGTCCGCGTTCGGTGCCGAAGGGCATTTGCGGTTCTCCTTCGCCTGCGGCATGGACGACCTCGCCGAAGCCGCGCGCCGCATCCGCCGCCTGCTCGCCTGACAACCCGGATGCGGCTAAAATCGCGCTGCGCTTCCCCGGTAGCTCAGTAGGTAGAGCGGTTGGCTGTTAACCAATTGGTCGCTGGTTCGAGTCCGGCCCGGGGAGCCACTCTCGGATTCGAGGCGAAGCTTTGGGCGGCGGCGGACAAGCTGCGCGGCAACATGGAGCCGTCCGGCTACAAGCATGTCGCGCTGGGCCTTATTTTCCTCAAGTACATCTCCGACGCCTTCGAGGCCAAGCGCGCGGAACTGCTCGCCGAAGAACTGGCCGACCCGGAAGACCCCGAGGAGTATCTCGCCGGGAACGTCTTCTGGGTGCCGAAGGCGGCCCGCTGGTCCCATCTGCAGGCGCGGGCCAAGCAGGCGGCTATCGGCAAGGACATCGACGACGCCATGCTGGCCATCGAAGCCCGGAACGCGTCGCTCAAGGGCGTGCTGCCCAAGGACTACGCCCGCCCAGCGCTCAACAAGGTGATGCTCGGCGAACTGATCGACTTGGTGAGCGGCATCGGCATGGCCGAGGAGGCCGACCGCTCCCGCGACATTCTCGGCCGGGTGTACGAGTATTTCCTCGGCGGCTTCGCCGGGGCCGAAGGCAAGCGCGGCGGCGAGTTCTACACGCCGCGCTCCGTGGTGCGGCTGCTGGTGGAAATGCTGGAGCCTTACAAGGGCCGCGTGTACGACCCGTGCTGCGGCTCCGGCGGCATGTTCGTGCAATCCGAGAAATTCGTCGAGGAGCACGGCGGGCGCATCGGCGACATCGCCATCTACGGCCAAGAGAGCAACTACACCACTTGGCGGCTCGCCCGGATGAACCTGGCGGTGCGCGGAATCGACGCCGACATCCGCTGGAACAACGAAGGCAGCTTCCACAAGGACGAGCTGCCGGATCTAAAGGCCGACTTCATCCTCGCCAATCCGCCGTTCAACATTTCCGACTGGGGCGGCGACCGGCTGCGCGAGGATGCCCGCTGGACCTTCGGCGTTCCGCCCGCAGGCAACGCCAACTACGCCTGGCTGCAGCACATCCATCACCACCTCGCCCCGAACGGCGCGGCGGGCGTGGTGCTGGCCAACGGCTCCATGTCGTCGGCGCAGTCCGGCGAAGGGGAAATCCGCCGCGCCCTGGTCGAGGCCGACGCGGTGGATTGCATGATCGCGCTGCCCGGCCAGCTTTTCTACTCGGTGCAGATTCCCGCCTGCCTCTGGTTTTTGGCGCGCAACAAGAACCCCGGCGGGGATTGGCGCGACCGGCGCGGCAAAGTGCTGTTCATCGATGCCCGCAAGCTCGGCCGCATGGCGAGCCGCACCCGCAAGGAGTTCTCCGGCGAGGACATCGCCCGCATCGCCAATACCTACCGGGCCTGGCGCGGCGCCCCGGACGCGGCGCCCTACGAGGACGAGCCGGGCTACTGCAAGTCCGCCACGCTGGAAGAGATTACGAAGCACAGCCACATCCTCACCCCCGGCCGCTATGTGGGCGCAGCGCCGCAGGAGGACGACGGCGAGCCGTTCCAGGACAAGATGCAGCGCCTCGCCGCGCAACTGCGCGAACAACAGGCCGAGAGCGCCAAGCTGGATGCCGCGATCGACGAGAACCTGACGCGGCTAGGCTTTAAGGAGTAACGCGCCCACTACCAGCCGAATGGCATCGCCCTTATAATCTAGACAGATCATCTAGCCAGAGGGAATAATCATGATCCAATGGGCTCTCCAAGATGCCAAGAACCGTTTCAGTGCCTTGGTGGACGCCGCCCTCGCCGGACAGCCCCAGCAGGTGACGAGGCGCGGCAAGCCCGCCGTGGTGGTGCTTTCGATCAACGAATACCACCGATTGCGCAACCCTGCCCTTGGGGGCGACGCATCCTTTATCGAACATCTGCTAGCCATCCCAAGCAGCGGCGCCGATGTCGAATTTGAACGGATGCCCCTGTCCTCCCGCGCATCGGCGTTGTAGTGTTCCTGCTCGACACCGATGTGGCATCTCTGCTGCGCCGCCCGGATCGACACCCAGCGGCGGCCAGATGGCTGCAAGGCCAGCGGCCAGCCGATGTGTTTATGAGCGTCGTCACGCTGGCGGAGATCGAGCGGGGCTTGGCGCGGCAGCAGCGACGAGACCCCGCGTTCGCGCGCGACCTCTCGACTTGGATGGAACGTACGGTTGCCTCCTTTGCCGACCGGATTATTGGCGTGGACGCGGCTACTGCCAGGCTCTGGGGACGAATGTCCGGGGACATCGGCCACTTCAATGTTGACTTGCTCATCGCCGCCACGGCCCTTGTCCACGGCCTCACCGTGGTCACCCGCAACAGGCGGCATTTTGAGCCGACGGGCGCCCGGGTGCTCAATCCTTTCGAGAACAACGAAGCATGAGCAAAACCAAATTCTTGGGCCGGCAGCAAGAATGCCGGCCCCGGCTGGCGCGACCAGCGCCCGGGCATTTCCATAAGGAGATCGAGCGTGAACATGCGGTGCTGGTCGCGCAGCCAGAGAGCTTGCAAACGGAATGAAGTGATATTGCCTCGCTATAATCCCTTATGGTTCTGATGCCGGAGTTGACCGCTGGCATCCAGGAGGCGGCACAATGACCGGACGACACTTGAAGGCGAACGATTTCCGGGAACTTCCCTCCTATACGATCTCGGAAGCCGCCCATTACCTCTCCGTGCCTGCGGCGACCATCCGCTATTGGTCAATGGGCAGGCATCAGTATGAGCCTCTGATCCAAGTGCCCCGGCGCAGGCCAACGCTGCTCTCCTTCCTCAACCTCACCGAACTTCACGTCCTCGCCGCCATCCGGCGAAAGCACAGGGTGAAGATGCCGAGTGTCCGAGTGGCAATCCAGTACTTGGCAAAGCAGGCGGCACAAGCGATAGACAAGCGCCACCCGTTGGTCAGCCGAGAGCTTGAAACAGATGGATTGGATTTGTTCATCGAGCAATACGGGCAACTCATCAATATCAGCCAAGCGGGTCAAATGGCCATGCGAGCAATCATCGGCGCGGCGCTTCGCCGGATCGACCGCGACCCCGCCGGCGTGCCGATCAGGCTCTATCCATTCACCCGGAGCGCCACTGGGGATACACCGGCGATGATCGTTATCGACCCCCGGCTTTCCGCTGGACGCCCTGTCATCGCTGGCACCGGGATCGCTACCGAGCTGGTCGCCGAACGCTACAAGGCAGGTGAATCCATAGCGGACTTGGCGCAGGATTATGAGCGCAGGAATACGGAAATCGAAGAAGCGGTCCGGTGCGAGCTCAAAGCAGCCGCCTAAACCCGCTCTATTTCTTGATCGCAACCTCGGCAAGCACATCATCGCCAAGCGGCTTCGCGATGCCGGGATGCCGGTCGAGGTCCATGACGATCACCTGCCCATGAACGCGCCGGACGAGGATTGGATTGCCCTCGTTGGCCGCAAGGGCTGGGTGGCGGTCACAAAAGATAAAAACATCCGTTATCGGACAGCGGAATTGAAAGCAATCCGGAAACATTCGGCCCGCGTTATCGTGATTCGGATGAAGAACGCGACAGGCCCGGAGATCGCCGATGTGCTGGTGAAAGGACACCGCCGCATTGCTCGCTTCACAGCCAACACACCCGCGCCATGCATCGCGGGCATCCAAAGGAGCGGTTTAGTCAGCTTGCACAAGATCAACTGGCAGGCATCCGCATAATGAATCCTGGAAAGATTCCGACAGCAAATCGAGCGCGAGCATGTGGTGCTGACAAGTATCGTCCAAAGTGGCCCCGTGCTGCATTAGGCGATCTCATTGACCTACGGCTTAGCAGCGTCGATAAGAAATCAAAACCCAACGAGATACCCGTCAAACTGTGCAACTACACCGATGTCTATTACAACTCCACGATTCGCCGAAACATGTCGTTCATGGAAGCTACGGCCTCAGACCGAGAAATCGCCAAGTGCGCGCTCTCATCCGGCGATGTGATAATCACCAAGGACTCCGAGCAATACGACGATATCGCAGTGCCAGCGTTCGTAATGGATGACGTGCCTGACCTTGTGTGCGGATACCACCTTGCGATTCTTAGGCCTGACGCTGCGCGCTTTGATGGACGTTATCTGTTCTATGCGCTAAGCGCGCACGATACCCAAACGCAATTTCACCATTTCGCCAACGGTGTTACTCGATTTGGCTTGCGGAAGGCCGACATTGGCTTGGTTGAAATTCCTTGGCCTTGCCTGAAAGAACAACGCGCCATTGCCCGGGTGCTCGGCGCGCTCGACGACAAGATCGAGTTGAACCGGCGGATGAACGAGACGCTGGAAGCGATGGCCCAAGCGATCTTCAAGGACTGGTTCGTCGATTTCGGCCCCGTCCGCGCCAAGGCCGAAGGCCGCGCACCCTACCTGCCCCCGGAACTCTGGAACCTATTCCCCAACACCCTCGACAACGAGGGCAAGCCGGTCGGGTGGTCCCGCATACCTCTTGACGGGATCGCGGAATTTCTAAATGGCTTGGCCCTTCAGAAATTCCCTGCTTCAGATCACGGCAACAGTTTCCCGGTAATCAAGATCGCCGAGTTACGCGAGGGCATCACACCGAAATCTAGCCGAGCCTCGCACGAGGTCCCTGGCAAGTACATCGTTAGGGATGGGGACTTCCTGTTTTCATGGTCCGGCAGCCTTCTTGCAAAATTTTGGACTGAGGGCGACGGAGCGCTCAACCAGCACCTGTTCAAGGTGACTTCGGGCCGTTTCCCGTCCTGGTTTTTCAGCCAATGGATTCTTTATCATTTGGAGGAGTTCCGAACAATAGCAGCCTCGAAGGCAACAACAATGGGCCACATTCAACGACGGCACTTGAAGGAGGCGATGACGATCTGCCCACCCGATGATGTCCTCGACCAGCTGGACCAAGTGGTCGAGCCGCTTGTTGAAAACACCATCGGAAATGAATTGCAAAACCGAGCCCTTGCCGAAATCCGCGACTGCCTTCTGCCGAAGTTCATGTCAGGCGAAATCCGCCTTGACCTTGCAGGAGGAGGCGCGGAAATCGATGCAGCCAAACTATCCGGCTAAAGTAACCTCCGATGACAAACGCAAACCTCACTCAAGCAGAAGCCGACGCGCTTCTGGCGATGGAGAAGCATCGTGCGGACGATTTAGGGTGGGATTATCCTGATCTCGGAGGGCAGATCACGATTCCCCTTGTTTCAAATGATCGGCGCGAGCCGTTTCTTCTGGATGTGCGCCGGGGGCGAATCGACCTTGCCAAAGGGACATATCAGAACCGGGGGCGACAAGTGGTCATTCTGGCCCGGCTGGATTTTGGCGGTGCGCCTCATCGCAATCCAGATGGCGAAGAGGTTGGCTCTCCGCACCTCCATCTCTACCGCGAGGGGTACGGCGACAAGTGGGCCTGCCCGGTTCCGCCCGATCACTTCTCGAATCTCGACGACTTGTGGCTGACGCTCCAAGAATTCATGCGATTTTGCAACATCGCCGAACCACCCTTTATCAAGCGAGGTCTATTCATATGATGCAAGATATACAGGCACTAGTGGAGCAGTACTCGGTTTGGCTAAAGGACAGGACCAGCCTTCGCGAGGTTGAAGATAGCGTAGAGATCACCACGCCGTACTTGGATCGGCATAACGACTACCTCCAAATTTATGCCAAGCGCGCGAATGGCGGTTTCGTGCTTACGGACGATGGGTACGTTATCGACGACTTGGAACTATCAGGGTGCAAAATCGATAGCCCTAAGCGTCAAGCCATGTTCAACGCAACGCTGAATGGATTCGGTGTGCAGGCGAATGGGAAGGCGCTTGAAGTCAAGGTGTCGGCGAGCAATTTTTCCTTAAGGAAGCACAACCTCGTGCAGGCGATGCTGGCGGTCAACGACCTCTTCTATTTGGCCTCACCCACCGTCGCGAGTTTGTTTCAAGAGGATGTGGCCGCTTGGCTTGATCTCTCCGCTATACGCTACACGCCGAGCGTTAAGTTCACCGGCAAGAGCGGCTACGACCACCGTTTCGACTTTGTCATACCAAAATCGACAGATCAGCCCGAGCGTGTCATTCGCGCCATCAACCGCCCCGGTCGCGATACCACGCAGGCAATGGCATTTTCTTGGATTGACACCCGGGAGGCGCGTTCTCCCGAGGCTCGCGCCTACGCAATTCTGAACGACTCGAAAAAAAACATTTCCGAAAACATCTGGGACGCAATGCACAACTATGAGGTGAATCCGGTTCCATGGTCAGCACGCGACGAAGCGCGAGCTGAACTGGCTGCCTAAACTGCATTAGGCAGAAGCGCTCAAACTAAAGGCAATTGAAAATTCGATTTTGAAATAGCATGCTTTTTACCGTCGAGTTTCTGACAAGCCGCGGAGCGCAACCGCAGCATAACGGACACTCCCGAAACCAACCAAAGGGCGGATTCACTTATGGTGCTGCTTTTCGTGCGCATATCTGGAAGCGGAGACGTTGAATGATGACAATCCGCGATGAGGACATTCGGCGGCAGCTACGGCTGGGCGAGGACAGCCGCTGGGAGTTCAAGCGAATTGAATTCCGCGGCGACAAGCCGATCAGCCCGCACAGGGATGATTTGGCGGACGAGCTTGGCGCCCTCGCCAATGCGGACGGCGGAACGATGCTTTGCGGCGTGGCCGACGACGGAACAATCCAAGGCATGTCCCGCGAGCAGATCGCGGCGCTGGACCGCCTGCTGACTGAAATCAGCACCGATTCCATCGAGCCGCCGCTGCGCATCGACGTATATCACAGGGAATTAGACGGCAAAGCGCTGGCGCTGGTAACGGTTCCGCGCGGCGATGCTCTGCATGAGCGCGGCGGACAGGCATTCATCCGGGTTGGCGCGAGCAAGCGGCGCATGACAAAGGACGAGAACCTAAGGCTGGCGCAGAACCGCGCCCAGAGCCGCTATCTCTGGTTCGACAAGCAGATTGTTCCGGAAACCGGCTTCGAGACGCTGAACGAACGTCTGTGGGAGCCGCTGCTCAGCGTGGCAGGCGCGGCTGACGCGCGCAGCGGCCTGATGAACCTCCGCCTTCTGGCACAGGATGAAGCTGGCGTGGACCGTGCCACAGTGGCCGGAATACTGCTTTGCGCCCCTTCGCCGCAAAACTGGCTGCCGCAAGCGACCATTGCCGCAACGCACTATCGCGGAATGGATCGCGCCTCGGGCCAACTGGACGCGCAGGAGATTGCCGGCCCGTTGTCAACGCAAGTCGCGGACGCGGTCCAGTTCGTGGTCCGCAATATGCGTGTTTCAGCGCGCAAGACTCCGGAGCGCGAGGATGTTCCGCAATACAGCAAGGCTGCTGTGTTCGAGGCGGTGGTCAATGCGGTCGCGCACCGCGACTATTCCGTCTCCGCGCGGAGAATACGGTTGTCCATGTTCAAAGACCGCCTAGAGATTGATTCACCGGGGCAGCTTCCCAATGGCATGACCATCGAAGGCATGGAGGCCAGCCAAGCCACGCGCAACGAGGTGATCGCATCGGTGTTCGGTCGAATTCCGGTCGCCAACGTAGCGGGCGCGGGCCATCGCAAGTTCCTGATGGAGCGCCGGGGGGACGGGGTGACGATCATTCGCAAGGAAACCAGGGAAGCCACTGGCCTTGCGCCGGAATACAAACTAATCAACGAGTCCAGCCTGATGCTGCGTATTCCTGCCGCGAAGCTCGATCTGGTTCCGGCCGACGCGACCGTCACGGTGCATTCCAAAGGGGAGCCCCTCGCCGGAGTCGAAGTCCTCGCGCTTTTTCCCAACAAGACCTGGGTGCGGGGAACCACCGACGAGGCTGGCGACTCGGCTTTGGATCTATACACCACCAATCTGCCAATGACGGTTTATGCCGCCGCACCGGGGCACGCCGCCGGACTGAAGCGGGATTGGGCGCCCAATCAGGGGGGCTTGCTGATCGAGCTTGAACCGTTGCAGTCGGGCGGCGCAACGATATTCGCCCAGAGCACGGGGCATCTCCCCGGCCTGCGGGGACGACTGAATCCGATACGCGACACGTCCGATCGGACTTATTTGTATGCCGACAACATCGCCATCAACGAGGGGCGGCAGCAACCTGTGCCCTTTCGCATAGGCAAGCGGATGCGCTTGACAGACGCCTTCGGAGCGGAATTGTCCGTTACGATCATTGACATCCTCGGCCGATCCTCCCTAGTCGAATACCAACCATTCAAGCCGTGATGGGCACCAAGGCGGTCCCCTTCCCGCTCCGGAACCACTTCGACACCGGCAGCCAAGGAAGATGATTGTGGCCACGAAGAGCGAAGCTTTGCCACTGATCGGCAGACCCGGCCATTGAGCGTGTTGGCGGAGTCCGATGTCGAGGAGGCGGCGCTCGAATGGCTTGCGGGGCTGGGCTATGCGGTGGCGCATGGGCCAGATATCGGGCCGGAAGGCGAGGCCCCGGAGCGCGGGAGTTACGACGAGGTGCTGCTGGCCGGGCGGCTTCGCAAGGCGCTTAAGCGACTCAACCCGCACCTGCCCGCCGAGACGCTGGAGGAGGCGCTGCGCAAGGTGCCGGCAGGCGGAAACGCCCTCCCTGATCGAAGAGAACCGCCGCCTGCATCGTTTTTTGCTCGAAGGCGTGCCGGTCGAGGTCGCCCGGGAGGATGGCAGCATCGGCGGCGATACCGTCCGGCTGATCGATTTCGCCGACACCAGCGCCAACGACTGGCTGGCGGCGAACCAGTTCACGGTGATCGAGGGGCGGAGCAACCGCAGGCCCGAATGCGTCCGCAGCCTGCAATCCAGGCTGTTTTGAAGGGTATCGGCGCCAACCGCAGCCCAGCCTTTTCCGCACGGCGTTGCGGGCCGGGAAGCGCCTTGGCGACTAGGCGGCGGCCTAGCGGAGGCCGATTCGCGCTAGGATAGCGGGCGGCCTGCGCGCGCTTTTCCATGGAACCACTCAAGCTGATCCTGCAATCCGCCTTGGACGCCGTGTTGTCGGTGGTCCCGGCGGGCGTCATGCTGTGGGCAAGCCTGCTGCAGCTGGCGCTGGCGACCGCGCTGTGCCTGGGCGCGGGGCTGATCAGCCGCCGCATGCACCCTGCAATCGCGGCCTGGTGCGAAACCCGGCCGCGCTGGGAAAACGCGCGGCGGATCCTGGAGCCGCTGATCTGGCCGCTCACCTGGCTGGCGTTCCTGAGCCTGCTGCTGGGCCTGTATGCCGCGGCGCAGCAAGACACCTGGCTGCTGGAAATCCTCGCCAGCCTGCTGGTGGCCTGGGTTGTGGTGCGGCTGGTGTCCCGGGCAATCCGCAACCCCATGCTTTCGCGCGTCACGGCGGTCATCGCCTATGGAATGGCCGTGCTCAGCATCTGGGACCTGCTAGGCCCCACGATCGAGATACTCAACGGGCCGCAATTCACGCTCACGCTGGGCCAATTCAGCTTGAGCGTGTACCAAGTGCTGGCCACCGCCATGCTCTTAGCGGCGCTGCTGAGCCTCGCGGCCTTCGCCTCCCGGCTCACGGAGCGGCGGCTGCGGGATGCCGATTGGGTCACGCCCGCAGGCCGGGTTCTGCTCAACAAGACGCTGCGCATCGCGCTGTTCGTATTCGCCTTCCTCATCACCATCGGCTCGGTGGGCATCGACCTCACGGCGCTGGCGGTGGTCGGCGGCGCGGTGGGCTTCGGAATCGGCTTCGGGTTGCAGAAAGTATTCTCCAACCTCATCAGCGGGCTGATCCTGCTGCTGGACAAGTCGATCAAGCCCGGCGACGTCATCACCGTGGAGAACACCTACGGCTGGGTCAACAGGCTCGGCGCCCGCTACGTGTCGATCATCACCCGCGACGGGATCGAGCACCTGATACCGAACGAAACCATGATTACGGAACCCGTATCCAACTGGACGCATACGGACGCCAACACCCGCCTGCGGATCCCGATCGGCGTGCATTACAACACCGACCTGGAGCTTGCCATACGCTTGGGGGTGGAAGCGGCCCAAAGCCAGCCGCGGGTGCTGAAAGAACCCGAGCCGCGCTGCCTGGTGAAAGGCTTCGGCGAATCGGCCATCGATCTGGAGATCCGATTCTGGATCCAGGATGCCGACAGCGGTGTTTCAAACATCAAGAGCGCCGTTATTCTGGAGGCTTGGCGGCTGTACCAGGCGCACGGAATCGAGATTCCCTACCCGCAGCGCGATCTGCATATCAAAAGCGGGGAAATTTCGTAGCGGGATTCTTGCAGCGCGCGCATCCGATCCCCGGCGAGGCGCTGAATGCCGCGGAGAGGGCCGAACGCTCCCTTTTCCGAGTTCCTCATGGCCCCTCAAAAAAAGCGGCAGGATCAACCTGCCGCAAGCCCATTTAAGGGAGGGGGTGTACGGTTCAAGCCGCAAGGCAGCAAAGGCCGGGAGCCGGTTTATGGCTCGGAAGACTCACTTTTCTTATCGTCAAGCAGTATATTTTTCTTGTTATCTTCCAGCACTTTAGGCCCAATTCCTTTAACCTTTAGAAGATCTTCCACGGACTCGAAAGGCCCATTGCTTTCGCGATAATCCACGATAGCTTTAGCCTTGACCGGTCCTATTCCCTGCAATTCGCGGGCGATCGTGTCCGCATCGGCCTGGTTGACGTTAACCGGCCCCGCGAAAAGCAGGCAGGGGGCCAGGGCCACGATCACCGCTGCTATCCATCTATTCATCCTTGGCTCTCCTTGTATGTCTGGGTTCCGCCCCAATGCGGCGCGGATATGAGCAGGCAGTCTGGTTCAGAGGGAAGCGGGAAGGAAGGCGGAAAAACGGCGCGTTTCGCGACGAATGGCCTCCCGCTATCTTTGGGCTGCGAATGGCGACATTAAATGCGCCGTCTCCCAGGCTCCGCATTCCACGCACCGCCACGAGTGCGCTTCGTCCTCATGGCCGCAAGCGGAGCAAACCCAGCGCGGCAGGCCGCCCGCCACTTTGTGCAACTCATCGCGAAGGTCGTTCAGCGAGCGCAAAACAAACGCCGAGGGAGAGCCCGCCGCGTAGGTCCTGGCATAGGCTGGATAGGACTCATGCAAGGCACTGAACAGGCAGGCCGCCGAGCTGCGGCATAGGAGGCCGGGCGCCATGAGCAGCGCCGTCGCCAGCCGCTGCCCGATTGCGGGAGCCTCCCGCAGCAGCGTGGAAAGCTCGCGGTCAAGCGCGCCGGATTCAGGGTCGCCGTCTTCGCCCAAACCCGCCAATATGAGTTCGGCGAACTCGGGATGGCTGGCCGCCGCTGCCAACCGCCTGCCCAACGGCTCATCGCCCATAAGCGCCCGGTCCACGGCAGGACGCGGGCAAGCCTTGCTCTCCCGCGCCGCCCGTTTCCACAACTTCCGCGCCCGCCTTAAATCCCCCGACTGCGCCCGCTCCCAAGCAAGCTGGCATACGTAGTGACAGCGCAGACTGCTCGCCGCCTCCGGTTCTTCGCGATCCAACTGCGCCGTTATCCGCACGGCCTGCTCCCAGTCCCGCAGTTGCTCGCACACGCCCAGCCTGCGGCGCAAAGCCTTGAGCCGGAGAGGGGCGTGCTCGGCCGTTCTGGCATAGGCCTCCTCGGCCCGGTCCAGCATTCCTGCGGAGCGATAGTCGTCGCCGATCTCGAGCTCGGCCCTGGCTCTGGCATCCACCGCAAGGTCGGCCCTGGCCGCAAGGGACTCATGGATCCGCAAAGCGCGCCGCCAATCTCCGCAAGATCTGAAATAAGCAGCCAGCTCAAAGGCGGCCTCGGGTTGCTGCTGTTCCTTTTCCGCTTCGCGCAGGTAGGCATCGATCGCTTTCTCGGATCGCCTTGG
>JAPYNE010000063.1 GCA_028285945.1 Candidatus Foliamicus numerosus | reverse complement strand
GTGATGGGGGTTCCGATGGGCGTCATCATCCAGATTTCCAGCATGGCGGAATTGCTGACCGCGATGCAGCCGTCGGTCCAGTCCCGCGATGAATAGTAGTTGCGGTCGCGGTCGCGGCCCGGACGAATGGGGCGCCCGTGAATCATGATGAGGCCGCCGGGAGGGACACCGGCCTCGGTCGCCCGCGCCCGGTCGGCTGCGTTGGGATAGGAGATCTGCAAGGCCAGCATGTAGCTCGAATCCGGCTTTCGGGCCGAAATGCGATAGCTGCCCTCGGGGGTGCGGTAGTCGCCTTCGCGCCGCTTATGGCCCTTGGGCGACAGCCCGAGCGCAATCTCATAGGAACGCACGGTTTTTTCATCTTTGATGAGATATAGCCGGCGAAGCGATTTATCAACCGTGATCGAGTCGATAGCGGGCAGGGTCTCCTGCGCCGCCGCGGCCGCCAAGGGGAGGGCGGCGGCAAGAGCAAAGCCGCACAGCAGCCGCAGGGTTGTGGCAGCCAGCCGCTGGCGGGTCATGGCTCAGGAAACGGCGGCGGAATCTTTAGCCTGGAGCTTCGGAAACAGCAGTGCTGCGCCCACCTGCAGGCTGTCGGGATCGAGGCCGGGGTTGTATTGGCGCAGCAGCCACATGGGAATATCGTTGCGGCGCATGAGTTGCCATACGGAATCACCCCGGCGAACCTTGTATTCGGTGACGCCCACCACGTGGTAGTCGGAGAAAAACGCCTCTTGCAGCGCGTAATGAAACGCCACCCGGCGCTCGGTGAAGGTTTGCGCGCTGATCCGGCTGAAATCCAGCCGCAGCCGCTTGCCCACGCCCACCGGGCGCCCGAATCGCAGGCCGTTCAGATTCCGCAGCCGCTGAGTTCGGATTTCCAGCCAGTCCGCGTAATGCCCTAGCGTTTCGGCGGCCTGCACTTCGACTAGGCCGCCGCTCATAACCGAGTAGTCATTCGGGTCCACCAAGCTCACCACGCCGTACGACGGTCCGGTGGGCGCCGGCTCCACCGCCGCTTCGAGCGCCGGCACGGCTTCCTCCTCGATCCCGTCGTTGGCCTCGTCGCTGCCGCCGGTTTCAGCGGCCGCCGCAAGCGATTGCGGCCCCGGCCCGGCGACGGGCGGTTCGGGAATGGGCAGATGGCCAGCCTTGAGCTTCAGTTCCTGGCCAATGTAAATCCGGTTCTTGTTAGGGATGTCGTTCAGCGCCAGCAATTCAGCCTCGGACAAGCGGGCCCGCTGGGCGATGACGGCGATGGTGTCGCCGCGCCGCACGCGGTAAGTGGCGGCGCCCTCTTCTATGGGCTGGGCGGCGGCGGGGGCCAGCCCCGGAATCTCCAGCGATTGCCCCGCGCGGATGCGGTTCCTGTTGCGCAGATTATTGGTCTGCATGATTCTGGACACGGTGGTCCCGTAGCGCTGCGCGATCAGCGACAGCGTGTCTCCGCGCTGAATGATGTACTCGCGATCCCGAATCTGGCTTGCAAACCTGAGATCGTCCTCTATGCCCGCGATGAGCGCCTGCGCGTTATCTGTGGGCGGCGCCCTCAAGGTGTAGTTCCGGGGCACGTAGCGGGAGCTGCTCAGCACGTTTGCCCGAAAGCCGGGGTTGAGCTCCGCCAGGGTCCCCGCCGACACGCCTAAGGCATCGGCAAGCGTGTCCATTCGCAGATAGTCCGGCATGTCCAGCATCACGTAGCGGATGGGCGGATCCAGCGTGAGCGGTCCGAAGTAGCGTTCCGCGTCATTCTCAATTTCCGCCACCGCGATCAGTTCCACATAGAAGTTGCGGCCCGCAAACTTGAAGGTTCGCCCCTTGTAGCGCCGCACAACGGTTTCGATGTCCCGCGTGCCCAACTGCCTGACGGCCCGCAGCATGGCGCCCACGCCTTGGTTGTAGGCGGTAATGGCGAGCGGCCAGCTGTCAAGAAGGCTGTGGTTGTAGGCCAGCAACTGCGCCGCCGCCGTGGAAGCGCGCCATGGGTCCAGCCGTTCGTCCATGACGTTGTCGATGCGCATGAAACGATGCCCGGTGGAGCGCGTGAATTGCCACATTCCGAGCGCCGCCGCCGAGGAGCGGGCCCTCGGATTGAACGAGGACTCCACATGCGGCAGAGCCACCACGCCTTCGGGAACGCCATGTTCGCGCAAGGTCGCGAGGATGTGCTCCCGCCAGCGCCCAGAGCGCACGAGGCCCTCCTTGAAGCGTTCCGCCATTCCCTGCTGCACGCGGATCCGTCCGGCGGCGGCCCTCAGGGTTGCGCGCGAAGGATTGGGGCCCCAGGCATCAAGCACCCGCTGCTCAAGTTCGCTCAGCTTCGCCGGACGATTGTCCGCCAAGCGGTTCAGGACATCGCGGTAGTCGCGCGCAGTCTTGCGGATGGCATCGCGCCGCCCGCGCGGAGAAAGATTCTTTAATGAAACTTTCCCGTACGCCACGCCTGCGTAAAGGTTGTCGTGAACCAGGGCGGCATCCCCGCTGACTTCTCCGAAAACCTGTTTCCAGAAATCGATCTCGGCGCGCATGCCTTCGGGAACCGGCAGTCCTCCGGTGTCTGCCGAGGCGGCGAAAGCGAGGGTGAGCGCGAGCGCCGGGAGCAGGGAGAGTGTTCTGGCGCGCGCCCGCATAGTCGGGCAGCCTTTCTACACCAAAGCGGCGGATTTCGCAATCCGCCGCGCGCGGGCGGGCTTGCGCGGCCAGCGTTCCGATGGGCATTATGGTGCCGTGCGCGGACAAAAACCTGCGCGGCTTCCGCAACCCCTTGGTGCAATATCCGGGTTGAATTTGGGCACGAAGTGAACGAACAATTTGGCAAGGCGCAAGCGGCGCTCAAGGCCCGCGCCCGTGCGTACGGGCGGCTGATCCGCTTGGACCGCCCAACAGGAACACTGCTGCTGTTGTGGCCCACGCTGTTCGCAATATGGCTGGCCTCGGATGGTGTTCCGCCGGGCAATCTGCTGCTTGTTTTCGTGGCGGGAACCTTCCTCATGCGCTCGGCGGGCTGCGCGCTCAACGATTTCGCCGACCGCCGCGTGGATGCGCGGGTCAAGCGCACCCGCGACCGGCCGCTGGCAGCGGGTGAAATCAAGCCGGCCGAGGCCCTGGCGGTGGCTGCGGCCCTGACGGCGACCGCCGCCTTGCTGGTGTTCACGCTGTCGCCTGTTGTGATCGGGCTTGCGGTGCTGGGCGCCGCCGCGGCCGCGTTCTACCCTTTCGCAAAACGCTTGGTCTCGGCGCCGCAGCTGGTGCTGGGCGTGGCGTTTTCATGGGGCGTGCCCATGGCCTACGGCGCCTTGTCGGATTTCGGGGATGTTTCCCTGTGGATGCTGTGGCCGCTCACCTACCTGTGGGTGGTCATTTACGACACGCTGTATGCCATGGTCGATCGCGACGACGACGAGAAAATCGGCGTGCCTTCCACGGCTATCCTTCTGGGCGGGCGCGACATTGCTTTTGTCGCGGCCGGCCTTGCCGCGTATCTGGCCGGCATGCTGGCCTTAGGGCTGTTGCTGGGCTTGGGCGCGCTGTATTTCGCCGGCTGGGCCGGGGCGGCGGCATGCGCGGGCTGGCAGGTCTGGCTGATTCGGGGCCGGGATCGAATGCGCTGTTTTCGGGCATTCAACAACAATGCGCTGTTGGGCTTCTTCCTCTACGCCGGCTTGACCCTCGACATGCTTTAGCGTGCTTGGATCTGCGCGCCAAACCGTTGGCGCGCACATCCTCCGATACTCTCGTGGTGCTGGCGGGGCGGCCTTGTCGCTTCGATTCCGCTTTTCCTTGCTCCTTCCTTCCGGGAGACGCATAAATACATCCCTGTAGCTTGCTTCGGCATCCTGCCTCCGATACTCCCGGAAGGAAGGAGCAAGGAAAAGCTATGGCTGCGTGCGGGTTTACGTTTCCCAGCGATTCAAGCCCGCAGGCTAAAGGCCTTTGCGTTTCCCTGTTTGCGCGGAGCGTCGGCGGCAGGACAGCCGCCGCCGAGCCCCATGGATGGGTTTATGCGTCTCCGCGCAAACAGGGAAACGCAAAGGCCGGAGGGCCGGCACTCCCAAAACCGCGCAAACAGGGAAATGCAAAGGCCGAGGGGCCGGCGCTCCCAAAACCAGGAGATCGGCCCCAGGCATTGCCCCGGCACCACCATTGCGCGCAGCGGGCGGCATTGGATTGGCCGGTTAGGCCATCTGGCGGCGCACCAAGTCCTGGAAGATGCCTTCGGCAGCTGTGAGCTCGGCGAAGGAGCCTTCCTCGACGATCCTCCCCGACCGCATCACCAGGATCCGGTCCGCCTCCTGCAAGGTCGAGAGCCGGTGGGCGATGACGATGCGGGTGCAAGTGAACCCCGCTATGCTCCGCATCACCACGGCCTGATTCTCGTTGTCCAGCCAGTTCGTCGCCTCGTCGAGCAAAAGGACGCGCGCTTTGCGGGCCATGGAGGATGCAATCATGATGCGCTGGGACTCGCCGCCGGACAGCATGCTGCCGCCATCCCCTCCGCTGCCCAGGCAGGTCAGCATTCCCATGGGCATTTTGGAGATTTCACGATGCACGGATGCGGACTTGGCGGCCTCCCACATGTCCTTTGCGGACATCTCCTGGTAATCCCCCAAGATGTTGTCGCGGATATCGTCCGGGCCGAGCCGGACCTCCTGCGGAACCGCAGCGATGTGCCGGCGCAATTGCTTGATATTGAGGCGCCTGATATCGCGCCTGTCGTAGCAAACGGCCCCCGAGGAAGGCTGTAGCAAACCGAGCGCCAGTTTGAACAAGGTGCTTTTGCCGCACCCCGATTCGCCCGCAATCGCCACGAATTCGCCCGGCCGCACCCGAATCGATACGTCGTCAAGCACCAGCGGGCCGCTGGGATCGTAACGAAAACTGACGTGGTCGAAGAGGATTTCCCCGCTGAGGTGCTCAACCGCCTCGCCCTCTGCGCCCGGCTCCGGCGGCTCCTCGAGAAAGGGCTTGATCTGCTTGATCGCCGGCGCTATGGCGGCAATCGCGCCGAAGGCCTCTCCCAGCCGGGCCACGGCCCCTTGGAACAGCATCAGCAACGTGTAGATGATCAGAAATTCGCCCACCGTGATTTCTTTGCTGTCCGCAATCGCGGTCATCAAAAAAAGAAGCGCCGCAGCCAGCGGCGGGAGCGCCGCAGCCAGCGCATGCTGGTGCCCCTCAATGGCGCCGAGTTGCCATTCGGCCCTCTTGTGTTCGCGGTAGCTGTCGGCCCACACCGCAAAGGCCGAGGCTTCCGCGCCGTCCATCCGCAATTTGGAAATGCCGCCGATCAGCTGGAAAAGCCGCCCCGCCAGATTGCGGACGGTGCCGATCAGCCGGGCCTGCGGCTTCACTTGCCGTAGGCCCAAGGCGACCGTTGCGGTTAGGGAAAGAAGGCCGAAGGCCGCCGCGCCCGCGCCCAGCGCCGAATTGTAGAAAAAGATCAGCGCCAGCGCGGGCGACAGAAACAGGATCGAGAACACGGCGTTGGCCACAACGCCCTGAACCGTGTCGCGGAGGTTCTGGAAGGTCATGCTTCGCAGGGCAAGGTCGCCTGCGGGATAGCGCTTGAGGAAGCTCGCAGGCAGGCGCAGCAGACGGTCCCAGAAAGCGGCTTCGATGCGCGACGCGGCGCGCCCTTCCAGCCGCATCAGCGACATTCCCTGGAGAATGTGCAGCAGAATGCCCACCACTGCCGCGGCAACCAGCGCGGCGGCGGCGGAGTACAGAAGGCTTTTTTCCCCGGAAGGAATCACGCTGTCGGCCAGGAACCCCAACACGACGGCAGGCAGCAGCATGGTCAGGCCGCCGAGCAGCCCCACCCCGATGAAACGCGCCAAATTGCCCGCAAGCCCGCGCTTCATCAATGCAAGCAGCGCCCGGGTGGCCCCGCTTTCAACGTCTAATGGCTTGTAGAATGCCCAAGCCTGCGATTCCAGCGAACCGGCCCGCTTCGCCGTGATCCGTCGGCTTTTTCCGCTGGCCGGATCGATTTCGCGATAGCGTCCCAGCGCGCCGGGCAGCAGTGCCACAGGGCGCGCGTCCTGTTTGCGGAAAGCCAGCATGGCGCCGCTGTCGCCGATCCACCATTTCTGCTCGTGGTCCAGCCGCACCTGCCGGCCGCGCGCGCCGGAAGCGTCCAAAAGCTCGCGCATAAAAGCATCCGGATCGGATGTTGGCGTTTTTTCGGGCCACTTGAATTCAATGTCCTCGTGCCGCCCGACAAGCCGCAACACCCCGCGCATCGCATCGCCCGCGGCCTGTTCGCCGTCCCGCCGCAGCAAGTCGTAGGGATTGAACAGCTTGCGCCGCGATTCCTCCTCCTCGCCGCGCCGCCCGCTCGCTTTTTCCCTTTCCACATTCACTTCGTCGATCACTGCGATGCTGCGATTGAGGCGCGCCAGCGAACACGCCAGCGCGTGGAAGCTCGCCAAGGCGGGCATCAAGCGGCCTTGCTCGGCCAGCGATTCCGAGGAAAACGCCGAAAGCCTTGAAGGCTTGGTAAGGATCAGCCAGCTCGAAGGCGTAAGCGCAAGGGCGCTTCCGGCGCCCGGTTTCCCTTCGGCGGGATCAATCAGGCCTAGGTGCAGCCCCGCCCCCCGCGCCATGCCCGCCACCCAAACCACGCCGCGCCGCACGGAATGCGCGCCTTCCGGCACTTCAAGGTTTTGGCCGCGCTCGATCAGCGTATCGAAGCGCGGCCGGTATTCGATGTCCCCGGAAAGCGCGGCGGACAGGTCTAAAAGCCAAGCGTCGATATGCTCCGCTATTTCGCGATGCGGAACAGCGCCCAAGGCTTCCGCGGGCAAGCGGCGCAATACCGTTCCGGGCAGCCCCTTGGCGATCAGCGCCAAGGTCGTGTCCTGGGTCTGCTTGGCGATGCCCGGCAAAAGCCGGCCGGTTTCAGCGCGCAGCAGATGCTGCGGCGCCGATTGCTGCATCCCGTCCTTCAGTTCGACAAAAAACAGATCCACTGCGCCCTGTTCGACATACCAGGCCGCTTCGGGATTCCCCATATCCAGAGGCCGGTTGCCGGAGCAGCGCTCCGGCGCGCCCTTGTCGGATGCGAAACGGGCTAGAACGCTTTGCGGCGGGCCGTTCATCATCAGTCGCTGCGGACCAGCCGGGAGTAGATGCCTTCCTTGTCCCGCATCAGCTCCTCGTGGGTTCCGCGCTGCGCCTCCGCGCCCTTGTCCATCACGATAATCTCGTCGCAATCCCGGATCGTGCTCAGCCGGTGGGCCACTAGCAGGCACGTCATGCCCCGCCGCCTCAAGGCGTGGTCCACCGACTCCTCGGTGGCCGCGTCCAAGGCGCTGGTGGCCTCGTCCATAATCAGCACGGTCGGTTTCCCGGCCAAGGCCCGGGCGATTTCCATTCTCTGGCGCTCCCCGCCGCTGAAATTCGCTCCGTCCTCCTCCACCGGGGTTGCGTAGCCCAGCGGCCTCGCCAGAATCTCGTCATGGATGCAGGCATCCCGCGCCGCCGCCATCAGGTCGCTATCCGGGACGGCGGCGCTCCATAGCGTGATGTTGTCGCGCACGGTTCCCGGAAACAGCACCACATGCTGATCGATCACGGACAGCGAGCGCGAAAGAACCTGCTCGGGAATCTCCTCCCGGGCGTGCCCGTCGAACAGGATCTCGCCGGACCAGGGCTGGTAGAGGCCGGCCACCAGGCGCGCTATGGTCGATTTGCACGAGCCGCTGGGCCCCACAATGGCGACCCGCTGCCCGGCCTTGATTTCGAGGCTGAAATCCTTGATGAGCGGCGGTCGCGCCGGGTTGTATCCGAAGGTGACTTTGCGAAGCTCCATTGCGCCCGCCAGGCGCAGCCTCCCGTTCAACGTGGCGATTCCCGTCGATGCGCGCCGCCGCGCCCAGCTGGAGTCCATGGGGGTGTTTGTGATGTCGTCAAGGCGCTGCATGCTGGTTTCCAGCGCCTGCTGCTCATCCGCGAACCCCGCGAAGCGTCCCACGGGCGCGAGGAACATTCCGGCAAGGAGGTAGAAGCCCGCTAGCGCGCCCAGCGTCAGTTCGCCCTCAATGACCCGTGCTCCGCCAATCGCTACAACCGCGGCATGGCCCAGCGCCGTGAACAGGTAAGGCATCACCGAGTTGACGTGGCTGAGTTCAACGAACCGCTGCCGCGCCGCCAGTTCGCGGGCCTGATGGCCGCCCCAGCGTGCGAAGGAGCGATCGTCGGCAGCCATCGTCCGCAGGTGCTGGTTCTGGTTCAGCATCTGCGTTCCAACGCCCATCAGCAAGCCTTTTTCGCGCCGCACGGCGTGGCTCTCGTCCACGCGGGCGCGGGCGATGATCCGCGCCGTGGCGGCGTTCATTGCGGCTAGGGCCACAACGATGAGCGCCAGCGAAGCGTCCCGCCAGAGCATGGCGGCGAGGAACAGGAGGCTCATGGCTATTTCGATCAGAAGCCCGAGGAAATGCTCCGCCACGCCTTTGGCGATCCGGTCGATCGAAAGAATGCGCGCGATCAGGTCGCCCACCAGCCGCTGGCTGAAGAATGCGATCGGCAGGCGCAGCAGCCGGGCAACGCAATGATCGCCGGCGATGGTCGAAATCCGCACTGCGAGGCGGCGCAATATGCGGTGCTTAAGCAGGGTTAGCCCATACGCCAGCGCCGCGGTCGCGGACAGGACCAAGGCCATCAGCACGCCCCAGGGCTGGTTTGCGCCCAGCGCCTGGTCCACCATCACGGCGAGCGCTCCGGCGCCGACAAGCGCCAGCAAGGCCAGCATCAAGCCGCAAGCGACCGCGTAAGCGAGGCCTTGCCCGTTGCCGCGAATCCACGCGGGGAAACGTTGCGCGATGCTGGGACGGATGCCGCCGGGCCGGAAATCCGGGCCGGGCTTGAATGTGAGCGCAATGCCCGTGAATCCTTTGCCGAATTCCTCCTTGGAAAGCTTTCTCCGGCCCGTGGCGGGATCATTGAGATAGTAGTGGCTCCCGTCAAAACCCTCCAGGATCAGGAAATGGTTGAACTGCCAGAAAAGAACAATCGGCAGCGGGAGATTGCTGAGATGGCGCAGCTGCACGTTTCGGCCCTGGGATTCGATCCCGTAGTGCCGGGCGGCGCGCGCGATGCCGGCTGCGGTGGAGCCGTCCCGGCTGATTTCGCACCGGCCCCGAAGCTCCGTCAGCGGAACCCAGCGGCCAAAGAAAGCGAGAATGCTGCCCAAGCAGGCCGCGCCGCATTCCGTGGCATGCATCTGCAGCAGCAGTGGCGTTTTCACTCGCCGTTTTTTTCTTCGCGCGGACTGCTTGCTGCTTGATATCAAAATTTTTCAGGGAGGGGGATGTGAAAGCGATGGCTTTTGGCGGAAATTCACGACATCCGCCCAAATAGCGCGATCGGCGACTGCCGTCCAAGCCTTATTCGCACGCGGCAGGGCATGCCGTCGGGTGCCGTTAGGCCGCTAGCTTCCTCAACATCAAGATCGATGCGGGACAGGGAGTTCCGGCTGGCCGGAGGCAGCGCCGCCAGCCAGTCGGGCAGCGGCCCCAAGTCCACGGCCGCCACTTGGCCCCGCACTTGCCGCCGCCCGCCATCGGGCAGGGCGAACTGTATTTCGGCTGCCATTCCGGGTTGCACCCGCCTTGCCGCGGTTTCCTCCACCCGCAGCACCGCTCGTGGCGTTTTCCCGTGGGTGTCGAGGATTTGCGCGATGGCGGCGCCGGATTGCAAAAATTCTCCCGCCGCGCGCCGCCACGCTACGATTTCGCCGCCTGCTTGGCTGACAATGGATTGCGCTGCGGATTTTTGCGCCTCCATCCGCAGCAAGGCCACGCGGATATCCTCCAGCAGCGAGGTTTCCGCGCCGGCGCCGCCGGTTTTAGCCGCCTGCGTGCTCAGCAGGTCCATCCGGTCGCGCAGGATCATTATTTCGCGGTCCAGTTCGGGCACGGTTTGCCGCGCCACCGTTTCTCCGGCCTCGACCCGCTCGCCTGCGGCGACCAGGATTTCCAGCAGATGGCCCTGCTCCCTGGCGACGATGTCGTAGCGCTCGCCCGGCGCAACCAGCAATCCGTCCAGCGTCAGGCTGCGTTCGACGCTGCCGAAAAGCATCCAGCCCGCGACGGCCAGCAGCACCACGCCTATGCAAGCCACGATGACGCGCTCGTGCGGCGCGGTCACCCTCAAAAGATGATCGAGCTCCTGGCGCTTATTCCTAGCATCGGCAGCTTCCTCGCGAAATGGATTGTTAAACATCGTTTGCGACCGGTTTCCGACGGGGGCTTTGCCCGGATTATACGAACAAGCCCTGACACCTGCCTCCGGCCTTTCCCAATACAGCCACGGATATTTCCCATGACCGCCCAGGACCTTGCCGGACAACCCGAACTTCTGCTTCTGCCCCGCCTACGATGGCGCGCATGAACAGTTCCTTATGTCGTGAACCCGTACAGGTGTCCGCGCAGCGCAGGGAATGGCTGATAGAATGAGCCTGCACTGGCGCGAATTCGGATTTAATCCCTGCGGGGCGGGAGGAGAACCAATGCTATCGACCGATGAAATGCGGCGGCAGCTGACCGAAAAGGCATTTTTGGACAGCGATTTTCGCAGGCAGCTCATAGCCAATCCCAAGGATGTCATCCATCAGGAATTCGGCATCTACATTCCCGACCATATCAATATCCAAGTGCATGACAGCGACATGCGCACGGTCCATCTGGATTTGCCGCCCGGCCCCACTCTGGACGAAGAGGATCTCGAAGCGATATCCGGCGGCCTTTGCTGCTGCGGAGTCTGATTTTCCTTCAACGGCCTGCCCGCCCCCGCTGCCCGGCCGGCCCTGCAAGAAACGAGGCGCAATCGGCGGCGGCTGCCATCCCGCTTCGCAGCGCGCCATTGGCGGAAGGCACCGCCATGTACTCGCCGGCAAGAAACAGGCCCTCAACGCTGCCGAGGCTTCGCCGGCGCATTTCGTGCAGCGCCTTCATCATGCCGCCGGGCGCCGGGCAGGCGGCCTCGTCCCAGCCATGCACGCAGCTGAAAAGCGGCTGCGCGGGCATTGCCGGGAGGTACTGGCGAATTTCCGCAAGAACCCGCCCCGCTGCCTGTTCGACGCTCAACGCCATGAGTTCCTCGGCCCGCTCCCCTATGGCGAGCGCGTCGATCAGGGCTTTGCCCTCGGGCGCCGCTTCCGGCGTCAGCGCCGTCAGATGGCTCATTCCGGCGATGAGCGCGCCCGTGGGACGCGGGAAGGCCACTGCGTACCAGTGCGGGGGAAACGGGCTGGAATCAACGCCGAAAAACACCCGCAAGCACTTGGAATAGGTCACTTTCCGCAAAGCATCGGCGATGTCCGGCGGCAGGCCGGGCATGATTTTGAGGGCGGTAGTGGCGGTGGTGGCGCAAATGACCGCATCGGCTTTCACCCAGCCTTCCTCCGCAACCACTCCGTTTACGGCGCCATCCTCAAGCACGATGCGCCGCACGGGCGCGGACAGCTTGATGCTGTCGCCGCAGGCGCGCGCCAAAGCATCCGCGAATACGCCCACGCCTCCTTGGGGGATGAGCGGCCAGGCGACGCCATTCGCGCCGAACTCCCAGGTGGCCGCCATCGCGTACGCCTTGCCGATCTGTTCGGGATGGGCGAACGTGTAGCCGCTCAGCCCGGGGCCGAAGAACCATTCAAGCGATTCGGCCCCAAGGCGCGCCGCGAAAAACTCGGCGGCGCTTTCCGAAGTGTCCAAGTCCAGCATCCGCGAATGATCGTCGAAGCTCCAATCCCCGCTGCGGGCCTTGAGCATCCTGGTGAACTTGAGCGCCTGCCATGCGCCTTTGGGCGACAGCAGCCGGAACGACAAAAGCGAACGGGCGGTTTTCCACTGGTCGGCCAGCCGATCGCCGCCATGCAGGGCGTGAAACTTGCCGTTGCGGTACAGCCCGCTGTGGATCGGGAGCCGGGTTCGCCTAAGCGCAACGCCGAGCTCTTCGGCCAATTCCCTCACGGCGCCGTAGGTTTCAAAAAAGAGATTGGCGCCCATGTCGATACGGAAGCCGTCCGTTTTCCGCCCGAGGATCCGCCCTCCGGGATACGGCGCCGCTTCCAGCACGGCCACATCGCAGCCGCGCTTGCGCAGCGCATGGGCGGCCGCCATGCCCGCCAATCCCGCGCCTACCACCACCACTTTCGGCGCGGGGGGCTTCCCGGCGCCTTCGGTCATCGGTGTTTCCTGCTCTTCATATTGCAATCGTAAGCTGCGCCCGCGCATTTTTGCTAATAGTGCCTGCGGGCCGCGCGCGCATTTCTGTTAGTATCGGACTCCTTCATATCGTTGAAAAGCAGGAGCAAGCTGATGGCCAAAGCACATTTTGAATCTCCGTCGGAAGGCTTGGCGCACCCGGTCGAGCCCAAATCCGAATCGGGGGGGGGGGGGCTAGATCACTCTTCTGCGAAACGGGTCTGGCGCAAGCCCTCCATCCGGGTCCTGTCTGTTGGCGCCACGGCGAGCGGCCTCGGCGCGGGCCTTAATGAAAATTCTGATTATGCAATGATCGATTGCAGCAATCCGTATTATGCCGACATTCCTTTTTGTCAGACCTCCTGACTGCGGCAAACCCCGCCGGCCCCGCCTCCGGTCCGATTCGGTCGCAAACCGTGTTGGCGGATTTCTTCGCCTGCCGCGAGGCAGTTTTCAGTGTGCTTGGCCGGGAATGCCGGGCGCGGAAACCGCTGCGGTTTGATTCGCACGAATGAGCGGCGCGGCGTGCGAAAGCCGCATCGGGAGGCGCGGACAAGGGGAATGACGCAGCGAAGCGCCGGCCTGCCTCGCTTCCGTATCCGCATAAGCATTTAGGCGCATTCGCGAGGATTTCCGGGCAGGGTTTTCGAACCTAAACCAGTTTCGGCGCTTTGCCATATCATTCCCGAAATGAACATGGGGAACAGGCATGAAGCAGCGGGCGCCCGCGCCGATGCCCGCGCAAGAGAGCCGTTCATCAAGCCGTCGCTCGGCAACGCTCTCGGCTATTGCCTGCCTTTGGCGGTTCTTCCCTTGGTGGTTGCCGCAGTTCTCTACGGCGGCTGGTGGATTGCGGCGCCTGCGGTTTTCTTCCTGCTCACGGACACTCTCGACACCGCGTCGGGCATCGAGGAGCGCAATATGGACCCGAAGCAGCCGCTCGAGAGCGAGTTGTTCTGGTACAAGCTGTTCACATGGGTTTGGGCGGCGCTTTACGTGGCGGCGCTGGTGTTCGCGCTTTGGCAAATTCTCGTTTCCGGCCATCTGGCGGCATGGGAGGCCCTGCTGCTGGCCGTGGTGCTGGGCAACGTGGCGCGGCTGGCGCTCAATGCCGGTCACGATTTAATCCACCGGCGGCCCGCTTGGGAGCGGCGCGTGGGCGAATTCCTCCAAGCATCCGTTTCCTTTCCGCAGGAATGCACCGAGCACATCTATGTTCACCATGCCCACGTTTGCACCCCCAAAGACCCCATGTCGGCGCCCAAGGGCCAGAGCTTCTGGCGCTACTTGCCACGCTCGATCGCGGCCAGCCTCACCGACTCCTGGCGCTTCGAGCGCGACCGGCTGGCGCGCCGCCGGCTGCCGGTTTGGCATTACACCAATCCTTTCTGGCGCTACGTGCTCGAAGCCCTGGCGTGGCACGCTCTGGCGTACTGGATGGGAGGCGCATGGGGATTGCTGATCTTCGCCATCATCTGCGCCGTTGCGATTTTCCAATTGAGGGTTGTGGATTACTTGCAGCATTACGGATTGCAGCGCATCCGCCTGCCCAACGGCCGGTTCGAGCGGGTCCAGCCGCACCATTCATGGAGCGCGGCCTACAAGCTTTCCGATTGGCTGTACTACAACGTGCAGCGCCATTCCAGCCATCATGCCGCGCCCGGCCGCCTTTACCCGCTGCTCCAGCACTGCGGTTCGGAACAGGCGCCGCAACTTCCGGGCAGCTACTCGGCGGCATCGAGCCTGGTGATGTTTCCGCGCCGCTGGTTCCGCGCCATGGACCCGCTGGTCGATCAGTGGCGGGCGCACTTCTATCCGCAAATCGACGACTGGAGCGCCTACGACAGCCCGGCCTTCGCCGCGCGCCCGGATTCTTTCGAGGAGATAGAGGAAATCCTCGCCTCCGCCCCCCGCTTAGGAATATGGATCAACCGCCGCCCGGAGCTGCTGGACAGCTTGCAGCGGCGGGAGTTCACCGATATCGATTTGCCGCGCGGCTTTGGGCCGGATGCCGAATTCGAGGCCATCGCCCGCCGCGGCCTGGCGCGCGTGTATTGGACCCACGAGATGGGCGCGGTCGAAATGAAGGAGCGGATTGCCGACCACCCTGTGCAAGGCGCTCGCGAAATGGCGGAGGTGGCGCGCAACGGGTCGAACGATAAGGGCTTCCAGATTTGCGTGCATGCGATGCGCGGCAATCTGTCGCCGCTCGAGGCGGGCAAGGCGCTGGGCAATGTGGCCGAGGCGTCCGTTGCCGCAGTGCTCGCGGCGGTGGAGGAGGATTTCCCCCGCCGCAGCCGCTCCGGCGGCGTGGCGGCGGCGTTGCTGGGCGATCTGGCCTCCGGCGAGGCGGCGCCCGGCGCCGCGCTTGAGGTGCTGCTCCTGTACGAGGGCGACGACACCCGCTACTACGAGGCTTTATGCCGCCGCTTCCTTGCCGGGCTCCGCGTCCTGTCGCGCCAGAATCTGCTATTCGCGCCGGTTCCTCGCGGGCGGCAGGATCGCCCGGCGCGCTCGCTTGCCGATTTCCTCGCCCGTCATCGCAACGGCGGCTCGGCGGACGAACTTCTGGAATTGACCCGGGCGCGGTGCGTGTTCGACTCCGGCGGCTCCGGCATGCGCGAGCGCTTCGATGAGGCGCGCCGCGACATTCTGGCCCATGGCGCGGCGCGCGGCGCTTTGCTCGCTGAGTTGCGCGAACCGGCCGGCGGCGAAGTCGAGCCGGGCCTTGCGCGGTTCGAGGACATGCCTGGCGGCCTCAAGGATATCGAGCGCGCCGCGCGGTTCCTGCAATTAAAGGATGCTGGCGGCGGCTCGGACATTGCCGCGCCCGCTGCGGCTTCGATCTTCCGCCAAGCGGGCGAAAGCGACCGGATTTCCGCCGCTTCCGCGCAGCGCTTGGCGGAAGCGGCGAACCTGTGGCGGAACCTGCGGGGCATCCTGAGACTGGTGGCGGAGGACGGCGCTGATACCGACACCGTCAGCGCCAAGGCCAAGGCCGTCATTGCCCGGGGCTGCGGTCTGGATGATTTCGGGGCGCTTGGCGAGACGGTTGAGGAAACGGCGGCGGACGCTGCGGCTTGCATCCGCGATCTGGACAATGCCGGCGCGGCGGCGGAAAGCATCCGCTAGTGTCCTGTCCCGGAAATAACTGCTATAAGGCGCGAGGCATGTTTTCTTCCGGGCAAGGCGCGACGACGACGCGGTGCGGCAGGCCCCGCATTTGGGTGTGGCTGGACCCGCACCCAAAAAGGAGCAACGCAGCCAAGGAGGAAACAGGGCCGCGAATGATGGTAGTTGTTGCCGGGACGGCACGCTAGGTCCCGCTGCATCCGCCACGCGCCCGCAAGCCATGCCCTCCGGGATGCTCAAAAAAGTCACCGCCGCCGACCGCGGCGCCATTGAGAGGCCGCAGCTGGCGCCGCATTTCGGGTTTCATTCCATTGATGCCGGGAAAACGCTTCTGGTTTCGGAAACTTTCAACACCCTGCTCCACGGAAAGATTCACTCCGCTTTGCTGCCGCTTCTCGATGGCCGCCGCCCGCGCCGCGATGTCGTTGCCGCCTTGGTTGGCGAGCATCCGGAATCGGAAGTGGCGGCGGCGCTTGCATCGCTGGCCGCCAGGGGATACGTGGTATCGGGCGAATACGCCATGGCGCGCGGCGCGGCGGCGTTCTGGAGCTCGCTGGGCGCTTCGCCACGCTGGGCCGAACAGCGCCTTGCGGAAGCCGGCGTGGAGGTGGCCGGCGATGATGACGGGCGTTTCGCCAGTCGCCTGAACGCTATGGGCGTGGCCACCGGCGCCGGCCGCTCAAGCCTGCTCGCAGTCGTTTGCGACGACTACCTTGATGAAAGGCATGGCGCCCTCAACCGCCAGCGCATCGCTTCCGGCGGGCCGTGGACGCTGGTTCGCCCGAACGGGCTGCAACCCCTGTTCGGACCGGTTTTCCGGCCGGCGGAGCAGGGGCCGTGCTGGGCGTGCCTAGCCTATCGCCTGCGCGGCCACCAGGAAATCCACAACTTCCTGCGCAATCTCGCCGGCGATGACGCGGCCTTCACTCCCGGCGCCGCCGAGCCCGCGGTGGTTGATGCGATATACGGCCTGGCCGCCGCCGAAATCGCCAAGTGGCTGGTTCTTGAGGAAATGGCGCCTATGCACGAACAGGCCATCTCCGTGGATATGGCGGGGCCGAAGGTCGAACTTCATCCGGTCATGCGCCGCCCGCAGTGTTTCGAGTGCGGCGATGAGGCCTTGCACCGCGCCGACCGGCCGCCGGTTCCCGTCACGCTGCGGGCCAGCCCCAAAAACGTGAGCAACAGCGGCGGCCTGCGCTCGGTTTCCCCCGAAAAGACCCTCGCCCGCTACCGTCATTTGATCGGCCCTGTGGGCGGCGTCGTCACCTGGCTTAAGCGCACCACCGCAGAGGCCGACCGCTGGCTGAACGTTCACTGGGCCGGAAGCAATATCGCGCTTAGGAACCGGAAGCTGAGCGTTCTGCGGCTCAGCCTGCGGACCAAGAGCGCGGGCAAAGGGAGCACGCCGCAGCAGTCTGAGGCGAGCGCGCTTTGCGAGGCGCTGGAGCGCTACTGCGGCGCTTTCCACGGCGATGAGGTCCGCCGCCGGAGAAGCTTTGCGGATTTCGCCAAGGCCGGCGAGCAGGAGGCCGTCCATCCCAACAACGTGCAGCTTTTCAGCGATCGCCAGCTGGACAACGCGGCGGCAATCAACGCCGGCGACCATCCCTACAACATGGTTCCCGAGCGCCTTGATCCGGAAGCGGAAATCCGCTGGTCGCCGGTGTGGTCGATGACCGAGGGCCGGCACAAGTATTTGCCCACATCCCTGCTTTACTACGGCACGGCGGATGAATCCGGGGAGCATTCGGAATTCATCGCGGACTCGAACGGCTGCGCCGCCGGCAATACGCTGGAGGAGGCCATCCTTCAGGGTTTTTTCGAGCTGGTGGAGCGCGATGCCTTCGCCGCCTGGTGGTACAACCGGCTGAGCATGCCCGGCGTGGACTTGGACAGCTTCGACGATCCGTACCTCGCTTCGGCCGGCGGCTACTACCGGGCGCTGAACCGCGAATTGTGGGTGCTGGACATCACCGCCGACCTCGGCATTCCGGCTTTCGTGGCGCTGTCGCGCCGCACCGACAAAAAAGCCGAGGACATCATCTACGGGGCGGGAGCGCACACCGACCCCCATATCGCGGCCTTGCGCGCGGTGTGCGAAATGAACCAGTTCCTCAACTGGGTGCAAGGCTCGGGGAAAGGCGGCGCCGGCTACAACGTCGATGACCCGCAATGCTTATGGTGGTGGCGCAACGCCACGCTTGCGAGCCACTCCTACTTGGCGCCTTCGGCCGGTGCCGAGCCGCGCGGCAAGCGGGACTATCCGGTGCCGGACACCGCCGACCTCAAAGAGGATGTGGAGCAATGCCGCGCGCTGGTCGAAAGCAAAGGCATGGAATTCATGGTGCTGGACCAGACCCGTCCGGACATCGGCATGCCGGTGGCCCGGGTGATCGTGCCCGGCATGCGCCACTTTTGGGAGCGCTTTGCGCCCGGCCGCCTGTACGAAATGCCGGTGGCGATGGGGTGGCGCGAAAGCCCTCTCGCCGAGGCGGATCTGAACCCGGCCCCGGTGATCGGCTGACTGCGCGCCGGAATATGCTTTAGGCGTTGTGAACATGAAAGAAGACTGGGCCGCCACGGAAAAAAACCTGCTCAAAGAGGCGGGTTCCATGGGCCAATTGCTGGCGGGCCTCAGGCCGCATATTTCGCCTCGCCTCATTGATGGGCGGGCATGGGAGCTGCTGCTGGAGCGCGCCGCCGAAACGCCGGCCACGATGGCGGCTTTTCCTTTCGGCTTCGAGATTCCGCTGCACGACCCGGAGCCGAGGGCGGATTTCGGCGTTTCGCTGGTTGGCGACAGCGCCTCGGCGGCGCGCTACCAGGAAAAAGGCAGGGAGCCGAACGCCGATGCGTCCGCGGCGGCGCTGGCCCGGCTTTTGGACGAGACCGACAGGGAGGATTCCGAGCTCCGCCGCATTGCCGGCCGGAAAATGCTGCTTGAGTTCGATATCGACGCGGCTAAGCCGGATGCGCGCCCGGATCCGGGCATCTTTCTCTACCCCGTCGATGACGCGGTGGCAGGCGATGGAAAACGGTTCGGCCATTTGGCCGCAGTGTACGACGCGGTCGTTTCCGCCTGCGGCTGGGACTGCGACGCCGCCGAGCGCGAGACGCTTGAGCGGCTGTATCGGACTCTCAAGCCCGATACTCTCGTGAGAGCCGTGGGCGGCTTTCCGGGGCGGAGCGAGAGAGGAGTGCGGATTGCGGTGACAGGCTTCAGGAAAGCGGACGATCTGGTTGCGTTTTTAGAGCGCGCCGGCTGGTCCGGCCAGTGCTCGGAAATCGGCTCGATCGTGTCGTTTTTCGAGCAGCGCGAAGCGTTCGCCTATTTGGGCGCCCACCTCGACATTCGCCCCGACGGCTTGGGCACCGCGCTGGGGCTGAGTTTCTTCGCCCACGAACGGGAATGGCTGAAGGACATACGGCATTGGACCGCTTTGATTGACGGCATCCGGGACCGGGGCTACGCCGTTTCGGAAAAACTTTCGGAACTGGCCAACTGGTCCACGGGTTCCACCATAGTGTTCGGCGCGGGCGGCGCGTATATGCTGGTGAGGGGCATCCACCACGTTAAATTGACGATTGCTGGCAACCAAGTCGATCAGGTCAAGGGCTATGTTTTCTTCCTGATGATGTCCGGCTGGCGGAAAACCACCCAACCCGCCTAACGTGCCGTCCGCTGGATTCCTTGATTTCTGCGTGTTCTTTGCGGCCTGTGATGGGGTGCATGAGCCCCCGCCTTTTCTCCGCCCCTTTCCCGCAGGAGACGCACGGACCCATTCATGGGGCTTGGCGGCGGCTGTCCTGCCGCCGACACTCCTGCGGGAAAGGGGCGGAGATAAGGCTCGCGCGGTTATGGCTGCTTGAGCAACGCGATGGACTTTGATCGGGAGTGGATCGCCAATGAGGACGGGCTGCTTCGCGAAGCGGATTCGCTGGGGGCGCTGCTGGCCCGGATCAGGGGGTGTTTCCCCCCGGCCCTGATCGGCGGCGAAGGCTGGCGGCGACTGCTGGAGCAGGCGGCTGATTTGCCGGCCTCGTTGGCGGCTTTTCCGATGTGGATGGGGTTTCCGATGCGCGAGCCTCGGCCCGGCGCTGATCTCGCCGTTTCGCTGGTTGGCGGGAGCCGGTCGGCGGCTTTCTTCCAGAATGAAAGCGCACCCGGGAGGAGGCCCTCCTGCGCCGCCGCTGTTGCTTCGCTGCTGAAAGAGACCGCGCCCGATAAAGCGCCTCTTCGCCGCATTGCGGGCAACCGGGTGCTGCTTGACTACCGCATGGATTCGATGCTGCGGGAGCCGCGGCCCGATCCGGGCCTATTCCTGTACCCCATCAAACGCACGCTGCCGGGGGGGGGGGCGCGGCAGCGGCGGCCCGAAAGCCTCGGCCTGGTGCTCGACGCTATCCTCCGCGCTGCGGATTGGGAGCGGGATTCCGCCGAGCGGCGGAATGTCGGGCGGATTTACTCGGCGCTCAAGCGGGATACGCGCATCGCCGCCGTGGGCGTTTTTCCGTCGAGAGGAAGAGGCGTCCGGCTGATGGCGCTGGGATTCGGGGAGGCGCGCGAGGCGGCGGAATTCGCGCAACGCGCCGGCTGGCCCGGCCGGCATTCGGCGCTTGCGGCCATCCTGTCGCGGCTTGAGCAACGCGGCGCGCTGGCCGGCATGCGCATGGGGGTGGACCTTGAGGCAAGCGCGCAAGGCGTGGGGCCATCGCTGGATCTGCATATTTTTTCCGAGAATACGATTTACGAGAGCGCCGGATGGTTCAAGGACCAACAGCATTGGGATGCCCTGATCGACGGCATGCGCGAAGAAGGCTTGGTCGTTGCCGAGAAATTGCAGGCGCTGGCCGCATGGTCGTCGGGCGCGCAAATGCTGTTCGGAAAGTCGGGCCCTTTTGTGCTCCTGCGCCGCCTCCACCACGTCAAACTGGTGATGGCCGAAGACGGGCTCGAGCAAATCAACGCCCACGTCTTCATGCTGATGGGCTCCTGGTGGAAATAGCGTTCAAGGCGGCTCCCGCCGCCCCGCCGCGCGCAAGTCCCTTTGAACCCGCGAGCCTCTCGTTGTAGGCGGGGCATTCGCCCGGCTCAAACAGTCCCCAGTGGATAGGATCGGGGTTCCAGCCTTAAGTACAGGCCTTCGGTGTGTTCCTCGTAATAGGCTCCGGCCTTGTCGGACTGGCTGTCCTGATCCATCGGGGGATGATCCGGCTGCGGGTTCATACCGGTTAGCGGTTGTTGGCACTCCGTGTTCCGGCGGCGCCCCGGTCCAGCGCCATCAGCAGCGGCGGAAGAAACAAAAAGTCGGCGAGCAGCGCGAACACGATCACGATTGCGGTGAGTCGCCCCATCTGCCCGGTGGGCAGGAAATCGGACAGGCCCAGCACTAGAAAACCGGCCGCCAGTATGACGGTGGTGGTGAGCAGCGCCCTCCCCACTTTCTTGAACGTGTACCGCACCGCGTCATCCGGCGCATAGCCGTGCTCCCGCCGCGCCCGGCGGTACTTGCTGAGGAAATGCACCGTGTCGTCCACCACGATGCCGATCGTCATGGCCATAACGACCGATAGCGCCAGGCCCACCTCGCCCACCGCCAGCCCCCACACGCCGAAACCCATCAGCGCAGGCACGAAGTTCGGCGCTAGGCTGGCAAGGCCGATCCGCAGCGACCGGAAGGCCGCAACGAGGAGGATCGAAATGCCCGCAAACGCGATCGCCGTTCCAATCAGCATTCCCCTTATATTGCGCTGGCCGATGTGCCCGAACATCACCGCCGCCCCGGAACTTTCGGCGCGGACGATGTTCGGCGCGTTGTCTGCAAGCCATGATTGGGCGCGCGCGTCCAGCTGGAGCGTTTCCCGCGTGGAAAGCGTTTTCGCCGTTACCGTCATGCGGGTTGCCGACTTCGCCACATCGAGCTGGTTGTTGAGGTCCAGCCCGAAGGGCAGCGAGAGTTCGTATAAAAGCAGGTACTGCGAAGCCAGCTCGCGGCTGGCGGGAAGCCGGTAGGCGGCGGGATCGTCCCCGTGCATGTTCATGTTCAGCTGTTTGAAGGTATCGCTGATGGCCCTCACGTGGCGGATTTCCGGCTGGGCGCGGCACCAATCGGCGAAGGCCGACACGTCGGCCAAGAAAGCCGGTTCGGTCACATTGCCCGGCCCGGACGACACGAGCGAATACTCAAGCACCGTGTTTCCGCTTAAGTTCTCGTCCAGAAAGTCCGTGTTGCGGCGCAACTCCACGCTCTCGCTGAAGAAGTGCGTGAGCACGTCGTTCAACTCGTTGCGCGGCGCGGCCGCCGCCAGCGCCGCGATGACCGCCACCGATCCCCACAGCAGAGCGGTCCGGCGCCGTATCGAAAATTCCGCGATGGCTGTGATCGCCCGGTCGCTCAGGCGCCCCGCGCCGCGCGCGCGCAGCGGGAGAAGCGAGAGCGCCGCCGGCAGGAAAGTGACCGTGAGCGCGAATGAGACGCCGGCGCCGAATGCGACCATTGTTCCCAAGTGGCGGTACGGAGGCACTTCGGAGAAATTCATCGTCAGGAATCCGAATGCCGTGGTGAGGCTGGCAAGAAATATCGGATAAAGGTTGACGCGGACGGATTCGACGATCGCCGCGCGCTTGGAATCGCCGTCGCTGAGGCGCTGCTGCATGGTGACCAGCAAATGCATGCAGTTGGCCACGGCAACCGTCAGCACAATGGTGGGCGTTGCGGCGGTGGATGTTGAAAGCGGCAAGCCGGCCCAGCCGCCCAATCCCATGGATGCTGCCATCGAGAACATAATCACGATGCCGGTTGCCGCCACCTCGGCCGCCCCGCGGGTCAATACGCCCAGCAGCAGCGCCATGATCGCCAGGGCCGCAGGCAGAACGTTGCGCGTGGTGCCCAGCGTCGCCTCGGCAAAGGCATGGTTGATGATCGCGGTTCCCGCCAAGGGGAACTTGATGCCCGGGAATCGCTCCTCCGCCTCGGCGGCGAGGCTGCGCGCGAATCGGGCCACCTCGGCGATTTCGGCGGCGTTGTCGCCATCGGGCAGCTTGACGGTCACGTTAACGCCGCTCACGCCGCCGTCTTTGGCCATCAGGCTGCCGGCAAGCCGCGGATCGGCCACCGCGATCGCCCGTATTCGGGCGCGCTCGCGGGCATCGTCGAGTTTGTCAGGATCCACGAGATCGGCCACGATCAGATCGTCGCCGTCCGCCTCCGTGTGCGGAAAGTTGGCGACCGAATCCACGCGCGTGGACGACGGCATTCCCCAAGCGCGCTCCACAAGCCACACCGTGGCCTTGAGGGCTTTTCCCGAGGCGGCGTTGCGATCGTCCGGCACGATCATGAAGAGGACGTTGTCGCTCTTCTCGTAGGTGTTCTCCAGCGATTCAAACGCTAAAAGCTCAGGATTATCCGGGCTGAAGTAGATCCGGTAATCCGTGGAGGTCTTCAGGAACGCCACTCCGCCGCTCGCCGCCGCCGCTAGGACCAGCGTGGCAAGGATGATCGGCCAGCGGGCGGCGATCACCCACTCGCCGAATTTTTTTGCGCTAACCGGACCGTTCTTGATGGGTGAGGCCCTCGGCATTGTGCTTTAGCTTGTCGGCCACCCGGACAAAAATAACGCGCGGCGGCAATGCCGCATGCAAGGCGCGAAAAAGAAGCGAGGCGCTGCTTGCTAGCAGCGCCTCGCTTTGTTGAGGTCTAGCCGCTCCGCGCGGACTTTCGCCGGCGCGTGGGGAGCGACCGGCCTTTTCAGCAGCAGCATCTCCCGGCGGCGATGGCCTCGAGCTGCTCCTCGTTCATTGCGCTAGGCGGCAGCGCCAAATGCACCGTGCTCATGTCGCTCTCATGCACTTGGATGTCGAGGCCTTCGGGAATCTCAAGCCCGAGCTCCTTGGAGACGGCGCTCCTAGGATCCGACATCAGCGCCGCACGAAAGTCGTCGTCGGTGGTTGCCTTATCGGTAAGGCGCCTGCGCATCTCTTCGGCTGATTGTAGCGGCTGCTCCGCCAACGCTTGCCATTGCGTACTCATAGGATATCTCCCCCGCTTTCGCGTAAAGCCAATGACCAAAGCCAATGACCAAAGCCAATGACCAAAGCCAATGACCAAAGCCAATGACCAAAGCCAATGACCAAAGCCAATGACCAAAGCCAATGACCAAAAGCTCCAAAATTATATACTACATGGCGTTGCGTAGTTGCTGCCGCAACGCGCGGGCGCGAAATCCGCGCCCCTTTGGCCGGAGGGCAAGCGGCGGTTTTGGCTGCGCCCGCCACCCGTTTGCGCTTGCGCCGGCGGCCGCCACGGAGAAACAATGACCTGCGAACACCGCTTCGGATTGCCGCTGCCGGGCATTGCCGGCTGGATTTTCGCGCTTGCGCTGTGGGGCTCGGCGCTCCCGCCCGCCCTTGCGCAGGAATCGTCGCCGCAGTCGAAAGGATTGCGGATTGCGCGCGAGGCCGCCGCCCGCAACGATGGCTTCGGCAATTTCACGGCCAGCATGACCATGGTTCTTCGCAACAGGCAAGGCCAACAGAGCATCCGCCGGATCCGGTTCAAGGTTCTGGAAGTTGAGGGCGGCGGGGACAAAAGCCTGATCGTGTTTGACCGGCCGCGCGATGTTCAGGGCACCGCGCTGCTGACCCACGGCCGCCTCGCCGGCCAGGACGATCAATGGCTGTACCTGCCGGCTTTGAAGCGGATCAAGCGAATCAGCTCCTCGACCCGCAGCAGCTCCTTCATGGGCAGCGAATTTTCCTACGAGGACATGAGCAGCCCGGAAGTGGGGAAATACACGCACCGGTACTTGCGCGACGAGGCTTGCGGCGAGCGGGTCTGCACGGTCACCGAGCAAGTGCCGGTGGACAGCAAATCGAGCTACAGCCGCCAGCGGGTGTGGCGGGACACCGACGAGCTTCGCGTTTGGATGGTGCATTACTACGACCGCAAGGATTCGCATCTCAAAACCCTCAAACTTGCCGGCTACGAGCGGCACCTCGGCCAATACTGGCGGGCGGCGGAAATGACCATGGAAAACCATCTGACCGGCAAGAGCACCGTGCTTGAATGGGCGGATTTCCAATTTCGCACCGGCTTGAGCGAAAGCGACTTCTCGCAAACAGCGTTGCGACGCGTGCGTTGATGCGCTTAGGCGGCGCAGTCGCGGCTCTCGTGCTGGCGCTGGCGCAGCCGCCCGCCGTCCGGGCGGAGGCTTACGATTTTTTCGGCCTTATCAGCCTGCAAAGCCGCTGGTATCCGCAAACGGCGGCCTTCCCCGGCCAGCGCTCCCATGCCAGCGGGCTGGTGGCCGAGCCGTCGCTGCACATCGAAAGCGAGGGCGGCGTCCGTTTTTCGCTCACTTCGTTTGTGCGCTACGACAGCGCCGATTCGCGCCGCGCCCATGCGGACATGCGGGAAGCCTACCTGCTGGTTCACGGAGCGCTCGGCGGCAATTTCTGGGAGTTCAGACTCGGTGTCGATCAAGTGTTCTGGGGGGTCGCCGAGCTGCACAACCTAGTCGATATCGTCAACCAGTTCGACCTCGTCGAGCACCCTAGGGAAGAAGCGAAGCTGGGGCAACCGATGGCCCATCTCACCCTCTCCGGGAACTGGGGCGCAGCGGATCTTCTGGCGCTTCCCTATCATCGCAAGCGCACCTTTTCGGGGCCCGGCGGCCGTCTTCGCTCCGGCCGGCCGATCGTTGAGGACGCCCTGTACGAAAGCGCAGCCGGGGAGCGGCATCTCGACTTCGCGGCCCGCTACGCCAACACCATAGGCCCACTGGATTTCGGCCTCAGCGCCTTTGCGGGCACCAACCGCGAGCCGTTCTTCGTGCCCGCAACACCGGAGAACCCGGCGGCCGACGAAGCGCCGCCGCTCATTCCGCACTACGAGCAGATTCGCCAGTTCGGTTTGGATGCCCAGCTGACGCTCGGGCCGTGGCTGGGCAAGCTCGAAGCCATTCGCCGCAACGGCGCCCGCAATCGGGCTGGCCGGGAGCGGAACTACCGCGCCGTGGTTCTGGGCGGCGAATACACTTTCCACTCCGTGCTTGGCTCAACGGTCGATGTGGCTCTGCTGGCCGAGTGGCACGACGACAGCCGCGGCCGCCAAGCCACGAACGCCTGGGCGAACGATGTCTTTGCCGCCCTCCACATGGCCTTCAACGATGTCCAGAGCACGGAAATAGCGCTGGGGCTGCTCGGCGACCTCCGCCACGATTCGCGCGCTCTGAGCGTCGAACTCAAGCGGCGGCTACCGGGCGACTGGTCGTTGCGGGTGGAGGCGATCGCCCATTTGAGCGTGGACCCCCGGGACCTTCATTACGACACGCGCCGCGACAGTTTCCTGGCGGCGCATTTCAATTACAACTTTTGACAGGCCGGAGGCGCCCGACCGCCGCTGCCCCAAGTTATCATGGCAAGCCTTATGGCGGCGCGAAGACGGGCGGGAGAAGTGGCCGGGCGGGCATCGCCCGCCTGCGGATAATGCCTATGCCTAACGCGGGGGCCATCGAAACGCCGTCCGGCAAGGGAGCGGCGGACGAGAATTTTCCGGTCGGCTCATGGTTGCTGCCGGCCCGCTTGCGGCGGCATATCGCGGCGTTTTACGCCTACGCCCGGGCCATCGACGACATTGCCGACAATCCGCAACTTGAACCCTCGGAAAAAATCCGCCGTCTGGAGGGCTTTGCGCAGGCGGCCAGCGGATCGGGAGCGGACGATGCGGCCTACCGCAAGGCGCACGACATCCGCCGCAGCCTTGCGGAAACCGGCGTGACCCACCGGCACTGCGTTGATTTGACGCGCGCCTTCAAGCAGGACGCGGTCAAGCGGCGCTATGCCGATTGGGACGAATTGATGGACTACTGCAACTTCTCCGCCGCGCCCGTAGGCCGCTACCTGATCGATTTGCACCGCGAGAGCGGCAGCGCCTATGAGCCCGCCGACGCGCTGTGCAACGCCTTGCAGGTCCTCAACCATCTACAGGATTGCGCCGACGACTATCGCATTCTCGACCGGGCCTATCTGCCGGGCGACTGGATGCGCGAGGCCGGCGCAAACCTCGAAATGCTTGGCGAGCCTGCCGCCCCGCCCCCCTTGCGCGAGGTTTTCAATCGCTGCTTGGATGCCACTGACGCGCTGCTGCTTTCGGCCAACCAGCTGGCCGGGCGGTTGCGCAGCGCGCGCTTCGCCATGGAGTCGGCGGCGATTGTGGCCATTGCGTGGAAACTCAGCGCCGAATTGCGCCGCCGCGATCCGGTCGCGGAGCGGGTGGAATTGAGCAGAATGCAATTCGCTGGCTGCGTGATGCGCGGCATCGGTGGTGTATTGCTCGCCCGAAACGGCTAGAATACCGTTTCCGGTTTATTTTGGAGGTAGGCCTGTTGGGGAGAACGGCGCCTGTTTTCGTGACCGGTGCAGCGGGGCATGTCGGCGCCAATCTGGTTCGCCGACTGATCCGAGATGGCGTGAAAGTGCGCGTTCTGCTCCGGCACCAAGACAACAATGAAGGGCTCGACGGCTTGGACGTGGAGCGCGTGTTCGGTGACATCCGCGACCTTGATGCCACACGCAAGGCGGTGGAAGGCTGCCAAGGCGTGTACCACGTCGCGGCCAAGATATCGACCATTGAGGGCAATCACGCCCACCGGCGGGAGATATTCGATTGCAATGTTGTGGGCACCCGCAACATGCTCAAGGCCGTGCGCGAGGCCGACGCCGGCCGCATGGTGGTGACCGGCTCCTTTAGCGCCGTTGGCTACGATCTTGATAATCCCTCCGCCCCGGCCAACGAATTCATGCAGTTCTATCCCATGGAGCGCACCATGCCTTACGAGCGCAGCAAGTCGCTGGTTGAGCATGAGTGCTGGCGCGCGGCGGCGGCCGGCCAGGACGTGGTGGTGGCGACGTGCTGCGCGGTGGTGGGCAGCGCGGACTTCTTCCCCTCGCGGCTGGGGAGCGCCTTGTGCGCCTTCAGCAACCGCAAGTTGCGCGCGTACGTGGATGGAGGCTTCGAGTTTGTTGCCGCTCGGGACATCGTGGAAGGTCATGTGCTGTGCATGGAGCGCGGGCGCTCGGGAGAAAAGTACATTTTCAGCAGCGAGTACAAAACCATCTCCGAAATTCTCGATCTGTTCGAGGAGGTTTCGGGGGCGCCGCGCCCAAACCGCCGGATTCCGGTGAACCTGATGCTGCCGTTCGCCGAGGTGGCGAGCTTTTATCTCAGCCGCTGCCATCCGGATTTTCCGCAGCGCTTCACGCCAGGCGCCATCCGCCTGCTGCGCAAGTGCTTGCACGCCGACACCGGCAAGGCCCAGCGGGAGCTGGGCTACCGGCCCACCAGCATCCGGGAGGCGGTGCATGAAGCCTATGCGTTCCATCATCAGCGCAATGCCATTACTCATCCGCTCGCCAAGGCGCCGAGGCAGGGCCCGGCGTGACAGGCGGACAATGAAATGACAGGCGCCCCAATGGCAGTTACTCCTGAGGAGGATTCGGCATGAACCAAGCACAGGCACAGGCAGCGTCGCCGCCCGGCTTTGACGAGGCCGGCAATTTGCGGCAGAAGTCCCGCGCCGCCGGCATGGACCCTGACTATTGGTACGCCGTGGAGGAAGTGCGGCGGATCAAACCGGGAACTGTGGTCGAGGTGGTGTTCTGGAAACGCTCGATCGCGCTTTATCGGGCCAAGGATGGATCTTTCCATGCCATGGAGAATCGCTGCGCGCACCGCCAGCTCAAACTGTCCTTGGGCGTGGTGGAGGGTTGCCGGCTGGTGTGCGCCTACCACGGCTGGAAATACGACCCGGACGGGCAACTGGCCGATACGGATCACGAGCGAATGGGCGGCCTGCCCAAGGTGCGAGTCAAGACCTATCCGGTGAAAGTGCGTTACGGCCTCGTATGGCTATTCCCAGGAGATCCGGACCGGGCCGAATCGCGCTCAATTCCGCACATTCCCGAACTCGAGGGACGCGACCGCTGGGCCTGTGTGCCTCTCACTTTCACCTGGACCGCTCATCACTCGATGGTGATCGATAACGTGAGCGATTTCTCGCATGCCTTTCTGCACCGCCGCTACCGTCCTTTTGTGGGCGCGAAGCTCACCCGTTGCGAAACCGTAGGCGACGATGTGCATGTCGCCTACGACACGGAAATAGGCGCGGGCCGCATTTCCAGCCGGTTTGTGGATAAGGGCCGTATCGATACCCAGTATATCGAGCTTTGCTACCAGTATCCGTACCAGTGGTCCAATACCGACGATGCCATCAAGCACTGGCTTTTTGTGCTGCCGATTGATGAGCGAACCACCCGCGCGTTTTTCCTGTTCTATTTCAAATCGCTGAAAATCCCCGTGGTGCCGGTGCGTTTTCCGCGCTTGGCCATGAGGGCGGTGCTTAAGCTGTCCAACCGCTGGCTGATCGGCCCCTTGCTGGGTCAGGACGGGTTTGCGGTTGAGGCGGAGCAGGAAGGGTACGAGCGCCACTGGGATGCCCGTCCGCTTGAGTTCAATCCGGTCGTTAGGGCCTTTCAGAACGTGACGGTGCGCAAGTGGCAGGAGCACTTGGAGCGCGAGAAAGTGAACGGTGCCGCCAATGCCTGAGTCCCCGCTCTCAGCGCCCATTCTATCGGGCGGCATGCTGATTGATGCGGCGGTAATGGCGGGGGTTTTTCTGGTTCTGCTGTTTGCCGGATCGATGTTTCTGCCTGGCTCGCGCGTCGCCGGAGAGGATGCGGAAGGGAACCCTGTGAGCTACAGGCTGAACGGCTTGGCGCTGTATCTGCTGACCGCCCTCGCGGCGGCGGCGGCCCAGCGGGGCGGATGGTTCTCGCTGTCGGTGCTCTATACCCATTTCTTCGCTCTATTCGCGGTGGCGAATCTGTTCGCGTTCGCGCTTTCCTGCTGGCTTTATTGGCGCGGCGCCCGCAAACGCCGCCCGTCCGGATTCTGGCGGGGCTTTTACTACGGCACCGAGCTCAATCCTTCGCTGCTGGGCGTGGATCTCAAGATGTTCAGCTATCGCCCCTCGCTCATCGGGCTGGCGCTGCTCAACGCATCCTTCGCGGTGGTGCAATACGAAACCTACGGCCGGCTCACGCTGGCGATGGCGCTCTACCAAGCGCTCAGTTTCCTTTACGTGCTCAACTATTTTCAGTTCGAGCGCGGAATGCTGCGAACCTGGGATATCGTGAGCGAACGCTTCGGATGGATGCTGGTGTGGGGCGATTACGCGCTGGTGCCGTTTTTCTACTGCATCGCCGGCTGGTGGCTGGTGGATGCCACCGGACCCGCGATGCATCCTGTTTTCGCCGTTGGCATCGCGCTGCTGTTCGGCTTCGGCTTTTGGCTGTTTCGCGGCGCCAACTCGCAGAAGGACCGCTTCAAGAGTGATCCCCGAGCGATGATCTGGGGCAAGCCGGCTGAATCGCTTGACGGTCGGCTGCTTGTTTCGGGGTTTTGGGGCATCGGGCGGCATCTCAATTACACGGGGGAGATTTGCATCTACCTCGCGTTTGCCCTCACCACCGGGTTCTCTTCCTGGGTGCCCTTTCTGTTGCCCGCTTGGATAGCGAGCCTTTTGGGGCATCGCTCGCGGCGGGATGAGCGCCGCTGCCAAGCCAAGTACGGCGAGCTGTGGGCGCGCTACCGGCAGCGGGTGCCCTGCTGCATGATTCCGTTTGTGTACTAGGGCATGCAACCGCTCATGACGCTCGGCAACCGCTTCGCTGCAACACGGCTTCGTTGGAAGTCCTGCCTGTTTAGATGAAACAATCCTCAAACATGCCATCCTATGACGTAGCGGTTGTGGGTGCCGGACCGGTAGGCAGCGTGTGCGCCTTGGCCCACGCGCGCAAAGGCGCCCGGGTGGCTTTGCTGGAAGCCAATCCACGCGCCGTGCGGCGACTGGCCGGCGAGTGGCTGCATCCGCCCGGCGCGCGTGCGCTGCGCAATCTGGGGGTTGATCTCGATACGCAGCTCCCCAGTTGCGCGGGCAGAGGGTTCGTGGTGTTCCCGGATGATGGCGGGGAGTCCATTGTCTTCACTTATCCCCACGAATCGCCCGGTCTGGTATGCGAGCATGAGACGCTGGTCGGGCGCCTCCGCGAGACCATCGAGCGCGAGCCGGAAATCGACTATCTGGCGCAAGCGCGGGTGCGCGAGGTGGAGGGCCGGCAGCTTGCCTATACGTTCGATGGCTCGAATCAGCGCCTGACCGCCGGCAAGATCGTGGGGGCCGACGGTCGGATGTCGGTGGTGCGCAAATCGCTGGGCCTGTCCGCCGAACTGATGACCAGTTCGCGGATGCTGGGCCTGATTCTTAACGATGTGAATTTGCCGCTGGAGGGCTACGGGCATGTGCTGCTGGGCGGGCCGGGGCCCATCCTCATCTACCGGGTGGCCGAGGAGCGCATCCGCCTCATCGTGGATATCCCGTTGGATCACTGGGCGCCGGGGGACCCGGTCGGCTTGCTGCTGGACGCCTATGCTCCGCTTGTGCCCGAGGAGGTTCGCGGCGCCTTTGTGCAGGCGCTGCGCTCAGGCCGGTTCAGCGCTGCGGCCAGCAGCTTGCGGCCGCGCGTCACCTATGGCAGCCCTGACCGGGTGCTGATCGGCGATGCGGCAGGCCATTACCATCCCATGACGGCGATGGGGATGACTTTGGGCTTCGGCGATGCGATTGCGCTGGCCGAAAGCGCGAATTTCGAGGAGTTCTCGAACCGCCGTTTTCTGGATACGCGCGCGCCCGAACTGCTTGCTATGGGCCTCTACGAAGTCTTCGCCGATCATCGCGACGAAGCCACGGTGCTGCGCCACGCGGTGTACCGGAACTGGCGGGCGAATGATGCCTTCCGAGAGCGAACCGTGGGCCTGCTGGCCTGCGAAGACACGTCCCTTGCCAGCCTGACCTTGGCGTTCGGCGCCACGGTGCTGCGGTCTGTGGCCGGCGAGATCCCGCTCTCCTATAAAGTGAGCGCGTGGCGGCGGCCTCTTGATGTGGTCCAACGGCTTGCCGTGCGGCTCGGATGGGCGCTGGTTGGCGTGCGGGGCCTGCAAAAGGCCAAGAGTGCGAACGGGAGCGCGCAACCGGCGCCAAGCCATCCGCTGGCGCATGCATTTTTGGTGTCGATGCCGGCGCGATCAGGCGCGGCGAAGTCCATTCAGCCAAAAGAGCCTGTTCCGCCTGATCCTGAAACCGCCGTTCGGCGGGCCGCAACGCGGCTAGCGGGTTTGCAGCGCGACGACGGCGCCTGGGAGGGCGAGATGGTGTGGTGCCCCATGCTCACCGCGCAATATGTGCTGCTCCATCACCTTCTCGGGCGGCCGCTTGGGGATGCCCGCCGCCGCAGCGTTCTGCGCCACTTTGAGCGCAGCCGTCTTGCCTGCGGCCAATGGGGCATGCACGATCATTCGCCGCCTAATCTGTTTGTGACCACCTTGGTTTATGTTGCGGCGAGACTGCTGGGGGTTGAGCGGGACGACCCCTTGATAGAACCGGCGCGAATCTTCATGCAAACCGAAGGCGTTGCAAGCATTCCAAGCTGGGGGAAATTCTGGCTTGCGCTTCTGGGCCTTTACGACTGGCGCGGAGTGAATCCCGTGCTTCCCGAACTCTGGCTGCTGCCGCGTTGGATTCCTTTGCATCCGTCCAACTGGTACTGCCATACCCGCCTGATCTACATGGCGATGGCCGCGATATACGCGCGACGGTTCATAGCGCCAGACACGCCATTGATCGCCTCGTTACGGGAGGAGCTGTATCCGCAGGGGTTCTCGAGCGTGAATTTCCCCGCTTCGCGCAACCTGCTTCGCCAAGGCGATCTGTTTGCGCGCCCGAGCGTTTGGCTCAAGGCCGGATACGCCATGGCGCGCCTCTACGACCGCCTCCACAGCCGGCGCCTGCGCGCCCGCTGCGTGCAGTCAATCATTCCTCGAATCCGCTGGGAGCTGAACAGCTCGAGCCACACGAACATTTCTCCGGTGAGCGGAATTCTGAATATCCTCGCGTTGTGGCTGCGCGACCCCAACGATTCCGATTGCCTCAAGGCGCTTGAAAAGCTGGAGGACTGGATATGGGACGACGAGGAGTACGGCGCCCGCGTGACCGGCGCTAGAAGCGCTTCCTGGGACACCGGGTTTGCGTTGCAGGCGCTGGCGGCCGCGGCCAAGGTCGAGGACACCGGAAGCGCCATGCAAAACGCGGCGGACTTCCTTGCGGCGCAACAGATCGATGTGAGCTTCGAAGGATTTCGCGAAGCCTTCCGGGCGGACCCGAAGGGTGGCTGGTGCTTTGCGGGCGGTTGGCATGGATGGCCGGTATCCGACTGCACCGCCGAAGCGGTGCTGGGGCTTATCGCGGCGCGTGGCGACGCAGCGGACCGCACCGCGATCGGCCATGCCGTTGCGTTCATGCTGCGCAGCCAGAACCGCGACGGCGGTTTCGGCAGTTACGAGGCGCGCCGCTCCAAGGTTCCTCTGGAATGGCTGAATCCCGCGGAGATGTTCGGCGAGTCGATGACCGAGCATTCATTTGTGGAATGCACAGCATCCTGCCTCGCGGCGCTGGCGGCGGCGGGCAGTCATTTCCCGGATTTTGCCGACGCCTCTGTTTCGGCGGCCATGTCGCGGGCGGATGCGTGGCTCAGGCGCACCCAGGCCAGCGACGGATCGTGGCGCGGCGTTTGGGGCGTGCAATTCGTTTATGGCACGTTTTTCGGAGTGCGGGGGCTGCTGGCGGCTGGTTGCAGCCGGACTGATCCGGCCTTGCGCTTGGCCTGCCGGTGGCTGCTGGACCGGCAGCGGGAGGATGGCGGGTGGGGCGAACACCATAGCGGTTGCTTGCCCGGCACCTACGTGGAGCATGAGGAAAGCCAAGTCATCCAAACCGCCTGGGCATTGATCGCGCTTTTAGAGGCGGGCGATTCCAACTGGGCGGCGTTGTCGCGCGGTGCCCAGTTCCTGCTGAGAACGCAGCAAGAAGATGGCGGATGGCCCAAGCAGGACATGGCGGGAGTCTTTTTCCGCACCGCGCTTCTGGACTACGTGCTATACCGGCAGTATTTCCCTTTGCACGCGCTGGCACTGTACGAGCGTCGCCATGCGCGCCTTGACCTGACAAGGTTGTGAGACGCTGCGAGAGTGATCCGCGCGCGCGCCCAAACGGCTGCTGACCATACACACACTGCCGACGGGCAGGCGAAGGGTGTTGCGGTGCCGGCCGGTGTGCTCCTGACGCTGATGCTGGCAGTTTTTGTTTTGCCGGGCCTCGCGGCGCGCTATTGGGCTCACGGCCATCTGAGCCTGGTTTATTCCATTCTCTGCATATTCCTGGCCGTCAACCTCCTCATCTGCTGGTGGGAAGTTTGCCTCTACTTCCGCCGCGACTATATCGAGAAGCGCGCCCGCTACTGGAAGCAGCGCCGGGATGAAACCGGCCGCTCGCCGGTGCTGGCCTTTGTCCTGACCCGGGTGCCGCTCAAGCAGGCGCTTTCGCTCACTGTGTGGGCCGACGTTTGGGCCGCCTACGCTGAATATGACGACTCGTATGCGGACCGCCGCAGCTACGGGTTCATCGTTGATGTCGCCAACGGCTTTGCAACGCCGCTGCCCACACTGGCTCTCTATGCGGCCTATGCCTTCGAGTTCATTCCGGCCCTCGCCGCAGGCATCCTAGGGGCCGTGATGTTCTGGCAATGGTTCTACATGACATCCGCGTACTTGCTGAGCTTTGCGGTCACGAAGCGATATTCGCGCCTGAGCGGCCGGGAAATCTGCGCCTATATTCTGGCGATGAATTCGGTGTGGGTGCTGTGTCCGATTTTGGGCCTCTTCGTGTCGATCCAACTGATCTTGAGCGGCAGCTACAGCGCCTTGGGCTACTGAGCCGGACGGGCTTTTGGCGGGTAGCTGATTCCTCGGCTGCTGGTTCATTCCCTTGTCCCGGAGACGCCGGCAAGCACAGGGCGAGGAAACAAGAAGCCCCCAGCCAATCTCCCAAAACGGGTTCATGCGTCTCCCGCGAGGCAGGGGCAAGCAGAGGGCGAGGAAGCCAGAACGCCAGCATGCCCATCCAGTCGCGATGGATGGATTCGCGTCTCCCGCGCAGGAGGGGGGCGCAAAGGGCCGCAGGGCCTCCCGGCTATGCTGAGGCGAGGCGAGGATCAGGCTTTTTTGAAGCGCCAGCCGTACATGGTTCGACCGTAGAAGTTGAACCACTTCCTTGTTTCGGAATCATTGAAGGGATAGTCCGCGCCCAGTTGCCGCGCTGCTAAAAGTCCGGTCACGAAACAGGTTTCCTGGCTGTTGAGCAGCGTGTGGGCGCCGCAGTGCCAAGTTCGCCTGCGGCCCTGAACGAAGCGGAACATGGGCATCAGGAGGGCGATGTGGCGCACATCGTGGACGATATGCTGAAACCACCACTTTCTGATCACCTTGCTCTCGTCGATCGGGCTGACCGGGTTGTAGGTCACGAGGCAGGGCTTGTCCGACGGCTTTGCCCAAGGTTGCTGGTTATGCATGATGTAGGTGATTTCGTAGTTGTCCGGCCGCACGCCGTATTGCTCAATATGGTTGCTGCGGGTCTCCAAGGCTTCCACCGCGCTTTCCGGCAGCAACGAGGCATCGGAGTGGACCACCGTGTGGTTGTGCAGCTCGCTCTCGTAGCGGATTGACGACAACAGCCAGCGCTCGAAGAAAGTCGGCTGGTCCAGCATCATCAGAGTTTGATTGGCGTTGCAGGCGAACACAACATTGTCGAACATTTCCGTGTTGCCGTGCTCGTCCTCCACCTCCACGCCCTGCGGCCCCCTGCGCACCTTGCGGACCGGGCGCTCAAGGTGGATTTTGTCCTTAAAGCCGGCGGACATTTTTTGGTAGAGGCTGCGTGTGCCGCGGTCCCAGGTTTGCATGGGGGTTGCGTTTTCGATGTTGAAGAACTCCAAGTAGCGCGCGAACAGCGACGCCGGCATGTCGAACACATTGGTGGCCATCAGGAAATTCACGAACATGGGCTTGAGTATCTTGTAGCGGAAGTCGCCGGAAAAGCCGCCAAGATTGAGCACCGCGCCCATGCTGAGGTAGTTGAAAGGATTGATCGCGTTGAGCAGCCGGGAGCGGGTCCGGTTGAGTCCGCCAATCCACTGAAGGCGCCGCAGTATCTTTCGGAATTTCTCGATTTCCGGTTTGAGTTGCCTGCGGATGTCGGAGTCGAAGTCGTGCGCGTAAATGCCATCGCCATACTTCACGCTGTAGCTGAAGCGGGTATCGACAAGATCAATGCCGTTTTCCCGCATGAACAGGAGAATATGGTGATAGACCGTGGGAATGCAGGCGGTTACCGAAATATCGAACGGAATCGAGCCGCCCCCGTCCTGCGGCATATCGACCGTGATGGCGTTGCCGCCAATCTCCGCCTGCGCTTCGTAAACTTGAAAGTCGAATCGGTCGGGATGTTGACTCAACGCCCAAGCGGCGCCCAGCCCCGACACGCCGCCGCCGATAATCGCAACCTTTTTTGGCACGGCCTTACCCCCACGAAAAACACTAATTTACCACGCCGCCGCCACGGGTTCTCAATTCGCCTGATGCGAGGCCGGGGCCGCAACATGCCGGCGGCGGCGAATTCATGGCATCGGCAAGGGGGATTGCTGCCAAACGCCGCGTCAGCGTGGCCGGCGCGCTTGGCGGACAATGGCTCGGGCGGCCAGTTCTCCGGACCGAATTGCCGATTCGATGGTGGCGGGCAAGCCGGTAGCGGTCCAGTCGCCGGCCAGGAACACATTGGCGAACGCGCTTGCGGCGCCGGGGCGCAGGCGCGCCTGGTCCGGTGTTTGAACAAACGTGGCCCGCTTCTCCTTCACCACGCGGTGCGGCGGAAGGTTCTCCGGATTGTCGGCCAGCGCCGCGGCAACATCGCGCCACGTTCGCTTGGCCAGCACCGCAGCGGATTCATGCACCAGATCGGCGGCGGCGCTGATGGTGACGGATGCCACATCGCCGCGAACAAAAAGCCATTGCGCCGTGCCTCCGATCAGACCGAGAAACGGGAGCTGTTCGGGAACCTCGGCTGGTTGGGCCAGGCGAAAATGCACATTCACGATGGGACTGCTTTGAAGCGGCGCGGTCAATTCGGGCAGCAAGCCCGCCGCCGCCTGCGGCGGAACGGCCAGCACCACCCTGTCGTCCGCGCCGAGCCGCACGCGGCGCTCGCCGAAATGCAGCGCCTGCGCCCGTCCATTGGAAAGCTCGATCCGAGTGAGCCGCCGCTTGAATTGCAGTTCCGCTCCTTGGGCCCGCAGCCATGCCAGCGCCGGGTCCACGAACGCGTGGGACAACCCCCGCGCGGCGATCAGCGGACGGCAGGCGGCCTCGCCTTTGGCGAAGGTCTCGCGCAACACCGGCCGCAGCAATTGCGCGGCGCCCTCGGTGGCTGGCATGTTCAGCGCCGCCACGGCAAGCGGTTCCCAGAAACGCTCAAATAAAACGCCCCGGCTGCCCACGCAGTCCGCCACTGTCCGCCCCGGTCCGGCGAGCATCAATGCGAGCGCGGAAAGATGGCTCCACACCGAGGCGTCGGGCGTTCTTCTGCCGGGTTGAAGAATCCACCAAGGCACGATGCCCGCGTTGGGCCGCAGCATCCATCGCCGACCGCTGACCACATCGAAAAAGGGAAAGCAGGCCCTTTCCGGGCCGATCAGCGCGTTGACGGCGCCGACACGGGAGAGATAGCGGCTGGTCGATTTGTTGCCGCTCAGCAACAGATGGTTGCCGTTGTCGATGGTGCATCCGAGTTTGGCATCGGCAAAGGAGCGGCAGCGGCCGCCGGCTCGTCCGCTTGCTTCATGCAGCACCACCGCATGCTTTTGCGCGAGCAGGGAAACTGCCGTGGAAAGCCCCGCCAGCCCGGCGCCTATGACGTGCGTTCGGGGCAAACCCGTTGAGAGCTTGCGCTAGGGCCTGTTAGCCCTGGCCGCTCGCCCGGGAATTGAGAAACCCATAGAGCAATACCAGCCAAAGCTTGCGGTAGCGGCCCATGCCAACCGGTTGAGCCAGTTGCCGCCAGCCCCGCTCATCAAGCTTCTTGAGCGTATGCCTGTAGATCTCCATCATGATGACGACCGGCCGGGTCACGCGCTGGCTTAATTGCGGCAGCAACTTGTCTGTTTCCAAGTAGTAGCCGGCCGCGCGTCTGGCCAAGTCTGCGCAAGCAGCGGGGAAATGCGGATGCGCGAGGATGTCGCCAATGGCCTTGCCGCCCACGCAGTGCCGCTGAAGAACTTCTTCCGGCACGTAAAGCCGCTGTCGCTCCGCATCCTCGTTGATGTCCCGCAAGATATTGGTGAGTTGCATGGCGTGGCCCAGCGTCACGGCGATTTGCGGCCCGGACCGCCGCGGCATCCCGAAGGCGCGAATGGACAGCATGCCCACGGCGCCGGCCACCTTGCGGCAATAGTCGAGCAGAGCCTCTATGTCTTGCATGCGCACCGTCTGCGCAGCATCGATCGCAACGCCATCGATCACCAGGTGGAATTCCTCCTGCGGGAGACGGAAACGCTCCACGGGTTCGGCCAGGGCCTGTGTGACAGGGCATTGCGGCTGTCCGGAATACAGATGCCGGACCCTTTCCCGCCATTCGTCGAGCGCCCGCAGCTTATCGCATGTCTTTCCTGGATCATCGGCAATGTCGTCCACCGCGCGGCAAAACGAGTAGATCGCGTACATTGCCTGACGCCGCCGTTCCGGGAGCAGGCGCATGCCCCAGTAAAACGAGCTTTTCGAATCTCGCACAAGCTGATGCACATGCGCCTTCGCGGCTTCGCCTTGCCCAACTGAAGGCAGCGCAACAGACGTGGATGAATTCCACAAATTCACTCTGCTTCTCCCCCGCAACTTGTCGATCGCATGCAACAGTTACAGGCCCCGGCGCCTCTATCCGCTGCTTGCAGGAGCATTTTCTACCGTAACTGCTCGCTGCGGTCAAGTTCGCTGCGCAGCGCCCGACCGGTTATTCGCGCCACTACCGCCACCAGCGCCGCTGTCGCTAGAAGGCCGCCCAGCAGCAGCGGCAGCGGCAGGGAGGATGCCTCAGGACCGGAAATGGCCAGGCTGGACGTTACGGATCCAAGGTACAGATACACCACGCAGGCGGGCAGCATGCCGACCCCAGTGCTCAATAGATAGGCTCCGAACCCGACCCGCGTGAGACCCAGCGCATAGTTGAGCAAGTTATAGGGAATCACGATCGACAGCCGCGCCAGCAGCACGATCAGCCAGCCCCGCTGCCCAATGGCGCTATCGAGGGCGCGCAGCCGGGGCATGGCGCGGAGTTTCGATTCCACCCAGCCGCGGGCCAGAAACCTGCTTGCCAAAAAAGCGCAGGCCGCACCCAGCGTGCTGCCCAGCCAGGCCAGCGGCAGACCCTGGGCCACGCCGAACACAATGCCGCCCGCCAGCATCAGCAGCGAGCCGGGCACCATGCAAACAGCCCCAATCGCGAAGGCCAATACGAAGGCGGCCTCAGCGGTACGCGGGTTTGCCTGCGCCCACTCGATCAAGCGCTCCATCCAGTCGCCAACCGGCAGGTACGCCGCCGCCGCCAGCAGCGCCAGCAGCGCTATCGCCAGCACGAGCGCCCGCTGTTTCATGGCATTCCGTCCTCGCCCCGATCACTCCGTCGATAGGCGGCGGCGCAATATCGGAACGTTAAGGCGGCGGCCGGCAGGGTGCAGGCGGCCATGACCGCCAGCGCGAAAGGCAGGTGCTCCGGCGATCCGAAAACGCGCTCCGTCAAGAGGGCCACGCCCACCGGCCCCAGCGACAGCCCAGCCAGGTTGATGCAGAACAGGTACACGGCGATGATTCTGGCGCGGAAGCGGTTGGGCGTGACTTCATTGAGTGCCACCGGAGCGATTCCGAAAGGCATGCTGATCAGGCACTGGGTGATTCCGATCAGCGCCAGCGCGGCCGGCGCAGTGGGGGCGAACGGGTAATACAGCGCCAAGGGCAGCGCCGCCAGCGCCACGCCCAGCGCCACGCGAATCTCGGCGTCGCGCGGGAAGCGCCGTCGTAGCCGTTGCGCCGCCATGCTGCCGAGATAAACGCCCAGCGGCGCCGTGACTAGGGTGACCGTTCCCAGCCCCACACCGGTTTCGGCTTGGGTCCAGCCAAATTCCCGAATCAGGAAGGTGGGCGTCCAGGCGCCGAAACTGTAGGAGTAGGTCACTTGGAAGGCAAAGCCCAGGCAATGGGTGAAATAGAGCGCGCGCTTCGCCCCCCTGAGGTAGCGGATGAATCCGCGCGCTGTTGTCTGGCTGCCGGCGGAGTCGCCGTGGCGCGTGGTTTCGCGCACTGAAGCCAGCGTGAGCAGGCCCAGCGCAACGCCCGGCAGTCCCACCACGATGAAAACCACTTGCCAGCCGCGCAGCGAGCCCAGCAGCGGAAGACTGGCGCTTCCGCCGCCGGCCACCCAGTTGATCACCAGTCCGCCCGCCAGCGTGGCGAGCCCGATTCCCAGGTAGAGTCCGGTCGCGTAGGTGCTGGTGGCGCGCAGCCGCGCCTGCGGCGGAAAGTAGTCGGCGATCAGAGAATAGGCGGCGGGAGACAGCGCCGCCTGGCCTACGCCCACCAGCATTCGGGCAACGAACAACTGCGCGTAGTTGGCTGCCAGTCCGCAAGCCGCGGTGGCCAGGCTCCAAAGAATCACGCCGGCGGCGATCACCGCCGGCCGCTTCCAGAGATCGGCGATACCGGCGGCGAAGAGGCCCAGCGTGGTGTAGAAGGCGGCGAACGCAAGTCCGTAGAGCATGCCGATTTGCACATCGCTCAATGCCAGATCCTGCCTCAGCGGCTCCACCAGCAGCGTGAGGATGTTGCGATGCAGGAACGCGCACAGATACAGCGCCATCAGCAGGCTCACCACGTACCACGCATAACCGCGGCGCGGCCACTTCCTTGGCGGGCTGCCCTTTAGCACGCCAGCCTGCCAATTCGGTTTGAGGGGCTGTGGATAAGTGTGTGGAGAAAGTCGTCGAAAAGTCTTTTAGCTATTGGCTTTCGATTTTTTCCACAAGGGGGGAAGATTTCCGCAAAAGAATAAAAAAATTTATTTATCAGTATGTTAAGAGGGCTTAGCGAAAGCGCTCTCGGAAACTTTCCGTAATTTGAGATGGCCCATACGGTTTTCGGTCGGATGTGCATAACTCATCGTTGCCGGGAGTGTCGGCGGGCGGCGGGCGGCGCAATATCGGGGAACGCGCTGATGCGGTAAAACGCTCGCAAAGCGGCGCTAGCCAGCGGCATTTCGGCCGGCATCGACGAGCGCCCGCAATTTGCGCGCCGCCGCCCCCCGGTGGCTGATGCATCCCTTTTCGCCACGGCTCATCAGCGCCGCGCATTGGCCGCTGTCGCGATCAAGGAACACGGGGTCGTACCCGAACCCTCCGCTGCCTTGCGGGCGTTGCGCGATGCTTCCTTCCCACACGCCGTGGGCGATTAGCGGAGCATGCTCCTCGTCGGGCATAACAAGCGTGAGCACGCAACGGAAGCGCGCGCTTCGATGCGGCGGGGCAACGCCGCCGAGTTCCCCCAGCAGCTTGCGGATATTGGCGCTCGAATCGGCGTTGCGCCCCGCATAGCGCGCCGAGAAAACGCCGGGCGCTCCGTTTAGCGCGTCAACCTCCAGTCCCGAGTCGTCGCTGAGCGCGGGCAGCCCGCATTGCGCGACGGCGGCGCGGGCCTTGATCAGCGCGTTTTCCTCAAAAGTTGCACCGGTCTCTTCCACCGGATCAAGGTTTAGTTCGCTCATTGCGATCAAACGAAACTGCCTCCGGAGCAGTGCCTGAAGCTCCTTGAGTTTCCCGGGATTGCCGGAGGCCAGCACGGTGCCGAGCATGGCGCTAGCCCGACCGCTCCAGCGCCTGTTCCTGCGCCGTTAGTATCCGCTGGATGCCACTGTCGGCAAGGTCCAGCATGCGGTCGAGTTCCCCGCGAAGGAAAGCGTGCGATTCGGCGGTTCCCTGCACCTCGATGATGCCGCCGGCCTCGTTCATTACCACGTTGACATCCGCCTCTGCCTCGGAGTCCTCCGCATAGTCGAGATCCAGCACCGCTTGGCCGCGATAAAGCCCCACGGAAATTGCGGCAACCTGGCCGTGCAGCGGGTAGCGCCGGAACTTTCGCCGGCAGGCCAGGGTGAGCGCCAGCCAGCCGCCGCACACCGACGCGGTGCGGGTGCCGCCGTCGGCCTGCAGCACGTCGCAATCGATGGTGACCGTGCGCTCGCCCAGCGCCTCGAAATCGACGCAGGCCCGAAGCGATCTTCCGATCAGCCGCTGGATTTCCATGCTGCGCCCGGTCTGCCCTCCGGCAACCGCTTCGCGACGCCCGCGAGTATGCGTTGCACCGGGCAGCATGCCGTATTCCGCCGTTACCCAGCCGCGCCCTGATCCGCGCAGGAACCTCGGCACTGAAGCATCGACGCTCGCGGTGCATAGCACGCGCGTGTCGCCGAAATGCGCCAGCGCCGACCCCTGCGCGTGCCTGCTGTAGCCAATATCAAAACGTACCGGCCGCAACTCGTCCGGCGCCCGACCGCTGGGACGTTCCCTAGGTGATTTTTTTTCCGGCATAAGAGCGCTATCTTATCGCTGCCAAGGATTATTAGGCATAAACAAGCGATTTTCGCTGGCCGGCGCGCGCTGGCAGGCTAGAATTGCATGCTGCGGCTGTTATGGAAGCGCAAAACGACACATAAGACATGATTCGAAGCATGACAGGCTACGCCAAGGCGGAGCACCGCAGCGAGAACGGCTGGCTGCAGTGGGAGCTGCGCTCGGTCAATCACCGGCATTTCGATGTGGACCTCCGCATGCCGGCAGTTTTTCGGGAGCTTGAGCCGGAGTTTCGCGGCCTTATGGCGCACCGGCTCGGTCGAGGGCATCTGGATGCGCGACTGTCTTGGCGGCCGCCGGAGAAATTTGCGGACAACATCAAGATCAACACGCGATTGGCAGTGCGCGTGATTGGTTACGCCCGCGTGCTTGCTGAGCAGATGCGTCGGCCCGCGCCGGTCAGCCCGCTGGAGGTGATGCGCTGGCCTGGCGTGATCGAGGAGCAGGTGGCCGATCAGAGCCACATGTCGGGCGACGCGCGCAAGCTTCTCCACAAGGCATTGGACGAGTTGCGCAAAGCGCAAGCGAGCGAAGGCAGCACACTGAAGAGCGCCATCGAAAGCCGCTGCTTGGAAATGGAGGAATTGCTCCAGCAATATCGCGTTCGCTTTCCCGATTTGCGGCAACAGAACTGGAAAAAAATGCATGAGCGCCTGGAATCCATTCAGGTGCGGGTGGACGCGGAGCGGCTGGAGAAGGAAGTGGCCCTGCTGATGATGCGCAACGACATCAGCGAAGAGCTGGATCGCCTCGACGCGCACCTGGCCGCGTTGAGGGCTACGCTCAAGGCCAGCGAGCCCATTGGCAAGCGGATCAACTTTTTGCTTCAGGAAATCGGCCGGGAGGCCAATACCCTAGCGGCCAAGTCGAGCGATGCAAAGGGAACGCACGAGGCCGTGGATATGCGGGTTCTCGTTGAGCAGATGCGGGAGCAGGCCCAGAACATCCTGTGACATCGGGAGCGGCGCCCCGGCTGTTTGTCGTTTCCGCTCCTTCCGGCACCGGCAAGACCACAATCGTCCGGCGCTTGGTTGACGGCCATCCCGGAATCAGCCTCGCGGTTTCGCACACCACGCGCCCCGCGCGGGCGAAGGAACGGCAACAGCGGGACTATTTCTTCGTCGATGACGGGGAGTTCGATGCCATTCGCCGCGGCGACGGCTTTCTGGAGCATGCCGAGGTGTTCGGCAACCGCTACGGAACCAGCCGCAGGGAAGTGGAAGGGAAACTGGCAAGCGGGCGCACGGTGATCCTCGAGATCGACTGGCAGGGGGCCGCGCAGGTGCGCGCGGCCATGCCCGAGGCGGAGACTGTGTTCCTGCTGCCGCCTTCGCACGCCGAGTTGCAGCGCCGCCTTGAGGGCCGCAACAGCGACTCGCCGGAGGTGCTTGCGCGCCGTTTATCGGAGGCTCGCGAAGATGTGGGCAAGTGGCGCGATTTTCATTATGTGCTCATCAATGACGATCTTGAAGCAACCTGCCAGCGGATGTCTCGCATCCTTGATGGCCGCGGCGATCGCTATTCAACCAGCGGCGAGCGCCGCCGCGAGCGTGTCGAGCAACTCATCGCTTCCGGCGGCTGGTGACAGCGGCTGCTACGCCCATATCTCCGCCAGCGCTCCCGGCAATCCTCCGGCTTCCATTTCGCTTCATGGTGGAACGGGCGTGATATGATCGCCCTTCGAGAATGGAGGCAAACACATGTCTAACGAACGCATGGCAGATCAAGAGGTCTGGGAAAAAGTGGTTGCAGCCGCCCGCGCCCAGTATCAGCAATATCTGGATCTTCAGCAATTGAATGATCTTGCGAATCTCCCGAAAGACGAAGAAGAACCAAGGGACATGGAACGCAATTGGGACGTTCCTACTGATCTGGTAGTAATCGCGTAGGTTATGCCGAGTTGGTCAGACCTGCTCCGCGAATTTGAGCTATGGAGCCCCAAAGCCAAGAAAGAATGGATCGACGCACAACTGAATGATTATCTTGGCCGCATCGCCAAGAGAAGAGACACTAATGTCGTCGTTTATGCCTCAAGTTTCCTACAGCAAAAGCCTACAGTCCCGATGGGGCTCACAGCGATTAACCATGAGGACCTTAATGGTTTAATGGCATCAATCAAGGGGCTGGATTTTGATAAGGGTCTATCCCTCATCCTCCATACGCCCGGCGGGGCCATGACTGCGACAGAATCCTTTGTCGACTATTTGAGAGCCAAATTCGACTACATAGAGTCGATCGTCCCTGTTTACGCCATGTCTGGCGGAACACTCATTGCGCTCAATTCCAACAAAATAGTTATGGGGAACCAAAGTCAATTGGGGCCTATTGATGCGCAACTGCAAATCCGAAACCAGTCTGTGTCGGCATCTAGCATCCTCGCACAATTTAATAGAGCGAAGAAGGAATTGAAAAAAGACAAGGATACCGCTGTGGCTTGGGCCCCAATTCTCCAAGCAATGGGGCCATCGCTCTTGCAACAAGCGCAATACGCCCTTGAATGCGGTGAAGAAATCGCGAAATTGGGCATGAAGGCGTATATGTTTTCTGGAGAAGATAACGCCGGCAAGAAAGCAGCCAAGATTGCACGGTATTTCAATTCTGTTGCTACACATCTGAGCCACTCCCGACGGATCGGATTAGATGAGTGCCAGAATGTGGGCCTACAAATCGAGCAATTGGAAGACGATCAAGAGTTTCAAGATGAAGTCCTAACTGTTTACCACTTGCTTACTATCATTTTTGAGCAAACAGTGACTGTTAAGGTACTTCGGAATCACGAGGGCAAAGCTTGGGTCAAGAATTTCAATCCCCCGGGAGGCTGAAATCCGATCGGAGGGTATTCGCTAACCTCCTCAGACCCGCTGCCAAGGAATGGCGGGAGTTATCGGCACTTCATCTACTCATGGATCGTTGATGCCCTCGTCCTCTGCTTCTCCCAAATGCCGTTGTCAAACTTATAGTCGAAGGCTCCTTCTGCGGCTTCGCGTAGCGCATGTGCGAGTGAGATCCCCGCTCTTTTGTCGAGTTCCTCCCGGGATCGGGACGGAACGATGCAGTTCGGACAACCCTTCTTGCAGTTGCATGATTCCGCAACTTCGATACCGACACTAAGAATGTTCCGCCATTTTTCCAGAGCCTTTCGAGCAATGCCGATCCCGCCGGGACAAGTCTCGACAATATACGCTTTACCATCCTTGACTACGGCATGGGGAAAAATATCGTGGGCATCCAGAGGAATGGAGAAAACAGCGCCCACTCGCAGAAGATGCTGGAGAGCAGGCACCCCCGCAGCTGCTTCGTCTGCATGCGCGCCCGAATGCACCCAAAAAGCGTGCGCATTATCAAACTTGGCCGAATTAGCCTGCGGGGACCACCTATCTCTTACGTCTCCGGTTCGATCGTCGACTTCTTCGATGTGGCTCAGCGCCTCCGTAATTAACACCTTGCCGTAAAACACCTGCACATCAATGCCCTTAGATGCCCACCGCCTGCCATCATAAATATCTTGGTCTGAAACTGTTCGAAATGTTGCTGGATTGGTAGTCAAGTAAGGCTCAACATTATCCAACGTGATTTCCCCGCCACTCCCCGTGAAAGATATTCGCTTAACACGATACTTCCTGCCCCCATGCATGTATATCGCCTTTTCGTAGGCTTCGCGAAACTGCTGCTGTCCTGAAAGGGTCCCAATTGTCTGAGAACCATATTTGAGATCGAAGTTGCTGCTCCCGCCGCCACGAATGTCCAAACTTGGGTGGGGGCGCCAATTTCCACTCCGCACAGGCTCAGCGCCCGATTTGCGCTTAGTGACCGCAGCACGGTATAGCGCATCGCCCAGTACCGTATCGCCGCTGTCCAAATCCGGCGTTTCAAATAGAAGTGATGGCACATGCTTATCGATCAAATCCTCATTCCCTGGATTGACCACGAGATCATCAAGGGGCTTATTGAGAAACGTCTTGATGTTTGATGCATAGAACTGATCCAAAGGATTGTTGCGGGCGTAGTAAATTACAAATGCCTCGCTATTCCAGTCGCGGCCGGCGCGCCCGATCCGCTGCCATGCGGACATCATACTATCAGGGAATCCCGCAAGAATGACCCCATCCAGACCCCCTATGTCGATGCCGAGCTCAAGCGCATTCGTAGTGAACATCAAACGCACTGATCCGTTCCTCAAGCCGGTTTGAATGTCGTGCCGTTCCTTTTTTCCGAGGCCCGCTCGAAACACTTTCACCATGCTTGGATCAATGTTCCTTTCGCCAGATTCCCGATATTGATCAATCCGCTGCATAGCAATCGGATGACATGCCTCCGCGAATTTCCGAGTCGGGCAAAACACGAGGACTGACTTGCCACTTGCAAGGCAAGCAATTCCCGCCTTGACCGTCCTGAGTTGGAGGATATCCCAATACTGGTGATCCGGGATATCCGGCTTAACGAAATAAAAGTGTCTTCGCGGACGCATGCGGTTACTTGCACTCACTTCAACAAAGTCATGCCCCGTCAGATTGCGCGCATGTTCTTTGGCGTTAGCGCAGGTCGCTGAGCAGAGAAAATACTGAGGATTCGCACCCAGCTTGGCAAGATGATGAGAGAAGCGTCTCAATATCAGGGAGACGTTGGATCCGAAATAGCCTCGATATTCATGAATCTCGTCGATAACCACTAATTTGAGTGATCTAAGGAACCCCTGCCACTGATCAGCATGCCCCAAGAAGCTGTTATGAAGCATATCCGGGTTCGTGATCAGAATGGCCGGCGGGCTTTGTCTCAACAGCTTGCGATGCTCTTTGTCTGTATCTCCGTCATACCACCACGATCTAATTTCACGTGCATGCAAATGCCCCGAAACCCGCTGAAGTTGATCCCTCTGGTCGAGCGCCAACGCTTTGGTTGGATATAGCATGAGAGCGTGGCCACTGGCCTCATTGATCAGCTTCTCGATCATGGGTATTTGAAAAGCGAGGGACTTGCCGCTAGCCGTCGGAGCCTGCAAGACGATATTGGCACCATTCAGCGCGCTCTGCACCGCGTCCGCTTGATGCTGGTAAAGCTGCCGGATGCCGCGCTTGCTTAGAGCGTGAATCAAACTCGAAGAAAGAGAATTCAAGACTGACCCATTAGCGTTGGCCGGAGACCTAGCCTCTACAACCTCGTAAGCGATCTCGTCTCCGTTCCGAAGCGCATCAAATTTTCTCAGTTCTTGCAATAAGTGTTCCATAAACTACTGCCGTTGAAATCTGCCCGTTGAGCAGTGGATGACCAAAACCATCGGATACATAAGTCAGTCTCCTTATTTTTACGCTGCGCCGGATTACTTGAATGCACGCTCGTTCAATCTGCGGGCGTTGTCCGCATACTGCCGCGATTTGGCGAAGGCCGCGACAATGCGTTCGTGAGCTTGCAAGATTTCGGCTTGACGCTCTGGAGGATGAATTGGAACGCGCAACGCGGCCAGATCCTTGCGGCGCACAAACCGGATCGCGGCGCCGCCCGAAACCGCCTCTAGGAACTCCTTGACGGCGGGTTGGGCCAAGTAGCGCAGCAGGTAGGTTGGATCAGCAATACGATCGCGGTCCTCCAACCGCAATATTGCTGTGGAGGAATTGGCAAGCAAGCGTTCATCTGCTGCTTCCGTAACCATTGCGACTTTGCCAATACTGCCCTTGATGCCCAGTAGGATGTCGCCGGGCAGGAGCAATTGTCGCCGCGCTTGGCGTTCCGTCGCGGCATCTAGGAATTTGCGTCCCGAACCTTGCTCTACTGTGCCATCCGGCTGAAAATCGGACAACAGCACCTCGAAGTAAGCCTGCGTGCCTTCGGCATCCGAGTTGCGGATTAGCGCAGGGAGAATAATGGTGCAAAGGCTGCGAAGACTTGCGACCCGAGAATTTTCAAGAAGCTCCTCCAATTGCTGTTTCTGATATCTGGCCGGAGTAAGCAGGTAATCGTTATTGCGAATGTCCGAGCGTTTGACATCAACCGTTGTGCTCCCATTGACGCCTGAAGTTGCTCCCACGACTCCGGCTAGATGCTCCCACTGCGAGGACCGATTAGACAACGCATCAGAATCAGCGAGAATCAACCTTACCGTGCTATTTTCGGAAGGTCGGCGCGGATGCATGGCAAGAAGTGAATAGCCAATGGATGTGCCAGCAAGCATGTTAGGTGTAGGTGGAAATTCCACAACCCAGCTCAATCCAAGCCTGTCCGTAACCCACTCCCTCAAGGTTTCGCTGCGCCCTCTCCGAAAAAGAGTGCCGGAAGTCACTAGGGTGACAACCGTTTTGCCTGCATCTTCGGCCATGCTGGCCAATGCCAACTCTTCCGATGGGAAGCGGGTATTTTTGCGAAAGAATTTGGGCAACGCAGAATCCGGCGAAGACTCTGGGCGTTCGGCAAAAGGAGGGAAAACGACGGCCAAGTCCGCCTCGGGTGCCCCGCTTCCAGAGTAGGGGTTCAACGCTTGAATGGTTGCTTGCCGATCGGCAGTGAATAGTGCTCGCCGCAAGAGGGTCGCACACCATTCTGTGCCGGGCCGTAGGGTGATCTGATGCTTTCGGCTGGTTAGCTCAAACAAAGCCAAAGCGGAGGCCTCGAACGGAAGATAGATGGACTGCGCCCGTGGCTCCAAGGCTGCCACAAGTTCGAAAACACCCTTCGGAATATGCGCGCCAATGTGCAGTTCTTCACGAGCTTGCTGCAATAGCCACTGACCAGCCTCTTCGGCACCGAGTCTTCGTTCCTTAAACCCATTGAGCACCCCATAAATCCAGTTCGGGTGCAACAAAGGCCAAAACGGCGCGGAGATGTCAAGCAGATTTTCCGAAGTGCTTGGCCTGACTCTGCCCAAAGCCTCGACTGCGGCATCCAAGAACTCTTTGATGTGCGGCCTATTTTCGTTCGCTGCGCCAAAGCAGATTTTCCGAAAGGTCTTGTCCTTCCTTGCCAACGTGCTTAATACACACAGTTGCGACAAGCTCGAGACATAATCGGCAGGTGGTATGTTCGGTCGTACGACTGTACTGATCCACAGGTTATCGAATACACTCGTAACCAAGTTTCTTGTTTTTGCGTTGGAAGGTTTGGCGTTCATCTTTTGCGTTTTGGCCGACGGTAGGAATCCGGTCGGTAAGTCGTAATTTGGAGCCCATCAGGAGTAGCGACAACCACCGCGCCGCCTTTGTCATGCGCGTTCACAAGTTGCTTTTTAATCTGATTGAATCGGTCAAGCACCTGTTGGATCGTCTTCTTGTTTAGACAGTATTTGTAGGCTCCTTCCCTGCACGAAACAGGTTTCACGAATTCTTCAATGATAGACATGAGCTTGTTATCGAAGCCTCGTTGATTCATTCGCTTGCACATGTGGCGGGTTCTAGACATTTGTTCCTCCGTTTGGATCACTTGTTGGACGCACACGATATAGCCATAAAATCAAAATGTCAATAGTTTTTATAAACTATTTTTATAGAGAAGATATATTATCCGGTTTTAGAGCACATGAAGTGTCCGGTCGCATCCTCGCACGTTTCTTGATTTTAGAGGGGCACACGGGATGGGATTGGCCAAGCAACGAGAGTGGAGGCGTTTGGGGATGTTTGAGGAGGCACTTCGTGACTGAGAAGGCGACTATCTGACGCAGGAGCAGGCGGCGGCTCTGCTGGG
>JAPYNE010000062.1 GCA_028285945.1 Candidatus Foliamicus numerosus | reverse complement strand
TTTGTTTTGCTCGCGGATTCAATGACTTGCGTCATCGAATCCGGCGGCACATCCTTGTGCCGCGGGGAAGCTCTGACTTAATCAGAGCTTCCCTAGCCGAATTCGTAGAAATCCGTCGCCAGATCGTAATAGCTAGCTGGTCACGAACGACTGATCATTCTCCTTTCTGCGCTCCAAGCCAGCATCATGGGTGGCGGCGTATTCATCGACCGTAGCTTTTACGTTGTCAGGATCGATCGTCCCGAGAGTGCGAGCGCTGGAACCTTGGGATGGGGTGCTTATTCATGCAGCTCCGGCAACGGGACACTTGGCGGCCTCGGAAGAGGAAGAGTTGACGAACGCGCGGGGCGGGCGGATGGACGATGAATTCAGCTCATGCCTCTTCTCTGCAATCCGGATCTTCATCTTACTGGTCGGCGACATCGTCGGGAAGGGATTGATCCGAAGCTGGTAGTCGGTGTTCGCCATCTCGAAGCGGAAGTGGTGGACGAGCATCAGCAGACTAACCGCCAGATGGAGTTCCACCCACCGCAAGCCCAGACATCTGTGGGTGCCTAGGCCGAAGGGGACATAGCTCGTGCTCCGGTGGGTCTTTTCACTCTTCTTGTGGTGACGTTCGATGTCGAAGGAAAAAGGATCGGGGAAGATTTCTTCCATGTAGTGCGTGGCCGAATGGACAATATGGATTTTCGCGCCCACGGGGAGTTCGTAGCCTTCGACCATGCAGGCGTTCATCACCGTTCTGATACTCATCGGGATGATCGGGTAGAGACGCTGGGACTCCATGAAGAAGCGGTCGGTGAGATCGATTTCCGATTTGCTCAGGCTATCCGCCTCAGGGTCGCCCTCGGCGAAGACCCTGTCGGCCTCATCTTGAATCTGCCTGTACAACTCGGGCCGGCGCAGCAGGTTGTAGAGCGCGAAGCTCATCGCATTGCCCATGTAAAGGCTAACGATCAGGGGGGAAATTAAAGAGAAGGGAAGATCCGTCTCGGGCAGAAACTGCGGATCGGCAGCGTGCAAGCTCAGAACATCGTCCACAATGTCGCGGGGGCACCCGGCGCGCTGGGTCGGCGTATGTGCAGCCATAATGCGGCTCACCAAATCGCTGATCCGCTTCTTGCGCCGATTCATGCCTGGAGTTCTCAGCATGAACTCCGGGAGTGCCCGCTGAACATGCGTCACCAACGAACGCTCCTTGAACTTGATCAGATCTTGGAATTCCTCCTGGGTGTTAATGCCGACCGAGAGCTGCGAAAATTGTGAATTGATGAAGTCTTGGCATACCTGAACGGTGGACAAAACATCGCCGACCTTCCATTTCGCCATATATTCCCGGGAGTGGTGGTACAACTCGTCGAGGCGGTCGGCCAGCGCGGTGCGCGAGTAGGTTGCCTGAATGGCCTTGCGCATGCGGAAGTGATCGGCACCATCCATCGAGGGCAGAATACGCGATGCTCCATATACCTGCTCGAATCCCGAGAGGTAGTCCCTCGATCGCAAGTAGATGCGGCCGACCCGCTGCATCCAGTGGTTGATTTCGGGGCCTGCGAGAAAGAGCAGCCCCCCCTTCTGGATGGGCGCATTGAGCCTGAAGACAGGTCCGTTCTTGCGGGCAATTTCGGCAAATAAGGCGGGAATATTACCGGTCCGCAATGTCGGACTGAAGAGTATATCGCGCAGCGGAGCCGAAGGAATCGGCTTCGTGTTCAGGACACGTTTATACTGCGGCTGGGTGATGCTCTCGGCGGTTGCCTCGCCGATGGAGCGGCCTATGATATCAAATTTGCAAACAAGGTCGATGCGTTGAGTGGCTTCTTCGTCCAGAGGGAAAATCAAATGAAGAACCTGGCACGAATTGGCGAGTGCGACCAGAATTGCGTCCGTCGGATGGGGGATTTCATCTTCAAGCAGAACCTTGGCGATCCGCCCCTTGACGAATTCGCTCGGTATGTGGTCGGGCGTGGCGTAGGCGTCCGGCTGCCAAACGCCTTGGGAGAGGGACCAGAATCCGCCGTTGTGATAGACCAGGATTCCCTTTTCCTCAAGGCCGTTCAAGGTGGCTGCCGTGATCGCTTCGGAGCGTGGCGAGAGGTATTCGATCCAATATCGGGTGTTGCGCCTCTGCGGCTCGTCGCCGATCTCCTTTAGGATGGAATCCAAATGGGGATCTTCGGTAGTAGCCGGGTCGATGACGAAGATGTGGTCCTCATCCATGTCAATGCGACCTGTGAGCGCTAGTTCGGCAAGGCCGGCACCTATGACAGCGCAGTTGAGGTTCCAGCCGGGAACCTGATGAAAGTAGCCGCTATCCTCATTAAGGAGAAGCAGGATCAACTCGTCCACCAAATTCAAGAGCTGCCCCCTTCTTTCCAGAATAGCTTCAAGACAATGATTGGCGCTATTTTAATCGAACTTAACCGCCAATTGTCATTGGACGCGATTATCCCAACGACGACCCCGCCTCCACATAGGCCTTCACGGCCTCCACATCGGCGGTAATGCCCTTTACGGCCGCCGGTCGGAGAAAGGGGGTGACCAGCTTGCCCATGAAGCTGACCGGCTCTATCCGCACCAGCATGTCGAGCTGGGCTTTGTCGTCGCTTTCATTAGGCGTCACGGTAAAGGTGGTGTGCCAGAGTGCCCCTGCCTCCTCGGTCACCAAGCGGACCATCCTGCCATCCTCGAAGCCTGTCACCTCGCTTTCAGTCGCCGACAGGCCAAACACCTTCGCAAATAACGCCTGCGCGCCGCTGAAGTGGCGGGTCTCGCGAAATCGGGCACCGACTCCGGTTTCATGGTCAGTAAGGAACTGCACCGTATCAATCTCCGGAATCGCCCTGCCGTAGTTGCGGCCATTGGCCACGACATCGAACACAGCCTGCGCTGTTGCGGCGACAGTCTGGCTGATCTTGACTGGCTTCATAGGCGATAAATCTCCTCTTCCTCGTTGTCGTTCCTTGGCACGGGTTTCTTGCCACGGGGGGTGAGGGAAGCTGCGCGATGCACGATAAATGCCATGAGATCAGACAGTTACCGTGCAACAGGAGGGCAGCTTCATGACCATCACACTATACACTCATATGAGCCGGGCCGGCAGTCATCCGGTTCATGCGGCATCCGATGTGAATGCGATTGAAGCATTCCGCTGTCGTTTGCGTTGCGGTTTTCTGCGAAGATGCGGGGCATGCGGAGCTTGGTTCGATGAAGCGTCTAGCGGACGAACGGGTCGTCATCCCTGATTGTCTGGCGGGGCGGAGGCTTGATGCGGCGCTGGCCAAGCTGTTGCCGGATTATTCGCGCAGCCTGATCAAGGCATGGATAGAGAACGGGCAGGTCGCCGAGGAAAGCGGCGGTTCCCTGAAGCCCCGCTCAATGGTGCAGGCAGGTCAGGAATACCGGATTCGCGGGGAGCTGGCGGCGGCGGTGGCGGTGGCGCCGGAGTTCGTGGAGTTTGACGTGGTTCATGCCGATGCCCATCTGATCGTGGTCAACAAGCCCGCCGGCCTGCTGGTGCATCCGGGTGCCGGCCATCCCCGGGGCACGCTGCAGAACGGCCTGCTGCACCGCTTCCCGGAACTTCAGGCCGTGCCGCGCTTCGGCTTGGTGCATCGGCTGGATGCGGGCACCACTGGTTTGCTTATTGTGGCCCGCTCGCCTGCTGCGCACCAGAGGCTCACAAAGGATATGCAAGCCAGGCGCATTCGCCGCGAGTACCGGGCCGTGACGCGGGGTTGTCCCGTGGCCGGCGGAACCATCGATCAGCCATTGGGGCGCCATCCCCGCGACCGGCTGCGCATGGCGGTTCGTCCGGGCGGGCGTCGGGCCGTGACCCACTATCGCTTGCTCGAACGGTTTCCCGGCAACGCGTTTGCTGCGGTTCGACTGGGCACCGGGCGCACGCATCAGATCCGGGCGCATCTTGCGCACATCGGTTTTCCGCTGGTTGGCGATTCCCTGTACTGGCGCGGCAGCCGGGAATTTCCGCGCCCGGCGCTGCATGCTTGCAAGCTGCGCCTTGAGCACCCGGCCACCGCCGCGGAATGCGCTTTCGAGGTGCCGCTGCCCGGCGACCTCCTCAAGCTGCTTGGCCAACTGGCCGGCCGGGAGCGTGACTGGGACGGGTATTCGTGGAACGAGTAATCCGTCCTGAATGGCCGGCTCCGCCGTCGGTGCGCGCTGCTAGCACGGAACGCGGCCTCGATCCTGAACAAGCCTGGCGGATGCTTGGGGCGCCCGGCGAGCCGCGCTGGCTCTCGCAGGTGCATGGAGCGGACGTGGTGAGCGCGGACGAGGATTGGCGCCACCGGCAGGCGGATGGCTGCGTGTCTTTTTCGGCGGGCCGGGCTTGCATGCTACTTACCGCCGACTGCCTGCCGGTGCTGCTTTGCGATCACGCCGGCAGCCGCGTGGCGGCTGCCCACGCCGGCTGGCGGGGGCTGGCCGCAGGCGTGATCCGATCCACCGTTGGCGCCCTTTGCCGGCGCGGCGCCCAGCCCCTGGGCGCCGGCGAGCTTATGGCCTGGATAGGGCCCGGGATCGGCGCGTCGGCGTACCAGGTGGGAAGCGACGTGTTTAGATCCATCACAGAAACCTCGGCCAGCGCGGCCCGTTTCTTCGCCCCGCAGAGCGAAGGCCGCTGGCTCATGGACCTGGCGGGGCTGGCTCGGCATCAGCTTCGCGCGCTGGGCGTGACCCGCATTGGCGGCGGTCGATGGTGCACCTACTCCAATCCTCAACGTTTTTATTCGTTTCGACGCGATGGCGGCTCTGAACGCCACGCAACCTTTATCTGGCTTCAGCGCCCCGGTTGAATTCGACGGGCCGGGCGCTATATCCCGGATATGGATCAATTCACCCATCGAGTGCGCGATGCGCTGGCCGAGGCGCGCCAAAACGCGGTGGACGCCAACCATCAGTTTCTCGAGCCGACGCACGTTCTTCAGTCGCTGCTGGCCCAGGACAACGCTGCCGTGCTGCCGCTTTTGCGCCGCGCCGGCGCTGATGCCGGCAGGCTGCAATCCGGCCTTGCCGAGGCGGTGGGACGGATGCCGAGCGTCCAGGGCCAGGAAGGCGATCTGCACGCATCGGCCGCGCTGGCCCGGGTGCTGAATCTGGCCGGCAAGCTCGCCCGCAAACGCGGCGACAGCGTGGTCAGCAGCGAGATTCTCCTGCTTGCGACCGCTCGCGACCGGGGCGAGCATGCGCGCCTGATGAAGGAGGCCGGCGTGGATCCGGCGCGCCTGGAGGCGGCGATCGACCGGTTGCGGGGCGGCGAGACGGTCAGCGATGCCGGCGCCGAGGAATTGCGGGGCGCGCTTGAGAAATATGCCATCGACTTAACGCGCAGCGCCGAGGAAGGCAAGCTCGATCCGATTATCGGTCGCGACGAGGAGATCCGCCGCACCATGCATATCCTTCAGCGCCGCACCAAGAACAATCCGGTGCTGATCGGCGAGCCGGGCGTGGGCAAGACCGCCGTGGCGGAAGGGCTTGCCCTGCGCATCGCCAACAAGGAGGTGCCGGAAGGACTGAGGAACAAGCGCCTGCTGGCCTTGGATCTAGGCGCCATGATCGCCGGGGCCAAGTACCGCGGCGAGTTCGAGGAGCGCCTCAAAGCGGTGCTCAAGGAACTGGCGAAGCAGGAAGGCCGCATCATCCTGTTCATCGACGAACTGCATACGCTCGTTGGGGCCGGCAAGGCCGAAGGGGCCATGGATGCCGGCAACATGCTCAAGCCCGCTTTGGCGCGAGGCGAACTGCATTGCGTGGGCGCCACCACGCTGAACGAATACCGCAAGCATCTCGAGAAGGACGGCGCGCTGGAGCGGCGCTTCCAGAAGGTGCTGATCGACGAGCCCGGCGCGGAGGACACGGTGGCCATTCTGCGCGGACTCAAGGAGCGCTACGAAGTGCATCATGGCGTAACGATTTCGGATGCCGCCATCGTGGCTGCGGCCACGCTCTCGCAGCGCTACATCACCGACCGCAAGCTGCCCGACAAGGCCATCGACTTAGTCGATGAGGCCGCGGCCCGCATTCGCCTGCAAATGGACTCCAAGCCCGAAGCGATCGACCGCTTGGAGCGCCGCCTCGTTCAGCTGAAGATCGAACGCGAGGCGCTGCGCAAGGACGAGGACGATGCCGCCCGCCAGCGGCTGGCGGACCTCGACGGGGAGATTGCGCGGCGGGAAAGCGAGCATGCGGGCCTGTCGGAAACCTGGCAGGCGGAAAAGGCCCGCACCCAGGAGGCCGCCGGCCTCAAGGAGCAACTGGAGCAGGCCCGCTTGGCGCTGGAAATTGCCGGCAGGAGCCAGGATTTGCAGCGCATGTCCGAACTGCAATACGGCGTGATCCCGGATATTGAGAGAAAGCTGGAGGAATCCGGGGGCCGGGACGCGCAGGAGGCTGCCGATGCCATGCTTTCGAGCCGGGTGGAGGAGGCAGACATCGCTGCGGTGGTGGCTCGCGCCACCGGCATTCCGGTGGCGCGAATGCTGACCGGAGAACGCGAGCGGCTGAACCGCATGGAAGAGGAACTGCACCGCCGGCTGGTCGGCCAGGACGAGGCGGTGCAGGCGGTGGCGCGCGCGATTCGCCGTTCCCGCGCCGGACTGGCGGATCCGGGGCGTCCCTCGGGCTCCTTCCTGTTTCTTGGGCCGACCGGCGTGGGCAAGACCGAGCTATGCAAGGCGCTGGCGGAATTCCTGTTCGACAGCGAATCGTCTTTGGTGCGCGTGGACATGTCGGAGTACATGGAAAAACACGCCGTTTCGCGCTTGGTGGGCGCTCCTCCCGGCTATGTGGGCTACGAGGAAGGCGGACAGCTGACCGAAGCGGTGCGCCGCCGGCCCTATTCGGTGCTGCTGCTCGACGAGCTGGAGAAGGCGCATCCGGATGCGCTCAATATTCTGCTGCAACTGCTCGACGAAGGCCGCCTCACCGACGGCCAGGGCCGCACGGTCGATTTTCGCAGCACGGCGGTCATCATGACATCGAATCTGGCTTCCGCGCAGATCCAATCGCTGGCCGGCTCGGAGCATGAGGAGATCAAGGTCGCGGTGATGGCTTCGCTGCGCTCCCATTTCCGCCCGGAGCTCCTCAACCGCATCGACGATATCGTGGTGTTCAAGCCGCTCGCCCGGGATGAAATCGGCGCCATCGTGGATCTGCAGCTCGACCGTCTGTCCGAGCGTCTGGCGGAACAGGACCTGGGCCTTGAGGTTCAGGATTCCGTAAGGCTGCGCCTGTCCAATCTCGGCTACGACCCCGCTTACGGGGCCCGGCCTCTCAAGCGGGTCATTCGCGACTGGGTGGAAAGCCCCTTGGCAGAGTGGCTTCTTTCGTCCGAGGCGAAGGCCGGCGACACGCTGGTGGTTGGGGAAAAGGATGGAAACACCGTTATCAAGGCCGCAGGCGGGCCGAAAGCGGCGTAAGATTGGCGCTTGGGGAATCCGCCCCCGCAAGCGGAAACGGGCTCGGCGCGGAAGCTGCGAATGCATCATATGCGCTCCGGGCCATAGCAACGGAGAGAGGAAATGGGCCATTTAAGGAACGCGTTCATCGCAATTTTTCTGGCGCTGCCGGTTTCGGCATGGGCCGAGGATCCGCTGGGACTGGCCGGCGGCGAGGGCGGCTTCGAGTATGTGACCAGCGTTGAGGGCATCCATGAGTACGCGTTGCCCAACGGTTTGCAGGTGCTGTTGTTTCCCGATGGCTCGCAGGCGCGGGCGACGGTGAACGTCACCTACCGCGTGGGCTCCATGCACGAGAACTACGGCGAAACGGGCATGGCCCACCTGCTGGAGCATTTGCTGTTCAAGGGCACTCCGGACCATCCCGACATTACCGGCGATTTCGCCGAGCGCGGAATGGCTTGGAACGGCACCACCTGGCTCGACCGCACCAATTACTTCGAGAGCTTCGAGCCGACCAACGGCAACCTGGAGTGGGCCCTGCGAATGGAAGCGGACCGCATGGTCAACTCCTTCATTTCCTACGACGACCTGCAATCGGAGTTCACCGTGGTCCGCAACGAAATGGAGCGCGGAGAAAACAATCCGTCCAGAATGCTGTCCCAGCGCATCCGGGCGGCCGCCTACGAATGGCACAACTACGGCAATTCCACGATCGGCGCGCGCTCGGATGTGGAAGGGGTGGACATCGGCCGCCTGCAAGCCTTCTACCGCGCCTACTACCAGCCGGACAACGCCACGCTCATCGTGGCCGGCGACTTCGACCCCGCGCAGGCCGCCTCGATCATCGCCGATTCGTTCGGCGCCATCCCGCCGCCGCAGCGGGAGTTGCCGCGCATCTACACGGTGGAGCCGGCCCAGGACGGCGAGCGGCTCGTGACCCTGCGGCGCGTGGGGGAGCAAAGGCTGGCCATGGCGGCCTACCACATCCCCGCCGGGACCACGGCGGAGAACACAGCGCTGGCCGTGGTGGCGCGGATACTGGGGGACCCGAGCCGCGGACGGCTGTACCGCAAGATGGTGGAGCCCGGCATTGCCGCGCGCGCCAGCGCCAACGCCGATTCCTTCGCCTATCCAGGGCTGTTCTCCCTCAGCGCCACGGTGCCGGTGGACGGCGACCCGCAAGAAGTTCTGGACGCATTGCTGGAGGCGGCGGAGGGAATCGCCGAGGAGCCCGTCACCGCGCAGGAGCTTGAATGGGCGCGGCTGTCGATGGTTTCGGCCTACGACAACGCCATCAAGAGCGTCGCCTTTCTCGCCAACAGGCTGTCCGAGAGCATCGCCTCGGGGGACTGGCGCTACCTGTTCCTTTACAAGGACCAGCTGGAGGCGGTTACCGTTGACGACCTCAACCAGGCGGTGGCCAATCACTTCAAACGCAGCAACCGCACTGCGGGAATGTTCATTCCCACCGAGAGCCCGGACCGGGCCATGGTCGCCTCGCGCGGCGACCAGAGCGCCGGGCTGGCGGCGCTGGCCGGCCGGCAGTCGGTCAGCGCCGGCGAGGAATTCGACCCCGCGCCGGAGAACATCGCCGCCCGGACTGTCAAGCACGAACTCGCCGGCGGCGGCTCGCTGTGGGCGATCGAGAAGAAGTCGCGCGGCGATCAAATCATTTTGTCGCTCAGCCTTTTTGCGGGCAGCGAAGAGAGCCTGGCCGGAAAACACGGCGTTGCGGGCTACGCCGCCGGCCAATTGCAGCGCGGCACCACGCGCTACACGCGCGACCAGCTGGCCACCGAGTGGAACCGGCTCAAGAGCCGCCTTTCCGTTTCAGCGGGCGGGCAAGGCATCGGCGCCACCCTGACCACCGACGAGGGCCATTTCGACGAGGCGCTCGACTTGATGGCGCATGTGCTCCGCGAGCCTGTTTTCGATCCCGGCCAACTCGAAGAAGCGAAGCGCTCGGCGCTGGCGGGCATCGCAGGCGCCCGCGGCCAGCCGCGGAGCATGGTTTCGGTTGCCTTGTCCAAGGCGCTAAGCCCGTACGGACCCAACCACTTTCGGTATGCGATGGATCTGGACGAGCAGGAAGAGATGGTGCGCGGCATGAGCCGCGATGCGCTCAAGGAATTCTGGAATACCCACGCGGGCTTCAAGGGCGCGGTCGCGGCGGTTGTAGGGAACGTCGATTCCGCGGCGCTGGCCGCTCGCCTCGATGCGCTGTTCGGCGATTGGGATGCGTCCGTCGGATATTCGCCGGCGCCGCGCCGCCATTATCCGGTGGAATCCCGCGACCTGTGGCTGGACACGCCCGACAAGGCCAATGGCGTGATGGTGGCGGCCCTTCCGATTGCCATGAACGTGCGCGACGAGGACTATCCGGCGCTGGCCATCGGAATGCGGATGTTCGGCGGCGGAGGCATGAGCAACCGCCTGATGGAGCGGCTGCGGCAGAAGGAGGGATGGTCCTACGGCGCGGGCGGCGGAATGAACGCGTCCAGCCGCGAGGGCGACGACAGCGGCTCGTTGGTGATTCAAGCCATTGCCGCGCCGGAGAATCTTGCCAAGGTGAAAGCCGGGGCGATGGAGGAATTGCAGCGGGCGCTGGACGATGGCTTTACCGCGGAAGAGCTCAAGGATGCCGTGGACGGCGCCATTTCCAGCGATCTCAACTCGTGGTCCAGCGACGCGAGCCTGGCGGGCATTTTGCGCTCCGGCGCCGAGCACGGCTTGGATGCGAACTGGCACGGCGCGATGCACGACCGCTATCGGGCGCTTACCCTGGAGGAAGTGAACGACACGTTCCGCAAGCACTTCCGGGCGGATGATTTGCTGATCTTCATTGGCGGCGACCGCGCCAAGGCCGAGGCTGGCGCCTAGCGCCTAGCGCGGATATTGCGCCACTAGCGCTGCTTGTACCCTCGCCCTGTGCTTGTCCCTGCCTCGCGGGGGACGCATGAACCCATCCATGGGGCTCGGCGGCGGTTCCTGCCGCCGACGCTCCCGCGAGGCAGGGACAAGCACAGGGCTTAAGCCGGCGCTTTCGGGGATTGCGGGAGACGCATGAACCCATCCATGGGGCTCGGCGGCGGTTCCTGCCGCCGACGCTCCCGCGAGGCAGGGACAAGCACAGGGCTTAAGCTGGCGCTTTCGAGGATTGCGGGAGACGCATGAATCCATCCATGGGGCTCGGCGGCGGTTCCTGCCGCCGACGCTCCCGCGAGGCAGGGACAAGCACAGGGCTTAAGCTGGCGCTTTCGGGGATTGCGGAGGCAGCTGCGCGATTCCGTGCTCGGTTCGAGTGCGCTTCGAGCGCCTTGTTTCCGCGCGGATCGCCAAGTTCGCAGCGCGCACATCTGGGTCCGCATAGCCGCGCGAATGGTCTAGGTGCAGGCAGGGGATGCGGTGGCGGATGCGCTTGCCGCGCACGCCCGCGTTTTCCAGCCTCTCGCCCAGCTCCCGGTCCTGGCCGCCGTAGCCCATCCGCTCGTCGAAACCGTTCGCTTCGAGGAGGTGCTCCTTCCACCCGGAGGCGTTGTGCCCGTTCCATCCCGCCGTTGCCGTGGATGCGCGGTCCAGCGCGCCGCCAAATCGCAGTCCGGCGCTGATCTTCAGCAGCTTGTAGGTGAAGGGCATTCCCCGGGCGCGCAGCCAGCGAACCGAAAAAACCCGGCCTGAGGCAATATCGTCTCCCTCGATGCGGTGCGACAGCCCCAGCGGCAGGCGCAGCAGGCCACCTGAAAGGAAACGCCCCGGCTCGGCGAAACGGAGGTGCCGGGCCACGAATTCGGGATGCGGGATGCAGTCGCCGTCGGTGAATATCAGATAGGCGCCGCGGGCGCGGGCGATGGCCTTGTTGAGAATCCGGCACTTGCGAAAGCCGGCGTCCCGCTGCCAGACATGATGGACGGCCAAGCGGGCATCCCTGCGCGCGGAACGGATGATTTCGGCTGTTTCGTCGCCGGAGCCGTCGTCGGCCACTAGGATTTCGAAGTCCTTGCGGGTTTGGGCGGCGAACCCGAACAGCACTTTCCGCAGCCATTCCGGCTGCCGATAGGTGCTGAAGATAACCGAGGCTTTCAAGGCGGCGCGGCGGCGCTCACGTGCCATCGGAGGCGGGTTCTGTCCGTTTGGAAGCGTCGGCGCGCGGCAATTTTGACGGGTCCGGCACCACTACGCCCACCGACACCACCAGCTTGATCGCATCCTCCACGCTCATATCGAGTTCGATCAGTTCGTTCTCCGGCGCCAGCACCAGGAAGCCGGAAGTGGGGTTGGGCGTGGTGGGCACGAACACGCACACGCACTTTTCGTCGAAATGCCTCTCAAGCTGCCCCACGGTGCTGGAAGTCTGGAAGCCGATGCAGTAAACGCCCCGGCGCGGATACTCGATCAGCAGGACTTTGCTGAACGAGCCGTGCTGGCCGCTCAGCACCATTTCCAGAAAGTTCTTGGCGGCCGAGTGGATGGTCCGGACCAGCGGAATCCTTCGCAGCACCGCCTCCCACAGCGCAATAACGCGCTTGCCGAACACATTGGCCGCCACCAGCCCGGTTGCAAGCAGCAGCAGCAGGCTCAGCACCACGCCGAGCCCCGGTGTTGGAAAGCCCAGCAGCTCCTCGGGGCGGTATTGCGGCGGTATCAGGGCCAGCGTCTGGTCGGCCAAGTTGATGACAATGCGGAGGATGAAAACCGTGATGCCCACCGGCACCCAGACCAGCATGCCCGCCACCAGGATTCGCCTGAGGCGGGCCACCAGGTTCCGCTTGTCGGCCACGGGTGTCAGCCGGAATCGGCGCTCGCGCCCGATGCGGCGCTTTTCGCCGAGGAGTCGCCGCCGGAGCTTCCTGCCGCATCCTTCTTGCCAGGTTTCTTGGCTGCTTCCTTGCCGTTGCCGCCAGTCGATTTGGATTGGCCGGCCGCGCCGCTGTCGTCCGCTTTCGGGCGCCCGCTGTTCTTGAAATCGGTTTCGTACCAGCCGCTGCCCTTGAGGCGGAAATGGGGCGCCGAAAGCAGTTTTTTAAGGCTCGGCTGCCCGCATGCGGGGCAATCCGTAAGCAGCGGATCGCTCATTTTTTGCAGCGCATCGAAGCGGTATCCGCATTCGCGGCATTCGTATTCGTAAATCGGCATGGCTTTTTGCAGGCACGGCTGTTTGGCCGCGCGAAATTTTATATCGGACGAATGCCCAGCTCGCGCAACTGCCTTGCGTCCACCGCTGCCGGGGCTCCGGTGAGGGGGCAGGCGCCGGATTGCGTTTTGGGGAAGGCGATGACCTCGCGGATCGATTCCGCCTCGGCCATCAGCATCACCCAGCGGTCCAGGCCGAAGGCGATGCCGCCGTGCGGCGGCACGCCGTAATCCAGCGCCTTGAGGAAGAACCCGAATTTCTCGTTGGCTTCCTCTGCGGAAAGCCCGAGGAGTTCAAACACGGCTGCCTGCATCCCGCGCTGATGTATGCGCACGGAGCCGCCGCCGATTTCGTGGCCGTTCAGGACCATGTCATAGGCCCGCGACAGCGCGGCGCCGGGCTGTTCGAGCAGTTTCCTGGGCGCCGCCACGCTGGGCGCGGTGAACGGATGATGCAAGGCTTTCCAGCGCTTCTCGTCCTCGTCGAACTCGAAGGCCGGGAAATCGGTGACCCACAGCGGCGCCCAGCCGGGCGCGATCAGGCCGCGTTCGCGTCCCAGGCGGTCGCGAAGCGCGGCGAGCGTGCGGTTCACGACCGCTGTCGGGCCTGCCCCGAACAGCAGCAGATCGCCTGGGGCCACGCCGGTTTGTTCGGCCACCGAGGCGATTTCGGCATCGCCCAGGAACTTCAGAATCGGCGACTGCATGCCTTCGCGTCCCTTGGATGGATCCGCCGTCTTGATCCAGGCCAAGCCTTTCGCGCCCATGGCCTGCACGAATTGGGTCAGCTCGTCGAGTTCGCGCCGGGTCAGGTCCGCGCCGCCGGGAATCTTGAGCGCGGCCACCCGGCTGACCGCGTCGTTGGCCGGCGCCGAGAACACCTTGAATTCCGCATCGCGCAAGGCATCGCTCAGCTCCGCCAGTTGCAGCGGATTGCGCAGATCCGGCGCATCGCTGGCGTAGCTCAGCATGGCTTCGGCGTAGGTCATGCGCGGAAAGGGATCGGGCAGTTCAACGCCCAGCACTTTCGCAAACACCTCGCGCGCCAGCGCTTCCATCAGGCCGGTGATCTCGTCCTCGTCTGCGAACGACAGCTCCACGTCCAGCTGGGTGAACTCCGGCTGCCGGTCGGCGCGCAGATCCTCGTCGCGGAAGCAGCGCGCGATCTGGTAGTAGCGGTCCAGCCCCGACATCATCAGCAGCTGCTTGAAAAGCTGCGGGGACTGGGGCAGGGCATAGAAGCGTCCCGGTCGGTTGCGCGCCGGCGACAGGAAATCGCGCGCCCCTTCCGGCGTGGCCCGCGTAAGCAGGGGCGTTTCCACGTCCACGAAGCCGCGCTGGTCCAGAAACGACCGGATTGCGGCGAACACTTGGTGGCGCAGCCGCAGGCGGGCCAGCATTTCCGGGCGCCGCAAGTCCAGATAGCGGTATTGCAGCCGCAGCTCCTCGCCGGCACCTTCGCCATGATGGAAGGGCAGATCGCCGGCCGCGGAAAGAATTTCCAGCGCTTCCGCCACCACCTCGACCTCGCCGGTGGGCAAATCGGGGTTGGCGGTGCCTTCCGGGCGAATCCGCAGCGTTCCCGAAGCGCGCAGCACGTATTCGGCGCGGACTTTCTCGGCTATGGCGAACACTTCGGCGGTCTCCGGGTTGCACACCAGTTGCACCATCCCTTCGCGGTCGCGCAGATCAATGAAGACCACGCCGCCGTGGTCGCGCACGCCGTTGACCCAGCCGCACAAACGCACCGCCTGCCCGGCATGGCCGCCGCGAAGCTCGCCGCAATAATGGGAACGCATGCTCATGGCTTATTCAAACGGACGCTTCCGCAGCAAGTGGGGGCGACGGGATTGCTTGCTTGGGGAGCGCTTCGCTCCCGCCGACGGAACCGTGCGGGCCCAGCGCCAGCAATCGGCCCGCAGTTTAGCATTTTCCGCCCCGGATTCGCTGATTCAGCCTTGTCCAATGAGGCATGAGCCTGAACGGGGGCTGTAAATCCAACGGTAGATGAGCCTGTAGGCGTTTGTTGGGATCATTGGAGGATGATCGTGACGATGCAGACCGAACGGGTTCTGAGTTTGGAGGCCTCGGCGCTGCTGATGAAGCTGCATGTCGGGGAGTTAACCAAGTCGCGGGCCGCCCGCCCGCCAACCTCAGGCTGCGAGGGTCTCGATCACGTCGCCCTTGCGCTGCAAAACGGTCACGCCCCGGGCCAGAGCCGCCTTCTTCAGATCGTCGTTAATGTGGAAGGCGGCTAAGGCGAACCGCTGCCGGCGGGCGGCGTGCTCGGGGAACAGGCGCCGGAAGTTCGGTGCCTTCTCGTCGAGCAGGCGCGCCAAGTCGTTCTCGTGCGCCTTGTGCTTGACCTCCACCACGAACACCTCACGGCCGTTCACCAGCAAAAGGTCGAACTCGTCCTCCAAGCCGGCGCGGCTGCGCATGATGTTCCTGTCGACGGATTCGAAGCGCGTCCCCGCCAGCACCGGATCGGCCTTGAGGCTGTTGTGGTAGAACTCCTCGGCCGCCGCGCCCAAGTTGTTGCCCACGCCGCCGTACATCTCCGCCAGCTTGTCCACCTTGGCGGCGGTCTTCGCCACCAGGGCCTCGGTCCGCGCCAGCTTGGCCTCGTTCCTCGCCTGCTGGGCGGCGTTTTCCGCCAGCTGGGCATCGGTGCGGTCCTGCTGGGCGGCGTTTTCCGCTAGCTGGGCATCGGTGCGGTCCTGCGCGATGGCCAAGCCGGCAACCAGCGCTTTCAGTTCATCGTCGGTCATGGAAGGAGCTTCCTTGCAGATTAAAGGTCTAGTAGGGATATACATTGTGGCGGAGGCTCGCAGCTTGTCAGCACAGGATTGAATGGCGCGGAAACTAGGCATGCGCCGCGCTTGGTTGCGGATCAATCCGCAACCTTGGCCCCAAGAAACATTTCTGCGGAAATATCCGACGCTCTGGTGCCGCAACCGCCCGGGCCAGACGCGATGCGCGCTCTGAATGCCACGCCACGCAAAGTGGCTGGAGCGGGAATGCGGTATAGTTTGATCAATAAGCCCATATTCCTTAGAGCAAGGCTAGCGCGGCCTCGAAGACTGGCAAAACGGAGGTGGATCAAGATGGCAAAGACTGAGTATCTGATCACCGTGATGCGGTGTGAGGAAAACGGCATGCTGGTAGGCACGAGTGCTGATATTCCCGGCTTGACCATTGAGGCTGATGCGCCTGTTGGCATTGTTCAAGCGATTCGCGAAATCGTTCCAACGCTGCTGGAAAAGAATCTAGGCCTGTCTTCAGAGCAAGTGAATGAATGTTCGGTGAACAATGGTTTGCGAAACATCCCCGATGCGTGGAAAGAAGCAGTCGCCGCGCCCGCACATTTTTGTCGATTCCGACCTGCTCCCAGCCGCTGCTTAGGACAGCGATCCCCGGCCATCAAAAGCGCTGTGGCCCCAGCGCTGCCGGGAAGCTGGCTTACCCTTGCTCGAAGCTGATTCGAAGATGGGTGCCGGTGGCTCGTGCCACCTTCGCCAGGGTTCGCATCGAAGGCGGCACCCGCCCACTCTCCATCCGCGCCACGGCCGACTGCGTTGTTTCCATTCGGGCCGCTAGCTCTGCTTGGGTGAATCCCGCCCGCATCCGCGCCTCGACCAGTGCGCGCGCCACCTCGAACTCCGTTCCTAGCTGTTCGTACGCCTCGCGATAGCCGGCATCCCGGCTCCACCGCTCATGCAACTCGGCGACCTTGGTCATTGCAATACCTCCCGTGCGCGCCGCCTCAGCCGGAATAATAATAATAAGAATGAGAGCGGGGATGATGCGGTTCGCGTTAGCGCTTTGCGCAGCGTTGCTGCTCGTCTCTCCGGCCAGCGCCGGGACGGTTCGCTTTGCCACGCTGAACGCCTGGTGGCTGTTCGACGACCAGCCGCCGCATGCGAACTGGGGCGGCCAGCGCGACGAGCAGTCGTGGGAGGACGCGCTCGCGCATGTGGCGGATGCCGTTGTGGCGGTCAACGCCGATGTGCTCGCGCTTCAGGAGGTGGAGGACCGCCATGCGGTGGAGCGCCTGAACGCTCTTTTGGAAAGCCGCGGCAAGGGCTATCCGCACTACTGGGTGGGCGCGGGCGATGATCCGTTCACCGGCCAGGATGTTGCGGTTCTTTCAAGATTTCCGAACCTCACCGAACCGGTGCGCTCGTATCCTGCCATGCAGGAGCATTTCCACACCAACAACGGTTACCCGAGGGTGGCGGTGCTGCACAAGTTCATGCGGGTTGATCTTGAGTTGGAAGGCGAGCCGGTGACGGTGTTCGCGCTGCATCTGAGGTCCAAGCGCGGCAATCGGATCACGTCCGACGGCGAGCGGCTCGCGCAGGCGCGCCTGGTGCGCCGCTTGGTGCGTCCGGTGCTGGAGAAGGGGCGGCCGAATATCGTGGTGATGGGCGATTTCAACGATGCTCCGGGAAGCCCCGCGCTGCGCGAAATCCGCGGGCTGAACGATGCCTCATGGGACTTGTCCAACGCCGCCGAATCCAAGCGCATGAGCGGCGAGGCGTGGACTTACGAGTACCGCGGCAACAAAGAGCAGATCGACCATGTTCTGCTGAGCAAGTTCCTGTTCGACAAGGTTGCTTCGGCCTCCGTGGTCCGCATCGACAACCAGGCCAGCGACCACGACGCCTTCGCGGTCGATATCGCCTTCGGCGAATAAGCGCCCGCGAAGGCGGGATCAGCCGGCGCTGAGCTCGCGCTCCATGGCGGCGACGCGCTCGCGTTCGCGCTTGCCGGCGGGCATGAACAGGCAGAAAGCCACGATCGCCAGCGACAGGGCGCCCACGCCCAGAATCTGCCAGCCGTACTTTTCCGGCTGCACGAAGAAGTCGCCCACCCAGCCCCATCGCCCAACGAATTCGTAGGCGTTCCAGGCGATGATGGCGGTGGCGATCGAGTAGCGCAGCGCAGTGGCCACGCGCCGGAAACGCAGCAGCCGCTGCAGCAGGTAGATGGCCCACGCCGCGTTCAGCGCCGCGATGCCGTAAGTGGCCGGGTGCGTGTCGCCCAGCACGTTCTCGTCGTAGATGACCAGCAGGAACAGGTAGAAGAACCAGATCAGGTAGATGGTTTCCAGCGCGGTGATGGCCGCGAAGTTGCGCATGTGCCCTTCGGTGGGCTTGCCGGTGCCCATGCCCAGCCAGCGGTGGCACCAGCGGAAGAAGTTGCACCGCGTTTCGCGGTTGAAGAGGAAGTACACCAGCGTGGCCAGCATCACGCCCAGCGACGACATCATCACCAGGTATTCCGGGTTGGTGGCCACTTCGCCCGCTTCGTCCAGCAGGGGCGCCACGTCCAGCCAGCGCGCGTAATAGACGAAGGAGAACTCCACCCAGCCGGTCCACAGCAGCCAAGCCGCGAAATATCCCAGCCAAGTGCCGGCCACTTCGCTGTTTTGCCGCATTCCCAGCCACAGCAGCACGGCGCCCGCAAGGCCCATGGCGCCTGCCGCGTAGTACATGCCCGGAGCGCCCATGGAATGCTCCACTTGGATCATGACCGCGTGGCCCAAGCCTTGGGACAGGAAAAACACCATAAACGGAAACAGCCCGATAAACGGGGGCCGCGCAAACGCCCAAGCCAGCCAAGCGGAGAGATTCTGATGACGCGAGCTTGCAGTGTTCATCGGGAACGCCCTTCTGAAAGCCAACTTCAATTCCTATACTATACCGGGACCCCCTCCCCGTTCCTTTTTCACCAACGGCCACGAGACACAGCTTGTGAAGATTAAAGACCTGAAGAGCCGGCAAGGCAGCGAGCTTGCGCCTTCGCCGTGGCTGCGCGTCGATCAGGACCGCATCAGCGCTTTCGCGGATTGCACCTGCGATCACCAGTTCATCCATATTGATCCTCAGCGCGCCACCCGCGAGACGCCGTTCGGAACCACGATCGCCCACGGCTTTCTGACCTTGTCGCTGTCGGTGCATCTGGAGTCGCCGGACTTGTCCGATATCGAGGATGTGGGCTTCGTCATCAACTACGGCATCGACAAGCTGCGATTCATCAACCCGGTTCCGGCCGGCTCGCGGGTGCGGATGCAGTCCAGGCTGGCCGATGTGCGCGATCGCGGCTCAGGAAGGGTGGTCATCAAGCTTGACAAGCATATGGAGATCGAGGGCCAGGAAAAGCCGGCATGGGTGGCGCAGCAGCTGCTCATGCTGATGCCCCGGGATTCCTGACCGGCCTTTATTCATAAGCGCATCGTCGTGGACGAACTGTTCAATCTGGAAGGACGAACGGCGCTGATTACCGGCTCCACGCGGGGCATTGGCAAGGCCATCGCCATGCGCTTGGCCGAGCATGGCGCGCGGGTTACGGCCTCCAGCCGCAAGCGGGAAGCCTGCGAGCAGACCGCCGAAGAGATCAATCTGCGCTTCGGCAAGGGAACGGCGATCGCGGCGCCGTGCAACGTTTATCACAAGGACCAAGTGGAGGAGCTCGTGGCGCGCACCCAAGCCGCCTTCGGCATGATCGACATTCTGGTGTGCAACGTGGGCGTGAATCCGCATTTCGGCCCGCTGCTGGAGGTGTCGGACGGGGCCTTGGAGCGCATCTGGCGCTCCAACGTAACGGCCAATCTGTGGATGAGCGGCCTTTTAACGCCGGGCATGCGCCGCCGCAGCTATGGGCGCATCGTGCTGATTTCCTCCTATGTGGGCCAGACCGCGCACGACAAGATCGGTGCCTACGGACTTTCCAAAGCCGCCGAAATCCAGATGGCGCGCAACTTGGCCCTGGAGTACGGGCGCGACGGCATTACCGCCAACGCGGTGTGCCCCGGGTTGATCCAAACCGGTTTCTCCAAGGCTTTGTGGAGCGACGACGAGGCGCGCGAGGGTTTTCTCAAGACCACGGCCATCGGCAGAATGGGCACGCCCGACGAGGTGGCTGGCCTGGTCGTGTTCCTCGTTTCCCCGGCGGGCTCGTACGTGACCGGGCAGGCGATCCTGGTTGACGGCGGCATTCATGTTTAGCGTTTCCGCGCCGTGACGGTTCGGCGGTTGGATCGAGGCCGGGTCCGGCTCATCGAAATGAGCGCGCCGCCCGTCAACGCTCTGGGCGCCGCGCTGCGTGTTCCGCTTCTTGAGGCGATCAGGGCGGCTTCCGCCGACGATTCGGTGGGCGCGGTGCTGTTGTCCAGCGGGCTCAAGACTTGGTGCGCCGGCGCCGACATCAGGGAATTCGCAATGCCCGAGCTGCCGGCTCCTGAGGCCTCGCTCACCGCGCTTTGCGATGCGCTCGATGCCTGCCGCAAGCCGGTCACGGCGGTGATCGGCGGCGTGGCCTACGGCGGCGGCCTCGAATTGGCGCTGGCCTGCGATTACCGCGCGGTATCGGACCGGGCGAGCTTCTCCTTCCCCGAAGTCCATCTCGGGCTGCTGCCGGGCGCCGGCGGCACGCAGCGGACCCCGCGCCTGATCGGCATCGAGGCGGCCTTGCGCATGTGCCTGGAGGGCAAACCAGCGCCTGCCGCCGAGGCGTTGGAGAGCGGCCTTGCCGACCGGCGGCTTGACGGAGACCTCGCGGAAGCCGCCTTTGCCTGGGCCGGGGAGTTGCTTGGGAAAGGATGCCCCTTGCGCAAAATTTCCAGCGGTCCGGGCGAGCTGCCTGAACTTGGCGAGGCCGGCGCGGCGTTTGCCGCGGCGCGCGAGCGGATCGCCCGAAAGATGCGCGGGCGGCATTCGCCGGAATTGATCGTGCAGTGCATTGAGCAGGCGGCGGCCTGCCGCGACGATTTCCGCGCGGGCCTGGCGGAGGAGCGCCGCCGCTTTGCTCAATGCCTGAGGAGTCCTCAGAGCAAGGCGCTTTCGCACGTGTTCTTTGCCGAAAGGTCGGCGGCCAAGGGAGGCGGCGGCGCGCCGGGCAGGGTTGTGGAACGGGCCGCGGTGGTGGGCTGCGGCACCATGGGCGGCGGCATTGCCATGAACTTCGCCATGGCCGGCATCCCGGTCACTGTGCTGGAGGCAGACGCCCAGGCGCTTGAAAAAGGGCTCGCCGTGGTTCGCAGGAACTTCGAGCGTTCGGAGTCCAGCGGACGCCTGCCGGCGGGCGCCGCCGGGCGCTGCATGGCGTTGATCTCTTCCACCACCGAATACTCCGCGCTGGCCGGCGCCGATTTCGCGGTGGAAGCGGTTTACGAGAATCTCGATCTCAAGACGCGGATCTTCGCGCGCCTTGACGAAACGCTTGCCGAACAAGCGGTGATCGCGAGCAACACCTCGCACCTCGATATCGACCGAATGGCCGCAGCCACCGCAAGGCCGCAGCAGGTGCTGGGCATGCATTTTTTCAGCCCCGCCAACATCATGCGCTTGGTGGAAGTGATTGAGGGACGCCACAGCTCGAAGGAGACGCTGGCTTGCGCCTTTTCGCTGGCTTCGCGGATGAGGAAGATTCCGGTGTGGTCGGCCAATAGCCACGGCTTTATCGGCAACCGCATGCTGGCGGGATACATGCACGAAGCCTACGAGTTGTTGTTCGAGGGCACGCCCCCCGAGCGGGTGGACGCCGCTTTGCGGGACTTCGGCCTGCCCATGGGGCCGTTCCAAATGGCCGACCTTGTGGGCCTGGATCTGGGCTGGCGCGCCCGCGAGCTGGCCCGAAAGCCGTTGGACGAACGCAAGCCGGGCGAACGTTTGAGCGACGCGCTATGCGAGCGGGAGCGCTTCGGACAGAAGAACGGCTGCGGCATCTACAACTACAGCCCCGGCAGCCGGGTTCCCGAATCCGAACCCGAAGTGGCCGCCCTGATCGAGGAGCTTGCCGCGGAACTGGGCTACCGCCGCGGACCGTCCGCCGAACAGGAGGAAATCGTTAAGCGTTGCCTGTATCCGCTGGTGAATATCGGCGCCGGATTGCTTGAGGAAGGCGTGGCCCGGGCGGCCTCGGACATTGATGTGGTGTACGTGTGCGGCTACGGCTTTCCGGCTTGGCGCGGCGGCCCCATGCACTACGCCGAGCAGCAGGGCCTGGACTCCGTGCTTGAGGACATCCAGGCGTTTCAGGCGCGTTTCGGCGAGCGCTGGGCGCCGTCTGAACGACTGGTCAGGCAGGCTGCCGCCGGTGGCGGTTTCGACAAGTCCTGAGGCCATGACCGGCGGCGGGCAGTTGGCAGGGCACACGCCAATGATGCAGCAGTATCTGCGCATCAAAGCCGAGCATCGGGATTCGCTTTTGTTCTACCGCATGGGCGATTTCTACGAGATGTTCTTCGACGACGCCACGCGCGCTGCCGCCCTGCTGGACATCGTGCTCACCAGCCGCGGACAGTCGAACGGCGAAGCGATTCCCATGGCCGGCGTGCCGGCGCATTCCGCCGACTCCTACATCGCCCGCTTGGCGCGCATGGGCGAGTCGATCGCCATCTGCGAGCAGATCGGCAGCCAGCCGCCCTCCGGCGGTCCGGTGAAGCGGGAAGTGGTGCGCGTGGTCACGCCCGGCACCCTCACCGACGAGGCGCTGCTGGAGAGCGGCGCCGACAATCTGGTGGCGGCGGCGTATGAGAAGGACGGACGCTACGGGCTTGCCTGGATGGAGCTGAGCTCGGGGAGCTTCTCGATCACGGAATGCGCCGGCATGGAGGAACTGCGGGGCGAGATGCAGCGGTTGCGGCCCGCCGAGCTGCTCTTCAACGAGGGCGCCCGGCTTCCCGACTCGCTGCCGGATGCGCCGGCCATGCACGAGCGCCGCGGTTGGCAGTTCAGCGCCTCTTCAGCGAAGAAGAGCCTTGCCGACCAGTTCCGGGTGCATAGTCTCGACGGTTTCGGCGCCGAGGGCATGGACCGCGCCATTGCCGCTGCCGGCTGCCTGCTGGATTATGCGAGGGACACCCAGCGCGGAGCCTTGCCGCATGTGCGCGCGCTGCGTGTGGAGCGCCCCGCCGAGGCGCTGCTGATGGATGCCGCCACCCGGCGCAACCTGGAGCTGGATCGCTCGCTGTCCGGGCGCGACGAGCACACGCTGGCCGGCGTGATGGACCGTTGCGCCACGCCCATGGGCAGCCGCATGCTGCGGCGCTGGATCCATCGGCCGCTGCGTTCGCATGAGGCGCTGCGGTCGCGCTATCAGGCGCTTGAGGCCATGCGCGAAGCCGGGCAGGACTGGCGGCCCGCCATCCGCCAGGCGGGCGATCTGGAACGCGTGCTGGCGCGTCTGGCGATACGCAACGCGCGCCCGCGCGATCTCGAGCATCTGCGCGCCGCGCTTACCGCCGCGCCCGAACTGCGCGAGCGCCTGGAGGCTCTGGACTCGCCCCTGCTGGGGGCCTTGGCCGCGCGCATGGACACGCCGCCGGAGGGCCTGGAACTGCTTCGGCGGGCGATTGCCGAGCCACCCGCCCCGAAGATCCGGGACGGGCCGGTGATCGCGGCCGGCTACAGCAGCGAACTCGACGAGTTGCGGCACACGAGCAGCAACGCCGACGAGGCCCTCAAGGATCTGGAGAAACAGGAACGGGAACGCAGCGGCATTGCCAACATGCGGCTGGGCTACAACCGGGTGCATGGCTACTACATCGAGTTGCGCAAGAGCCAGGCGCATGAGGTTCCGGAGCATTTCATCCGCCGCCAGACGCTCAAGCATTCCGAGCGCTACATCACGCCGGAACTCAAGCAGTTCGAACACCGCGTGCTGAGCGCCCGGGAGCGGGCGCTGGAACTGGAGGCGCGGCTTTTCGAGGAGCTGCTGGAAAAGCTGTCGCAGTGGCTGCGCGTCTGGCAGGACCTGGCCGCCGCTTTGGCGGAAACCGACGTGCTGGCGAATCTGGCCGCGCGTTCGCTGGAACTCGGCTACGCCAAGCCGGAACTCACCGGTCGCCCGGGCATCCGCCTTAAGGCCAGCCGCCACCCGGTGGTGGAGCGCGCCTTGGACAGCGAGTTCATTGCCAACGACCTGGCGCTTGACGACGACGCCCGCATGCTGATCGTGACCGGGCCCAACATGGGCGGAAAGTCAACCTACATGCGCCAAGTGGCGCTGATCGCGATACTCGCCCATATCGGCAGCTACGTTCCGGCGGCGGCGGCCGAATTCGGCCCGCTGGACCGCATATTCACGCGCATCGGCGCCGGCGACGACCTGGCCGGCGGCCGCTCCACCTTCATGGTGGAAATGACCGAAACGGCGAGCATCCTCCATAACGCCACGGCGGAAAGCCTGGTGCTGATGGACGAGGTGGGCCGGGGCACCAGCACCTATGACGGCTTGTCGCTGGCCTGGGCGGCGGCGGACTACATCGCCTCGCGCCTGCGCTGCTTCACGCTGTTCGCCACCCATTACTTCGAGTTGACGGCGCTGCCCGAAACCACGCCCGGATGCGCCAACGTGCATCTCGACGCGGTCGAGCACGCCGGAGCGCTGGTGTTCCTGTACTCGGTGCGCGAAGGGCCGGCGGACCGCAGCTACGGCCTGCAGGTGGCGGCGCTGGCGGGCGTGCCGCGCCAAGTCATCGTATCGGCCCGCAAAACCCTGGGGGAACTCGAAAAACGCTCTGGACGCCTGATCGAGCGCGAACGGGCTCAGCCGCAACTGGATCTGACGCTGGGGGAGCCCGGGCCCGCTGAGCAGTTGCTGGAGGAAATGGATCCCGAACAGCTCAGTCCGCGCGAGGCGCTGGACTTTGTGTATGAACTGAAGCGCATTGCGAGCAGGAATGGGGACGGAACAACGCATTAGCGCATTCGTTGCCGACCTAGGCGCGCTTTTGCGCCAGCGTGGCGAGACGCTGGCGGCTGCGGAATCCTGCACCGGCGGCTGGCTCGCAAAGGCGATGACCGACTTGCCCGGCAGTTCCGCCTGGTTCGCCGCCGGTCTGGTGGCCTATTCCAACGAGGCGAAGCGGCGGTTGCTCGGCGTGCGCCGGGAAACGCTGGCGGCGCACGGCGCAGTGAGCCGGGAGACGGCGGCGGAAATGGCCGAGGGCGCGCTGAAAGCCGGCGGCGCCGACTTAAGCCTCGCTGTGACCGGAATCGCCGGGCCCGGCGGCGGCGCCGAGGGCAAGCCCGTCGGAACGGTCTGTTTCGCCTTCGCGCGGCGCGGGCAGCCGCCGGAGTCTGAAGCCCGGTGCTTCGAGGGCGACCGCCGCGCCGTGCGCGCCCAATCCGTTGAGCATGCGCTGAACGGCCTGCTCAACCGCTTGCGGAAATCCAAGGCGCCTTAAGCGCGCTTGATGGCGGTTGACCTTTTCAGGTTCAGGCGGCCCGGATCCGTTCCATGCGGCTATAGATGTCCTTGTTTTCCTTTTCGAGCCGCCACAGGGTGAGTCGGGACTGCATCGCCAGCCAGAACTCCGGGCTGCTGCCGAGCACCCGGCTCAAGCGTATGGCGATATCTTCCGTCACCGCTCCGCGCTCGTTAACGATCTTCGACATGGTATTGCGCGCCACG
>JAPYNE010000061.1 GCA_028285945.1 Candidatus Foliamicus numerosus | reverse complement strand
CCGCCAAGCTTGCGCTACCGCAACGCCGAGCATTAGCGAGAACAGCACGGACACCGCCGGCACCCTCAGGCTGAAGTCCAAAGCGGAGTGCGCGCCCACCAGAACGCAGGCCGCGAACCCGGCGGCCGGAAAGGCGGCGTTGCGCCGCCGCCGCAGCGCGCCCCGGGCGCAGGCGAACGCCAAGGTCCCGAGTGACGCGAAAAACGCCAAGGCGCCCGGCACCCCCAGTTCCAGCGTGGTTTGCAAATAGTCGTTGTGCGCCCGCTCGATGCGCCCCGCGCCGCCCGCTTCGCGGTGCATCCGGTGTGCCGCCTCGAAGCCGCCGAGCCCCACGCCGCGCAGCGGCGCCGCCTCGATGGCGTCCAGAGTCTCCGCCGCGATCTGCCGCCGTTCCTCCCAGTCCGCTTCCGCCGTCCACAGCCGCCGTTCGAGCCCTTCCCCCAAGGTGGCGAGCAGCAATCCGACACCCAACACGCCCGCCATCGCGGCCGCCGCCAGAAGCCGCCGTCGCGCGCGCAGGGCGAGTATCGCCAGGAACGCGGTCAGCCCCAGCAGGGCGGAGGCGGCGCCGGCGCGGGACTCCGAAAGCAGGATGGCGTTGCCGACCAGCAGCGCCGCGGCGAGCAGCAACGCCTTGCGCACAGGGGCTTCGGCCACCAGCCAGCGGAACCGCTCCCGCCTCGGCACCGTTCGGGCGGGGGTGTCTCCGAAGGTCTCGCGCAGCGCCGCGGCAAGGCAGAGCAGCCCCAAAGCCGCGTGGGTGGCAAAGGTGTTGCGGTTGACGAAGGTTCCCGTCACGACATCGTGGTAGGCGGTCTTCGCAAACCACAGGATGGTGTTGGTTCCCGAGAGATGCGCCGACAGCCCGTACAGGGCGTGCAGGGCAGCGGCGAACCCGAGGGCCGCGAACATCCAGGCGGCCCGCTTTGCGTCCCGTCCATTTTGCAGCGCCAGCCAGAAGACGCCGGCGCAGGCGGCGATTTGCACTGCGGCGGCCCGGCCCGCAGCCGGGTCCAGCGCCACCGGCCCGACGGGCGCCGCGCCTTCCCATCGGAAGGCGTACGGCGCTGCCGGGATGCCGGTGAGCGTTTGCGCAACCCCCCAGCCCAGCGCCGCCAAAAACAGCCCTGCCGCCAGCCAAAACCACGCCGGAGGCCGAACCAGCGGAACCGAGCCCCGCAGGGCCAGCGCGCCCCAAGCGGCAAGAAGGGCGCTGATGCCGCCCGCCAGCATCCCGCCGGCCCATTCGGGCACGCTTCCGAAGGGCAGGGGCGCCGCCGCCGCCAAGGCGACCAGCAAACCGGTCATCACGGTTGGCGGCGACATTCGATCAGCGCCCTTGTTGCAAGCCGGCAAGGCCGTCGCCTGCCAGCCTGTCCGTTCGGCGAAAGGCTGCGAGCGGTTCGCCGCCGATGTTGCGCCGATGCGCCGGTTCGTTCAATATGGCATCGCACCGGTGTTGCGCCGGGTAGCCGCCCTCGATTCTGGCAACCATCGCTATGACAGCAAGGAAACTACGCCGCCCGCCCGCGTTCCGAATCGCCTGCGGTGCCGTGCGCCCGACGGCCTGCAAGCATCTGGGCGGCCCAAACCGCGGGACGCAGAATCGGCTGCAGCCAAAGCCAGCGGTCAGGCAGGTTCAGCCGGGCGAAGTCGTGGGGCGCGGTCAACAGACGGACCAACTCGAACAGCAGGTAACGGGGATCCATTTTCAGCGTAAACAGCACAGAGCTGTCCGCGAGCACTGCCAGCACCCAGCGCCATCCCCGCAAGTGCTCCCGCGCGTGCTCGCCTGCCCACTTTCGGCGCGCAATGCGGGCGATCAGCTGTGCCCGCATACCGTTCGCCGCAAGTCCGGGCAACGCGGCAGGAGGTGCCGTGTGCAAGGCCTGTCCGCACAAGTGGAGCGCCGAGCCAAGTGCTGTCGCCAGTCCCCGAGGACAGTGCGCCAGAGAACGCGCCAGCCACTGCTCGTCCGCTGCCGACAGCAGGGCGGCGATGTCGCAAAGCCATTTCAGCCGATGCCAGCAGTGACGCGAGCCGTGGCTGGCCAAGTAGGACAGCAGATGGCCGTCGCCGAGCACCCGGTAGGCACGTTCGCCCACCGTCTGTGTCCCGCCTTCGTTCCAAAGCTGTTGGAAGGGTGCATTGAAGAGGTAGGGGTTTTCCAGCAGCCGACGATGCAATTCGACAGCGACACCATCGGACCGGACGAACAGGGCATCCTTGGACAGCCGGTCGTTCCACCGCTTGCGTTTCGGCGTTTCCCGAAAGTCCGGCCTGGTTTGGCGCCAGCCCGTTTCGATCAGGACGGCCTCCGCCGCCTCGAAACGCTCCGGGGAGACCAGCAGGTCGATGTCGATGGATTCGCGCAGCAGCGGATTGCCGTGCAGTTGCTGGCTAAGCGGCAACCCTTTGAGCACGATGCTGTCGATGCCGCCTTCGGCCAGCCGTCCAGAAACCTCCGCGAGCGCGGCCAGCTGGCGCAGGCCGCGGACGCGGGGCGCGGCGACGAGATTGCGAAGACGCCCCTCAAGCCCGCTTTCGGACACCCGCTTGGCAGCCGAGGCAAGCCCCTTGAGCAACAGCGGCCGCACCCGGTTGCCCGTTGCCAGCCGGGCCACCGCCGTCCAGTCCGCAATGCCTGTGCAGGCGCGCGCGTCGGCGCCTGCGTCTCCCCGCCCGAGGGCGAGGCGCAATGCCGCCAACAGCCCGTCCATGGGGCGCGTGGCTGCTGGCTTGGGCCGCGCGGTCATGCGCTGCGCTGCCGGAAACGCAGCGTCGGCTGGCGCGGACGCGCTGGATTATGGCGCATGGCGTGCAGTCCCCCGAAGCTATCGCCATGGTACCGTATCGCGGGTTGCGCTGCGGGGGCGCCCGCGACTTCCGCCAACGGCGCCTTGGCGGTCCCCCGCCCGCCGATGGCAGGGCCGCGCGGATGATCCCGGTTCAAAAGCGGCCCACTGCCGATATTGCCGCCTTATGCGGAGATGTGCTGGCCATCGCGGCGACGCTTTGGCTGGCCTGTCTGCTGCGCGGATTGGACGATGCCGACCGCTATGTGCTCGCCGGCACGGTGGCCGTGTCGCTCTACCTGCTCGCCGCCACCGGCGGGCGGCGCAGCGCTTCCACGCTCGCCGGGGAGTTCCGCGCCATCCTCGTCGCTTGGGCTTTGGCGCTGGGCGGCTTGCTGATTGTTGGCTGGATGACCCAGCTGACCGGTCACTACTCGCGGGTGGCTATCGGCCTGTGGGCTGTGTTCGCGGCCTTCGGCCTGATCGGCTGGCGGGCCGCGCGCCATCTTGCCGCGCGCCTTGTGCGATCCTCCCGCAGGACAGTGCCGATAGCCATTGCCGGCGGCGGCAAGCAGGCCAGCGGTTTCGCTCGGCTTCTCCAGTCCGAATTCACCCCGGCGGTGCTGGCGGGATTTTTCGCCGAGCGCGGCGCGACGGAAGAATTGCCCGCCCCGCTGCTGGGCGACTTCTCCGCGCTGGTGGAGCGGGCCGTGCGGCGAGAGTTCTCGGCGGTGTTCATCGCGCTTTCGCCGCGCGAGGAGGATTCCGCCCGCAAGCTTGTCGCGGCGCTCTCCGACACGCCGGCGAACGTGTACGTCGTCCCAAGCCTCCTGACCGAAGAACTGATGCATGCCCAATGGGTGAACCTCGGGGGGCAGCCCCTGGTCAGTGTTTTCGAGACGCCGTTCGTTGGCATTAACGGCTGGGTCAAGCGTGCCGAGGACGTTGTTCTCGCTTGCGCCGTGCTGGCGGTGGCCGCCGTTCCAATGCTGCTGATCGCCGCCGCGGTGAAGCTCACCTCGCCCGGCCCCGTGCTGTTCCGGCAGCGCCGCCACGGCATCGACAGCCGCACAATCCGCGTTCTCAAGTTCCGCACCATGACGGTGACGCAAGATGGCCGGAACATTCAGCAGGCGTGCGCCAACGACCCCCGGCTATCGCCGATCGGCGCCTTTCTTCGCCGCACGTCCTTAGACGAGTTGCCGCAATTCTTCAACGTGCTGCGAGGCAACATGTCCGTGGTCGGCCCCCGGCCGCACGCGCTTGACCACAACGAGCATTACCGGCGGCTGATTCCGGGCTATATGCTGCGCCACCGAATCAAGCCGGGGATCACTGGCTGGGCGCAAATCCAAGGGCTTCGGGGAAAAACCGACACCATCGAGAACATGAAACAGCGGGTTGAGCACGACCTCTGGTACGTGAACCGGTGGTCGGTCTGGCTCGATTTGTGGATCGTGGCGCGAAGCGTGCCGCTGCTGGCCGGCGACCGGAACGCTTTTTGATGCCCGGGGCGGAGGCCCCCCCCGGGGCGATGCGCCCTGCCCCGCACGTGCGAATTCGCCGCGGGCTCGGCGGGCATGCCTTCGCCCAAGCGGTCGGCATCGCCATCCAAGTGGCCGGGGTTCCTCTGTACCTCCACTTCTGGGGCCTCGCCCTGTACGGGGAGTGGCTCATCGCCATCGCGCTGCAGGGCTGGTTCCTGACGGTCGATTTCGGCTACTCCGCCACGATGGTCAACGATGCCGCCATGCGGGCGGCGCGCGGCGACTTCGCGGGCGCCCGGGCGGGATTTCAAAGCGCCTGGGCGCTGGTCACCAGCCTTTCCCTTGGGGCCGCAGCGGTCGTCGCGTTGTTCGGCTTCGCGCCCTTGGCCGCCTGGCTGGGGCTCGCCGAGCTGAGCGAAAACGGCATCGTGCTGCCGCTGCTCATCGCTCAGGCGCTGGCGCATCTGCAATCGGGACTGTTCGGGGCGGGCCTCACCGCAGCAGGCCAATACGGGCTGCTGGCCTTCGTGCTCACCCTAACGCGCGCCATTGGTTTCGCCTTCGCCGCGCTGGCCGCTGCGCTTGGGGGCGGGCCGGGCGGAGCGGCTCTTGCCTTGGCGCTCGCCGAGCTGGCAGGGCTCGTATGCACCGCCGCGCTGGCCCGGCGTCACAGCCCTTGGCTGCGTCCCGGGCTGGCCGATGCCTCCGTCGCGGACATGCGGCGCCTCGCCCCGGCATCGCTGGGCCTCTCGGGTCTGGCGCTCGGCAACGCCTTGATGATTCAAGGTCCGGTTCTGGTGATCGGCGCCGCCTTGGGGCCAGCCGCCGCCGCCGTCTTCACCACCTTGCGACTCTTGGCTCGGATGCCGGTGCAGCTTGCCGGGATTCTGTTCGCCACCCTGCGCGTTGAGGCCACGTTCGCGCATGGACGGGGCGAGCGCGGGCGGCTGCGGCAACTGAACACCCAAGCGGTGCAGTTCGCCTTCTGGTGGGGCGCTGCGACGATGCTGGCGCTGCTGGCGGTCGGCCCCTTCGTGGTGGCGTTCTGGACCGGCGGGGAGATCGCCGTGCGCCAGCCGCTGTTCGCGCTTCTGCTCGCGTCCGCCTTCGCCACGCTGCTGTGGACCGCCGCGGGCACTGCGCTGATGGCGGCGAACCGCAGCCAGCGCATCGCGGTGGCCTACACGCCGGCCGCCGCGCTTGCGCTGCTCGCCGCCGCCGCGCTCGCGCCTAGCCTGGGCGCGGATGGCGCCGCGGCGGCGCTCGCCATCGGCGAGTGGCTGGTGTTCGCGCTGGTCGCCCGCCGCGCGTTGACGTTTCTCGACCAGAGGCTAGGCTCGCTGGCGATCGCAGCGCTGCGCCCGCCCACCGGCTTAGTCCGGCTTCTGCGCCCGGACCGATGACGATGCGCCACCGGCTAGCCTTGATCCGCCTATTACCGCTGCGCCTTGGCGTCCGCTTGCCGAAGAAGCCGCCTCACTGCTTGCCGGACAGTTGCAAATCTCTGAAGTGGCGCGGCGAAATCACAGATCCGGGCGCAGGGGGCTCTTCCAGAAGAAGCCGGTCTCCCGTTATCAGCACTGAGCCAGGGAAAGTTGCGAGCAGTGCCCACAGGTGCCGGTCCGCAGGGTCTGGGGCGCTATTCCCTCTGATTACAGGTTCCCGCCAAATAGCATTGGCGACAAGGTGTGTCAGCAGTCGGTCGATGTCCTCGCCGCTTAGGCCGTGCAGCCGCATCAGGTTGGCGCGTCTCAGCACGGTCGAGTATTCGTTGAGCAATTCCTGCGATAGGAGGTACGCCAAGCCGCCGCCAAGCATTGCGTCGAGAACGAAAACCGCAGGACTTTCCTTGGCGGCGCCAATCAATCCTGATACAACAACGTTGGTGTCAACAACACAAACCGCGGATGGCACACTGCTCATACGCTTGCCCCATCCTTGGCCATTGATCCAATCGAGGGCCTACCGCCCTGCTCGAAAGTTTCCTGTTTCCTCCAACGCCAGCGCCATCGCTTCTTCAGCATCCAGACCGGCGTTCCGCCTAGCCTTGGCGACGAGTTCTTGTGCGGTCTCGACCGGCTGTATGCCTCTGAGCTGCAGACTTTCCTCGATTATTGCCGCCATTGAGCGATTCTGCTGCGCTGCCGCCTCCTTCAAGGCGCGATGGGTGCGCTCGGCTAAGCTTATGGTGAGGCGGGCCATGGTGGAAAAAACCATAGCACCACTACACCAGCCGAGCAACTGTGTGTGCGGGTTCACCACATATGGAACTGTTCATGGGCTAGCCCGGATGACTCTGCCGATGCCGCTCGACGACCCGGGCCAGCAGCTCCTCGAACCGGGAAGCGATGGGTTCGATGCCGAAGGACTGCTCGGCGTAACGTCGCGCCCGCTGGGCGCAGGCCTCCCGTTCCCGGTCGTTCCGCAGGAGCTCGGAAACCGCCTCGGCGACCGCCGGGCCGTCGCCGGCCGCCACCACCCGGCCGCAGCCATGCCCATGCACAATCCGGCTGGCGAGATTGCCGGCGTCCGCCGAGAGCACGATGGCGCGTCCGGCGCAGCAGTATGAGAGCACCTTGCTGGGCACGCAGTACGGCTGCGTCTGCGGCTCCAGCAGGGCTAGCAGGATATCCGCGGCCGCCATGACCTCGGGCAGCGCCGCGTAGGGCTGGAACGGCAGCAGCACCAGATTGTCGAGGCCGAGCGCCCGCTTGCGGCTGGCGAGCCAGTCCGCGCCGATGCCCTCCGACACCACCACCACCCGGGTGTCGGGCGCCGGGCGGTTTCGGGCCAAGTCGAGCAGCAGCTGGGGATTATGCTTGAGGCCGAGGTTGCCGGTGTACACGATGTTGATTCCGTGCGTCAGTCCGTGGCGCTCCGCCCAGGGGTTCCGGCGCGGGCGCGCCGGCAGCTCGTCGAGAGGCGCCCAGTTGTGAATCACGCTCCATGCCCCCGCCGGGAGGTTGATGCTCTCCAGGTAACCTTGAAAGTCCTCCGAAATCGCCACGATGTGGTCGCTTCGACGCAGCAGCGAGCGCTCCAGCCCCAGGTAGCGCCGCGCCGCCAGTCCACCGAAAACGGGCACCCTGCGGGGCAGGATGTCGGCGGCCGCCACGCTGTTGAGATCCTGAAGCCAGTTCACGAACCCGATGCCGCGCCGGCGGCAGGCGCGGACAATCCAGCGCAGCGCGTCGAGCGGCGTGTTGGCGCACAGCACCACATCCGGCCTAGCCGCCGCTATCCTCGCGGCGGCGCGGCGGCCGTAGGCGTTCTCCATGGCCAAGCGGCGCACGAGGCTGCCCTTGGCCATCGGGCGCTTCCCGCCCACGCCCTCGATGGTCAGCCCCGCCGCGTCGCCTTCCCCAACGTCCAAGCTGGCCTTGGCGCCGACCAGCGACCGGCAGTGCAGATGATGCACCCGGTGCCCCCGCCCGGCCAGCGCCCGGCTGAGTTGCATTGGGAACGGGTGGCCCGCGAAGTCGTGGGTGACGAGCTTCAAGACGGCGGGCAAACCAAATGCTACAGGACGGCAGCTAGCACCCGTCCTCCAACGAGGGGCCCACAACGACTACACCGTTGCCTGATGGTCAAGCATCTTCAGGCTTACTAAATAGATCATTTGCCTGATTGTCATTCGCAAAATGGTTGCGAATCAGCTCAATAGACCAAACCTCCTTCAGTTTACATCTGCTTGAGCCCTTGTGAACTTCATTGACAAGTTCTTTTACCGACACAAAGCTGCCGCTCAGTGACGTGCCGCGCCGCTCGAAGAACTCGGATCGGCTAAGCACTACTGATACGTCATCTGTAGCAGCTCGCCATTCATAAGCAATAGCGACATGCTTGGATGTGCTGCCTCCGCTGTCAACATAGACGGCACCAAGGAGATCAAGGGACGATGGCTGTATCTGGAGACGTAGTTCCTCTTCTAATTCTCGCCTTGCACAGCAAACAAGTGGATCTCCATTGACTGCATCTTCACTTCGAACATGCCCCCCTGCCCAAATGACAACTTTGTTATGCAGAGAATTTTCTTGCTTACTTTCCCGGCGGCGCAACCTCAATACATCGCCGCTTTTATTTCTAACTACAACGATTGGAATTGCCTGCACCCTAGTAATATCATCCTCCACTTCATTCCTCGGTCGAAAATCACTTGCGTCAGAATCTGAGAAAATCTTGGCTAGGTTTTCAGCTTGCGGACGCCCAATGAAGTTATTTTTATCAAACAAATGCTCGATCGTACTCTTAGGGCATGAGAGAATATTCTCAGAAATCTGTTCCTCTACTAACCCCAGTATCGCATCCGCAACAACCTCAGCTGTACGCCCAGCGTTTCCTTTGGTCTCGCCAGCAGAGGTGTCTATCGGAAATATCCGAAAATGCCTATCGTGCTCTTTAATGCATGATTCGTTAATCGTTCGAAGCTGTTTGAGAACATCGTTGTTCATAATTGATCCTGTGCTACCTTCGACTGGAAGTACCCCTTGTTCGCGTTTCATTGAATCTTGCGGGGATGCCAACATGACGAAAACAGCTGATACTCGCTTTCGCCAGTCATCGATTAAAAGGAATTTCTCTATTATTTGGCGCTCTTGGTCACGAATACGCGAAATTCTCTCCATCATCTTCATCCAACAAATAGAATCGAATATACCTCTATCCAAGAACAGAATTTGAGGATCGCCGGATCGCGGTGGATTTTGAGTCTTCTCTAATACTTGCGCCAGCGTAGTGCAGGCTGTCCAAACGTTGAAATTGGCATGTTTCTTATCTCGGATAGGACAAACTGAAGCACGCTCAACGACTATATCTGTACGGAAACCACATCGTTTTAGAAAAGTTTGGACATTCGACAAGGTTGTTGTCTTTCCAGCTTTCGGAACGCCGGAAAATTCGATTACTAAGGGTTTCCGCGCCCGGTCGGCAAATTGCCTAGCAGCGTTCTCTGCCCGTTCTTGCAAGCTTGTCTTCATAATCCTTGATCTCGTAGAAGTTAAATTTATGCGTCAAGTTTCCGTGTAGTTTCGCTCGTAGGTCGCAGCGCCGGGGGGAGCGCATTGGCACCGGGATGCACAGGAACCGGCTCGGGTGCCCACAGCCGCTTAGCAACGCCGCTAGCGTCTGCCTTTGCCAAGGACAGTCAACACTTGGATCAGTATAGGCGCTAACCGAAGCGATTTCAAAACTTTTCCGGTAAGTGTCAACGCAAAGTAGAAATGTCCCCTTTTCTCCTATTCAGAGAGGTCCTCTTTTGGGCGGTCGGGTGTTGTTTGAAGGAGGCCGAGGCAAAGTGTCTTCATGCTACGATGAAACCATATTGGACCTACTGCGAACAAAACAACAGTCGGCGGAACCGCCGCCGCGCAGCAAGCCTTCGTCCAGCGAGCGCTTCGCGCTTGGCGAAATGCGCGCCGCCTCCCAAGCAGCCCCAATTGTTGATTCGCGAATCAAGGTAACCTGCGGCGATCCGCGGCACCCGGAGCTTTGCGATCTGCTGCTGCCTGAAGCGTTTCACGCCGATTCGCAAAAGCGCCGCGCTGAGCGCTGATATGGCCGAAGCGGAGGAAGCGGGCGAAGGCAAGGCACGAGGCGTTGTGATCTTCGGGAAAACGGTTGTTCTGGCCGCAGGGGTGTCGGCGGCGGCTTGGGCGATCTGGCGGGTCGCGGACTGGCTCCGCGGGATGATACTGGCCCAACCCCTGACCGATGGCGGTGAGTGGGCTGCGCTCCTCGGAGGCGGATTGGCGGCATGGGCGTTCTTCCTTTTCCGAAGCGGCCTCATCCAACAGACGCTGGATATCCTGCCGAGGGCAAAGGATACGCTGGCCAGCCTCCGGACACCCGGCTGGAAGCCCTTCCTGGGCGATTTCGCCCGCTTCGTGCGGGCCGTGGCGATTCCAAGCATCGTGACGGTGTTCGCTCTGGTGTTCGCGGGCAATGGCATAGTCAACCAGATCGTGCCGCCGGTCGATGGGGAGCCCGACCTCGCGACGCGGGTCGATAAACTCGGCGCGGAAATCGGTCGGCGGCTAACAACACTCGAAAACGATGTTCGGGGGATGAATCTGCGCGCGGCGTTGACCGAACAAGGGTACACGGAGCGCAGGGCGGGCTTGCTGGAAGTCTTGGAGGACTTATCGGGAGGGAATAGCGGCTATCCGTCAGACTACTACTTCGCACGTTTCCCGGTGGGATTCGCGACGGCAGAGGCGAATAACGCGGGACAGCTTGTCGTCGGCGTTGACACGTCGAGCGTTCGCAATCCGGAACTGGTGCGGGAGATCGTTCGGGCTTTTTTGCCGTGCGGCTCTGCGGGCGGAGATGATCCGGTGATCTTGAAGGTGGAGGGCTATGCCAGCTCGGAGCCGTTCGGGTCCAGAGCCGACTCGGACGAGCTGAACGTGAAAACGGCCAACGGCAGGCGGCACACCGTCGCGCGGATGCTCAGGGACGAGATCGGTTCCGGGAATGCCGGCAGGGTGGTGGTGTGCGAATCCGATGACTACGAGTCGCTCGCGGCGATGGAGCGGGACCGAGAGTTCAACGATCTTGCGGGCGGTAGCTCGGAGGACCAATACCTGCTCACCCGTGCGGCGCACGTGAAGGTGCTGCACCCGGGCAGGTGCGCGGTGGGCGAACAAGCCGATGGCGGTTTGCGCCATCGGCTGACGCCGGCGGCGAGGAAGTGCCTTGAGGATGAGACGGCGCGATTGAATCGGGAGGGGGCGCCTGGCGTTGAAGCACCCTGACGCTCCATAGGCGTTCAATCGCCTACCCGTCGCCAAGCAGGTGTCGGGCGAACGAGGGGATGGGCATGGAATAGGCGTGTTCGTCGTCCGCGGGCGCCAGGAATCCGCTGTGCTCGGCATCCCGGATGAACTGCGCGGCGTTCGTGCCGGACGGCGAGAAAACTTCCCGGCCGATCTCCTCCACGAGGTCGAAAAGCTCGCTGTAGGGCAGCCGCCCGACGCGTTCCAGCAGGACCGGGGCGAGTTTCCTGGCCAGCTTCTCGAATCCGCCGGACAAGCGCGAGACACTCATGTCGCCCAACGCCAGCAATGTTCCGGGCAGGCCGAAAGCGCAGAACGAGACCGGCCCCATCCTAGTCGCTTGTGCGGAGAAAGATCGGGCGCTCCATCGGAACCACAATTCAGGCACGGGATTGGATTGACGCCATGCGTCCTCGCAGCAGGCCCATGCGAATGCGGCGTATTGCATCCACAGGTTCCGTTGACGACACCCTGTTGGAGCGGGTGAATTACAGGAATCACGCGCAACATTGCGGACCCCCGCCGACATGGTGTCCCAACAAGGCCAAGTGTCCCCTCGGCTTCAGAAGCGCCGACGCGCTCGGGTTGCTCAAGGAGGGCTTGAGACGTTCGATGTTCCCCCCTGAATCCGGTGCCGTGCCGTCTCCGGTATGGGCGGTGGACGACTGCACGAAGATGGTTTACGAGGCAAAGATCACTAATGCGGCCACTGCCGAGTATCATGGGTATCCGCTGCCGGATTCGGATCCGCTCAAACCGCAAATCATCAGGCAGTGGCAGCAGAGAGGTTAGTGATGGCATTTGGAATTGAAACGGAATGGCGTCCCCAAGAGGCTTTCAAGAAGGTTCTTGGCAAATCCAAGAATGTCGATGCCAAGATTGAGGAGGTTACTACCGGCACCCTTAAAATAAGCGCGAACGGTCGGATCATGACCAAGATGGTTGACGACCGGCAGGTTCTTCAGAATGGCCCGTCGGTTTCGGCCTTCAGGATCGCCGAATGGCTGCTTTGGAACTGGTGGCGAATCCGATGGGAGCCATCCCGCTCGTCACCCTGCGACGAATTGTCATGGCTGCAGGCCCACAACACTGCGAGCATCGGCGGCGGCTGGCTTTGGCCAAACGTCACCTTCGACTCCGACGGACGCACCGTGTGCATAAAATCGGTTGGCAGCGAATCAACGCCCAGCGAGCCCGTTAGTTTCCTGGGTCAGGCCGACGAGCTGTTCGTGCCCGTCGCGGAGCTTGAGCGGGGCATCGACGAATTCGTTGAAAGCGTCATGGCTCGGCTCAAGCAGTACAGATTGTCCGACGCGACCCTCCCGACGATGTGGAGGGAACTTCAGGAGGAGCGAAATGACGTTGACCTAGCGGCGTGCCGGCGCCTTGAGGCTTTGTTGGGCTTCAACCCGGACGAAGGCGACCATGAGGAGATCGACCAGTTGGTCAAGGACAAGTCCGCCCTTGGGGAACAGGCGGTCGACGAAATCGCTGCAAATGCACCCTTTCTCAATGGGGCGGTGACCACTGCCGACGCACTGCTTGAAATGGCGCGTCGGGACGGGTTTGAGGCCAGCAACCAGAACTCGCCACTCCTGCCGCCAATGCCTGAAGGCGCCACGAGCTTGGTGGGGGATGACTTTTCCAGCCAAATGGCTCCTTGGCAAGTGGGCCAAAAGGCGGCACAGGAGTTTAGGTCGAATTTGCCCACAAACGGTGGCCCAATCGCGGACGGGGCGCTATGTGAGTTGTGCGGGTTGCCAAATGACGCTCTGCGCAAGCCGTCTTCGGTTAACCCGCCCATGGCATATGCTCTCTCCACGAAGAGCAGCAGGCACATCGTTTTGCGGGCGCACATGGCGACTGGTCGCCGCTTTGAAGCCGCTCGGCTGATCGGGGACAGGCTGCTCGTTACCAGTGGCGAGCCCTTGCAGCCTGCAACAAGAGCGCATACCTTCCGCCAGAAGGCGCAGCGCGCTTTCGCGGCGGAATTTCTTTGCCCCATTGAATCGCTGCATGATGAGATTGGCAACGACCATTCCAACGACTCAATAGAGGAGGTTGCCGGGGTTTTTGAGGTCTCGCCAGTGCTTGTGGCCACGCAACTACGCAACCATGGCCTGCTCAGCGCGCATCATACCAAATACGCACCTCACTAGAGGCAAGGCGCGGCTGTGGCAGTTCATGCCGACCGCAACGCATATGGGAGTAAGAGAAAGATGAAATATGACCCAACAGCAAAAAGAATTGGCGGCTTTACAGAAAATGACGGGACGATTGATTTTTATTTGCGCATTAATTCCTTGCTAAATGCTAAATCTACCGTGCTTGATTTTGGCGCAGGGCGCGCTGCTTGGTTTGAAGATGATGAATGTGTGACTCGGCGCTCTATTCAATTGCTAAAAGGCAAAGTAGAGAAAGTTATTGCTGCGGACATAGACGATGCTGTGTTCGACAATAGAGCTAGTGACGAGCAAATACTTCTAGAGAGCGGAAATGACTTGGAGATTCCAGAAAAATCCGTGGATATTATCGTTTCAGATTATGTCTTAGAGCATATTCAAGATGTAGGCATGTTTGTAAGACAGGTGAGCAAAAGCCTCAAGGGGGGGGGGTGGTTTTGTGCTCGGACGCCACATAAGTTTTCGTATGTTGCAATTTTCACAAGACTCATACCCAACAAGTTCCACACTAAATCGCTATCTTTTATTCAGCCGGCCAGAAAGAAGGTTGATATATTTCCCACTACCTACAAGCTGAATACGCTAAGCGATATTCAAAAATATTTTATTGGCTGGGAAAGCAAATCTTTTATATTTAGGGCCGACCCAGCTTATTACTTTGGCAATAAAACGATGTACAGATTTCAATCAATGATGCATCGCTTATTGCCTGCATTTTTTTCGGGAATCTTATTTATCTTCGTCAGAAAACCTCAGGCGCACCGATCTATTTGAAATATTGTATTAAGCGATGGACTCGGCTCGTTCTACATGTCATCCGATCCTCTCCGATGATTCCACTCGCTCCGGGCAGCATATCCGCAAGGCGCGCACGGCGACCCTCCACCCCACGATGGTGCGGCTGAAGAGGCCGAGCAGGACATAGAGGGAGAAGTGCGTCCAGCGCTTCGGCCCGAGCAACCGAGTGATATCCCACGACCAGGTCTGGTTCGGCGCGGTGGCGACCCGCTCGGGCTTGGGCAGCAGGGCGGATGGGTGCGCTGATGGCGCCGCTGGCGCTCAGTCCGGGTCGAACTCGCGGCGGTAGTCGCGCCGGAGCGCTTCGTCCTGTTCGTTCTTCAGCAGGAAGCAGTTGCCCACGGCCAGCGCCTCGATATCGGTGCCCATGAAGCAGCGGAACGCATCCTCCGGCGTACACACGATCGGTTCGCCGCGCACGTTGAACGAGGTGTTGACCAGCACCGGACAGCCCGTGCGATGCTTGAACGTGGATAGCAGCGCGTGGTATCTGGGATTGGTGGCCCGGTCCACTGTCTGAATCCGCGCCGAATGGTCCACGTGGGTCACGGCGGGAATCTCGGAGCGCACGGCGTTCACTCGGTTCACCCCCTCCAGCGCTTCGTCCGCCTCGGACAAGGGCCGGCGCCGCTCCTGCCGGACATCGGCCACGACCAGCATGTAAGGGCTATCGATGTCCAGTTCGAACCAGTCCGCAACGTCCTCGCGCAGCACCGAGGGCGCGAACGGACGGAAGCTCTCGCGAAACTTGACACGCAGGTTCAGGGAGCGCTGCATGGCCGGCGAGCGCGGGTCGCCGAGGATCGAGCGGTTTCCCAGCGCCCGGGGGCCGAACTCCATCCGGCCTTGGAACCAGCCCAGCGCCTGGCCGCCGACCAGCGCGTTGACGGCGCTTTCCAATAGCTCCGCGTCATCCAAGCGGCGGAAGCGCGCCCCCGCCTGCGTCAGTCGCGCGGCGACCGCCTCGTCGTCCCATGCCGGGCCGAGATAGGCGCCCCGCATCCCGTCGCCGCCTGTCGGTCGGCGCCGGGGGCATCCCAAATGGTGGTGGTAGGCCGCCAAAGCGGCGCCCAAGCTGCCGCCGGCATCCCCCGCCGCCGGTTGAATCCAGACATTCTCGAAGGCGCGGCTGCGCAGCAGCCTGCCGTTGGCCACGCAGTTGAGGGCGACGCCGCCGGCGAGGCACAGGTTGCGGGCTCCCGTCTCGTTCGCAATCGACCGTCCCAAGCGCCCAACCACCTCCTCGGTGACCGCCTGCACCGAGGCGGCGACATCCATGTGGAACGGCTCGAGCCGGTCCTCCGGCTTGCGGACGGGCTGGCCGAACAGGGCCTCGAAGCGGCGGTTGGTCATCCGCAGCCCGGTGCAGTAGCCGAAGTAGTTCAGATCCAAGCGGAAGGTGCCATCCTCCTTGATATCGATCAGGCGGTCGAGGATCGTGCGGGCGTATCGCGGTTCGCCGTACGGCGCCAATCCCATGACCTTGTATTCGCCGGAATTGACCCGGAAGCCGAGATATTGCGTGAAGGCGGAGTAGAGCAGGCCAAGGGAGTGCGGAAAGCGCAGCTCGCGTGCCACTTCGATTCTGTTGCCCTCGCCCAAGCTGAGCGTCGTTGTCGCCCATTCCCCCACGCCGTCTATGGTGAGCACCGCGGCCGAGTCGAACGGCGACGGGAAGAAGGCGCTGGCCGCGTGCGACTGGTGGTGCTCCGCGAACACCAGCTTCGCCTCGCCGTCGAAATCGGGGTCCAAGCGGCGCAGCGCCTGCCCAAGCAGGCGCTTTTGGAACAGCTTCTCCTTCATCCAGGTCGGCATGGCCGCCGAAAACGACCGAAACCCCTTGGGCGCGAAGGATAGGTAGGTCTCAAGCAGGCGCTCGAACGTGAGGAACGGCTTGTCGTAGAAGGCGACGAGATCGACTTGGTCCAGCGACAGGCCGGCCATGTCCAAGCAGCAGGCAATGGCGCCGCGCGGAAATGACCGGTCGTGCTTCAGGCGGGTGAACCGTTCCTCCTGCGCGGCGGCGACCGCCTCGCCATCCACCACCAAGGCAGCGGCGCTGTCATGGTAAAACGCTGAAATGCCGAGCACGCGCATGCGGGATGCTGGCTAGAATATGGTGTAGATGAACGGCGCGACGACGCTTCCCTCGGTCAGCACGATCAGCCCGCCGAGCAGCAGCAGCGCGACCAGGATCGGCAGCAGCCACCACTTCTTGCGCACGCGCATATATCGCCAGAGTTCTCGCAGCAACATTAAATCTCCAAGGGCATCGTTCCGCCAGCCGCATTATCCACGATCGCGGCGATTAAGTCAGAGCGGGAGGCGGGGCGTTGGCTCAGCGCCCCGAGAACGGTTTTCGCACCGCCTTCATCCGCAGCTTGAGCCGCCCTCCGCCCGAACGGCGCAGGCTTCGGCGAACCGCAGTGCCGCACGCTAGAACTGGTTTTTCATCGTGTCCGGATCGAGGTCGGGGGCGCGCCGGATCCAATAGCTGGGCGTTGCCGGCTCAAGCCGGCGCCGCATCGGGTCCTTCCCGCTCAGGCGCATCGCGAGCGCAAGCGGCGTGACCACCCCGAAGAAGACGATGCCCATGGCCACCGGGCTGGCCACCCGGTGCATCAGACGGCCGAGGAAAAGCCAAGCCCGCGTGGCGGGACCGAGCAGCCCCGGCCTCAAGAGCGCCGTTGCCAGAGTCGCGGCGGCACCCGCCAACGCCCAGCCATTGAGCGTAGGCGAAAGGGAGCGCGCGGCGATCCATGGCCAAAAGCCCGCCACAGCGAGGGCCCCGGCAAGCAACAATCCAAAGGAGCGGTTGGCGCCGCTGGGACCAAGCGGGCCAGGCTCGCGTTTTCGGAATTTCACACGCCATGATTATAGTAATCGCTCTTGCCATAGTGAAAAACGACCCTCCATCACACCCGGCTCCAGTCCCACATTTGTCTGAACCCGCACATACACACACTCGCCCGCCTTATGCGCATCCCCCTATAATCCGAACGCCTGCGGTCCGGTCGCTTGGCGGGAGTCCGGGTAAGTCAGGCTGTCGTTTAGCACCAGAGCAGCCGTGCGCCCTTGGCCAATAGATAAAGCCACTCCATGGAGAACCCGATGATGAAGACGGCAAGGCTGCGTTGGCTGCCCAAGGCGATCCTGGCGCTCGCCGCGTCCTACTTCGCTTTCAGCGCGCTTTGGCTTTACTTCATCGACTCAACGCCAGCGGTTTTTCCACCCAGCGACGGGGGATTCAAAGACATTGCTGCCCTCATCTGCACTGCGTTGGCCATCCTGCTTGCGTTGTCAATGCGCCTCCCTTCTCCGGCACGGTCCAAAGTCGCCCTGCTGGTCGCTTCCAGCGGGGCGGCCATCCTGCTTGTGGAGGTGGTGTTGTTTCTAGCGGGTCAATCCGCACGCCGCTACACTAGTGAAAAAGTGGTAGTCAAATTCGCCCAGGAGGCGGGCCGACCGGTCGGTCAGTTGTCCCTTTGGCCTTTCATTCGCGACTTGCGCCGCAACGAAGTTGCCGGCGTATTTCCCTTTTTAGGTTCGCTGTTCAACCGAGCCTATGTCTCCCGACCCGATGCGCCGCGGCTGATCACACTCGCCGGAATATCCGAAGTGATAACCGTGTCCTGCAACGAATCGGGCCGATTCGAACCCTATTTCAGCGACGAGCACGGGTTCAACAATCCCCCCGGCCTGCATGACTCCGGACCCTTGGATGTGGTGTTGGTTGGCGACTCGTTCACGTATGGCGGCTGCGTGCGGCGCGCCGACTCGACGGCGGGCCGCTTGCGGATGTCAATCCCCCGAACCCTCAACTTGGGAATCTCAGGGGCAGGCCCCTTGGCCAGCTTGGCGGCGCTGATCGAGTACGCATCAATGGCGGCGCCTCGGATTGTCGTGTGGGGCTGGTACGAGGGCAACGACTTGAAGGACGCAGTGTTAGAGGCCCGAGAGCCCGAGCTTCAACGCTACTTGGCCGCACAGGCCCCCTTTGGACTCAAGGCGTTGCAGGAAGAAGTCGATTTCGCTCTAAAGGACCTAAGCGCCCGTAAGGAGCTTATGGGCCGAGCTCAGATACTGGGCGATCTGCTTATGCTGCGGGCCATCCGCTCGCGCTTGGGCATCATGGCTAATCCATCAACACCCAGCTCCGGGTTCGCCCCGACCGAGGCTGTGCTGAGCGCCGCACGGAACCTGGTGCGCGGCTGGGGCGGCGAGCTGGTGCTGGTTTATCACCCGAGTAGCGAACGCTATTGCGGCAGCGTCGAATCCTGGCGCAACGAATGCGACAATTATCGGCATATGATGCCAAGAGCGCTTGGCGCGCGAGCCGAGATAATCGGCCTATTCGAACGCCTCGGCGTGCCCGTCGTCGATGGCCACACCGCTTTTTTGGAGACGGGGCGACCGGAGGACATGTTCTTCCATCCCTATTCGCACTACTCGCCGGAAGGCTATCGCGTGATTGCCGACGCCGTGCTGCGCGAGATCAGGCCCATGCTGGATCATCGCTCCGATCGGTCGGCGGGGGCACCTGCGGCGCCCCTGGCCGGAGGCCAGCCGTAGGAATCCAATCGCCTACCCGTCGCCAAGCAGGTGTCGGGCGAACGGGGGGATGGGCATGGAATAGGCGGATCCGTTGTCCGCTAGCACGAGGAATCCGCTGTGCTCGGCATCCTGCGCAAACCGCGTAATGTCCGCGTCGGACAAATTCGGCGACTGGCTCAGGCCGAGTCCCTTGCGGATGTCGTGTAGCTCTTGGGGGTTCATCGTCGTCGCTCTGCTCGCCAAGGCGCTCGATGGGGAAGCTGTAGAGTCGCGCAGGGAGCGCACGCAACCATATCAGAGGCGCTGACGTCCAGCTTCGATACGCTGTCTCGAACTGTCATCGACGTACCCCAAGTTCCGCAGATGCCGCAGGGTTGCGTGAAACCCGGTTTCAAGCCGTCCGGCAATAGTCGATACGTCTTGCGCGGTGGCAATCGGCTCGTTCATACCCGCAACTATCGAGCGCACCGTCCCGATCGGCATCAACAGCATCGCCGCAAACGCGTTGGCGCGCTGCTCCAGCGATGGTGGTGCCCACGGGCCGCTTGCGATGGCGAGGCGCTGCCCGATGCCTCGGTCGAATAGGAGGTGGCAGAGCTCGTGGGCGAGGGTAAAGCGTTGCCCGCGCACATCGGCGTTGAAGTGATTGTTGCGGTTCCAGAGGATTCCGCTACGGTGGCGCGGCCCGGCAATCGCCACGCCCCGGATGGACTCGTCGGACAGCTCTGCGCCATCGACCTCGACTCCCAAGTGTTCGAGTATCGCCTCCACGTCAACATGTTCGCCGTCCGTGCATCCGTCGAGGCTTTCCTGGAACTCTTCCGCAAGCGCGTACCCCTGCGACCACGGTGGGTCATCCGAGCCATCTATCGGCGCTACACGGCAGCGGGAAGCCATTGCCTCGGGATCACCATCCGGGGAAGTCAGCCTGATCAAGGATTCGGCAAGCACCAGAACATCCGGCTTAGTCACATTTGGCGCTAGAGAGCCAAACATTAGGGCGGCGTGGCAGGACCCTTCCACTACAAGCGGCGAGTTTCCGGACATTGCCAGTAGCGCATTCTGCTGCTCTTTCGGAAACACCGTGATCTGTCGCTTGAAACGATTCCAGCCGCGGTGAACAGAGCCCTTATCCACTCCAAGTCCGGCAAGCCATGCCAAACGGCTATCCTGCTTTTGAGTCCGCAGACTGCGGGCTCCTCGCTTCAGGGCGGCAATACGCTCGGAATGAGGAGCGACCGAGGACAGGTGCGTAACAGCACCCTTGATCGCGTCGTAGATCGGCCCGGCGACATGCTTCGGCTCGAAGCGAATGGCCCCGGGGCGCGCCGCGAAGGTCACATGGTCTGGTACCCCTTGACCGCGAGAATCGCCCCAGGAGACTTCGATAGTGTCCCGAAAACGGCGGAAGATCACATCCGGGAAGATGCCGCCCTCGCGTGCCGCTTGAATAGCGTGCCTCGACCACCAGCCGTGCCATGAGGACTCCCACGCCGACTCCTGGGCTGCGTCCAGGGCAGGCGGCGGGAACCGAGTCTCCCGAAGTCCGGTCCATGCTTCATCGGCCGCTCTGCACGGCAACCGCTCTTCGTGCAGTAGTGGATTCCACTCGCGTACGAACCACTCTAATAGGGGGAGCAGATACCAGTGCGCCCACTCGGCCAATTCACCTTCCTCCAGGTGCGCGCACAGGTTCCATCCACCGACCCAGAGCTGGAACCCTCCCCAAGACAGAGACTCATCGGCGGAGGCGCCACGCCCCTCGTCCGGATCATCCATGAACGCAATTTTGATGGCGAACGCGCTCTTGTCGCCGGCAAGGCGTTCCCAATGAGTGGCCATCATTCAATCCCAGTAGTGCTTGATGTCCCGGTTCCTGACGAGATTCTCATCCCGCCACCGCGCCCTGATCTCGGACGGAACTGACTTCCACCCGACCGGGTAACCGTGCCAGACTCCGGGCCGATGTTCCTGTGCGCAGTATGCCCTACCATCGTGTACCGCGAATCGCTTACCCCCGTCCAACTCGCTTCCAGCGAGTAATTCCTCCGCAATTGGGCGGACATCCTTCGGGCACAACGAACCTCGCCGCCCGCGTTGCCACGGCTCCGAGTGTTTCGGGTTGCTTTCGTAGTCCATTGCTTGCGCCGTCACCGTATGCCTAGCCGCATGACGATATCGACGATATCCTGGTCGCGCAGTTTGCAGTCGTCCCGGTAGTTCTCGTCGATTAATGCCATGATCGGCATTGTGCCACGAAGTCAGCCCGCCACTTTTGCGGGTGATCGAAGAGCCGCGGCTCGACTTTTTTGATCGTGGCAGAACGGAATCGGATTAATCTCGCTATCGTCGGACACTCCTTTCCGGCCCTGTTTCGATCCAAGCGGCCAGAAACCATCGATAGGTTTCTTCCAAGCCGGATGGCAGCGCCCGGCGCGCCCGCCAGCCCAGCTGGTCCAGCCGTCCGAGGTCCAGCCGTTTGCGCGGCGTTCCGTCGGGCCTCGACGCATCGAAGACGATGTTGCCCCGGAAGCCCACGGCGTCCTTAATCAGCGCCGCCAACTCCGCGATGGACAGCTCCTGGCCGCTGCCCACGTTGACCGGCCCTGCATCCGCGTAGCGCTCCATCAGGAACACGCAGGCGTCGGCCAAGTCGTCCACATGCAGGAACTCGCGCCGGGGCGCACCGGAACCCCAAACCGCCACCGAATCGCGCTCGGCCGCTTTCGCGTCGTGCATGCGGCGCATCAGCGCGGGGATCACATGGCCCGACTCCGGGTCGAAGTTGTCTCCCGGCCCGTACAGGTTGGTGGGCATGAGCGAAACGAAGTTGCACCCGTGCTGACGGCGGTAGGCTTCGCAGAGCTTGACGCCGGCGATTTTCGCCACCGCGTACCACTCGTTGGTTGCTTCCAACGGCCCGGTCAGCAGCGCCGCCTCGCTGATGGGTTGCGGCGCGAGCCTGGGATAGATGCAGCTCGATCCCAGAAACAGCAGTTTCCCGACCGCCGCCTTGCGGGAAGCCTCGACGACCGACGATGCAATCGCCAGATTGTCGTGGAGGAACTCCGCCGGCCGGCTTTGGTTGGCCGCGATGCCGCCCACGCGCGCGGCCGCCAGAAACACCGCCTGCGGCCGGTGGCGGCGCATCCAGGATTCGACCCGCTCCGGCCGGCGCAGATCGAGCGACCGGCGCGGCGCCGTCAAGACCTCGCAGCGCCGCTGGCCGCGCAGGGCGCGGACAATGGCCGATCCGACCATGCCCTGGTGCCCGGCGACGAAAACGCGCTGGCCGTTTAGCGGGAAGTCGAGGTCAGCCATGTGGCGCCGCCGCGGAACCGCCGCCGTCAATCCGCTGCAGGTCGGCCCGCACCATGTCGGCAACCAAGGCGTTGAAGCCGATCCTCGGCCGCCATCCCAATTCCTTGCGGGCCTTGCCGGCATCGCCAATCAGGCAGCTCACCTCGGTGGGGCGGATGTAGCGGGGGTCGATCTCCACGCGCACTGCGCCGGAGGCCGCGTCGCGCCCCTTTTCCGCGAGCCCCGAACCCTCCCAAGCGAGTTCGATACCCACCTCCCCGAAGGCCCGCTCGACGAACTCGCGCACTGAGTGCGCCTCGCCGGTGGCGAGCACGTAGTCGTCGGCGCGCGGGTGGTTCAGGATGCGCCACATGCCGTCCACATAGTCGTCCACGTGCCCCCAGTCCCGCCGTGCTTCCAGGTTTCCCAGATACAGTTTTTCCTGCCTGCCCCGGGCAATGGCGGCGACCGCCCGGCTGATCTTGCGGGTCACGAAGGTCTCGCCCCGGGTGGGTCCTTCGTGGTTGAACGCGATGCCGTTGCAGACGTGCATGCCGTAGGCTTCGCGGTAGTTCGCCGAAACCCAGTAGGCATAGAGTTTCGCCGCCGCGTAGGGGCTCCGGGGCCGAAAGGCTGTGGTCTCGCTTTGCGGCGGCGGGGAGTCGCCGAACAACTCCGAGGTCGATGCCTGGTAGAAGCGCACCTCCCGCTCGCGGCCGAGAATGCGCAATGCCTCCAGCAGACGCAGCGTTCCGAGGGCGTCGCTGTTGGCGGTGTACTCCGGCGTCTCGAAGCTCACCTGCACATGGCTTTGCGCGCCGAGGTTGTAGATCTCGTCCGGGCGCACCTCCTGAACCAGCCGGATGAGATTGGTGGCGTCTGTCAGGTCGCCGTAGTGGAGGAGGAACCGTACATCCGGCTCGTGCGGATCAACGTAGAGATGGTCGATGCGCTTCGTGTTGATGGACGAGGAGCGCCGCACGACGCCATGCACCTCGTAGCCGCGGTTCAGCAGGTGCTCCGCCAGACGCGCGCCGTCCTGCCCTGTCACTCCGGTGATCAATGCCACTGAATTTGTCATGCCCGCTTTATATCCGACACTTGAATCTCGATGCAATCGGGAGCCTGCTCGCCAAAGTCGCGCAGCCGATGCCCGGCGCCTTGCGGTGCGTGGGCGCTTTCGTTCCCGCGCAGCACGAACGCCTCCCCATCGCGGGTCAGCATTGCGGACGGCCCGCCGCCCGCAGCTGCGCCACCAGGGCGCCCACGTCCTGAACCCGGCTTCGGTGAGCGACCAACACCGCGTCGGCGGTCTCCACGATAACCAGATGGTCGATGCCGATGGCGCCCACCAGGCGATGACTTGAATGAACGAGAGTGCGGTCCACATCCAAGGGCAGCACATCGCCAACGAAGTGGTTGCCGCGCTCATCCGCCCCGGCGGCTTCCAGCACCGACTCCCAGGAGCCCATGTCGCTCCAGCCGAAGTCCGCCGGCAGCACCGCGGCGCGGGCTGTCCGCTCCATCACCGTAACGTCGAACGACGCGCTGGGGCTGCGCAGAAACGCATCGTTCGGGCGGAAGAAGTCGAGGTCCGCTTGGCCCTTCCCGTAAGATTCGGCAACGGCGGTGGCCATTTCGGGGCTGTGCGCCTCGATCTCCGCCAAGGCGGTTGCCGCATCGACCAGGAACATGCCGCTGTTCCAGAGATGGCGGCCGGAGGCTGCGAAAGCGCGGGCGCGCTTGGCATCGGGTTTTTCGACGAAGCGCTGAACCGGCTGAACGCCCGGCTGGCCGGCAACGGCCCGCTCTATGTAGCCGTAGCCCGTTTCCGCGCGGGACGGGACGATGCCGAACGTCACGACCGCGCCGTCCTCGCTCGCTTCCCGGGCGGTCCGGACCGCTGCGGCAAAGCCCTCGGCATCTTCGATCCGGTGGTCGGCGGGCAGCACCAGCAGCTGCGCGCCGGCCGCCTCGGCAATGGCCAGATGGGCGGCCAGCGCAATGGCCGGCGCGGTGTTTCGGCCCTCCGGCTCCAAGGCGATGCATTGCCAAGGCAAGCCCAGCGCCCGGAGTTGCTCAGCGGCCAGAAAGCGGTGGGCCTCGTTGCAAACCACGATCGGCGGGCGCTTGGCGACCTTCGCCGCCCGCAGCACGGTGTTCTGAAGCAGGGAGCGTTCGCCGAACAAGGCGTGGAACGGCTTGGGGAGCAGCGCCCTCGACAGCGGCCACAGACGGCTGCCGACACCGCCCGCCAATACCACGGGGATGAGAGGCTTCAAGCGGGTTCGCGCCTTGGAAGCCATTTAGAAAGTGGTTGTATGGCCGCAGGCACGCGCAAGGTGGCGAGGCATCGGAGCGAGTGCGTGAAGAAGCTGATGTTCTTTCTGTACCACTTGACCATCCCCGGAAGCATCGCCTTGAGAGTGCGATTTGGTTCCCAGCCGAGCGCTGCGATACGGCACCAATCAACCGCATATCTTCGATCATTAAGGGGGCGGTCCTTCTCAAATAACTGGCGTATTTTTTGATAGACCGGATCGCGGTTAATCGGATGCCTTCTTATACCAAACTTCATTGATGAGTTCGCCCTGCTTGGCGATTTCGGCCATCCGGCCTATGCTCAGTGGCACGAGGCATGATCGACGCGGGCGCACAGGACGCGTTCCCAACCCCAAGCGTGGGCGATAATCGTTTCCAGTTCCGGATGGCGCGGGCGCCAGCCGAGTTCGGTTGCCGCGCGCGTCGAATCGCTGACAAGGCGGGCGGGATCGCCCGGGCGGCGAGGGGCGACGCGGGATGGAACCGGCCGGCCAGTGACCGTTCTCGCCGCCTTGATGACCTCGAGCACGGAAAAGCCGTTGCCGTTGCCTAGGTTGAAGGCCGCGCCCGGGGCGCCGTCCCAAAGCGCACGCAGGGCCAGCATATGAGCCTCGCAAAGATCGTTGACGTGAACGTAGTCGCGCACGCAGGTGCCGTCGGGCGTGTCGTAGTCCACGCCGAACACGGTGATGCGGGGCAAGCGACCGGAGGCGGCGCGCAGCACCAGCGGAACGAGGTGCGTTCCGGGTTCGTGGCATGGGCCGATTGGGCCGCCGGGATCAGCGCCGGCGGCGTTGAAATAGCGCAGGCGCATCGAACGCAAGCCGTAGGCCGCCTCGAAATCGCGCAGAATATGCTCGACCATGAGCTTGCTTCGCCCGTAGGGGTTGACCGGCTCGGCGGGGTGGTTTTCGTCGATCCGCTCCCGGCGGGGTTCGCCGTACACTGCAGCGGAGGAGGAAAAAACCAAATGGTTGACGGAATGCGCACGCATGGCTTCGAGCAGCACCAAGGTACTGGCGACATTGTTCCGGTAGTACTTCTCTGGATTGCCGACAGACTCGGCCACCTCTATGTGCGCCGCGAAGTGCATCACGCCGTCGAATTTCGCGGCGCTGAATAAATCGTCCAGCAGATCCCGGTCGCCCAAGTCGCCCTCCACGAATTCACCGTAAGTCGCCGCTTCGCGCCGCCCCGAGGAAAGGTTGTCGAGCGTGACCACCGCGAAGCCCGCCGCGCCGAGGCGCTTGACCATGTGCGAACCGATGTAGCCCGCGCCTCCGATGACCAATACGCGCATGTCCCCTCAACCGGCCCGCAGCCGCGCCCGAATGCTGGTCATGCCTGCTTCCGTATTAATTTTGTAGTGCCCAGATAGCTGGCTTTCCCGGCTAATGAACATACGAGTACTATTTGACTTCATTTCCGCACGCACCAAAATTCTCGAGTTTGAAGCCAGAGACGGTCGCCACCGCCGCACGCCAACACCACGGGCGCTAGGGGCCTCAAGTGGACTCGCGCCTGGGCATAGAGGGAAACCAAACGGGGCTGGCGGCATCTTGGTGAGGCTTGTTCGACCGGGCAGTGCGACAATTCTAGCCTTTACTGGCCCTCCACGCACTTCGAATAGAGGTACACTTGCCTGCCACCGACCTAGCGGAAAGCCTTCGTGCGGGTATCCATCGTAACCGTGTCGTTCAACCAAGCGCGCTATCTGGAGCGGGCGCTCCGCTCGGTGGCCGCGCAGGACCACGACGACATCGAGCACATCGTGGTGGACGCGGGCTCCACGGACGGCAGCCGCGACATCATCGAGCGGTTCCGCGACCGGCTGGCCGCAGCGGTGCTGGAACCCGACTGCGGCCCGCCCGACGGCCTGAACAAGGGGTTCGCCCTCGCCACCGGGGATATCTTCGCCTACCTGAACTCCGACGACGAATACCTGCCAGGTGCCGTTCGCGCCGCAGTGGCCGAGTTCAGGCGGCGCCCGGACACGGACATCGTGGTCGGGCACGGCTACATCATTGATGGCGACGGCAACCCGATTCGCCGGTTCCGGTCCGCGCCCTTCTCCCCTTGGCGCTTCGCCCGCGGGGGCGCGGTGGTCATGCAGCAGTCCACCTTCTTTCGGGCCGGGGCCTTCCGAGCGACTTCGGGCTTCAAAGTGGCGAACCGCACCAGCTGGGATGCCGAACTTTATCTCGACATGTGCCTCGGCGGCGCACGGACACATCTGGCTGAGGGCTACTGGTCGCTGTTTCGAATCCATCCCGATTCGATCTCTGGGAGCGGACGCCTAGCTGCCGAGTGCGCGCGCAATAATCACCGGTACTTCCGGCGCGTGACCGGTCGTGCGCCGCGCCCGCCAGACCGTGCCTCTTTTCTTCTGGCGCACCTCGTGCGATGGCTGGTCGACCCCCGCGGGCTGTTCGAGCGCTGTCGGGACTTGGTCCGCACCCCCACCATAATATGACCGTGACTGGCCGACCACAGCCGAACAACCCCCGCAGATTCGGGCGGCATCGGGTGCGTTGCACTGGGTGTCGGCGGCAGCCTCATGGCAGGCCATGAGCAGCTTGGCCGCATCAAACCCTCCTACGCCCCACCGAAGGGTTAGCGTGCGCTTTTCCGTGAAAGAGAACGACAGCTTAAGCAGCCTAATCTCGTTTCTCATCGGCATCCTTTGCTTCGTTCGCCTCCAAGCAATCGGCGTAGTTTACGTCTCGGAAATCGCATTGGCCGGACTGCTGCCCTTCCTGTTGATCTCCCGCGGCCACCTCCTCCGAAATCCCACCGTCCTCACCTTCCTCGGCCTTATTGGATTATGGCTTTTCGCGCAGATATTGAGTGACATTACCCATGAAACGGACTTTTTCAACTACGCTAGGGGTTGGGCGAACATTGCTGTCTTTCTGGTCAATCTCTGCGCGTTGTACTTGCTGCTGCACGGCAGTCGTCGCAGGTTTGTCCTGTTCGCCCTCGGCCTCGCGCTTGGCGGTATTCTAGGGTCCTGGATCATGCCCCTAGAATACTTTGAGATGCGTCAATGGAATCAATGGAAGTTCGGCATCGGCGAAGGCGTTGCTCTTTTGGCCGTGCTGGCGGGGCTTTGGCATCCAATCAGGCGGAATGCGGTTCTCGCTACGCTCCCCCTGCTTGCGGTCAGCGCATACAGCCTAGCAGTTGGTTATCGGTCGATGTTCGCCGTCGCGCTGATTGCCTCGCTTGCCTTATTGGCGCAGAGCCTGATGCGCCGGGCGCCAAGCCTGTCTAGGGCGAAATCCGCGTTTCCAGCCATCGGCTTACTGGCTGGCTCCCTTCTGGCCGGACTGGGTTCTATAGAAATCTACAAGTTAGCCGCCACAAAGGGCTACTTGAATGAAAGTTCAAGGCAGGTCTATGAAACACAGGCGCAAGGTGAGTTAGGGTTACTGGTAGGCGGCAGATCGTCTGTATTCGTATCCATTCCAATGATATTGGATAGCCCAATTCTCGGCTACGGCTCCAAGACAGAAGAAATCGACTATGCCACAAGCAGCTTGTCTCTGAGAGATTACGGCTATTTGGTCAATCCAGAAGCGGTCCCAAGGAGAAGCGTCTCCCATAGCATGATATTGGGCACTTGGATGGAGGCTGGCATCGGAGGTGTGTTTTTCTGGATTTGCTTCGTCTTGCTAATTGTAGTGACGCTGGGCAATCTCTACTTGGCGCGGGAGCCGCTTTCCTTGTTGATCTTCTATCTGGGCTTTTCCCAATTGTGGCATATGGCGTTCTCGCCCTTTGCCGGCGCCCATCGTTTAACCACCGCTTTCACCTTTTGCCTGTTCGCTGTGGCGTTGCAAGTGCTCGGCAAGAGCAGGAGCGCCATCTCAGGCGTAGTGCCGCCTGTCTCGCACGGGCAAGCCACGAACTTATAATACAGATATGAAAGCCTTAAGGAATGGGAAAATCAAGCTGGTAGCGGTGATTCTCACAAAGAACGAATCCATTCATCTGGCTCGCTGCCTAACCAAGATGCGAACGCTGACCAAAGACATCTTGGTCGTGGATAGCTTCTCCTCGGACAATACCTTCCAGATAGCCGAACGGCATGGCGCTCGGGTCTTGCAGCGCGAGTGGACATCCTATGCAAACCAATTCAACTGGGCGATGGAGCAGCTCGCTGCCGACACCGAGTGGGTGATGCGGGTCGACGCTGACGAATACCTCTCGCCTGAGCTTGTGGCCGATATTCGATCGCGCTTACCCGAGCTAGGACCAGAAATCAACGGGGGCAGGATGCGGAGGCGCATTATTTTTCAAGGTCGCACCATCCGATTCGGTGATTTCTGCAAACATCCTTTACTGCGGCTTGTCCGCTATGGCTGCGGACAAGCTGAGGATATATGGATGGACGAGCATATCGTCGGGACTAATTCTTCAATCCTGTTCGACGGGGAAATCATTGATCATAACCTGCGTTCGCTGACATCATGGATCGAGAAGCACAACCGCTATTCTAGCCTTGAAGCATTGGATATTTTGAATAGTAAGCATCGTTTTCTGGACTGCGGGATGAGAACGATGCTGGCTCCGCGACTGTGGCCGTTAGGTTCTGATGCATCAACTCGTTGGCTTAAAAAGAATATATATCTGCGCATGCCCCGCAAGGTGCGGGCGCTCCTCCTGTTCCTGTATCGCTACGTGCTTCGCCTCGGCTTTCTTGATGGACGAGCCGGCAGGCAATTTCACGTCCTTCAAGCCTTCTGGTACCGATATCTCGTAGATGCCAAGTTAGAGGAGGTCGAACGCCGCATCCGCGAATGGAAGCGTGGCCGCGCT
>JAPYNE010000060.1 GCA_028285945.1 Candidatus Foliamicus numerosus | reverse complement strand
GCGCCGGGCGGACTCCGTCCTTCAGGCGCGGGGCAGCGCCGCCCCAAAACCGGACAATTCATTTGTTCCAAAACCGGACATTTCTATTTGTTGCCAACAGGTGCGCCCTCGATCCCTTGATGGTTTGATCCCGTATCGAAAGGAGCAGCGCCTCGATGCTCCGCATATGCGCGTCAGTGGGCTTGAAGAACACTGTCTTGCGGCTACGCTTTTCAGCCAGCCGCTTGGCCAGTTGGCTGGCCAGCGAAGTTTTGCCGCAGCCTGGCGCGCCCTGAAACACCCGGAAGACAGCGTTTCCATACCGGCTCGCTTGCCGGGCGGCCCTGTCGAAGGCTTGGATTTCCCGCTCGCGGCCTGCGAAAAAGCGCGCTTGGTCGCGGTCGTGATCGTCGAGGATGTCCGCGGCGAGCTCGTGGTTGAAGGCCATGGCTTTGGATTCTAACTGCCGAAGGGCAGGGAGGCGGATGAAAGGCCGGCCTGTTTCGGTTAGTCTTGGGATGGGGATTCGATGTTTTCCGAAATCCAAGGAAGGATGGCAACCTCATTCAAGCAGGGTCCGCCTCATTCAAGGAAGTCCGCGAAAGAAGGCGAAGCGGAGGCGGTTTCGTTCCGCGCGGGGCTTGAAAAACAGCAATCGCGCCCCCATAAAGTGTTAAAATCTGCCGTGCAATGGCCAACGATGCGATGAACACCGCGATTGCCGCAACCAACCGCGACCTGATCCTGGCGGGGCCGCTGGGCAGTCTGGATGCGTACATACAGGCGGTCGGTTCGGTGCCCTCCCTCACCGAAGAGGAGGAGCGCGAGCTGGCGGTTCGCCTTCGCGAGGAGGGCGATCTGGACGCGGCGCGCCAACTGGTGCTGGCGCACTTGCGGTTCGTTGTGCATGTCGCCAGCGGCTACCAAGGCTACGGCCTGCCGATGGCCGACTTGGTGCAGGAAGGCAATGTGGGCCTGATGAAGGCCGTCAAGCGCTTCGATCCGTCGGTGGGCGTTCGCTTGGTCACCTTCGCCGTGCATTGGATCCGCGCCGAAATTCACGAATTCATCCTGCGCAACTGGCGGCTGGTCAAAGTGGCCACCACCAAGGCGCAGCGCAAGCTGTTCTTCAACCTGCGCAAGCTCAAGAACAGGCTCGGCTGGATGTCGCCCCACGAGCAGGAAGCGGTGGCGGAGTATCTCGGCGTCAAGCCCGCGGAAGTGGCGGAAATGGAAATACGCCTGGCCGGCCAGGACATTGCCTTCGACCCGCCGCAGTCCGGCGGCGACGAGGATACTTATTCGCCGGCGCAGTATCTGCCCAGTTCGGATGCGGACCCTGCCGCCGAGCTTGAGGAAGCCGATGCCATGGAGCGCGCTAGCGAGCAGTTGGCCGAAGCGCTGGAAGGCTTGGACGAGCGCTCGCGCGAAATCATCGCCGCCCGCCGGCTGGCGGAAAAGAAAACCACGCTGCACGAACTGGCCAAGCGTTACGGCGTGTCCGCCGAACGAATCCGCCAAATCGAGAATCTCGCTCTAAAGCAACTCCGCACCGCCATCACCGCGCCGTAACCCTTCATTTCCCGCTTTTGCAGCCGTGAGTGCCGCGAACACGAACGAGGCCACTTGCTATCCTGCGGAGTGGGTTCGTTTGTAGGTCATAATGTGCCCTATGAAAACCGTGACCGCTCATCAAGCCGCTAACTCCACTCCCCGATTCCGAGAGTACAAGGCGGCTGATCTGGCGTTTCGCTTGCTCGAAAAGCACTCAGGCAAGATGAGCTACTTGAAGCTGGTGAAGCTCATGTATATCGTCGAAAGAGAATCTCTCTTGCGCTGGGGACGGTCAGTTACCTATGACCGGTTTGTGTCTATGCCTCATGGGCCGGTGCTTAGCCGAACACTCGATCTCATCACGGAGGAAGCGCCCCCCGACGAACTGTCCGTTTTTAACCAGCATATTTCACAGCCTAACGACTATAAGGTTGGGCTCCGGGAGCCCTTCCCAATGGAGAACAGCACTCTATCTCCGGCGGAAATTGATTTGATTGATGACGTATATGGCCAGTATGGCCCCTTGGGCAGGTGGAATCTGGTTGAGATAACCCATTCATTTCCAGAGTGGGAAGATCCGCAAGGTTCGTCCACGGATATTTCGATACGGAGCATCCTGGAGCGCAATGGCAAAACGGAACCCGAAGCTGACGCCATTTTGTCGGAATTAAATGCATTGGCTTTGGCTGAAAGGACGTTTGGTTGACTATTGTCAGGAATTTCGTTGTTCGGGCGGGCGATACCTACCGAATGCGAAAGCCCCAGGAAGAAACAGAGCACTTATGGGTGGTAGCCACAAATCCTGACCCGGACGGCTAGGTTGCGATGGTGAACTTCACAACCTGCCGCTCACACTCAGACGCGACAGTTGTTCTGAAGGCGGGCGAACATCCTTTCGTGAGACACGATACTGTAGTGAATTACCAGGATGCCCGTCGCACAGATAGTCAATCGTTGATCAAAGCATGCACACAAGGCGTAATAAGCAAACATGAACCTTGTGATTCCCTTGTCTTGAAGAAAATACAGCGTGGATTTGCCAAATCACCGCGCACTCCAGCCGATATCATGCGCTATGTTGGCGACAAGATACATGCAAATGATCGCTGACCTCTAGCGGGCCCTGCCTTTGGTCCAAGTCACCCGGGAAATGGGATACTCTTATGGTTCGATCGACTTGTTGTCGCATGTGAACCGCGCCCAGGCAGCGTTGTGCGAGGAATTGATTCACGCGAGCGGGCGGCTGAATGCGGTTGACGCAGCGAAGGTGAAGGAAAAGTCGGACCGGATGCGGTTCGAGTATTACGCCGAGCGGCTGGATCATCCGCCGTTGTCGAGTCAGCCCCGTCTGGTTAAGCGCATCGTCGCCGAGATGGGCGCGGCGGAAATTCGCACCGACCATCCGGCGCTTCGCAACTTTTGCATGGGCGTTGTTGAAAAGCACGATCCGCACGGCGAGTCAGAGCTTGACAAGGATTCCATGCAGGCCATGGCGGACACGCTCGTGGAAAAGGGCGTGTTGAGCAAACTGAACGGGTTTTGGGAGCTCGCCATCCCTTCGATGGGCGACTGGGCGCGCCAAACGCTTCGGAAGGCCAGCCGATCGTAACCTGCGCTTGCGCGGGACGGGCTTTGGCATCCCGAGGCGTTCGACCATCCCGAACTCGTAACCCGTACGCGCGCGGGACGGATGTCGGCATCCTCGCCGGGCTGCCGCGCGGCCCATCGTAACCCGTGTTTGCGCGGGGCGGACTGCGAGGAGCGCGTATGCGCGACCGGCGCGGTGCGTGAACCCGTAGGCGCGCGGCGGGCCGCTGCCGCCTGCGGATTCACGCCAGCGCGGTACGGGAGCCTGCGCGCAGGCGCGGCGGGTCGGCGAAACATGCGGGCTGATGCGCTCGTATATCATCGCGCCGCAAGTTTGGGGGCACCACTGTGGATGTAATGAGCTTCTTCAACGCGCTGAATGCGGTGATCTGGCACAACTGGGTTCTGTACGCGATTTTAGGCACCGGCGTGCTGTTCACCATCTGGAGCGGCTTTTGCCAGTACCGCGCCCTCACCCACGGCGTGGCGATCACTTGCGGAAAATACGACAACAAGGACGATCCAGGCGCTATTTCCCATTTCCAAGCGCTATCCGCGGCGCTATCCGCCACAGTGGGCCTGGGCAATATCGGCGGCGTGGCGCTGGCCATCAGCCTAGGCGGTCCGGGCGCCGTGTTCTGGATGTGGGTGGTGGGCCTGTGCGGCATGGCGGTCAAGCTCACGGAAGTGACGCTCACCATGCTCTACCGCAACACGGACGATCCGCGAAATCCGCACGGCGGGCCGATGATGGTGGTGGACCAAGGGGTGCCCGCGCGCTGGCCGAGGCTGCGTCCCGCCGGAAAAGTTTTCGCGGTGATTTTCAGCATTTCGGTCATCATTTCGGCGATTACCGGCGGCAATCTTTTCCAAGCATGGAACGTGGGCGACGTGACCGAGAGCTACTTCGGCGTGCCCGCCTGGATGTGCGGCGTGGCGCTGGCGGTGGCCGCGGGGCTGGTCATCATCGGCGGGATTCGTCGGATCGGCCAGGTGGCCTCGCGCCTCGTCCCATTCATGGTGATTTTGTACTTCTTCGGCTGCGTCGCGGTGCTGGGCCTGAGCTATGAGCAGATTCCGGAGTCCTTCGCGCTGATTTTCCGCGGCGCCTTCTCTTCGCTGGAAGGCACTGGCGCGTTCATTGGCGGCACGGCGGGCGCCGCGTTCATTTTCGGCATGAAGCGCGCCCTGTTTTCGAGCGAAGCCGGGCAAGGCTCCTCTCCGATCGCGCATTCCGCGGCGCGCACCGACGAGCCGGTGCGCGAGGGCATCGTGGCGGCGCTGGAGCCTTTCATCGACACGCTGGTGGTTTGCACGCTCACCGCCTTGGTGATCCTGAGCACCGGGCAATGGCGGCGCGGCCCGGAAGCGGAGTTCCCTGTTGCGCCGCCAGTGGTGTCCGCCGGGGCTTCCGGCTCGTGGACGATTGCCGACGCCAACCCGCCGCAGCGCTTCGGCGGGGATTGGTCGGGCGGCGAGTCCGTATTCATGGTGGCGGTGGCGGACTACAACCCGGCAACGGACAACAACCTGCGCAAAATACCCGGGGCTATCGAGCGGACCGCCGACGGGCAGGCCGCGGTTCGGTGGCAGTCGATCGAAAGCGCAGCGCCGCCGGTATTGAGGGACAGCGGCATCTACGTGTCCTACGAGGGCGCAACGATGACGGCGCGCGCGCTGGATTCCGCCATTCCGGGCCTGGGCAAATGGCTGGTCAGCCTGGCGGTGTGGCTGTTCGCCTTCTCCACCATCATTTCCTGGAGCTATTACGCCGAGCAGGCGGTATGGTTTCTGGGCGCCCGGAAAACCGGATTGATGATCTACAAAATCGGCTATTGCCTGCTAACGGTGGTGGCGACGCTGGGCTGGCTGAAAACGGATGCGGAACTGGACACGGTCACCACCCTGGGCACCGGGCTGATGCTGGTGGTGAACATGCCGATCATGTGGCTGTTCGGCTGGCAGGCGATGCGCGCCTACAAGGAATATATCCGCAGATTCACCAGCGGGCGCATGCGGCGCGGCGAAGGCGCTCCCACGCTGGAGCAGTTGATCCGGTAGGCGGTCGAGCGCCGCCGGCCCTTTTGCCTTGGTCCGCTAGTCGAGATACAGCGAGCTGACCGATTCGTCCAGGCTGATTCTGCGCATGGTCTCGGCCAGCAGCTCGGCCACGCTGAGCTGGCGTATTTTTCCGCAGGCGGCGGTCTCGTCCGACAACGGGATGGTGTCGGTGACCACCAGTTCCGCAAGGTCCGATTGGGCGATACTTTCCAGCGCCTTGCCGCTCAGCACCGGGTGCGTGATGTAGGCCACCACTTCCAGCGCCCCTGCCTCCAGCAGGGTGCCGGCCGCTTGGCAAAGCGTGCCGGCCGTGTCGATCATGTCGTCGATCAGAACGCATACCTTGCCGCGCACCTCGCCGATAATGTTCATGGCTTCGGCCACGTTGGGCTTGGGCCGGCGCTTGTCGATAATCGCCAAATCGGTGTTGTCGAGGCGGCGGGCCAGCGCGCGCGCCCTCACCACTCCGCCCACATCGGGCGACACCACCACCACGTCCTGCTCCAGCCGCTTCCAAGCATCGGCCAGCAAAACCGGCGAGGCATAGACGTTATCGACCGAAATGGAAAAGAAGCCTTGGATCTGGTCGGCATGCAGATCTACCGTCACCAGGTGGTCGATGCCCGAGGCGCCGATCATTTGCGCCACCGCCTTGGCCGAAATCGGCGTGCGGATGGCCCGCGAGCGGCGGTCCTGCCGGGAATAGCCGAAATAGGGGACCACGGCGGTGATGCGCTGCGCGGAGGCGCGCCGGCATGCGTCCGCCAGCAGGATCAGCTCCATCAGGTTGTCGTTCACCGGCGGGCAGGTGGATTGAACAATGAACACGTCCCGGCCGCGGATATTGTCGAGCACCTCCACGCTGATCTCGCCGTCGCTGAAGCGATCCACCTGCGCCTTGCCCAGCCGCACGCCAAGGGCGCGAGCGATGGATGCCGCAAGCTCCGGCGTGGCGTTGCCGGCCAGAATTTCGATCTTCGGCAATTCGTAGCTGCGGTTTTTGCGGTTTTCGGCCATGTTCTGTATCGCGGTTATCGCGGCGGCTGATTCCGGTTTGGCTGGGGCGGCAGGATTCGAACCTGCGAATCACGGGATCAAAACCCGTTGCCTTACCGCTTGGCTACGCCCCAATGCGCCAGCAAGTTTATTGTCTTGCCGCCCGTGTGCGCCTGTCAATGCGCGCAAGCGGGCAAAAGACCAGCGGGAACGCGGCCAGCGTATTCCGCATCAGGCAGGAAGCAGGGAATCCGGGCATCAGCTATTGGCTAAGCGGGGAAATCAGGAAGGCAACAAGCGGTTTGGCGCAATATGCGGGCTAGGAGAGGTGGTGGCCAGGGGCAGAATTGAACTGCCGACACGCGGATTTTCAGTCCGCTGCTCTACCAACTGAGCTACCTGGCCGTGGAACCGTGTTCCGGAAATTGGGGCGCGCGGAGGCGGGCGGATTATAGCCCCGGGCCGCGCGGCGCTGCGATTCGGACCGGAAGTTGCCTCGCTACTTTGAGGGCGGGCGATAGCCTTCCGGCCGGCTCGAGCCTTCGCCGAAAAAGAAGGACTCCATCTGCTCTTTCAAGAACTTTCGCGCTTCGGGCTCGATGGGCGTAAGCCGATATTCGTTGATGAGCATGGTTTGATGCGAAAGCCACTGCCGCCACGCTTGTTGCGAGACACTCTCGAAGATTCGTTGCCCCAGTTCACCGGGATAGGGGGGGCGCGCCAAGCCTTCCGCCTCCGTTCCCAGCATCACGCATTGCACTGTTCGGGTCATCGCGTCGGGAATTGTGCAAGAGGCTTGCCGGCGGGTCAATGCGGGGCCGCAACATGCGGGTCCGATGCGCGCGGGCTCGATCCTTTGCCTTGAACGGCATCCAGCAGTTGGCGGATAGGCGCAGGCACGCCCAATGGCTGCGCTCCGTCGTGCCATAGCCAGGGGTCGGTTTCGCGGATCTCGTTGACGGCGCCGGCCAGCTCTATTTGAATGGGGCGGATTTCCAGTTCAAAGTGGGTGAAGCCGTGCCGTATCGGCGGCAGCTCGCTCAGCAGGGTTGCGGAGCCATTGAGCGCTTTTTCGCACCAGGCTTGCGGGTCTTCGCCTTCGTTCAAGGTGGGCAGGCACCATAGTCCCGCCCATATGCCGTGCGGTGGTCGCCGCTCAAGCAGCACTGCGCCGTCGGGACGGCGAACCAGCGCCATTGAGCAATGCCGAAGGGCGCGGCGGCGCACCGGACGCGAGCCTGGTATGCCGGCGGTCCTTCCTTGGATTCGCGCTTGGCAATCGGTGCCCAGCGGGCACGATCCGCAGCGCGGTTTGCGCGGCATGCAAACGGTGGCGCCGAGGTCCATGATGGCCTGGGTGTAATCCCGCACTCTTTCCGCAGGCGTATGGGCTTCGGCCAGATCCCAGAGTTTTCTTGCGACGGCCGACTTGCCGGGCCAGCCTTCCACGGCGTGCAAGCGGGCCAGAACGCGCCGCGCGTTTCCATCCAGGATGGCGTGCCGCTTTCCATGCGCTTGGGCCAGAATCGCTCCCGCCGTTGAGCGCCCGATGCCCGACAGGGCCACCAGCTCGTCGTATTCCTTCGGAAGCTCTCCGCCGTGCCGTTCAACCACGATTCCGGCGGCCTTCATCAGATTGTGGGCGCGCGAGTAATAGCCCAGTCCGGCCCACACGGCCAGCACCGCGTCCTCGTTGGCTTCGGCCAGCGCCCGGATGTTCGGGAAGGCATCAATGAATCGCGGGTAATACCGCTTGACGGTTGCAGCCTGCGTTTGCTGAAGCATGATCTCGGCAACCCACACGCGGTAAGGGTTGCGCTGCCGCTGCCAGGGAAGGTTCTTGCGTCCGTGCTTATCCCACCAGGCGAGGAGTCGGGGGGCGATCATGGGCCGCATTGTAGGCGGCGCCCCCGGCATCCTTCGCCGAAAATTCCAGAACCTGATCGGCGTGGCGCAGAATGGCCGGGCGGTGGGCGGCGCAAACGACAGTGACATCCAGATTCTTGAGCATCCGCACGACCTGCTCCTCGGTAGCGGGATCAAGGTGGCTGGTCGCTTCGTCCAGGATCATCGCGCACGGGCGCCGGTAAAGGGCCCGCGCCAGCAGGATGCGCTGCGCCTGGCCGCCCGATAAATTGGAGCCCATGTCGCCAATCTGACTAGCCATGCCCATCGGAAACTGCCGAATCTCGGCATCCACGGCCGCCAGACGCACGACTTTCTCGATCAGTTCCGGGTCCGGCGCCGGATCGAAGAAGCTGATGTTTTCCGCGATGCTGCCGCGGAACAGCACATCGCCTTGCAGCACAAGGCCCAGGCGCCTGCGGTAGTCGCGGCGCTGAAGCCGGCCCACCTCCTTTCCGTCCGCCAGAAGCCGCCCTTCGGTGGGTGTTTCGAGACCCGCCAGCAGTTTGAGGAACGTGCTCTTGCCGCTGCCGGACGGACCCGTGAGCACTACCAGCTGGCCCGGCTTGATGCGGCAGGAAAACCCGCGCAGAACAAACCCCTCGTTGCTGCCGTACGCGAATCCCAGGCCTTGGGCCTCGAACGAGCCTTCGAGCCGCGGCACCGGCAGGCCGTCCTCCGGTTCGGCCTCGTGCTCAACGATGTCTCCCAGCCGCTCGGCATGCAGCCGCAGCATGTAGGCCTGCTGGAACAGCGCGATGAGCGCGGCCAGCGCGCCGCTGAAACGGCCTCGCAGCGTGATGAAAGCGAACAGCGCGCCCAGTGTGATCTGGCCGCTGAACAACGCCAGCACCCCTGCGCCCAGAAACGCGATCTGCTCCGCTTCCCCGAGCGCGCTCAGCCCGGCCCCGGAATACATGCCTACGCGCGCGCCGCGCACATCGAGGTTCATCTTATCGACCAAGTGCGTTTGCCAAACGGCCAGACGCTCGCTCTCGCCGGCCAGCGCCTTCATCGTTTCGCTTCCGCGAAGCGATTCCAGCATCGCCGAACTTTGCTTGGCGCCGGCCACCAGCCCGTCCCGCGCCAGACGCCGCTGCATGGGAAGCACGCTCCACACGACACCGGTGCGAAGCGCCAGCCCGGCCAGGCTGATGAGCATCAGAACGGGGCTGTAGATCAGCATCGCCACGCCGGCAACGCTGGCCTTCAGCAAATTGACAATGCCCGTAACCACCGAGCCCGTGGCGAACTGGATGATGGGCGATAGCGATTGCATGCGCGACACCACGTCGCCCACATGCCGTTCGCGGAAGAAACGCACCGGCAGGCTGAACAGCCGGCGCGTGAGATTGCGCGAGGTTTGCAAAGAGATCGAGGTGGACAGCCAAATCCCGATCCAGCCCTGAAGCAGCCGCAGCGGTATCGCGATTGCCGCCAGCAGCCCCATGGCGATCAGCATGGAGCGCAGCAGTTCGGAGTCCTGCGACGTGGTGACCTCGTCGATCAGGATTTGCGAGAGGATCGGCGGCGCCAGACTGAGCACCTGCATCGCCAGAGCGATGATCGTGAGACCGGCCAGCGTGCGCGCAAGCCGTTCGAACGAACGGGCGATGGACTTTAGCGGAAGCACGCCGCGCAGGTCCGCCGAGCGGAAATCCACGCGCGGGGCGAGCTCCAGCGCCACCCCCGTGAAGTGGGCGTCGAGTTGCGCCGTTCGCCACCAGCGGCGTTCTCCTGCCGGATCCAGGATCAGCGCGCGTTGCTTGCGCGCCTTGCCCAGCACCACGTAGTGATCCAGGTTCCAGTGGAGAACGCAAGGAGTCTTGAGCTGCGCAAGTTCTTCGATCTCCAGCTTGAGCGGGCGGCCGCTGAGGCCGAGCTTTTCCGCCGCGTCCATCAGGGCTTGGAGCGTGTGGCCGCGGCCGGCGCCCCCGATTGCGGCGCGAGTCGCGGTTAAATCCATGCGCAGCCCGTGGAAATCGGCAATCATGGCCAAACAGGCCAGCCCGCATTCCGACTGCTGGTGCTGGGGAATATGCCGCAGCCGCCGGGGGCGGCCGATGGCTCTGTCAAATGCCTGCCTGAACGGGCGCAAGCGCGGGCTCCTCCGATGGCATCGAGACATTGCCGCCGCCGCGAATAAGCGGCTCCATGAGCCAGCGGATGAGCGGGCGCCGGGTTTCGATGATGGTGGCGTCCACTCCCAGCCCGGGGCGCAGCGGCCAGCGGCGGTTGTTGGCCTGCATGTGCTGTTGCTCAAGCCTCACGCGCGCCTCGTAGGCGGGAGCAAGAAGATTGGGGACCAGCCGAATGGCGCGCGCTTCGAGCGGGCTGGAGGTCATTTCCATGACGGTGCCTCGCAATACGCCGAACTGCCGCGAGGGAAAGGCTGTAAGTTTCAGCACTGCCTCCTGGCCGGTCTCGGCCCGTCCGGCCGCCGCTGAGGAGAGGTAGAGCCGGGCTTCCATTTCCGCGCCGGGCGGGTGCATGGTGGCCACCGCATCGCCGGTGCTGACAGGCTTGCCCGCGCTCACCAGCACGTCGGCCAGTTGACCCCGAATGGGCGCAATGATCGCCCGTCGGGACATGCTTTCGAGTTCCACGGCGCGTTGCGCCAAACGCTCCGATTCAATCTCGAGGTTTAAGTCCAGCGCTTGGAATGACTGACGTTCAGCAACCATTTCCTGGGCGATTCGCCCGGCGGCGGCCTCAGTCTCGATCCGCTGGGAACGGAGCTGGTCCAGCAAGGCCATGGCCTTAAGCTGGCGCAGCTCGGCGGGCTCCACATCGCGCTTTGCGGCATGCCCCTGAGCGGCCAGCGCCTTGAGCCGGCGGTAGTCGGCAACCGTCAGCTCGACCTGACGGGAGGCATTCAGGATCCGCGTCTTGAGCAGAGTCAGCGCGGCTGCCAGCGCGTTCCGCTCAAGGCGCATGGAGCGCATCCTCGCCTCGAACGCGCTTCGTTCCCTGTCGCGCCGCTGCGCCAGCAGGTCTCCTTGCTGCGCGGCGGACAGGGATCGGGTCTCGTAGCTTCCGATTCCGTCCGCGAGCGCCCGGTCCACAACCAGCGTCATCAGCGTGCTGCCGGCCTCCACCGTGTCGCCCGGCTGCGCCCGCACTTCCTCGATCACGCCGCCTTGCCCGGCGGGTATCGTGGTGAGGCCGCCCACGGGCAGAAGCACGCCGGGCGCATGCAGCCGGCTCGGCACCTGTATCAGGAATGCCAGCGCGGTCAGCGCCGCAATGCAAGCGCAGGCAATCAGGACCGCAAAGGGTGTGGAGGCCGGCCCGGCCAGAAGCACCTTCCCGAGGAATCGGTGCCGCCGGCTTGCCAGAGCATTCTCCCGGAACAAACCTGAGTGGTTCGGGGAACGCCTTGCAGGATGGTTGCCCACCGGGCCGGCCTCTACAGTTGCTGCCTGTTGCGCGTCAGAATAGTTGCGGCCATTCATTGCCGGGCGGCAGCCAGTGCAGCGGAACCGGCTCGGCCGGGCACCCGGGCCCCGTGGCTGGAGGATTCTCCGCCATCAGAACCCAGTGGCCGGGTGGCTCCTCCCAGCGCGGAATGTCGTTTCTTGCAACGGTGCGGAATTCCTGGGATGCTCCGCCCGCCGGCAGGCGGGCTTCCCGTAGCGTCAATTCCCTCATGTCAACCTCCGTGTGCTGGGTGCAAATGGTGACTCGCACGCCGCGCACGCTGGCGCGGCGCGGTCAGGCGTATTCCCAAGTGTCAATGACGTACTGAAGGGGTGGGCCATAATCCGAATTGGAATGGCTATTTGGTCCGTCCTTCGGCTTGGGGTCCGGTCTGAACGGATTGCCGGCGGGACCCTCGTCTTCGTCCGACTCCGTGTCGTCGTCGGAGTTCTCGCTGCTGTCATCGCCAAACCAGCTGCACAAGCCCGGGCCTACGAGATCAGCGATGAGCCCGCCCGTGCCAGCGCCGGCAAGCGCGCCCGGCGCGGCGCCCACGCCGCCAGCCATGCCGCCGGCTACGGCGCCGATGACTCCTCCGGTAATTGCGCCCGCCCACATGACGTTTCGCTCGCATTCGGATTGATCGCCGCCGGCAACAGCGGCGCATTCCTGATTGATTAGTACTCGCATGATTTACCTCCTTGTAAGGTTTGAAGAAGCGCGGCGCAGCCCTTGCGCCGCTGCGGTAGGGAGAATGCGCTGCTCCTGAACGCGGGGAAAGCCGAAAAAGGGCTGCGTGCCGCGAGTTTTGGGCGGCAGGCGCTATTGTGGCCCAACGCATCCAATTTAAGGAGAACGGCGGGCGCGCCTATTGAATGCGTTTGCGGGCTTGGAGCGGACGATGGGAATCGAACCCACATCATCAGCTTGGGAAGCTGAGGTTCTGCCTTTGAACTACGCCCGCTTCGCGGCTTTAGTATGCTGTGCCGTGACAGGCTCATCTTATCGCATCGGAGCAAGCGCCATATGGCCGCAGCCGGGCAAAGCCTTGCGCGGGCTCCATGACCCTTGGTGCAATATCCGTGCTGGCTAGGAGGTGGCCCGCAGTTCTCGCGATGGGTGGAAGCGAAGTGAAAGCCGACATTGAAGCACAGGCCGCTCCGCGAAGTTTCGTTCGCAGATCGGGGCGGATCACTATCGCGCAGAAGCGCGCGCTCAAGGAGCTGTGGCCGAAGTACGGCCTCAAAGAAGCCGCCGCGCCGCTTGCCCTTAAGGATATCTTCGGGCGGAACGCGCCCACGGTGCTGGAGATCGGCTTCGGCAATGGAGAAACGCTGGTTCGGTCGGCGGCGGAATCCCCGCAATGCAATTTTCTGGGCGTGGAGGTTCATCTGCCGGGCCTCGGGCGCTGCCTGCTCGAGGCCGAGCGCGCCGGGCTTTCCAATCTGCGGCTGATTCAAGCCGACGCCATAGATGTGTTGCGTTCGCAGCTGCCGCCGGGGAGCCTGGCCATGGCGTGCCTTTATTTTCCCGATCCTTGGCCGCGCAAGCGCCACCACAAGCGGCGGCTGGTGAAGCCTGGCTTCATTGCGCTGCTGGCGCGCGTTCTGGAGCCGGGCGGCGTGTTCCATGTAGCCACGGACTGGCCGCCGTACGCCGAGCATATTGAGGGCGTGATGGGCGCCATGACGGCGTTCGAGCGGCTCGACCAGCCGCCCGCGCGCCACACCACGCGCTTCGAGCAGCGCGGCAGCGCGCTGGGCCACGAAATCTGGGAGGCCGCCTACCGGCTGCGGCCGTCCTACTGAGCCGGATTCTTCCCCGCGCCGCGGTCGGAGACGGTGATCGCCTCCGTAGAGACGCGCGGAGAGAGAGCCTTCCCCGCGCCCCGGTCGAAGAACTTAAGCCGGGTCACGTAAATCGCCAGCGCGATGGCCGGAACCCCGGCCAGGCACACCAGCGCGTAGAAGTTCACCCAGCCCACCTCCAGCGACAGGAAACCGGACCAGCCGGACATGAACTTGCCGGGCAGCGCCATGAGGGAAGTGAGCAAGGCGTACTGCGTGGCGGTGTGGTTGCGCGAGGTGAGGTTCGACAAAAAGGCGATGAAGGCAGTGCCGGACATGCCCACGGCCAGGTTGTCGCCGGTGATCACCGCGCCCAGCAGCCACAGGTTCGATTCACCGGAGGCCGCCACGGCCGCGAAAGCGAGATTGGTGAGCGCCAGAAGAACGGCGGAAAGAATGAGCGGCGCGCGCAGGCCGAACCGCCCCACCATCAGGCCGCCCGCCATGGTGCCCACCAAGGTCGCCGCCGTGCCGTAGATTTTGGCGATATTGGCGATTTCCACCTTCGTGTAGCCCATGTCGAGGTAGAAGGGCATGGCCATGCTGCCCATCAGGTAGTCGCTGACGCGGAACAGGCCCACGAATGCCAGCACCGCCAGCGCGTAGCGGCCGTATCGCTGCATGATGTCGGCCAGCGGCTCCACGTAGGTGGCGCGCAGCCAGCCAGCCAGGCCGGTGAACGCGCGGGCGGCCGAATGCCGCGCCGGCTCGGCCACGAACAGCACCGCGACCACCCCCACGCCCATGCAGGCCGCCATCACCAGGTAACTGAGCGACCACGAGTAGTACTCGGCCAAGTACAGGGCCCCCGCGCCCGACACCAGCAGCGCCAGACGGTAGCCGTACTGGTAGCTGGCGGCCATGGCCGCTTGGCGCTCGATCTCCACCGCCTCGATTCTCCAGGCATCCAGCGCGATGTCCTGGGTGGCCGAGGAGAACGCGGCCAGCAGCGCGAACGCCGCGACGGGGTAGATGTTGGCGTTCGGATCGGTTCCGGCAAGCATCGCCAGGCCGCCCATCACGCCCAGTTGCGCCAGCAGCATCCACGACCGGCGGCGCCCCAGCAGCCGGTGCAGCAGGGGCAGCCGCACGTTATCGACCAGCGGCGCCCAGAAGATCTTCAGGGTGTAGGCCAGACTGACCCAAGCCAGCATGCCCACCGTGCCGCGGTTCACGCCCGCATCCGCCAGCCAGGCCGTCATGGTGCTGAACACCAGCGGGAAGGGGAGGCCGGCGGCAAAGCCTAAAAACAGCATGGCCGCCACCCGCGGATGCAGGAAGGCGCCGAAGCCGCCGTAGCGGTCAGTCCGCATAATCGAGAATCAGCGGCGCGTGGTCGGAGAACCGCTTGCGCTTGTAAATTGAGGCCGCCCGCGCCCGCGCCGCCGTAGCCGGCGTGGCCACCTGGTAGTCGATGCGCCAGCCCACGTTCTTCGCCCAGGCCTGGCCGCGGTTCGACCACCAGGTGTACTGCTCGGGATGGGGGTTGATCCGGCGGAAGCAATCGACGAAGCCCAGTTCGCCGAACAGCCGGTCCATCCAGGCGCGCTCTTCCGGCAGGAAACCGGAATTCCTGCGGTTGCCGCGCCAGTTCCTCAGGTCGATTTCGCGGTGCGCGATATTGAAGTCGCCGCACAGCAGGTATTGCCGGTTGCTGTCGCGCGCCGCCTCAAGCAGCGGCGTGAACTCGTCGAGGAACCGCCACTTGGCCTGTTGGCGTTCCTCCGAGGACGATCCCGAAGGCAAATACAGCGAAACCACGCTCAAGGAACCGAAGCGCGCCTCAAGGTAGCGGCCCTCGGCGTCGAACTCCGCCGAGCCGAAGCCGCGCCGCACTTCGTCGGGTTCCCGCCGCGAGTAAAGCCCAACGCCCGAATAGCCCTTGCGCTCGGCGCATTCATAGAAGCAGCGCCAGTTGCGTGGCCAGAACTCGCGGCCCTGCAACTGGTCCTCCTGCGCTTTCAATTCCTGCAAGCACACCAAGTCCGCTTTCTGGCGGCGCAGCCAGTGGAAGAAGCCCTTGCGGGCCGCCGCGCGGATGCCGTTGGCGTTGAGCGTGATTACCCGCATTGCGGTCCGGCCGCATCGGCGCGGCGCGCCAAGGCGGGATGCCCTCGTTCCCGGGGGGCGGCGGCGCGCATCGGGGCCGGTCGGGACTACCAGCGCAAGCCGCCGTCGAGGTCGATGACGCGGCCCGATATGTAGTCGTTCTCCAGAATGAACTGCGCGGTTTGCGCGACTTCGTCCGGCTCGCCTAAGCGTTTCGCCGGCACCATGGCTGCGAGCCGTTCGCGCGCTTCCGGCTTCATCGCCGCCACCATCTCCGTGTTCATCAGGCCCGGGGCGATGGCTGCCGTGCGAATGCCGTGGCGGGCCAGTTCCTGTGCCCAAAGCACAGTGAGCGCGGCCACGCCGGCCTTGGTGGCCGAATAGTTCGACTGGCCGAAATTGCCGGCCCGCGAAAGGCTGGATATATTGATAATCACCCCGCCGGCGCCGAAGCGCGCCATATGAACCGCGGCCTCCCGGCCGCACAGGAAGGTGCCGGTGAGGTTCACGTCGATGACCGCCTGCCAGTCCTCAAGCGACATCTTGCCCAGCAATTCGCCGTTCTTGAACTTGATCATCAGGCCGTCGCGGGTAATGCCGGCATTGTTAATCAGCGCATCCAGCGCGCCGCAGTCGGATGCCGCCGCGTCCATGAAGGAGGCCACCTCCGCTTCCTTCGCGACATTGGCCCCGTAGCAGCGCACTTCAGCGCCGGCCTTGCGGCACCCGGCGGCCGTTTCGGCCAGGCTGTCCTCTTTGAGGTCGCACAAGGCCAAGCGCGCGCCCGCGCCGGCCAGCCGCCGCGCCATGGCCGCGCCCAGCCCGCGCGCCGCTCCCGTAATGACTATCGTTTTGCCCTTGATTTCCACTTGAGCCGCTCCTTGAAAAAAAGTCGGCGCAATCCTACTCCATTGCGCCTGCGGCCTGGTCCGCCGGTTTGTTTCCCGCCACCGCCCAGCCCATCAATGCTTCCCGCCGGTAGATGAGCGAGAACCAGCCCTCAACCGCAATCCCCGCCGAACGGAGGTGGCCTACAAGGCGATCGAAGTCGCCGGCATCGGGTGTCGCCGCCAAAAGATCCTCCATGCGCCGGCAATAGGCATCGCTCGCTTCATGCAGCCGCCGGATGGCAGCCCGCCTTTCGACCGGTTGGAGCTCCGGGGCAAAAACGCCCTGAAGCCCATTGAGGACAAACCCGATTCCGTTGCCGCGATCCTTGAATTGCCCGGCTTGCTGCCAGATGCGCGCAACGGCGGCGTTCAGTTTGCGGCGCTGCCGTGGCGCCAAAACTGAAGCCACTCATCGTTGTTGAGTTTTCTCCGGGCAGGGAATGGCTTCATCTGCGGGCTAGGCGCTGGCCTCGCGCAGCAGTTCCACGTTGCCGCCCTTGGCGGTGGTGTTGATGGTGATGGTTTTTTCGACGGCGAAGCGGTGCAGGTAGCGGGGGCCGCCGGCCTTGGGGCCGGTGCCGGACAGGCCCATGCCGCCGAACGGTTGAACGCCCACCACGGCGCCGACCATATCGCGGTTCACATAGATGTTTCCGACGCGCGCCCTTGCGACGACCTCGTTGATGCGGGCGTCGATGCGGCTTTGCACGCCCAGGGTGAGGCCGAATTCGAGATGGTTGATCGAGTCCACCAGCCCGGCCAGGTCGGCGGCATCAAAGCGCAGCACATGCATGACCGGGCCGAAGCACTCGCCGCCGAGTGGCGCCAGGCTTCCCAGTTCAATGATGTGCGGGCGGAGGTACGGGCCTTTCAGCGTTTCGTCCAGCCGCCCGCCGCTCCACACCTTGCAGCCGAGCGCGCGCATGCGCTCGATATGCGCCCGGATCCGTTCCAGCGCGGGCCGGTCGATGATGGGGCCGATGTCCGTCGAAGGATCGCGCGGGTTGCCGATGGCGAGCTCGGCCGCGGCGCCGCGGATCGAATCCAGCAGCGTGTCGGCGACTTCGTCTTGCACGCACAGCACCCGCAGAGCGGAGCAGCGCTGGCCGGCGCTCAAGAAAGCCGAGCGGATGACATCGTCGGTGGTTTGTTCGATCAGAGCCGAGGAATCCGCGATCATCACGTTCTGGCCGCCCGTCTCGGCGATGAACGGCACGATAGGGCGGTTGGACTTGGCGGCCAAGGCGGATTGAATGCGCGCCGCCGTGTCCGTGCCGCCAGTGAACGCCACGCCGTCGATGCCGGGGTGGCTGACCAGCGCCGCGCCCATGTTCCCGGCGCCCGCCGCCAGCCGCAGCGTTTGCGCAGGAACGCCGGCGGCGTGCAGCAGGTCCACCGCCATTTTCGCGATGCGCGGGGTCTGCTCGGCGGGTTTGGCCAGCACGGCGTTGCCGGCCAGCAGGGCGGCGGACACCTGGCCCAAAAAGATGGCCAGCGGGAAGTTCCAGGGGCTGATGCACACGAACACGCCGCGCCCGTGCAGGCTCAGATTATTGGATTCGCCGGTGGGCCCGTCTTGGCGCATGGGCTTGTCGAAGTCGCGTTCCGCCTGGCAGGCGTAGTAGCGCATGAAATCCACTGCTTCGCGCACTTCCGCCACGGCATCGTCCACTGTCTTGCCGGCCTCGCAAGCGAGCATGCGGAAGAACTCGTCGCGCCCCTCCTCCAGCGCGTCCGCCGCCGCTTTCAGCAGGCCGGCGCGCCGCCGCCCGCCCAGCGCGTCCCAAGCCGGCTGGGCCGCCGCCGCGCTCTGAACCCAGGCTTCGATGGGTGCGGAAGCCAGGTCCACCGCTTCCGGCGCCGGGTTTTCAGGCTGCTCCGAGAGCAGCGCCGAAAAACGCCCCAAGGTGGTTTGCGAAGCCAGGTCGCAGCCTGCCGAGTTGGGGCGTTCCGCACCGTACAGCAGTTCGGGCACAGGCAGGGCTGAGGCGGTTCGGGCCAGCGATACCGCAACCGGATCGGACACGATTTCCTCCGGCGCCAGCGCCTCGTTGTAGAGGCGGTTCACGAAACTGGAGTTGGCGCCGTTCTCCAGCAGCCGCCGCACCAGGTAGGCGAGCAGGTCCTCGTGCAGCCCCGCCGGGGCATACACGCGAACGGGCGGGAAGTGGTCGAACATCTCGCGGGCGGTTTCGTGCAGGCGCTGGCCCATGCCGTGGATGCGTTGCAATTCCATGTTCGAGCGGTCCGCTTCCGAAAGGGCGAGCACAGTCGTGAGCGTGTGGGCGTTGTGGGTGGCGAAGGCGCAGAACAGGTGCGGGCGCTCGGCCAGCATAGCCTGGGCGCAGGCAAGGTAGGACATGTCGGTGTTGTCCTTGGCCGTGAACACCGGGTAATCGGGCATGCCGGCAATCTGCGCATGCTTGATCTCGGCATCCCAGTAGGCGCCCTTCACCAGCCGCGCGGAAATCTGCCGACGAGTGGCTTGCGCCAGCTCGCTCAGCCATTGGATCACCTCTCTGGCCCGCTTGCCGTAGGCTTGCACGGCCAGCCCCAGGCCGTCCCAGCCGCGCAGGGAGGGCTCCCCGCAAAGGCGCTCGGCGAGCTCCAGCGACAGGATCAGCCGGTCGGCTTCCTCGGCGTCCAGGCACAGGGGAATATCGTGCTCGCGGGCGAGCTCGCACAGCTTGAGCAGCCGCGGATACATTTCCTCATGAATCCGCCCGGCCTGCCGGGCCTCGTAGCGTGGATGCAGCGCGGTGAGCTTGATGGACATGCCGCAGCGCCGCCCGGTTTTAGCGGGCTGCCTTTCGCCCACCAAGGGAATGGCTTTGCAATAGCCTTGGAAATACTCGTCGGCGACCTCGGCGGTGCGTGCCCCTTCGCCCAGAATGTCGAACGAATATTCCGCGCCGCTGTCGAGCCTGTAGGCGCGCTTGACGGCTGCCTCCATGGTCTCGCCCATCACGAACTCCTGGCCCAGGATGCCCATGGCCTGGCGCACCGCCGCGCGGATGACCGGTTCGCCGAGGCGTCCAGCCAGCGACTTCAGCACCGCTCCGCCGGACTGGCCCTCGAAGCGCCGCATGGACACGGCGCGACCGGTGAGCATCAGCGCCCAAGTGGAGGCGTTCACCAGCAGCGAACTCGAATGCCCTAGGTGCTCGTCCCAGTGCGCCGGGCCCAGCTTGTCGGCGATCAGCGCGTCGGCGGTGTGCGGGTCCGGCACCCGGAGCAGCGACTCGGCCAGGCACATCAGCGCCACGCCCTCGTCGTTGTGCAGTCCGAACTCGTTAAGGAAGGCGTCCAGCATGGTGGGCCCTTTCGGCGAAGCGCGCACCCGGCGCACCAGCTCCGCAGCCTGCTCCACAACCGACCGGCGCGCGGCCTCGTCCAGCGCGAACTCCTCGGCCAGCCGTCGCACCAAGGGCACTTCGCTTGCAAACTTGCGTTGGTCGATGCGGTTCAGCGCGCTGCTCATTTCATATTGGCTCTGTTCGATTGCCGGGCTCTTATTTCACCACTTTCCGGCGCGCCGTTCACGCCCGCGCCGCTGCCCAAACATGCAGGCGCCCGGCGCCTGCGGCATCAGGCTCACCAGCTTAATCCAATGCCAACCCGTAGCGGGTTCGGGCCGCATCCGCAGATACATATTCGTTGGCCGCATCCTGCGCCACCGCTTCGCCGCTGCGCTTGGAAGGAGGTCCGTATCCTCCGCCTCCGCCGGTTCGCGTGGTGACCCGGGTTCCGGCAGGCAGAGCCAGCGAGTTCACCTTGAGGCAGTGGACAGGCTCCTCTCCGGGCTTTTCGATAATCACGTCCGGCGCCGCGCCCGGGCCGCCGCCGAACAGGCCCCAAGCCGTCGATACCGACCGCTCGAACCAGAGGCTCAACCTGGCGTCCGACTGAAGCAGGTATTGCCTGAAAGCCCCATTGCCCCCGCGGTGCTCGCCTGCTCCGCCGGAGTCGATGCGGATGCCGTATTTCTCTATCAGCACGGGATATTTGTTCTCGAAAATCTCCACCGGAAGGTCTTTGAAATTGCCGTTCACGTTGTTGATGAGGGCATCGGCGCCGTCGCCGCCCGCGAAGGCGCCCCAACCTCCGGCGGTCGGCTCCACCATGAGGAATCTCTGGTTGTCCCGTCTCGGATCCTTGCCGGCGATCGTGACCACCATCGAGTCCCCGTAGTGCGCTCCTGCCGCCTTTTCGGGCATCTGCGGGGCCAGCGCCTTTACAACCAGATCGATCAGGAGTCCCAAGGGCGTGAAATACCAGGCGCAGGGGGCGGGTTCGACCGCATGGAACATGGTGTTTTCGGGCACCTTCACGGCCAGCGACCTAAAAGAGCCGCCGTTCACGGAGTCGTCGGGACGAATCAGGAGCTTGAAAGCCACTCTCGCAGCCGCGACTGTCTGCGTGAATCCGCAATTGACCGGCCCGTTGGTCTGCTCGGAAGAGCCGGCGAGGTCGATGGTCATGGTGTCGCCGTCCACCGCCACGTTAACCTGCACGCGCACCGGATCGCTGCCTAGGCCGTCGTCGTCCAGCCAGCCCTCCGCCTCGTAACGCCCGTCGGCGATTTCGCGGATGGCTTCGCGCTCGCGCTCCTCGCTCTGGCGGAAAATCGAATCGCGGGCGGCCAGCACCGTATCGCGTCCGAATCGCTCGAACAGTTCGCGCAGGCGGATCTCGCCGGTCCTGCCCGCCGCGATTTGCGCGTTGAGATCGCCGATCAGCGCCTCCCCGAACCTGCTGTTGCGCCGCAACACGTCGATCACATCCTCCCGCGGCTCCCCCTTTTGGTAAAGCCGGGTGGGCCCCCAGCGCATGCCCTCTTGGTAGATCTCGCACGAATCGACCGGAGCGCCCGGATCCTTGGCGCCCACATCCAGCCAGTGGGCCCGGGAGGCCGCGAAGCCGATCCGTTCGTTGCCGAGGAGGATCGGCATGATGATCGTGGAATCGTTCAAGTGCGTGCCGGTCATGTAGGAATCGTTCATGTAGAACACGTCGCCTTCGCGGAAGTAGTCCCAGCCATGCCGTTCGGCGATGAGCTTCACGCAGATTTCCAGATTGCCCAGGAACAGCGGCAGCCCGGGCGACTGGCCGAGCACATTGGCCTCCGCGTCCAACAGGGCGACCGAGCAATCCTTGCCCTCGTAAATGATGGGCGTGAAGGCGCTGCGTATAAGCGCCGCGTTCATGTCGTCCGCTATGGCGTTGAAGGCGTTGCGGATTATTTCCGTTGTGATGGGATCGACACTGCTCATTGGGCGTTCCTCTTATGGAGAAGGAGATTGCCTTGCTCGTCCAGCACGACTTTCCAGCCGGGCGGAACCACGGTGGTGGCGCTTTTTTCCTCGACGATGACCGGACCCTCCGCTGCGAAGCTCTCGGCAAGCTGGTCGCGGGAAAACACCTGCGTAGGGTAGCTGACGCCGCCGAACACGGCTTGGCGCTCCCCCAGCAATGGGTTTTCTTTCTCTGTTCCCGGCGGCCGGGGCGCTTGCTCCTTGCAGCGGGCAAGCGCTCCCAACGCCGCAATCCGCAAGTTCACAAACTCAACCGGCGCGTTCGGGCTGGAATGCCCGTAGCGCCGGTGATGGCTGGCGTGGAAGTCGCGGATCATGGCTTGCGGTTTCAGCGGAGGCGCTACCGGCACCGTAATGGTGTATTCCTGCCCCGCATATCGCATGTCGGCCGACCGCCGGTGGGAAATCCCGGTTTTCGGGATGCCCTCGCGCGCCATGGATTCCGCGCCTTCCGCTTCCAGTTCGCTATAGATGTCTTCCAGGCCCGGCACATCCGCCGACAGCGCAGGCCGGAAGAAGCCGCGGGCGAAATCCTGACGCAGGTCGGTTTGCAGCATTCCCCAGGCCGAAAAGGTTCCAGGGAACATGGGAATCAGCACATTCCCGATTCCCAGCTCCTCCGCCAGAAAAGCCGCCGCCATGGGCCCCGCGCCGCCGAACGCGGTTAGCGTGAACTCCCGCGGGTCAACGCCTTGGCTCACTGTAATGGTGCGCATCGCGTCCGCCATGGCGGCATTGGAAATCGCCAGAATCCCTTCCGCGAATTGAAGGGGCGGCAGTCCCGCCTCCCGGGCCCTGTCCTCTATCGCTTGCTCGCAAGCCGGCCGGTCAAGAACCATTTGGCCGGCCAGCAGCGATCGTTCGCCCAAACGGTTGAGGTATAGATTGGCATCGGTAACCGTGGGGTCGGTGCCGCCGTTGCCGTAGCAGGCGGGTCCCGGAATCGACCCCGCGCTGTGCGGACCTACGCGAACCGCACCGTGCTCAAGCCAGGCGATCGAGCCTCCGCCGGTGCCGATGGTTTGGATATCGACCGACGACATCAGCAGCGGCAGCCCGTCCAGTTCCGATTCCTGCGCCGTATTGGCCCGGCCGTCCACAACGAGGCTGAGGTCGAAGGATGTGCCGCCCATATCCACGCAAAGCAGGTTGGGCCGTCCCAGCCGCTCGGCCAGCGCCGCTCCTCCGATGGCGCCGCCCACCGGTCCGGACAGGAGGGTGAAGACCGGTGTGCGCCTTGCGGTCGAAGCGGTGATAACGCCGCCGTTCGATTGCATGACATGCACGGTCGCCTCCACGCCGCGCTCCAGCAACTCGGCTTCCAGGCTGGCGAGATAACGCTGCACCACGGGCGCGACGTAGGCATTCATAACAGCCGAGGATGCCCGTTCGTATTCGCGCCATTCGCGGGCCACTTCGTGGGAAAGCGACACGGACACATCCGCAAGGGCCGCGTTCAGTATTTCCCGGGCCTTCAATTCGTGGCCGGGAAAGGCGAAGGCATGCAGAAAACACACGGCCGCAACACCAATGCCCTCTTTTTCCATCTTTTCAATCACCGGCTCGAAGTCCGCCTCGCAGAGGGGCTCAATCACATCCCCGTTCCAAGCCACCCGGCCCCGCACTTCGTGAACGTCGCGGCGCGGCACGAGCAAGGCCGGCTTTTGATAGCGCAATTCATACAAAGAGAGCCGGTTTCCGCGGGCAATGCAATAGCCGTCCCGGTGCCCTGCGGTGGTGAGCAGCAGCACCCGCTCGCCCTTGCGCTCAAGAAAAGCGTTCAGGCCCACGGTGGTGCCATGCACGAAGAAGGTGACTTCGGAGGGCTTTTTGATGAGCCGCGCCAATGCTTCCACCACGCCCCGCGCCGGATCGTCCGGCGTGGTGGCGACCTTGCCCACGAACACGCCGCCCCCGGAGGGCTCGACCACCAAGTCCGTGAAAGTGCCTCCGATGTCGGCCGAAACCCGATATGACGTCATTCGTCTTTCTCCTCAGCTCATGCCGGCTTGCCCTATCGGGCGCTGATGCCCGGATCGCATCCTTGCGCCAGCAAAGCAATCCTGCGTCACATTATTGCATAAAATCAAAAATTTTGATATAAGCAAAATTGTTGCTACTTTGTGAGCCAAAGGGGAAGCCATGAAAAACCGCAAGCATCCATTCCTCGCCGCGTGCCTTCTCGCTGCCACTGGTGCCGGATACGCGCCGTTTGCGGATTCCCAAGAGGCCGGCCGGCAAGCAGAAGCGATTGAGGAAATTATCGTAACGGCGCGGCTGCGAAGTGAAAGCCTGCTGAAAGTTCCCGTTACCGTGAATGCCTTTTCGCGGGAGGATATTGAAGACGCGGCGATTCGCCGTCCCAACGACTACCTGTCGCTGGTGCCTAACGTAACGCTGGTGGAGGCGCAAAATGCGGGAACGACATTTCTCACCATCCGCGGAATCACCCAGGTCCGCAACAACGAGCCGCCCGTTGCCGTTGCCGTGGACGGAATGCTTCAGACCAGCCCTAACCAGTTCAACCAAGCGCTGCTGGATCTTCACCAGATCGAGGTGCTGAAGGGTCCTCAAGGGGCCTTGTACGGCCGCAATGCCGTGGGCGGCGCGATCAACATCACCACGCGCCCGCCTTCGGACACGCTGGAAGGCCGGCTCATGCTCGGCGCCGGCAACGGCGAACATCGCGAGGCTCAAGTCTCCCTGGCTGGCCCGCTTGCTCCCGGCCGGGCCTGGTTCAGGGTCAATGGCTACTGGATGGACCGGGACGGCTATTTGCCGAACCGCAATATCGGCGGCCATGTGGACCACAAGCAGGACGAAAGCGTTCAAGTGCGCCTCGACTGGCTCCTCAACGAGGCATTGAGCGCTGATCTGCGCCTGTATGCCTCCAATACGCAAGGCGGCTCGCTCAACTATAACTGGCAAGCGTTCGACTACGACCTCGACACATTCACGTTCGCGCCTGCGGATGCCAATAACGCCGACGTGATTTACGAGCAGAACAATCGCTCAATGAATGACCGCGATATTTTGGAGGTCGCCCTGAAACTCGACTACAAGGCGTCATGGGGAACGTTCATATCGATTTCCTCGATCAACCGGATGGAGGAATGGTACGGGGCGGACCAGGCGCCCTACAGCGAGAGCCTCACTTGGTATCCGTTCGGGCCGGGAGCCGGTCCATTCGACGGAATCGCGCAGCAATACTGGGATGTGGGCGCGCTGAGCCAGGAGGTTCGTTTCTCGTCGCGCGACGATCAGCCCCTGCGCTGGCTGGCCGGGGCCTATTACGTTGCCACCGATCGCTTTATTTCAACTCCGGTGGTGGATGACACCGGCGTGGGCATCGTGCGCATCGAGCGCCGCCCGACCGGCGCGGGACAGCCGGCCACCTTTTCGTTTTTGGCCGACGACAACGACAACACGGCCTACGCGGTGTTCGGGCAGCTCAACTACGATGTGGCCGACTCATTCGAGGTGTCGCTGGCGCTTCGCTACGACGAGGACGAGCGCGTCCAGACCACCTCTCCGCACCATACCGGCGGGTCGGCCAACGATCGCCGCGTCGCCACCTTCGACAAGCTGCAGCCCAAACTGACTCTGCGCTATGAGGCCGCCCGCAACGTTAATGTGTTCGGATCGTATGGCGAGGGATTCCGCAGCGGGCAATTCAACCAAACAGGAACAGCCGCCGCCGCCGCTGCCGAGGGCATCGACGGCGTGTTCGACGTGGTGGGGCAGGAGGAGACGCGCGCGTTTGAATTTGGACTCAAATCGCAGCTATGGGAAGGACGGGCCAGTTTTAATTTGGCCCTGTTCGGCACCGAGGTGGACGGGCAGCAGTATTTCCTGTTTTTTGCGCCCACGAGTTCGCAAGTTCTGGCCGGCATCGACCAGGTCGAGCTATTGGGCGGCGAGGCGGAGCTCCGCTCCGCCATCCGGGGCGGCTGGGAAATCCATGCCGCGTACGCCTTTACGGACAGTGAGATCAAGAAATACTCGGCGGACCCTGCCTTCGTCGGCAACAAGGCGCCGTACGTGCCGGAGAGAACCATCAATCTCGGCTTCCAGTACCGCGGGCCGCTAACCGACCGGTTCGACCTGTTTGCCCGGGCGGACTATGAGCAGCGCGGCAAGCAATACTGGGACCCCGACAATTCCTCGGCGAGGAACGCCGTGAGTCTGATCAATTTCCGGGCCGGAGTGGAAAGCGATCGGTGGACGCTTAAAGCATGGGCGAAAAACTTGGGAGACGAGCGGTATTTGGCGGAGTACGTTCTGGGGGGATTTGTTGAACAGGCGCCCCCAAGATCCTACGGGATCGAGTTGACGTACAATTTCTGATGTTGGGGATCAGGTTGTAACTTGCTGATGTTGCAGAGGAAAAACGGGAAGCCGGGCAAAACCAGGTTCGCTACGGGGCAAACCATCAGAGCGCGCCGGCAGGAATTGGGGCTTACTTTGCAGGATCTGGCCGCCAAATCGGGATTGTCGGCGCCGTTCATTTCACAGGTGGAGCGCAACCAGGCGAGCGCCTCCATGGTGTCTCTAATGAACCTCGCGAGAGCCCTTGATGTAAGCGTTGCCGCGTTTATGGAAATCCCTTTGGGAGAAGCGCCAATACGGCGCCGCTCCAATCCGCAGCACATCGAGATCGATTCGCCGGTTCAATACATTCAATTAAGCGCGGGCATGAAATTTCAGCAAATGGATGCGCTTTTGATGATTATTCCGCCGGGCCATGCATTTCCCGTCGATCAGCGCGAGGGCGAGGATTTCCTTTACGTGCTGAAAGGGGAACTGCAAACGGAGCTTGGCGGCCTCAAGGAAACTCTGCGCGCCGGCGATAGCTCCCACTTCAACTCCCGCGCACCGCACACCGCCGCCAATTTGACCAGCGAGGAAGTAGTGCTGCTTTACGTGGGCACTCCAAGCGTCTTCAAGCCGGAAAAATAGCGAACAACCTAGCCTGCATATTCCACCAAACTTCCCAGTGCAATAGGCGGGCTAGCGGCATAGGCTGCCGTTCACGCCCGCGCCGCTGCCCAAACGTGCAGGCGCTCGGCGCCCGCGGCCGACAGCGCGGCCGCCATGGCGTCCACCGTGGCCCCGGTGGTGACCACGTCATCGACGATGGCCGGGCGCTTAGGCGCCTTTGAGCAGAGAAAAGCGCCGGCCACGTTGGCGCGGCGCTCCTCGTCGCTGAGACGGCTTTGCATTTTGGTGTGCCGGGTTCGGCGGCAGATTTCCGGTTGCACGGGCACTCCGAGGTCCCGGCCCACAAAGCGCGCGATTTCCTCGGCCTGGTTGAAGCCGCGCTCGGCCAGCCGCTTAGGATGCAGCGGCACGGGCACGAGAGCATCGGGCATATCGAGCAGCCCGCGTTCGGCTTCCTCCCGCACCCTCGCCGCGATCTGCCCCGCCAGCGCGCGCGCCAGGTGGGCGCGGCCCCCGAACTTCAGGCCTAGCAGCAGGCGGTCCACCGGGTAGTCGTAGGCGAGCGGCGCCAAAGCCCGGTGAAACTTAGGCGGTTGCGCGGCGCAGCGCCTGCATAAGCCGGAAGCGTCGGTCGCGTCCAATGCCAGGGCGCAGCGGGGGCAGGATTGCGCCACCCGCGGCAGGTCGGCCTCGCAGCCTTCGCACAGCTCCCGCCCGGCGGGCGCCGGTCCCGCGCAAAGGGCGCAGCGCCAAGGCAGCAGCGCATTCGCCACTGCGCCTTGGCGGGAATGTGAAAAGGCCATTGCGGGTATGCTAACGCGCCCGCGCTAAAGGGGAAATTGGCATGCCACGAGTGTTGACCACCGGCGCGTCCCATGCGCGCTGCCGCCGTGATCGTGTTCCAGCGTATCCTGTCGGCATCCGGGGCCGGGGGCACGCCGGGGCGCCCAACACGACCCGCACGACCCGCACGATCGCCGCGTTGCCAACCGCGGCTTGCTAGGCGTTGCCGATGGCCCGCCCTCGTCCGCAACAGGTTCGGCGCGCCTTCAGCCGCGCGGCGGCTGGTTTCGCGGGAGGCGATTTCCTGCACGCGGAGATCCGCCGCCGGATGCTGGAGCAACTGGACTGGGTGCGGCTGGAGCCCGGCCTCATCATCGACGCCGGCTGCGGCCCCGGCGAAGCGCGCGCCGGGTTGAAGCGCCGCTTTCCCGATGCCCGGCTCTTGGCGCTGGACGCTTCCGCCGGCATGCTGCGGCTCGCCGAGGGCCGGCGCGTGCGCGGCGATCTCCAGCAGATGCCGCTGGCGGACGGGTGCGCGCAATTGCTGTTCTCGAACCTGGCGCTTCACTGGTGTCCGGCCATGGGCGCGGCGCTGGCGGAATTCCAGCGGGTGCTGGATTCCCCCGGCTTGCTGTTCTTTTCGATGTTCGGCCCGGACACGCTCAAGGAGCTGCGCGCCGCGCGCCGCGGCGCCGGCTTCGACGACCAGCCGGAAACGCTGTTGGACATGCACCACCTAGGCGATGCGCTATTGCGCGTCGGGTTCGCCGATCCGGTGATGAGCGCCGAGCGGTTCGCCGTGCGCTACGAGGATTTCCTGTCGCTGGAGGAGGACTTGCGCCGCGCCGGCGCAAGCCGGGCCATGATGCCGAAGGGCGCCGGCCTGGCGCGCCGCGACCGCCGCCGCGTGGTTGCGGAAGCCTTCGAGGCGGGGCGCGATGCCCAGGGCGCGATACCGGTGAGCGTGGAAGTGGTGTACGGCCAGGCTTGGAAAGCGCCGCCGCGCGCCGCCGCGGAACCGGCGGAAGTGCCGCTCGAGCGGCTTAGCCCGCCTATTGCGCCAAGCCGCTTGCTGCCTTCCTGATTTTCCTGCTTCATCCGTAGCTGATGCCCGGATAGCCCGCTTTACGCCTGATGCGGAACGCGCATGCCCCGTTTCGCTGGTCTTTTACCCGCTTGCGCGCCCATGTTCGCTGCGCCATAGGCCCCGGCTATGCCTTGAAAACACAGCTGAAGCCATTCCCCGCCCCCCTTTTCCGGGAGTATCGGAGGCAGGATGCCGAAGCAAGCTACAGGGATGTATTCATGCGTCTCCTGGAAGAAGGGGGCGGGGAATGGCGAGGGGCAGGCAAAATCCCGCGCAGCCTCCACGTCCCTTGGGGAATATCCGGGCTAGGGTTCGGAAAACAGGGACGCCGCCTTGATGGTGGCGTAAACCCGCCGCCCTGGAGCCAGCTTCAGTTCGCGCACTGAGCGCCGGGTCACGCGCGCCCACAGGGTCTGGCCCGTGTCCACCACCACGTTGCTGAAGGCTTCGTCCTCCTCCAGCACGCGCTCCACCGCGCCGGCCACCACGTTCAGCGCGCTGCTCTGCTGCGGCGGCGCCAGCGACAGCGCCACGTCGCCGGCCCGCACTTGGAGCACCACTTTGCTGCCGTTGGCCGCGTCCAGCCGCGGAAGCAGGAGGTGGTGGGCGCCGCAACTCAAGCGGCTTAAGCCGTCGCCGGCATCGGTGCGCTCCATGCGGCAGAACAGCAGCGCGCCCGCGCTGCGCCGGCCGGTCAGCGACTGCAATTCCGGGTTGCCGAGCAATTCCCGCGGCGTGCCCACCGCCTTCACCGCGCCCTCGTCGATCAGCGCCAGGCGGTCGGCCAGCCGCAGCACTTCCCCCATGCGGTGCGTGATGTAAAGCACCACCCGGCCGGTGTCCCGGCTCAGTCCGGCGAGCATGCCCAGCACCTGTTCGCGGCGGGCGCCGTCCAGCCCCGCCAGCGGCTCGTCCAGCAGCAGCGCCTCCGGGCCGGTCAGCAGCGCGCGCCCAATCGCCACGCGCTGTTGCTCGCCTCCCGACAGCGTCATCGGACGGCGGTGAAGCAGCGCGCCGAGCTCCAGCCGCTCCACCACTTCGCTCATATCCGGGGGGGCCAGCGAGCCGCGCCGCCGCCCATAGGCCAAGTTGCCGCGCACGCTCAGGTGCGGGAACAGGCGACCGTCCTGAAAAACCACGCCCACCGGGCGGCGTTCCGGCGGCAGGTCGATGCCGCGCGAACGGCTGAACACGCAGGTTTCCCCGATCGTGATCTCGCCCTCGTCGGGCGCCAGCAGGCCGGCAATCATATTGACCAAGCTGGTCTTGCCCGCGCCGGACGGGCCGAACAGGGCGGTTGCGCCGAAGCCCAAGCGAAGCTCCCCGCGCCATTCGAAGGCGGCCAGTTTCTTGCGCGCGTTGACCGCAAGCATGGCGGTTATGTGCCTCGGCCCAGCCGCTTGCGCACGGCGCGCGCCGCCAGTTCGGAAGTCGCCAGCGCCAGTATCGCCAGCATCAGCGACACGCCCGCCAGCCAGGCGGCGGCGGTCTCGCCCTCGGGGGTTTGAAGCAGCGTGTAGATGGCCAGCGGCAGGGTGCGGGTTTGGCCCGGAACGTTGGAGACGAAGGTGATGGTGGCGCCGAACTCGCCTAAGCAGCGGGCGAATGCGAGCAGCGCGCCGCTGATCAGCCCGGGCGCGGCCAGCGGCAAGGTCACGGTGAACAACGCCCGCAGCGGCGTTGCGCCCAGCGCGCGCGCGGCTTCCTCCAGCCGCCGGTCCACCGACTCGATCCCTAGGCGGATGGCCCGCACCATCAGCGGGAAGGCCATCACCGCAGCGGCCACGGCCGCGCCTTTCCAGGTGAAGGTGAGGCTCACCCCGAACGTGTCGTGCAGCCATCCTCCCAGCGCGCCGTTGCGCCCCAGCACCGCGAGCAGCAGATAGCCCACCACCACCGGCGGCGTGACCAGCGGCAGATGCACCAGCCCGTCCAGCAGCATCTTGCCCGGGAAGCGGCAGCGAGCCAGCACCCAGGCGCAGGCGATGCCCGCCGGCAGCGAGCAGGCCACGGCCCAAAGCGACACCTTGAGCGAAAGCGCCGCGATTTCCCACACGGGCGTCATTGCCGGAAGCGGCAGCGCGCCTTCATCGCCGAAAGCGGGGGCATGCCGCCCTTTTTGCGAGTGAAGCCCCGATCTTTGGAAGCTGGGGCATCATCTTTGGGGAAGCGGACGTGCCGCCTTCGCCGAAAGCGGGGGCGCCGCCGTTTTTGAGGAGCGCGGCGCGCGCGCGCCGGTGATGCGCCGCCTTGTTTATCGGCTGGCGCGTCGCTCCCCCCGGCCCGCCCTCGCGGCTGGGGATGAATCCGTGCTTCAGGAACACCTGCTGCGCCTCGCCGCTGAGAAGATGATCGTAGAAAGCCAGCGCGGACGAGCGGCCAGCCGGTTCGATCAAGGCCAGTTCGTAGCGGATCGGCGAATGGCTTTCCTCCGGGAACCACGCGGCGGCGACCAAGCGCGACTCGGCGCTCAATTCGCTGGCGTAAGTGATGCCCAGCGGCGCCTCGCCCCGGGCCACGCGCACAGCCACCGCCCGGGCGTTGGCGGCGAATGCCAAACGGCCTTCAAGGCGTGTCCAAATTCCCAGCCGCCGCAGCGCCTCTCGGGCATACAGGCCGGCCGGCACGTGCGCCGGATCCCCGAGCATAAGCGGGGTGTCGCCGAGCGCGGCCAGCAGAGTGTCCGGATCCGCAAGGCTCACGCTTCGATCCGAGTTCCTGCGCTTGATCATCACCAGCCGGTTGCCCAGCAGTTCCTTGCGGCTGCCGGCCTTAAGCAGGCCCGCTTCGTCCAGCGCATCCATCCATTTGCGGTTGGCCGTCATAAACAGCGCCGGCCGCGCCCCATTGAGAACCTGCCGGGCCAGCGTGGCCGACGATGCGAACGACAGCCTGAGCGGCTGCCCTTCGCGGCGCTCATGGATAGCCGCCAGTTCGCCCAGCGCCGCCGTCGTGCTGGCCGCCGCGAAGATCACCGGCGGCTCCGCCTCCGCGCCCGCCGCATGCGCCGCGAGCGCCAGCAACAGCGCGGCAAGGCCCGCCGCTGCGAGCGCCAAACGCGCCCGCCAGCTCGCGCAGCAATAGTGCCGTGAAACCATAAGCGCCAGCATACCAACTGCGGAATACGCCGCCCCAGTGCTGCCGCCGAGCGCAAATGCCTAGGCGCAAGGCTGGGGGCGCGCCGAACCGCAGTGCTCCAATTGGCTTGTTAGTTGCCATTTCATCGTGTGATAGGGTCTGAAGGGTGATCGAAAAGACTACAGCCGGTCTCTTGATGCATCCGCGACCGGCGCATCGAAATGAGCTGCGGTAGGGATGGCGCGCAATTGCTGAGGGAAGAAGTAATGGGGTTCGGCAGGATCCGACGGAAGTGTTCAGTTGTGACGATTAAGAGCAAAGCAAAACGTATGCTGGGGTGGGGTGCCGTTGCGGTTGCCGCTTGCATCGCAATGGCCTTGGCCTTGCGTTTTATCTCCGAGCGTGCGGATGAAGGGGGCCATGATCCGCCCGAATCCATCGATCTTGATCTATCCGCTGGCGGAATGACCCGGAAAGCTCCGAGCGCAGAGGCGTGGGGAGTTGGCCGGAGATATCCTCCGCCTCGTGATGAACGGGCGTTGATGCCGCAGGAAGTTATCAATGCGGCGGGGTGCGTGCTGCGAATGGGCAAAGGCCAAGCAAGCGATTTGGCGGTTATGGTGGTGCCTGCTGCCGGAGGCGCGCGCTTTTCGGTCCTCGACGATGCAGGGCAGGTATTCGGCGGCTCCCTGCCCTTTCTGCCCAATCATCAAAAAATAGGCAAGAACGCGAGCGGGGCCGTCGTGGCTGGATTTGGCGACCTTCGCTTGAACCAGAGAGGCAACCGGGGCGATGAAACGGCGGAGCCTGTGCGGATTTTTCTCGATGGCCGGTTGATCTACGAGCACGACAAGCTTTGGTGGTTCGGGGTCGCCAGCGACGGCTCGTCGTATTCGGCGCTTGAGCCGCTCGGAGGAGGCCAGTCGCAGCTGCTGATTCATAATCTGGATGAAGGCAAGAGGATCAGCCACTATTTGGGAGACCGTTACGATGTCAGTAACGCCGGGTTGCCTTACGGGCTAGCCTACTCCGCCGACAACCGCGAGTTGCATTTATCGCCCTCGTACAGCGGGGACTCCGCAGGCATGGGTGCCCACCACTTCTACTCGACGACAGATGCAGAAAACGTACGCAAAATCCGCGTTCAACAGAGGTCTTTTTCCTCGGTTGACGTTGCGCGCTTCCATTCGTCCGAGGCGGGATACTTTGTTTACGGCCGGGATCCGGAAGAGTCCGGGGAATTGCCGGACATGGTGGTCCGCCGAGAGTTCAACTGGGATGATGGCACTGCGAAAGACACTTGGACGCGAGCCGTAGAGGCTTGGATCAGCCCGCATTCCGTGCGGGTTTTTGGCGACGGCGAATGGCTGATGTTTAAGACGGCTCCGAGGAATCCAATGGAAAGCGGCAATGATCGGGCATACAGATTGTGGGTTCTTGACGGACGTTCGGCGAAAGTGCTTATTGATTTTCCGACGGCAGCCACAGCCGAGCAATTGGCGCGCTTGGCGGATGTCATGCATCCTCAAGCGACTGTGACGGATATTGGCACCATGAAGGGCGCCACGATGCTGGAAAACAAGCTGCTGGTGGCTCGCGAATTACTGGCCCCCGCCAACTCCGTTGTCCCCGAACTGGCTTACGATGTTTTCAGCCTTGGCGGCCCGGGCGCCGCCGGCAAGCCGGAGTTGCGGGTGGCCGTCAATAGAACGCCGGATAATCTTTGCGCATCTTTTGATTTTCCTAGAACCTTGTCGGTGATAGACGGGACGCTCACATTCGCGCCGTCTCGCCATTTTCAGGCCTTGGTTCGGCCCGTCGGACCTTAAATTCCGAGGGCGGGGAATCGTCGAAAGTGAGAAGCCTCCCGTTGGGACACTTCATGTGCTCTAAAACCGGACAAGTGATGTGCTCTCTGCAATTCAAGGTCGCCGGGCTTGACTTGTTATGTGCGCCGCGTAGGATGATCGGGGAGAGGACTCGGGAGGGATGATGGCACGAAAACTGGTTGCGGCGCTTGGCGCCATGACGTTTGCGGCGATGGCTTCGGCGGCCCCGCTGGGCTTGCCCGAACTGCCTGTGCCGGATAACAACCCCATGACGCCGGCCAAGATCGCGCTGGGCGACAAGCTGTTCCACGACGAGCGGTTCAGCGCCACCGGCGAGGTGAGCTGCTCCACCTGCCATGAGCGGGAGAAGGGCTTCACCGACAGCCCCTTGAGCACTTCGGAAGGCATTTTGGGGCTTGCCGGCACCCGCAACTCGCCCACCGCCACCAATGCCGCCTACTTCGAGACCCTCTTCTGGGACGGCCGCTCGCCCAGCTTGGAGGACCAAGCCCAGCATCCGTTCCTGAACCCGGTGGAAATGGGGCTTGAAACCCACGATCCGATTCTTGAAATCGTGGCCGACGACCCGCAGTACGTGGCCGCCTTCCGTGAGGTTTTCGGCAAGGAGCCGGGGCAGGTCACGATCGACGAGGTCACCAAGGCCATCGCCGCCTTCCAGCGCACCCTTTTATTCGGCGATTCGCGCTTCGACCGCTACTGGTTCGGCGGCGAGGAGGACGCATTGAGCGAGGCGGAAGCGCGCGGCCTCGATCTGTTCCTCAACGAGGGGCGCTGCGTGTCCTGCCACACCATCGAGCACGACCACGCGTTGTTCACCGACCACCGCTTCCACAATCTGGGCGTGGGCATCAACGATATCCAGGACCGCATACCCGAAGCCGTGGGCAGCTTTCTCGCGGCGCTGGAGCGCGGCGCGGAAGTCGATGAAACCGTGCTTTCGGAGAAACTTTCCTCCGAACTGGGTCGCTTCGCGATTTCGGAAATGTTCGACGATTTGGGCGCGTTCAAAACGCCCACCCTGCGCAACGTCGCCGCCACCGCGCCGTACATGCACGACGGCAGCCTGGCCACGCTCAAGGACGTGATGGACCACTACAACAACGGCGGCGTCACCGAGGCCGACGATCCGGTCAACGATTTCCTGTCCAGCGGCATACGGCCCTTGGACCTCACCGACGAGCAGGTGGCCGACCTGGTGCTGTTCATGGAAGCGCTCACCAGCCCGGAATACGAAGCCTTGGCCGAGGCGGCCAACGCCTCCGGCCTAGACTGAGCGGAGCACAAAACGATGACTCAAAGCAACAGACGCAAATTCATGCAGCGCGCCGCCAGCATGGCGGCGGTGGGCACCCTGCCGCTCACTTACGTGAAGCTGGGCCGCAGCGAGCAGTCGGCGGAATTCAGCTTCGCCTTCCTTTCCGATTCGCATATCCAGCACATTCGCGGCAACGAGTTCGTGCGCAACTGGGACCGCGGCCTGATCCGCGCCGTGGCGGAAACCAACCTGCTGAATCCCAAGCCGGACTTCGTGATCTACGGCGGCGACTTGGCGCAACTCGGCACCAAGCCGGAGCTGGACCACGGCGCGGAACTCCTTTCCGCGCTTAATTACGACATCCATCCCATCCTGGGCGAGCACGATTACTACTTGGACCTGGGCGAGTACTGGTCGGATATTTTCAAGCGCCCGCACTACTACAGCTTCGATCACAAGGGCGTGCATTTCGTGATGCTGAACTCCATCCTCACCTACGACGAGTGGACCTTCGAGCGCTGGCCCACCGCCGAGCAGCGGATGAACGAAATGGCCGGGCTGGACAATCCCAACGGCTCACCGTTTCTGGTGGGCGACCCGCAGCGCGAGTGGCTGAAAAAGGACTTGGCGGAAGTCGATAAAAGCACGCCCATCGTGGTGGTTTCGCATTCGCCGCTGCAAAAAATCTACAAGGGCTGGAATTTCTGGACCGACGATGCCGAGCAGATGCAGGCCATCCTGGCGCCGTTCGACAAGGTAACCGTGCTCTACGGGCATGTCCACCAGATCCAGTACAACCAGATCGGCAACATCAGCTTCACGTCGGCCATGGCCACCGCCTGGCCGTGGCCGTATCCCGGCAGCTACGCGCAAGCCGAGCATTTCCTGCCGGTGCTCACGGTGCCGATGAACCGCGCCGACCCCTTCTTCGAGCGCGATGCCACCGGCTGGCAGTTCGTGGATGTACATACGGGCCGCGCCGCGGTCCACTACAACCTTTACGACAACGCCGTGCGCACGGTGGCCTGGAACGAGGACACGGGGCGGCCGGAGGACAGCGTCTTCCAGGACCCCGCGGCCCGGATTCCGCCGCAGCAGCACTACTGAGGGAGAACTCCGACCCATGCGCAAGAAATTCATTATTACCGCTTTGGCCCCGGTGCTGTTCGCGCTGGGCGCCGGCAACCTCGGCGGCGACGAGTTCGATCAAGAGGATATCGACCGCTGGCAGGAGCAATTCATGCAGGTGGTCCAGGAGGGCCGGGCGCTGTGGACCGACGGCACGCTGGGCAGCAACGGCGTGGCCTGCGCCCAATGCCACCCCAACGCCGCCAACACGCATCCGGAAACCTACCCCAAATTCCAAAAGCAGATGGGCCGAGTGGTCGATTTGTGGGAAATGTTCAACTGGTGCCTTCAACACCCGCTGGAAGGCGAGGAGCTGGCGGCGGACGACGACAAAATGATCGCGCTGATCGCCTACGCCCGCCACGAACGCCGCGGCGTGGCCCTCGAACCCGGCAAGCACTAGCCCGGGAACGGTGCATCTTGACCAGCTTCAAGACGGCCATTTGCGGTTCGGCTTCTTTGTCCATAAAGTAAGCGGCCATCTGCGCCACTTTCTCGCCATTGAACATTGTTTATCTCCCGTGCTTCCCTGATCCGAGGGATCCCATTTTAGCCGCAACCCACCAGTTGTGTATCCCCACAGCCCACTTCAGCCGCAACATCCCCTTATTCCACGCATGGATAACCTCGACTTCGACCGCTGTCCGCTCGCTCATTCCGAAGGGCTTGCGGCATAATTCCTGCGATGCGCTTGAGCAGCGCGCCCGTAGCTCAGTTGGATAGAGCGTCGGTCTCCGGAACCGAAGGTCAGGGGTTCGAATCCCTTCGGGCGCGCCAACTTTCATCCCTCAAACGCTTCGGCATCGATTTTTGATGCCTGGCCTTTATTGCCGGGCCAAGCCTTCGGCCAGGAAAGTGGCAGCGAGTTGATTCAAACTAATGCCCTCGCTCGCCGCCCGCATGGCAAGGCGTGCGTGCAAGGTTTTGGGAATGCGCTGCACGAATTGACCGCTGTAGGTTTTTGGCAGCGAAATCAATCCTTTGTCTTCCTGTTCCGCCATGGTCCATGCTTGGAAGGCATCGCGGGCTTCCTCAAGCGCTTGCTCGATCGTGTCTCCATCCGCCACACATCCCGGGAGGTCTGGAACGGTAACCATGTAACCGCCTCCTTCCTCGCTTGGAATCGGAGTCAGATGGATCGGATAGTCCTCGAATTTCATCATGCCTCCTCGATCAGCTTAACCAGACGCCTGATGCAGAACGGCTTGATGGGGCTTGTGCATGGGAATGGTCAGATGTTGGCCTTGGTCGTTGGTTAGGACGGCGTGGCTCGTTCCACGCTGACGAATGATGAGCAGCCCATGTTTCTTCGCCGCTTTTCTGACATCCTTTGGGCTCCAATCCGCTTTCGGGTTGGCTTTCATGGAGCCCAGCAAACCATCCGCCTTGGCCATGCCTAAAATGATACTACATGTAGTATCTAGCAAGTGTCGCCAGCGGTGTGTTGCGCTGGTGTTGACATGTGAAATGGCGAGGGCGCATTATGCGAAAGCATGCTGGTAGTGGCTTGAGCGCGCCTAGGCTGATAAGCGGAATGGCGGGGCGGTTTGGCCTGCATGCGGTTGTGTTGGCGGCGGGCGCGTCGAGGCGGTATGGTTCGCCGAAGCAGCTTTTGCGCTACCGGGGCGAGACGCTGGTTGAGCGCAGCGCGCGTTTGGCGCGGTTTGCCGGAGCCAGCGCCGTTGTTGTGGTTTTGGGCTGTCGCGCCGATCGAATAGGCCGCGCATTGGGGCGGCGGGGGGCGCCGCTTCGCAAAGTCGCCATCGTGCGGAATGCGCGCTGGCGCGACGGCATGGGGCGTTCTCTCGCCTGCGGCATCAGGGCGCTGCCGCCAAACGCCCGCGCGGCTCTGGTGTGCCTTGGCGATCAGCCGCGGCTTCGCGCCGAGGATATCGCGGCGCTCGTGGCAGCTTGGCGCGCCAATCCAAGCTGCGCTGCGGCGGCGCGCTACGAGGGCAGGCTGGGGGCGCCGGCGGTTTTTCCGCGCTCCTGGTTCCGGCACTTGAGCGGCCTTTCGGGGGACAGCGGGGCGCAAGCGATGCTTGCGGCGGCGGCAGGCGATGTGGCGGAAGTGCCGATGCCGCGCGCGGCCTTCGATTTGGACCGGCCGGATCAGCTCGAAAAAAACACTCAAAAATAAAAGCCTGCTTATTATATTGACTGATATTTAGGCTATATTCCCGTGCGTGGCGCTCCGGGAATTGCTGAATTCCAAGCACTCATAGCATCGTCCTATGCGGCCCGCATGCACGCAAAACAGGAGCCGCGCCGCAAAACCCGCCGCGCCTCGTTTACAGTTGCTCAAAGGAGCGCGCATCAACCCCAATGGGAGCGAAAAACCGATCATGCGAATGGCCACAAACGCGACAGCAGCATTGGCGCTGGCGCTCAGCGCCTCTTTAGCCAGCGCCGAAATCAGCGTTAGCGAGGCCGAGCTCGCTTACATGGAAGCGCTGTACCTGCACCTGCACCAAAATCCCGAGCTGTCGCTGCGCGAGTTCGAGACGGCGGCGCGCATGGCCGAGGAATTCGCCGCCGCCGGCTACGAGGTCACGACCGAGGTGGGGCGAACCGGCGTGGTGGGGCTTTTACGCAACGGCGACGGCCCCACGGTCATGCTCCGCGCCGATATGGACGCGCTTCCGGTCAAGGAATTGACCGGGGTTGAATACGCCAGCCGCGTGATGGCCAAGGACCTGTTCGGCCGCGAGGTCCCGGTGATGCACGCTTGCGGCCACGACATCCACATGGCCAACCTCGTCGGCGTGGCGCGAAAGCTGTCGAATATCCGCGATCGCTGGCGCGGCACGCTGGTTTTGGTGGCGCAACCCGCCGAGGAGCGCGGGCTGGGCGCGCGCGCCATGCTCGAGGACGGCTTGTTCACGCGCTTTCCGCGGCCCGACTACAACCTGGGGCTGCACGTGTCCTCCAACCTCGCCACCGGCCAGACCGGCTACAAGCCGGGATACGCCATGGCCAATGTCGATTCGGTCGATATCATCGTTCACGGCACCGGCGGCCACGGCGCCTCGCCGCACCTCACCCACGATCCCATCGTGCTTTCCGCGTACATCATCACGGCCCTTCAAACCCTAGTTTCCCGCAACCTGAACCCCATCGAGGACGGCGTGGTGACGGTGGGGGCGATTCGCGGCGGCACCAAGCACAACATCATTTCCGACCGGGTCGATATGCAGTTGACGGTGCGCTCCTACACCGACGAGAACCGGGCGCTGCTGCTGGAAGGGATCGCGCGCATCGCCAAGGCCCAGGCCATGGCCATGGGCCTGCCCGAGGACCGGCTGCCCGAGGTGAGGGTGAAGAACGAATACACGCCCGCGCTGTACAATGATCCGGCGCTGAGCGAGCGGCTTGCCGCCGTGCTTCGGGCAGAGCTGGGAGAGCAAAACGTGGTGCTGCAAACGCAGGTGATGGGCGGCGAGGATTTCGCCCGGTTCGGTTTGGACGAGCCGCGCATTCCCGGCTTTTATTTCCGCCTTGGCGGCGCCGACCCGCAAGCCCTCGCCGCGGCGCACGCCGAAGGCCGCGAGCTTCCGTCCAACCATTCGCCATACTTTTTGCCCGAGCACAAGGAAACCCTGCGCACGGGCGTGCGCGCCATGACCGCGGCCGCCCTGGACCTGCTGGCCAGGCCGTAGCGCAGTTTTGACCCGCGAGCCAAACCCGGGGCCACGGAAACTTGCCGTGGCGGTTTTTAATTTGGGCGGGCCGGACACGCCCGAGGCGATCCATCCGTTCCTTCTGAATCTGTTCAGCGACCCGGCCATATTGCGAATTCCCAATCCGCTGCGCTGGATTGCCGCGCGCGTGATTGCCGGAAGGCGAGCGACCGCCTCGGCGGAAATTTACGGGAAGGTTGGCGGGGCATCCTCCATTCTTCCGGCCACGGTCGAGCAGGCGGAGGCGCTCAAGCGCGAAATCAGCGATACCGCCGAGCAGGTGGAAGTGTTTGTGTTCATGCGCTACTGGCACCCGCTGGTGAAAGAGGCCGTTGGCCGGATCCGCGACTTCGGCCCCGACCGCATCGTGCTGCTGCCGCTGTATCCGCAATTCTCGACCACCACCACGGGAACGTCCATCAAGGCTTTCAGGGAAGAGGCCCGCCGGCAAGGGCTGGCCGCGCCGCAGGACATCGTGTGCTGCTACCCGGCGCACCATGGTTTTCTCGATGCCGCCACGGCGCACATACGGAAGTCGCTCAACGAGGCTTCGCGGCACGGGGCGCCGCGCCTGCTTTTGTCCGCGCATGCCTTGCCGCAGCGCACGATCAATGCCGGCGACCCCTACCAGTGGCAGGTGGAGCTGACCTCGGCGGCCATCGTCGAGGCGCTGGGCCGCGCCGATTTGGATTGGATCACCTGCTACCAGAGCCGCGTCGGCCCGGTGCGATGGATCGGGCCGTCCACCGAAGACGAGGTGCGCCGGGCCGGAGCGGATGGCGTTCCCGTGGTGGTGGCGCCCATCGCGTTCGTTTCCGAGCATGTCGAAACGCTGGTGGAAATCGACATGGAATTTCGCCAAGCGGCTTGTGAAACCGGCGTTCCGTTCTTCACCCGCTGCCCCACGGTGGCGGTGGATTGCCACTTTATTCGCGGGCTGGGCGACCTGGTTCGAGGCGCCATCGGCAACGAAGGGGTGGCCTCGGACATCGGGCCGCGCCGCTGCCCCATGCGGTTCGGCGCCTGCCCCAACGCCAAAAGCGCGTAGCCGCCTAGCCTACCAGTAGTGGGTCCAGCGCGCCCGGGCGGCGAACTGCTTGTACGCTTCCAAGCAGCTTTGCGGCAGCGATTCGGCACCTTTCAAGGCCATGCAGCGGAACAGCTCCGGCTCGAACTGCACCGCCGACAGGGCGATGTTTCCGATGCCGGTGCGCGCCACCGGATAGGTGCCGTCTTCGCGCACTAGGGAAGTTTTCTCGCTCATGGCGCTAATGTAGCATTGCGCGGTGTTTTTGTGGCCGCTACGCTGTTTGGTCTGATGCGTATTCGCGTTGATTACTTCGCATTCCTGCGTGAGCGCGCCGGCAGGGCGCATGAGACGCTCGACACCGGGGCCGCCACGCCGCGCGAGCTGTACCGCGAACTGCGCGAGCGCCGCCCATTGCCCCCGGGAAAAGGCCTTAAGGTGGCCGTCAACGACGAGTTCCGCAACTGGGACTGGTCGCTGGAGGACGGAGACCGCGTGGTGTTCATGCCGCCGGTGGCCGGCGGATGAGCGATTTCCGCATCAGCGCGGATGCCATAGACCAAGCGGCGGAGCTGGCGGCGCTGGAGGATACCGCATCGGGTGCCGTCGCGTGCTTTTGCGGGCGGGTCCGCAATCACAACGAAGGCCGCGCGGTGGCCGGGCTGCAATATGAATGCTACGAGGAATTGGCGGTGAGCGAAGGCGCGCGCGTCATCGCCGAGGCGAAGGAAAGATTCGGCGCCAGCCGGGTGCTTTGCGTGCATCGCACCGGCGACCTCGCCATCGGCGATGCCGCGGTGTGGGTGGGCGTGGCCGCCGCGCACCGCAACGAGGCGTTCGCGGCCGCGAGGTACGTGATCGACGAAGTGAAAAAGCGCGTGCCGATTTGGAAACGCGAGCACTACCCGGAGGGGCCGGCCGAGTGGATCAACGCCCCATGAAGCGCCGCCGGTCGTGGCTGTTCGTGCCCGGCGACAGCGAACGCAAGCTCGCCAAGGGGCCGTCCACCGGCGCCGACGTGCTGATTCTCGATATCGAGGATTCGGTGAGTCCGGCGCGCAAGCCGGTGGCCCGGGCGATGATCCGCGAATACTTGGAATCGGCTGAGCGCGGCGGCGCGCCCTTGTGGGTGCGAATCAACGGCCTGCACACGCCGTGGTGGGAAGAGGATGCGGACGCGGCCATGGCCGGCGGCGCCGACGGCATCGTGCTGCCCAAGCCGCGCTCGCCTGCCGATGTTTTCGCGGTGGCCGGGCGGATGGACGGCCGCGAGGGCGGCGAACGGGAATCGCCCGCGCGGATTCTTGCGCTGGCAGGGGAAACGGCGCGCGGCCTGATGTCGCTGCACGAATACCGTCCCGGCCTGCCGCGCTTGGCAGCCCTAAGCTGGGGCTCCGAGGATTTGGGAACGGATGTGGGCGCCCTGCGCCGCCGCCGGCCGGACGGGAGCCTGCTGCCCCTGTACGAAGTGGCCCGCGCCCTCACTCTTGCGGCGGCAACCGTGGCCGGGGTGGACGCGATCGAGGCCGTGTATGCGGATTTCCGCAACTTGGACGGCTTCCGCCGGTTCACGGAGGAAGCGCTGGAAATGGGCTACGCGGGCGGCGCCGCCATCCACCCGGACCAGGTGGCGGTGCTCAACGATGTGTTCACGCCCAGCGAGGCGCAACTGGCCGAGGCCCGCGAGATCGTCGCCGCCTTCGAGCAATCCGGCGAGACCGGCGTCATGTCGATAGGCGGCCGCATGGTCGATCAGCCGCACCTCGCCCAGGCCCGAAAGCTCCTCCGCCGCTTCGCCTGATGCCGAGGTAAAACCGAAGCGGTTGACAATCGTTTTTTGTTAAGCGCCCTTGGGTGTGCGGATGGGCGTTGCCGGCATGCGTCTGGTCATCCGACGGTCAGGAAACGCCGCTTGGATAAATGGAATGGCCGGAACATCGCATCAGTGCCCTCTGACACAGTTGCTGTAAGGAAAATCCGGTGGTTGCGCTGCTTGGTGCGCGGCGGCGCGGCTAGCGTGGCACCAGCCCGGCGCGGCATTATTCAAGCCGTCATGTTTAGAAGCCCAGGCGGGCCTCGATCAGGATGCCGCGGTCGCTCCCGCCGGCGCCGCCGGCGCGGCGCACCAGCTTGAGGGCCATGCTGGCATCCATGATTCCGCCGCTTGATTCCAAGGGCTCCATGCGCCAGCCCAGCGTTTGCAGGCGGCCGCCGCCGCCCTGCGATCCGTGCAGCAGGAAGGGCGTGCCGAGGAAGCGGCCGCCGGGCAGCGCCAGGCCCCAGCCGAACTCGGCGTCGAGGCCGCCCGCGCCCGGCTCCGCCCCGAACGGCCCCGCGCGGCGCGCGGCGAGCAGCCGGTCCAGCCCGCTGGCCGCGGCGATGCCCCAATGCCGGCGCAGCGACGCGGACGGGCCAAGGCCGCCTAGGTTCCAAGCATCCCAAGCGAGGTATGCGGAGGCGCCCGTCTGGCTGAAGCCGCCGTCCTCGTGCGCCACCAGGCGCCGGCCCTCGAGCTCGAGGGCGAGGCCGTCCCGCATCCACGAGAGGCCGGCGGACACCTCGGCGCCGAAGCCTTCCTCCGCGTCGCCGCCGTCCCGGCGCAAACCGCCCTCAAGCCGCGCCGAGAATTGCCCGCCCTCCTCCATCTGGCGGGTCCAAGAGGCTTCGACCGCCGCCCGGACGCGGCTCGCCTTGGCCTCCGACTCCGGCATCCCGGCCGCCGCCTCGGAAGAGGAGCGCATCGCCATGGCGTCGGAGACCAGCGACAGGCTCAAGCCGTCGCCGAAGTCCATCAATTCGCCGCGCAGGCCCGCCGCGCCCATCCGCAGGTCGATGTCGGTT
>JAPYNE010000006.1 GCA_028285945.1 Candidatus Foliamicus numerosus | reverse complement strand
AATCGACGTATGCCAGTGAACTGCGGTCGGTGGCTGACGAGCGGATCGAGATGGACGATGAGTTCATGGATGCAGTACGGCGATAGCTGAGGAGTCGAGGGAAAATCAAATCGCTCGGCAGGAACCATGCAACCGCAAACAATTGCTTTCGCGCAAAACGATCTGGGTGTTTAATCAGGAAGCTGCCCTCCAACGAAACCTCCGATCAGGCCCCCAACAGAAACGGGCTTGAAGGATTTTCGCTTTCTACAATGCCGATGATTTCATTCGCTGGGGTTATTTGCCATGAATTGCTTGAACCGAGGCAGCGCCGCGCTGGTCATGGCCTTTACTCTCTCATCGTGCGTCACGCCCGTCCCGCCAGTCATGATCCCAGCAAATGCCACCTGCGCGGATCTTTTATCCCTCTGCCATCAACAGCGCGAAGAGTGGAAAACGGACATTAATAAGATAGAAAGTTCCCATGGTGAGCAAATTAGGGAGCAACTTGACCGCATAGAAGCAGTCCTAATGGCTAAGGGCTGCCTAATGTCGACCGATCCTTCGTCCGAACGCCAATATGGCGCCGGAGCAGTACGCGGACTCGACAAGCCTAGGCAAAGACCTTCGCAGTGCCGCGCCCGAGGAGTTCGCGGCCTACAACAGCGCTTGGCAAGCGCTTCGCAGAAGTGCGCCCAGTGAGCACACGGCATACGCCAATGCAACCAAAAGCCTCTACGCGGCGGCACCCGCTCAACTTGTTGAAGCGTATAAAGCGGGTTTGGCGCTGCAAGCAACCGCGCCAAATGAATGCGCCATTCTCGAGTACGCGGGGTTTCATGCCGGTTCCATTGAGGCTCTCCGTGAAGCCGCCCCGCTCGAATTTTCCGTGTACGCATCCGCAACCCCGGGCACTGCCGCGCTCGACCAGGCTTTCCATGCGCTTGATGCTGCGGCCCCCAACTCTTCCTCCGCCTTTCGGGGTTTTGCTTGGAGTTGAGGGTGGCGCTCGGCGCCGCGTTTTACGGTCTTTAGTTTTTCGCGCTTCTTCTCGACATCAATCTCAAGCTGCTCCCACCTGTCAAGTTGAAGTTCGTCTATTTCGTTCTTTCGTTGCGCCCATGCTTCCAGTGACTCTCTGGAACTGCGGTCCGTGTAGCGGGCGGGATGCTCTGACCCTTTAAGTAATAGTCGATCTCGTTCGGCTCGTCGTTTTTTTGCTCATGCGGCCCCTTCCTTCACGAACGCGGCCCACTGGTCCATCAGCTTGCGCCGCTTCTCAAGCAGGTCCGACCGTGCGTAGGTGCGTTCGGCAGCGTTGGGAATGATGTGGGCGAGCACCGCCTCCATGACAGCGTGAGGGGCATCGGTTTGCTCGCCCGCCCAATCGCGGAAGGATGAGCGGAAGCCGTGCGGCACCGCCTGGATGCCAAGCTCGCGGCACAGCTTGCTCATGGTCGAGTCGGACATGGCGCGCCCCGAGACGTTCGGGAACACCCACGGGCACCGGGCGTGTTGGCGGGTCATCGGCGCTTCGCTGATCGCCCTCGCTTGCTTCAGCGCGGACAGCGCCGCATCGGCCAAAGGGACGCGGTGCTAGACCTTCGCTTTCATCCGGTGGTGCGCCGCCACCCAATGCTCGACCGGCCTGGACAGGAATTCCTCAACGGCAATCCCGTCTCCGCCAACCAGCAGGACGCGGTCTGGCGAAAAAGTGCTGGCGAAGGCGTTCATTCCGGCAGGCATCCCGCGCATCCGGCCGCTCTTGACTTCAATCGCCGTCAGCGAATCTCCTGCGCGAACCACGAAATCGACTTCGCGGTTGCGGTCGCGCCAGTAAAAGAGTTCGCACAATCCTTCGGTTGCCGCGTTTGCCAGATGGGCGCCCACTGCGGATTCCACCAGCCGTCCCCAGAACCCGCCGTCCCTGCGCGCCTTTGCCAGGCTAAGGCCCGGCCGCGCCGTCATCAGGGCCGTATTGAGGACCTGCAATTTCGGGCTGGAGCCGCGCCGCCGCGCCTCGTCGCCGGCGTATTTCCGCAAACCCGTCAGCATTCCGGCGCCCGCCAGAAGCTCCAAATAATGCGCCAGCGTTGTGGTGTTGCCCGCCTCCTGGAGCTGCCCCAGCATTTTTGTGTACGAAAGAATCTGGCCGGAATAGGCGCAACCCAACTCGAACAATCGCCGCAGCAACGCCGGCTTGTTCACGCGGGCAAGGAGCAGCACGTCGCGCGCCACCGTGGTTTCAATCAGCGAATCGCGGATATACCGCGACCAGCGAGCCGGCTGCCTGATCAGCGGCGCAGCGCCGGGATAGGCTCCGTAGAAGAGGTACTGCTCCAATGACCATCCAAACGCTTCGTGCATCTCCGCGAAAGTCCAGTGAGGAAGATGCAGAAGCTCGAAACGGCCCGCTAGGCTTTCCGTCATGCCTTGCTCAAGCAACAAGGGCGCCGACCCCGACAGCACCACGCTCAATGGCCGCCCGTGGCGTGTGTCCTCGTCCCAAAGCCGTTTTACGGTTTCCGCCCAATTCGGCGCCTTCTGCGCCTCGTCCAGCAGCAGGAGCGCGCCCGCCGCGCCCTTGTCGTCCGCCAGCCGTCTCGCGGCCTCCCACTGTTGCGCAACCCATTCCGGCCCGCGCAACGTCGGCTCGTCGGCGCTGGCGAAGCGATAGGGCTTGCTTGACTGCTTGGCGACTTGCGTCATCAAGGTGGTCTTGCCCACCTGGCGCGCGCCAGTCACGATCTGGATAAACCGGCGCGGCTCGCCCAAGCGTTGCAGCAACTCCGCCGCCCGAGGCCGCTGATAAGACGAATTACTCATTAGAATGAGTAATTTTACTCATTTATACGAGCAAAAAAACCGTGGACGACGCGAAGGCGCTGAAGGAACAATTGGAAGCCGTGACAGGGGAGCGGATCTCGGCGCTGGAGGGGATTGGGGAGGCGAAGCGCGCAGGACACGAGAAGCAGGAAATCTCGCCTGTGGCCGAACGCGAGCCGCCGCGCGGAACGGAGCGAAACCTCGCCAAGGAACGATTCGCCCCGATACCGGAACGGGGTCGCGAGACCGGCGCCGATCTCGGGCTGAGCAAGTGAATCTGGAAGGCCCGCAGCGTGGAGCCGTGATACACTTTGCCCAACACAAATCAGGAGTCAGGCCCGTGGCAGCCAGCAGCCAATATGTTGTTCGCCGAGGAAAGAGATGGGCGGTCCGCAAGTCAGGCGCCGAGAGGGTAACGCGCCACTTCGACACCCAGCAGGAAGCACTTGAGGCCGCCCGCAGGATCGCCCGAAATCAAGGGGGAGATGTCTACATTTTCGGGCGGGACGGCTGCATTCGCGGGCGCGACTCCCAAGTCAATGGCCCCAACCCGTCGGACGGATAGCGCGATTTGCCAAAGGGCGACGACTTCGACCGAAGCGTCTTCGTAAACTGTCCGCTGGACGAAGACTACGATCTCACGCTTCGGGCAATTCTGTTCTGTCTTGTACGCTTCGGGCTGGCGCCACGCATTGCCACCGAGCGCAGCGATGCCGGCGAGCCCCGCATCAGCAAGATACTCGACCTGATCCAGTCGTCCCGGTACTCCGTTCACGATCTCTGCCGGTGCCAGGCCCGTGACGCTGGCGAGTACTATCGTCTCAACATGCCCTTCGAGTTGGGCTTGGACTTCGGATGCCGCCGCTACGGTACGGGGAGGCTGAAGGAGAAGGTCATTCTCGTCCTTGAGGAGCAGCGCTACCGCTACCAGGCGGCGATCTCGGATCTGGCCGGCTCGGACATTGAAGCCCATCACGGCGATCACGAAATTGCCGTGAGGAAGGTGCGCAACTGGCTTGCCGGAATGCCGGGTTTCGAGGGAATCGGCGCCGCGCGCGTGCTGGCCGACTACGAGGAGTTTCAGCAGTGGCACATCGAACGGCAGCGGGACCGCGGATTTTCGGATGAAGACATCCGGGACTATTCGACCGCCGAACTCCTCAATGCCATGATCGAGTGGCGCGACAACTAACTTGAGAAAAGGACGCCAACTCGAAAACCGTCCCGCCGAAAGGTAGGTTCTTGATCGAGTTGCCAAGATATTGGTGAATTGAGCGCAATGCGTGGCAACGACTATCTGTTCTTTGAGGAAGACTTGGATGCTCAATTGAGAGCGCGGCAGCATGGCGTGTCCCCTGCGGTTGACCAGATTTCGAAGGACCAGTTTCTTGTGTCCCCAGTGATCAGGAGATTGTCGACCCCCTCGTCGCCGATATAAGCGTACAACCCGTCGTTCTCCATGAAGAGAGCACTACCATGAATCAGGACGAGACACAGGTTGACGTTTCGCAGGATCGAATGCGCTTTTTCCGCGATGACCGCACGGGACCGTTCCTTATTCCAGGAACACGGGTAGATATCGACGTGCCGTTCACAGGAGACGAATGGATATTCCGTTACCGGACAAATCCTTGGACGACGTTATTCCCTCGCGCGGATGTGCGGCAGGGGTACCTACGGCTAACGATCACTCGACCGCATGCTGATCGCTCAGGCCCAGGTGGAAGAAATCACCTTGTTGACCAACGATGACCAAGTGGCCGACTACCCTGGCCCCATACAGTCTGTCTGATTCGCGCCTCGCACCGCCTGCGGTTCGCCCCCCGCTTTTCCCAATGACGAGTAGGCAGCCAGTTCAAGAAAAACACAAGCCGGACTTCCCAGTCCCACATGTGTCTGAACCCGGACATCACCAAGCTCCGCCTTTGGCTGACATGTCAAGCAATCACCACATGCTCGCGCTCGATGTGCTCGCGGAAGCTCTCCGGCAGTTCGTTCCAGACGAAGAGGTCCACGCGGAACGGGAGGCTGCTTTCCTCCAAGGACTCGCGCAGGTCGGACACCGCCCGCGCCTGCTCCGGCTTGGCGAACACCACCATGTCCAGATCGGAGGCGGGGCGGGCGGTTCCTTTGGCTCTTGAGCCGTACGCCCAAGCCTCCGTGTCGGGGAGATGCCGGGATAGCAGCGAAACCAGCGTTTCCCGCTGGTCGGATGTCATGGCAATCGCTTGGCTCAGCGCCATGCCTAGCCACTCAATGCGCCGTATAGGCGCGCGGCATCAATAATGAAAGCCGGCACGAGGCCCAAGCACGCTTTGGCCTTCTCGCCGTCGTAGTCGTGCGATGTGTCTGTGCGGGCATCCGCATACTTGAGCCATTGCGCCGCCGGGGAAGGCAGCAGCCCGTTCTCGTTCGCCAAGCGGAAAACGGGCTTCGGGCTGTTGGGAGGTTCCGCGATGCCCAACTCCTCCGTCAGATACCTCTTGAGCACTTTCCACAAGCAGTCGTAGCACACCTCGAAACGCTGGATGACCGACTCGGCAATGCCCTCGCGGATCAATTCCGGCTGCGCGGCATCGAGAGCCAGATGGTTATCGTGCTGCTCCTCAAGGCGCTTGAGGGACGAGCGGAATTTGCTGTAGTCGATCATGCGGCGTGCCACTCCTTGGGCATGTCGCTTAGGTCATCTTGTAGCCGCTTTGCGATGATGTGCTTCCCAAGATTTCGATCAAGAAATAGAGCGGGCTCAGGCGGCTGCTTTGAGCTCGCACTGGACCGCTTCTTCGATTTCCGTATTCTGGCATCAGAACCATAAGGGATTATAGCGAGACAACATCACTTCATTCCGTTTATGCGCTCTCTTGCTGCGTCTCCAGCGTCGCGCGGCGCCGCTTTCGCGTGCGGAGGCTGTCGGCCGGCGCGTCCTTGGGGCCGTCCGTCATTGTTTCGCCTTCGGGCTCAAAGCCGCGCGAGGGCGGCGGGCGATCTACTCGGTTTCGGCGGGTTCTGCGGCCGGGGCGTCGGGGGGGCTTGCGGGATTGTCGGGTGGCGCGAGTTCGATGCCGTTGGAGGTTTCGATCAGGAGGTCCTCGATAGAGGCCAGGGTTTCCGGGACGGGCAATACGATCTGGCCGCCGCGCATTTCGTCTTCTTCCACGATCGGGCCGGTTATGACGGCTACCGGCGTATCGGGGCGTATTGCGGGCAGCGGCGCCGGTATCGGGCCCTGCGCCTCGGCCTCGGCAATTTCCTCCGGCGAGGCGAGGCGCACAGCGTAGGACACCAAGCGCAAAAAGCCCTCCTCGTATTCCTCTTGGAACATCGCGCCGAGGATCAGCAGCCCAAGCACCACGAAGCTGGCGACGACTGCCGAGAAGCCGAAGCGGAACGCCGAGCGCCGGCGCGCTTGCGAATCGGCCTCCGGCGCGGCCCTAGTCGCGCCTGGCCACCGGTCCTTCATGCCTTGTTGAAACGCAGCGACGCGGAGTTGATGCAGTAACGCATGCCGGTGGGCCGGGGGCCGTCCGGGAAAAGGTGGCCTAAATGCGCGCCGCACTGCGAGCACACCACCTCGACGCGCTGCATGCCGTGGCTGAAATCGCTGTGTTGCGTGATCGCGCCATCGGAAGCGGGCGCGAAGAAGCTGGGCCAGCCGGTGCCGGAATCGAACTTGGCATCGGAACGGAACAGTTCGGCGCCGCAGCATACGCACTCGTAGGCGCCAGTGTCCTTGTTCAACAGCAAGTCGCCGCTGAACGGCATCTCGGTGCCTTTTTCCTGCGTGACGTGATATTGCTGCGGCGTCAGCCGCTCGCGCAACTCATTGTTCTTCGGCGCCTTGTGCATGGCAGCATTGTAGCCCCGCCGCCGCCATCAGCTTTCCAGCAGGCGGTTGACGCGGCGCACGAACTCGCCGGGGTCGGCCAGCTCCCGGCCTTGGGTGAGCACAGCCTGTTCATGCAGCAGGCGCGTCATGTCCTCGAACAGCTCGGCGTCGCCCTCGCGCAAGGCCAGGCGCTTGAACAGCGTGTGGCCCGTATTGATTTCAAGAACAGGCCGGGCATCCGGCAGCTCCTGTCCGCTGGCGCGTAGAATCCGCTGCATCTGCACGCCCATTTCCTGCTCGCCCAGCGCCAGGCAGGAGGGCGAATCGGTGAGCCGCGCGGTGGCCCGCACTTCGGAAACCTCCTCTCCCAGCACGCTCCGCATGCGCGCCAGCAGACCGGCCGCATCGGCATCCTCCGCTGCCTCGCCGGTTTCCACAGGCGCCGCGCCGGGCAATTCCCCGGCCTCAAGCGCGCCCCGCGTGATGTCGCGGAATCGCAATTCCTCGTAGGCATCGAGGTGTCCCACCACCCATTCGTCGATGGGGTCGGACAAAAGCAGCACCTCCAGGCCGCGCTGGGCGAACACCTCAAGCTGCGGACTCGACCGCGCCGCTGCCGGACTGGCTGCGGTGATGTAGTAGATTTCCTTCTGCTCTGAGGGCTTGCGCTTGGCGTAATCGGCAAGCGTGGCGTCCTGGTCGTCGCCTTGCGAAGCAGTGGAGGCAAACCGCAGCAACGCCAGGATGCGGTCGCGGTTGCCCGCATCCTCCACCACGCCTTCCTTGAATACCCGCCCGAACTCGTTCCAGAATGCGCGGTAGCCTTCCGCATCGTCTTTTGCCAAGCGGTCGAGCATATCGAGCACGCGGCGCGCCAAGGCTTGGCGCATGGCGCGCACATCGTCGTTCTGCTGGAGCAGCTCGCGGGACACGTTAAGCGGCAGGTCGTTGCTATCCACCACGCCGCGCACAAAGCGCAAGTACAGGGGCAGAAACTGCTCGGCGTCGTCCATGATGAACACCCGCTGCACGTAGAGTTTCACGCCTCGCGGAGATTCGCGGTTGAACAGATCGAAAGGCGCCCGCTTAGGGATGTACAGGAGGCTTGCGTACTCGCGGCGGCCCTCCACCTGGTTGTGCGTGTGGCACAGCGGATCCTCGCTGTCGTGGGCGATGTGGCGGTAGAACTCGTGGTATTCCTCGTCGCTGATGTCGCGCTTGGGCCGGGTCCACAACGCCTTGGCCGTGTTCACGACTTCCTGCTGCGGCGCGGCATCGGAGTCTTTGCCGTCCTGCATGGCCGGCATGCTGACCGGGAATGCGATGTGGTCGGAATAGCGCCGGATCAACGAGCGCAGCTGCCACGCATCGGCAAAGCCGCGCTCCTCCTCCTTCAGATGCAAGCGCACTGAGGTGCCGCGGCGCTCGCGCGGCACCGCCTTGACCGTGAACTTGCCTTGGCCGTCGGACGACCAGCGGACACCCTCCTCGACCGGCAGGCCGGCGCGGCGCGTGGCCACCTCCACGCGGTCGGCCACGATGAACGAAGAGTAAAAGCCCACGCCGAACTGGCCGATCAAACGCGCGTCCTGCTGCTCGTCGCCCGACAGCTTGGCCAAAAAGTCGCTGGTGCCGGACCGGGCGATCGTGCCGAGTTGCTGCACGGCTTCCTCTTCGGACATTCCAATGCCGTTGTCGCTCACTTCAATCCAGCCTTCATCGGCGTCAAAATCCACGGCAATGGCCAGCTCGGCATCCTCGCCGAGAAGTTCCGGCTGCGAAATGGCCGAAAAGCGCAACCGGTCGCAGGCATCCGAGGCATTAGAAATCAACTCGCGCAGAAAAATTTCCTTGTGGCTGTAAAGAGAGTGGATCATCAGCTTGAGAAGCTGCTGAACCTCCGCTTGAAAGCTGCGGGTGCGGGCTCTTCGGCTGGGCTTGGCGGGGGAATCTTTAGCGGACATGGGCAAGGCTTGGCTATGGCTTGATGGTGATGGGGGTTCCGATGGGCGTCATCATCCAGATTTCCAGCATGGCGGAATTGCTGACCGCGATGCAGCCGTCGGTCCAGTCCCGCGATGAATAGTAG
>JAPYNE010000059.1 GCA_028285945.1 Candidatus Foliamicus numerosus | reverse complement strand
TCACCATTGTTGGAGCGGCGTTTGGCATACACCTGTGGTTCTTTAAGTGGGTGCACGATCCAACGAGCGGCGAGATTGATTTAGCAATAACATGGAGCGACGGAGCCACAGGGACGCACGGCGGAAATTCCAGCTTCATTCTCACTGGCATCGGCCAGTAGTACACCGACACACTCATTGACGAGTACCTGCGAGTGAACGCCGAAGCGTGCTGACCCGCTTGGAATTGTCTTCCCGCACATTTGACAGGATCGGCTCTCTGTGCGAAATGAGAGGCAGGACAGACAGAGTGAAGCCATGGATCCGGTTGGTGAACTGAACGAGCGCGTGGCCCGGCTGGAGGAACGCATGAAGACGATGCAGGCGGAATACCGCACCGACATTGCCCGGCTGGCAGAGGACAACGCCAAGCGGGATGCCGCGAGTGCCCGGCGTGAAACCTGGATGCTGGGTACCGTGATTACTGTCATTGCGGTCGGACTCACGATTCACGGATTCCTGACATCCTGACCGCCTTCGCGGGACTGCCTTCCTGATTATGAGAAGGGCCGTTCCAATACCCCGGACCCTGCCGCGATTGTCACCGCAATCATCGCCCCCCGCCCTTCATTTCCGCTTGGCAGCAGGCCTCAATATAAGGCTTTTCGGCGGGGCGCGCCATGCCCGAACCAGCATAGCTCATCCAGGCCTTATATTGAGGGCATGGAAACGATTCTTGTCATGGGCGGGGCGCGGTCGGGCAAGAGCCGCCGGGCCCTTGAGTTGGCCCGGGCCATGGCCTTGGACCGCGTCTTCGTCGCCACCGCCGAGCCATCGGACGCGGAGATGTCCGAGCGCATCGAACGCCATCGCGTCGAGCGCGGGGACGGATTCAGCACCGTGGAAGCTCCCCTAAAACTGGTCGAAGCGCTTGAGGCCGCCGCTGCCCCGGAGCGGGTCGTGGTGGTGGACTGCTTAACCCTGTGGCTCTCGAACCTGATGCATTACGGTCGGAATGCGGATACGCAGTCGGCGGCGCTCGCCCGTTTTCTCGCCCGGCCTCCCGGGGCGGTGATCCTAGTATCCAACGAGGCGGGCATGGGCCTGGTGCCGGACACGCCGCTTGGCCGCCGGTTCCGCGATGCCCAAGGCTCGTTGAACCAGGCCGTCGCGACCGTTTGCCAGCGGGTCGAGTTGATGGTCGCGGGGCTGCCCCAGGTGCTCAAGGGCTGAGCGCCTCCTTGGCCCGGTCGGAGTAGGCGGCGGCGGCGATGGCGAGCGCCGGGGTTGACACGCTCCAAACGCCCAGAAGCGCCCGCATGCGTTCGAGCACTTGCAAGGGGCCAAGCAGGGCGCCGAAGCGCAGGCCCGCCAGTCCGTAGAACTTGCCGATGGAGCGCAGCACCAGCAGATGATCGGATCCTCCTTGCTGCGCCCGGCTCAGGCCGGGTTCAAGATCCGCAAACGCTTCATCAATGACCAGCCAGCCGCCGCGCTGGCTCAGGCGACGATGCGCCGCCTCGACTTCATGCGGCTGGAAGCGCCGCCCGTCCGGATTATTCGGATTGCAGATCACCACGGCATCCGCCGAGTCGGCCTCGGCCAAGGGATCGGCCGTTTCGACCACTTCGCGCCCTGCGGCATGCCAGACCCGCGCATGATCGCCATAGCTCGGCGCCAAAACGGCAACGCGCCGAGGCGCGAGCACAGCCGGCAGCAGCCGGATCAGCAATTCGCTCCCGGGAGCCGCCAAAACCGCGCCTTCGGGCGATCCGAAGGCGGTCGCCATGGCCGCGGCGCAGCGGGCGAAATCCTGCTGGGTGGGCAGCCTGCGAAGACCTTCGAGATGGCTTTCCTTGGTTGGCCAGGGCCAGGGATTGATGCCCGTAGATAAATCGACCCAAGGCAGCGGCGCGTGAGGAAAATGGCGCCGCATGGCATCAAGGGCGCCGCCGTGAATCTCGACGGCATTCATGGCACAGCATACTGGTGCAATACGGAGATGCCGAGCAGCAGCAATGCGGCTAGGAACAGCGCCTTGCGGTACAGAACCAGGCCGCTTTGCAAGTCGGCTGGCCCAGGGTCGCCGGCCCGGGCATTGAGCCAGGGTTCCGCCGATTCGGCGCCTCCATAGCTGCGCGGCCCCGAAAGTCGCACGCCCAGCACGCCGGCGGCTGCGCTCTCAGGCCATCCGGCATTGAGCGAGCGATGCCGGCGCGCGTCCCGCCACATCACGGCGAAGCCCCTGGGGCTGAGGCCCGCCGCCGCGATCAGCAGACCGGTCAATCGCGCCGGAATGAAGTTCGCCGCATCGTCAAGGCGCGCCGCGAAGCCGCCGAAAGCCGCGTAGCGCGCGTTGCGATGGCCGATCATCGAATCCAGCGTATTGACAGCCTTGTACGCGGCGAGCCCGGGCAACCCGAAGACGACGCCCCAAAACAGCGGCGCGACCACGCCATCGGATGTGCTTTCGGCAAGGCTCTCCAAGGCGGCGCGCGCGACGCCCTCAGGCGGCAGTTCCGCAGTCTCCCGTCCAACAACGTGCGCCAGCGCGACACGGGCGCCAGCCAGGTCGCCTGCGGCCAGCGGGCCGGAGACCGCAGCGATATGGACGTGCAGGCTGCGCGAGCAGATCAGGCTTGAGGCGATGACCGCTTCGGCCCAGAAACCGGCGGCCGATGCCGGCAGCAGCACCGAGACGGTCGCGCCCGCGCAGGCCGCAAGCGCCACGACCGCCACGCTAGCCGCCATGCCCAGAACATACCGCAGGGCGTGGCCGAGGCGCGGCCGATTGAGCATCCGGTCGAGTCCGTCGATCATCGCCCCCAGCCACGCCACCGGGTGCCGGATGCGCCGGTAAAGCCAGTCCGGATAGCCGAACAGCGCCTCGACGAGCCAGGCCGCCAACATGAGCAGCGCGCCGCCGAAGACGGCCGTCATGGCGAATCCGCTTGTTGCAAGGATGGACTCGCCGCGCACGCCAGCAAGGCATCCACATCGACGGCCTGCTCGACGTTGTCGGCCCATGCGTCCAGCGCCGCCTCCACGGCGGCCCCATAGTTCAGGCCTGATCGCCCGGAGGCGCCTGCGCGCCGCAGCCAAGCGCGCCGGAACCCATTCTCCGCGAACATGCCGTGAACATAGCTGCCTTCAATCAGGCCATCCGCGGAACGCGCCCCGTCCGCCCGTCCGCCGAGGTCGAACATGGGCCGCCCGCAGTCCCCGCCGGCGGTTCGGCCCACATGGATTTCATAGCCGATGACGGGAAACCCGGCGCTCACGCAGCGCCCTTTAACCGGATGCACGGCTTTGGGTCCCGACATTTCGGTCTGGATATCCAGCAGGCCCAGCCCGGGTTGCTGGCCTGGCCGGCCATCAATGCCTTGCGGGTCCTCGATCCGCGAGCCGAGCATCTGGTAGCCGCCGCACAATCCCAGCACCCGCCCGCCTGCGCGGGCGTGGGCGAGGAGGTCATGGTCCCAGCCTTGGGAGCGCAGGAATTGCAGGTCGTCGAGCGTGGACTTGGTGCCGAACAGGATCGCCACATCGGCATCCCGGGGCAGGGGCCGTCCGGGCGGTATCCAGCGAAAATCGATGCCCGGCTCCAGCCGCAGCGGATCCGCGTCGTCGAAATTGGCCAGACGGGAGAGCATCGGCGCGACGATCCGAAGCTCGTCCCCCGGATGGCGCCGAGCGCCGTCGAGCACCACGGCATCCTCAGCCGGCAGATCCGCCGCGCAGGCGAGCCAGGGAACCACGCCGAAGGAACGCCACCCGGTATGCGCTTCAATCGCCGCCAAGCCGTTGTTGAACAATGAAGGGTCGCCGCGGAACTTGTTGATCACAAAGCCCCGCACCATCGCCGCGTCCGGCGGCGCCAGCACGGCCTGCGTGCCGACGAGGCTGGCGATCACACCGCCCTTGTCGATATCGCCGATTAGGCACACAGGGACCCCGGCCCGCCGGGCGAATCCCATGTTGGCGATGTCGCCGTCGCGCAGGTTGACCTCGGCGGGGCTGCCGGCCCCTTCCACAACGATCAGTTCGTACATGCGCATGAGCCGCTCAAAGCTCGCGAGCACCGCGTCCATGCGGGCGCCGCGCCGCGCCATGTAATCGGCGGCCTCCATGCTGCCGAGCGCCTTGCCCCGCACGACCACTTGCGCCCGCCGGTCCGTTTCCGGCTTCAGCAGAACCGGATTGAAATCGACTTCGGGCTCCACACCGGCAGCTTGGGCCTGCAACGCTTGGGCGCGACCGATCTCGCCGCCGGCGCAGGCTGCGGCGTTGTTCGACATGTTCTGGGGCTTGAATGGCGCCACCTTGATCCCGCGCCGACGGGCAATGCGGCACAGCGCCGCGACGATGAGGGACTTGCCCGCATCGGACCCGGTGCCTTGCACCATTAAGGCCTTAGCCCGCATAGAGCGCCAAGCCGGACGGGGGGGGCGGGTCATAGCGGGCCTTCCATTTCCACGCGGTCGCCTTCGACGCGGCCGCGCACCGCGTAGATCTCCGCGAGCCGGGATGCGCTCAATGTCTCGGCGGGCGGGCCGTCGGCAACGATGCGCCCATCCTTCATCCAAATGAGCCGGTCCGCGTAGCGCCGGGCAAGCGCCACGTCATGAAGCACGGCCAGCGCGCCGCCGCCTTGATCCACAAAGTCGCGAATCAGGTCCATGACCCGGAACTGGTGGTGCGGATCGAGTTCCGCGACCGGCTCATCGGCGATCAGCAGGGGCGCTTCGGCGGCGAAGGCGCGGGCGCAATGCACCCGGGCCAGCTCGCCTCCGGACAGCGTCGCAGTGGAGCGGCCGGCCAGCCGTTCAAGATCGCAGGCCGCCAGCGCGCGCTCCACTGCCTGCCGGTCGGCGCCCCGCAAGCGACCCAGCGCGGCGCCATGGGAAAATCGACCGAGCGCGACCACGTCCCGAACCGGATTCGGCCAGGCCAGGGGGCGATTCTGGGGGAGGTAGGCCAGCCGCCTCGCCCGGTGCCGGGGTGCCATGCGGTCGGTGTCTTGCCCGTCGATTCGAGCCCAGCCCGACACGCGCGGCATCAGGCCGATGGCGCCCCTGAGCAGGCTGGTCTTGCCCGCGCCGTTGGGGCCGAGCAGAGCGACCAGTTCGCCGGACCGCAAGTGGAAAGCCGCGCCCCGGACCAGCGTCGCGCGGGCGGCGGCCAAGGTCAGCCCCTGCGCGCAGAGCCCCTGCGCGGGGCTCCGCAAGCCCTCTACGGCGGCCCGCTCAGTCATGGACGCTGCGCCGCCGCATGGCGATCCAAACGAAGGCCGGGGCGCCGACCAGAGCCGCCACCACGCCCAGCTTGAGTTCGCTGGCAGTAGGCATCAGCCGCACGCCGATATCCGCCAGCACGAGGATCAATCCCGCCAGCAAGGCCGACGGCAACAGCGATCGCGCCGGATCGTGATCCACCATGGGCCGCACAATGTGCGGCGCAACAATGCCCACGAAGCCGATCACGCCGGCTAGCGCCACTGCCGCGCCGGTGGCCAGACCCGCGCCGATCACGATGGCCAGCCGCTGGCGGCGCAGGTTCAGCCCCACGCCGCTAGCGGCCTCTTCCCCCAGCGTCAGGGCCGACAGGCCGCGGCGGGAGGCCAATAGGATGCCAAGCCCAGCGATCAGGAACGGCGCGGCGAATCCTAGGTCCTGAAGGCTTCGGTTAGCGACCGAACCCAGCATCCAATTGATCATGTCCGCTAAGGAAAACGGGTTCGGAGCCAGATTCATCATCAAGTTCATGGCTGCGGCGGCAAAACTGGAAAGACCCACGCCGATGAGGATCAGCGTCACCACCGAGGTGGTTCGCAGCGCCGCCAAGGCGACCAGCCCGGTGCCGGCGAAGGCGCCCATGATCGCGGCTGCGGGCATCGCCCAGGCGCTCAAGGCGGCGAAGCCGTAGTACAAAGCCCCGGTCGCCCCCAAGGAGGCCATCGCGGAAATACCAAGCACGCCTGGGCCCGCCAGCGGGTTGCGAAGCAGGCCCTGCAAGGCAGCGCCGCTAGCGCCCAGCGCCGCGCCCACGGCGAAAGCGGCGAGCGCGCGGGGCAAGCGGATATGCAGCACCACCAGCCGGTCGCCGTGGTCGCCGCCGAGCGCCAGCGCCGCCAGAACCCGGTCCGCCCCCATGGGCGTTGACCCCAGCAGGCAGGCGGCGAATAACGCCGCGGCGCACGCCAGGATCAGCGCTGCGAACGCGATCCGCATGATCCGGCGCCGCATTCTGAATCGACAAGATTCAGCGCCGCAGCATTGCTTTGCATGCCAAGGCGTCGCGGCATGGACTCTCCCGGCTTAGTACGCCTATTGCACCAAGGGGCCGTGGAGGCCCGCGCGGGATTTTGCCTGTCCCTCGCCCTTCCCCGCCCCCCTCTTCCGGGGGACGCATGACTACTTGAAGCTTGACCTGAAAGGTCAAGAACCCGTCCATGGGGCTTGCTCGTTCGCGCCGGGACATCGGCGCTCACCCTGCCTCCGATACCCCCTGAAGAGGGGGGGCGGGGAATGGCTTCACCTATGCGCGCAGGCAGGCCAAAGACCAGCGGGAACGCAGCATGCGCGTTCCGCATCAGGCAGGAAGCGGGGAATCCGGGCATCAGCTACTGACTCAGCGGAAAAATCAGGAAGGCAACAAGCGGCTTGGCGCGATAGGCGGGCTAGCGCGCCGCGGCGGCGGCCAGCGCTTCCACCGCATCCATTAGGAACCAGGCCCCGCAGGCGGTCCAGGCGCCCTTTATGGGGATCAATCCGCCGGCTTGAAGCTGTGCCTTGGCCACCGGATGGCGCATCGGACTCCAAGCATGCGGGTGATTCGTCCCGCTGTCGAAGAAGGCCGGAATGATGAAATCCGGCCGTTCATAGACCAGCCGCTCCAGCGGAATCGGCCGCCAGCCGGGGCGGGCCTGGAAATTTTCCAAGCCGGCCGCCGCAATGATCTCATGGACCAAGGAGCCAGGACCGGAGGTCACGCCCGCAGGCGTCATGTAAAGCCCGTCAACCCCCGGCGCGGAGGAAGGCAGGGCCGCCAGCCGAGCCTGCATTTCGGCCACGACGGCCCGCCCCTGTTGCGCCGATCCAAGCGCCCGCGCCGTTTCCAGAACCACCTCGCCAACGGTTTCGATATCCTCAGCCCAGGACACGTGATGCACCGGCACCCCGGCGCGCCTAAACATCGCCGCCGCCCCGGGGCCGCCGCCGTAGGCGCGCACCACGAGGTCCGGCTTGAGGATAATGACATCCTCGGCAACCGGGCGAACCGAGGGCAGCCCCGTCGCCTGGTCGCGCATATAGGAAAATCCACGCTCCGCATCCGGCGACAGGGCCAGAATGCGGTCCATTTCGACGAACTTGAGCACGTATTGATCGGCGCAGAAATCGAGGCTGACGATGCGCTGAGGGCGCCGGTCCCCGGAACGCGGTTCCCGCGAATCAACCCCGCAGCCGGCGAGCGCCGCCGCCAGCGCGGCCGCCAGCCCGCCTATTGCGCCGAGCCGCTTGTTGCCTCTCTGATTTTTCCTTTTAGTCAATAGCTTATGACCGGATTGCCCGCTTTCCGCCTGACTCGGAACGTGAAGCGCATGCTTGCAGCTCAGTATTGCCACCGGGCGCCCAGCGAAATCGACCGGCCCGGCGTTCCGTAGCCGAGGATTTGCTGGTAATGGGTGTCGAACAGGTTCTCAATGCGCCCATAGGCTTCCAAACGGTCGGAAATCTCGTAGCGCGCGTTGAGGTCGAGGCGCGTCCAGGCATTGAGCTCGACGCCGCCCCGGTCCGGCTCCGCGCCTTTGTAGCGCAGCAGCAGGGCGCCTGAGAAGGCGCTTGGCGGATCGAAGTCCAGCAACAGGTCGCCGGAATGCTTCGGCAGGCGCAGCAACGGATCGCCGTCGCCTTCCTTCGCCTCAATCCAGGCATAGTCCGCGCGCAGCTCGACATAATCGCTGAGCGCCCAGCTTGCCGACACTTCGATGCCCTCGGATTCGACTTCGGCGATATTCTCATAGCCGCCAACGCCGAAGGAGAAATTGATCAGATCCTCGGTATTTTGGCGAAACAGCGTGATGCTGGCTTGAACGCGATCTGCGGCCGGCTTCCAATCGAGGCCCGCTTCCATGCCGTGGGAGCGTTCCGGCCGCAGCGCTTCGTTGGCGACCGCGGCGCCGCAGCAGAAGTAAGTCGATTGGAAGATGGTGGGCGCCTTGAAGCCCTGCCCCCAGCTGCCCCGCAGCGTCAGCGCAGGGGAAGGCCGATACGAGGCGGCAAACCGGGCCGTGGTTTCCGACCCGAAGCGATCGTGATCGTCCGAGCGCACGCCGCCGGTGAGCGTGAGCGGGTCGGCCGGCCTGAATTCGTAGAGAGCGAACAGTCCGCTCAGCACACTGCGGTCCATGTTGGTCGCCAATCTCTCGCGTTCGGCGCCAGCGGCCAAGGTATTGCGGGGATTGATGTCCAATGTGCCCTGGTAGCGGAAGAGCGTGCGCTCGCCCATGGCATCGAAGCTGGGGGAGCCATTGGTCAAGTTCCGGCGATCAATCTCCGCGCGGCCCGCCAGCAGGCGATTGTCCAGCCGCCCGCCGAACAGCGGCACCTTCAGGGCCGCATGCGCCGATTGCTCCATCGTCTCGCTGACTTCATCGCCATCGCCGACGCTGCCCTGCGCGCCGGATCGAAAGCTGTCGAATTCCGCACGGGCATCGTTCCACAGAATGCTGCTGTCGATGCGCGCCCCGCCCGGCAGATTCAGCCCGGCCTTTGCGGACAGGGTCAATGAATCGAAGCCGTCTTTCTCCGTATTGCCGTTGCGCTCGTCGGCCTTGGAGATGCCTTGGGTCGTGAGTTGCGTGGCGGCGAGCCTGAAATCCCCGGCATCGCCGCCGCGGCTGACGGAGGCGCCGCCCCGAAAGGCATCGAACGAACCCGCCTCCGCGAAGAGGCCTCCCTCCAATCCCGTGCCCGACCGCTTGGTGACGATGGACACCACGCCGCCGATGGCATCCGTGCCCCAGAGCGTCGATTGCGGCCCGCTCAGTATCTCGATCCGCTCGATATGCGCGGCATCCAAGCGGGCGAAGTTGAAACCGCCGCCAGGCGACGAAGCATCGTTGACCGCCACGCCGTCGATCAAAACCAGCGTCTGATCGCTGGAGGCGCCGCGGATGCGCACCGAGGCGGCGCCGCCGAAGGCGCCATTCTGGTTGATGGTCACGCCTGGCGTGGCGGCGATCGCATCGACGGCGTGATTGAAGCCGAGCGCTTCCAGCCGGGCGGCATCGATAATCCGCACCGTCGATCCCGCCTCCGCGATCGTCTGCTCAATCCGCGTGCCGGTCACGACAATGGTGTCGATCGGGGCTTCGTCGTCGCCGCCGTCCAGCGTCTGAGCCTGTGCAAACGTGAACTGAAGTGCCTGGGCAGCCAATAATCCCGCAATCCAAAAAGCGCGCATCATCTACCTCCTCCCGCGCCCGGACGGGCGCACCGAATGACAAGTCCGGCCCCAACGACTGCAAGTGCCCCCGGGGCTTGCTGCATGTCGTTACCAAGGAGAAGGGGCATCGGAGGCTTCCCCGATGCTCGCTCCCGTCCGAAGGCAATGTGCCCGACCGACGGACGAACGACGCGATGGCAGGTCTCCTGGCTCGCCGATCAACGCTTTTTGGCCGCCTTCCCGGAGATATCTCCAGTGGCATACTGGCCGCAAGCTTCCGGCTTACAGTTGCGGGTACAGCCTCGGATTCACACCGAGTTCCCTATTGGCCACCTTGCACAGGCGGCACCATCTGCCCGCATAGTAGCAATACGCCCGCGGAAGCGTCAAGGCAATGTGCGGGTTCACGACATTTGGGGCTTTTCGGTTTCGGCTGGCCTGTGTTTGTGAAGGTATTCCATTGGGGCGAGCAAGTGTGCGGATTCACGACATATGAAACTGGCCGGATTCGGCGGGGCCAGCGGCCGCGGCAACAGTCGAACGGGCGGCATGGGCCGCCTTGCGCCTTAGGCGCGCCACGAACCCTGCCGGATTAGAAATCGATGCCGCGCACCGCTTTTATCCCCGCTTGGAACGGATGCTTGACGGCCCGCATCTCGCTGACCAAGTCCGCGTATTCGCACAACTCCGGCTTGGCGTCGCGGCCCGTGAGGATCACGCTGGTTCGCGCCGACCGCGCCTTGAGGCCTTCTATGACCGAGGCTTCCGACAGATACCCGTAGCGCAGGGCGATATTGATTTCGTCCAGCACAACAAGATCGTAATCGCCGCTCGCCAGCAATTCGCGCGCCCGCTGGAAGGCCGCCTGCGCAACCACGGTGTCGCGCTCCAGATCCTGGGTATTCCAAGTGAACCCTTCGCCCATTGTGCTCCAGTCGATCTGGCCTTCGAACTTCGAGAAAAACTGGCGTTCGCCTGTTTTCCACTTGCCTTTGATGAATTGGACCACGCCCACCCGTTGCCCCCATCCGAGCGCCCGGGCGATCACGCCGAAGGCCGAGCTCGACTTGCCCTTGCCGTCGCCCGTGTACACCAGCACCAAGCCGCGCTGGGCGGTCTTCGACGATGCCATCCGCTGGCGGTGGGCGGACTGCTGAGCCTTCATTTTTTCGGCATGTTTCCGGGCATCAGTCATGGTTCGATCCTCCGGTCAGATCTGCGGCGATATTCGGCAGCGCAACGATTTCGCCAAAGCCCACCGGAACCTCGAAACCCCACGCCTGATGGGGGTCTTCGCAGCGGGCCACCCGGATGACCCCGGCGTGGGTGACGATCGCGATGGGACCGTCTCGCGCCGACCAATCCGCAAGCGCCGCATCGACCCGGCTTTTGAGCATGGCCACGCTTTCGCCCCCATGGGGGCGCGCGTGCAGGAAATTGTCCGCCCAGGCGTCGATTTCCCGTTTCGGCAGTTCCGCCCACGGCCGTCCCTCCCAAGCGCCGAAGTCGATCTCCTTGAGCCGCTCGTCGATGTCCAGAGGCAGACCTGCGGCATCGGCAATGCGTTGCGCCAGCAACCGGCAGCGCCTCAGCGGGCTGGATACCACCCGGCGCGCTTGCGGAAGGGCGGAAAGGACCGTCGCGGCCTCATCGGCAAAAGTATCGGCCACGTCCACGTCCGTTTGGCCGTAGCACAGGCCCGGAGCGATATCGGGCCGGGTATGGCGGACCAGGATCAAGCCCATGCCGCCAACCCTAGGTAGAGTCCGAGCTCGCTGGCTTGCTGGACCGCGCCCAGAGTGTCGCCCGTATAGCCGCCCAGCCTGGGTTGGAAGTAAAGCCGCATCAGCACGTGCCCGGCGAGCAGTCCGGCCAGAGCAAGCATCGCGGCCAAGGGCGACAGGAAAACCGCCAGACCGGCCGCCAGCGCCGCGCCTGTGAGCAGGACCACCAGGCTCCCCGCCGCGCCCAAGCGCTTTGAAGCCTCCGTGGCGGCGCCGGTCTCGCGGATATAGCGGCTGGTTTGGATGACCGCCACGCTGGAGAAGCGCGAAAGGCCATGGCCGGCAACCAAGGCGATGCCGACCGCCGCCGGCGCCGATGCCAAGCTGGACAGCGCCGCGAACTTGATGACCAGCGCCATGACCAGCGCAACGCTGCCGTACGTGCCCAGGCGGCTGTCGCGCATGATTTCAAGGGCGCGGACGGCATCGGCGGACGAGGTGCCGATGCCGTCGAATGTGTCGGCCAAGCCGTCCTCGTGAAACGCGCCGGTCGCCGCCAACCCGGCCGCAATCGCCAAAAGCACGGCCACCGGCCCGTCCAGCCAGACTTGCGCCAGCATGAACACACCCGCGCAGACAGCGCCGATCAGGGCGCCGACCAAGGGGTAGTAGCGCACTGCGGCGGCCAGCTGCGCCGGGCTGAAGTCCGCCACCGCCGGGATGGGCACCCGGGTGAGGAACTGAACCGCCAGCGCCAGGATCCGCAGCTCCTTCACGATCGCATGGCTCACTTCCGCTCGCTGACCCCGGCGGACTCGAAGCTCGCCATGTCGCGCAGCATCGCCGCGGCCGCCCGCACCAGCGGCCACGCCAGCAGGGCGCCGGTGCCTTCGCCCAGCCGGAGGTCAAGCTCCAGCAACGGGCGGGCTCCGAGCGCCTCCAGCACGACCGAATGTCCGGTTTCGGCGGAGCGGTGGGCAAAAACCAAGTTCCCCGTGATTTCGGGCGATAGGCGCGCCGCGGCAAGCGCCGATACCGTGGCGATGAAGCCGTCCACCAGCACCAGCTTGCCCGCCTGGGCGGCGCCCAGCATGGCGCCCGCCAGCATCACGGACTCGAATCCGCCGTATTCGCGCAGGGCGGCGGATGGATCCAGTTCGGCGGGCGTTCGTGCCGCCGCTGCCTTAAGCACGCGCCGTTTGCGATCCAGGCCGGCGGCGTCGAGCCCGGCGCCGCAGCCCACAAGCTCGTCGATGGGCAGGCCCAGAATCTTCGCGGCCACCAGGCTGGCGGACGAGGTATTGCCGATGCCCATCTCGCCGAAGCAGGCCACTTCGTGGGCGCCGTCGCCTCCGGCCTCGCTTCCTGCGCGCAGCGCCGCTTCGCGCTGCTCGGCGGACATGGCTGGCTGCTCAAGGGAATTGAGGGTCCCGGCGGCGATGCGCCGCGAAACGAGCCGGGGGTGCTCCACGGGAGGCCCCATGACGCCGGCATCGACGACGCTGAAATCGGCGCCAAGCGCGCGGGCCATCACGTTGGCCGCAGCGCCGCCCGCAAGGAAGTTCAGCAGCATTTGCCGGGTCACTTCCGAAGGGAAGGCGGAAACGCCCGCGCAAGCGATGCCATGATCGCCCGCGAAGACGGTCAGCTTGCAACGTTCCGCCTTGGGCGCAAGCGTTTGCTGAACGCGGGCGAGTTGCGCCGCCAGGCTTTCCAGCCTGCCCAGGGAGCCGACCGGCTTGGTCTTGGAGTCGATGGCCTCCCGGACGGCGCGATCGAAATCCGCCGCCGCTGCCAAAGGTTCGTTGCGTGCTGTCATGTGGCCGATCCTCAAACCGATTGCTGCGCCGCTTGGTCAAATAGCGCTAACAAGCGCCAACAAGCGGGCGCCTCAAACTATGCGCTTAACACCTCGATTTCCTTGCAGCTTTGCAGTTTCTTGTCGCTTGTGACCAAAGTGAGGCCGAGCACCTTGGCCGAAGCGGCGATGAATCGGTCGGCGGGGTCTTGATTCGACACAGCGATGCTTCTGCTGCTGATGGCAATTTCCATGGAAATCGGAACCTCAATGATCGGGCTATTCCTCAAAGCCTTGGCGAGCCAGGATTCCGCATGGGTCGCAAGCTCAATCCTGCCCTTTTCCGCAAGTAGCAAAATCTCCCAGCAGCTGATCGAGGATAGGTGGAGAACGGCGTCTTCCGAAGCCAATGCCCTTAGCGTGCTCTCTTGAATGCGATCCGGCGCCAGCAGGCTCCAAATCCAGACATGCGTATCAAGCAGCAGATTCATGTCTCAATGGATTCATCCGGCATTCATCCGCCGCGGCGGCAAAATCAACGCAGAGCCTTCCAATCCTCCAAATCGCCGGCAGGCTCGACAATATCGCCTGGAATCCGGCCCGTGCCTTTCATGCTGCCAATCCAGTCCGAGCCCGCCGGCTTGGGGGGAGGCACGACTCGGGCGACAGGCTTGCCATAGCGGGTGACGAGCACGGGAGCGCCTGTTTCGTAAACCTGCGCCAGGACCGCGAGGCACTTGGCTTTGAATTGAGAGACGTTGATCCGATTCATGCCGGTCACGCTAGCATGGTCTAAATAAGTAGTCAACACTCAGGCCGGCAACGCCCGTGCGCACGCCCCAGGGCGCTTAAAAAAAACCGATTGCGCGAACCCGGTTGCGCCGCGCTTTCCGCAAACGAGATACACTTGAGGGTATGAGATCGTTCGGGCAAAGCAAAGGCGCTCAAGGGAGATGCACTAATGGCTGAATTACTTTCCCAAGAGGCGGTGGCGGAACGGCTTGGCGGCTTGGCGGGCTGGAGCCTGGATGGCGGCAAGCTGCACCGCTCGTTCCGTTTCGCGGACTTCCGCAGGGCGTTCGCCTTCATGTCGGGCGCGGCGCTGGCGGCCGAGAAGCTCAACCACCATCCGGAGTGGTTCAACGTTTGGTCGAAGGTGGACGTGCATCTGAGCACGCACGAGGCCGGCGGCATCACCGATCTCGATTTTCAGCTGGCGCAAGCCATGAACGAACTGGCCGGCGCGCTGTGAAAGCGGGTGGCGAACACAGAGCCGGCCCGCCGGCCGCATCGCGTTCCGAAGTACTAAGCGCCCGGGGCATGGCGAAGGCCCGGCGGCTTCCAGGCGGCCATGCATGATGCGCGAAGCGGCGCGCGGGCCGGCACCCCGGCGCCGCGCAAGGACGGTCGGACCGCAACGCTGTAGGATGCACGCGCGATGAACGGCGCGAATCCCGTTACGCTCACCGGGATCACGACCACCGGCACGCCGCATCTGGGCAACTACGTGGGCGCCATCCGTCCGGCGGTGGAGGCCAGCCGCAGCGCCCCCGCAGGATGCAGCTTCTTCTTTTTGGCCGATCTCCACGCCTTGGTCAAGAACCGCAACCCCGACGAAGTGGCACGTTCCAGCCTGGAGGTGGCCGCCGCTTGGCTGGCGGCGGGGCTGGACACCGAAAACGCCGTGTTCTACCGGCAGTCGGATATTCCCGAAATCCCCGAGCTGGCTTGGATCCTCGCCACGCTCACGGCCAAGGGCCTGATGAACCGATCGCACGCCTACAAAGCCGCCAACGACGCCAACCGCGAAGCCGGCGTGGCCGACCTGGACCGCGGAGTCACGATGGGGCTTTACTGCTACCCCGTCCTGATGGCCGCCGACATCCTCATGTTCAAGGCCAACCGTGTGCCGGTGGGCAAGGACCAGCGCCAGCATGTGGAAATGGCCCGCGACATCGCCCAGCGCTTCAACCATCACTACGGCGAACTGCTGACCGTGCCGGAAGCGGATATCGACGAGCATCGCGCGGTGCTGCTGGGGCCGGACGGCCGCAAAATGTCCAAGAGCTACGGCAACGTGGTGCCGCTGTTCTGCCCCGCGAAGCAACTGCGAAAGTACGTGATGCGAGTGCGGACCAATTCGCAGGCGCCCGGCGAACCCAAAAACCCGGACGACAGCCTGCTGTTCGACCTGTACCGCTCGGTGGCGAGCCCGGAGGAAGCCGCCGCCATGCGCGAGCGCTACGCGGCCGGCATCGGCTGGGCGGAAATGAAGAACGAGCTGTATGAATACCTTGATGCGCTGCTGGCGCCGGGCCGCGAGATATACGAGCGCCTGATCGCCAGCCCGGGCGATGTGGAGGCCGAGCTCAAACGCGGCGCCGAGCGGGCGCGCGGCGTCAGCGAGCCGCTGCTGCGCGACCTCCGCGCCGCAGTGGGCTTGCGACCGCTCGGCGGCTGAGGCCGGCCGAACCGGCGGAACCGCGCCCGGCTGAGGAAGGGGGCGGCCGAGCGCGAGGCGGCTGAGGCCGACCGAACCAAGGGAAACCGCGCCTGCTGTTGGGCGCGAATCCGTTTCGCCGCTCAAGCATCCGCGATATTTGCGTAGTCGGGCGCGTGCGGCAACGCAACATTGATAAGATACGCAACCCGCAAACCCACGGAGATTTTCCATGCGCGCACTTCAACTATTCCCCGGGCTTTTGGCGGTCGCCTTGCTCGCCACCGCATGCCAGCAAAGCGGAGAGGCTCCCGCCGAGGCGGCGGAGCCTGCCGGGGCGCCCAAACCGCTGGTGCTGGTGGCGGGGGCCACGGGCGGCACCGGTTCGCTGGTGGTTGCAGAGTTGCTGAAACAAGGATATCCGGTGCGCGCCTTCGTGCGGGACACCGCCAAGGCGTTGGAACGGCTGGGGCCTGAAGTGGAGGCCGTGGCCGGCGATCTCAAAGACGTTGCCAGCATCGGCGCGGCGCTTGACGGCGTGGGCGCGGTCATCAATGCGGCCGGCGCAGGCGTGGCCGGCGGCGAGGACAACACGCCCGAGAAGGTCGATTACGAGGGCGCGCGCAACTTGGCAGAGGCGGCGCATGCGGCGGGAGTGAGCCAGTATGTGCTGGTGTCGTCGCGCGGCGTGACCGACGACGACCACTATCTCAACCGCATGTTCAACAACGTGCTGAAGTGGAAGCTCAAGGGCGAGGAAGCCGTTGCGGATAGCGGGATCGACTACACCATCGTGCGTCCCGGCGGCCTAGGCGACGGCGAGGGCGGCGGCCAGACGATCGTATTCGAGCAGGGCGATGCCCGCTCCGAGGGCATTTTCATCAACCGCACGGATGTGGCGCGGGTTTGCGTGGCAGCGCTGCGGCACGACGCCGCCCGCAACAAGGTCTTCGAGATCCACGCTGCGGACGGCGAGCCGCAAGCGGATTTCGGGCCCGATTTCGAGGCGCTCGGCGGTTCCTGACCTCCGGGCGGCAGCCAGCAACACCGCCGCATGCCGGGTGCCGATCCAGTGCAGGCGCCCCCAACAACCGTTGTCTGCGGCTCGCTCGCCTACGACAACATCATGGTGTTCGAGGGGCGTTTCGGCGAACACATCCTCCCCGACAAGGTGCATCTTCTCAACGTGGCCTTCGAGGTGCCGCAGCTGCGCCGGGAGTATGGCGGCTGCGCCGGAAACATTGCCTACAACCTCGCGCTGCTGGGCGAAAAACCGCTGATCCTGGCCAGCACAGGAAGCGACTTCGGCGGCTACCGCCGCCGCATTGAGGAATGGGGCCTAGACACGTCGCTGATCAGCGAGCTGCCCGACCAGCTCACCGCGCAGGCCTACATCATCACCGACCTCGACGACAACCAGATCACGGCCTTCCATCCGGGCGCCATGAACCACGCGCATCGCCAAAGGCTGCCGGCCGGCACCGGCGCGGCGCTTGGGCTGATCTCGCCGGACGGGCATCAGGCCATGCTGGAGCACGCCCGGCAAATGCACGCGGCCGGCCTGCCGTTCCTTTTCGATCCCGGGCAGGGCCTGCCGAAGTTCAGCCGCGACGAGTTGCGCGAGTGCGTGCGAATGTCGAGTTGGGTGGCGGTCAACCGTTACGAGGCGGAACTGCTGCTGCGCAATAGCGCCTGGAGCCATGACGCCTTGTGCGGCGAAACCGGCGCCTTCATCGTGACCGACGGCGCCGAGGGCGCGCGAATCCACCACTCCGGGACCTGCGAACGCATTCCGGCGGCGAAGGCGCTGGAGGCGGTCGACCCCACAGGCTGCGGCGATGCCTTTCGGGCCGGTCTCGCCTACGGTATTGTGCGCGGATGGAACTGGCGCGACACAGGACGGCTGGCGGCCCTGCTTGGCGCCATTAAGGTTGAAAGCGCCGGCACCCAGAACCATCGATTAGAACGCGCCCGGCTTGAGGCGAAATTCAAGGAGAACTATGGCTATGAGATTGACCTTGGCGGCGGCATTGATGCTGCTTTGCCTGAGCCTCAAGGCTCAGGATAACGAGGCCGCCTGGCGCGAAACGCTCGAACAGATCCGCCCGTCGGTGGTGTCCCTGCGCGTCAACAAGACGCGCCCCTTCGACACCGAATCGAACAAGCTGCTCGATGGCACCGGCTTTGTGGTGGACGCGAAACGGGGCATCATCCTCACCAACCGGCATATTGTGTCCACCGGCCCGGTTCGCGGCGAGGCGCTGTTCGCCAATCAGGAGGAAATCGAGCTTGAGCGCGTGTACGCCGATCCCGTGCATGACTTCGGTTTCTTCCGCTACAACCCGGCCAGCCTGCGCTACATCCGGCCCGAAGGCCTGGAGCTGGCGCCGGAAGCGGCACAGCTTGGGCTCGAGATCCGGGTAGTGGGGAATGACGCAGGCGAGCGGTTCTCGATTCTGGCCGGCACCATCGCCCGGCTGGATCGCGCGGCGCCCGATTACGGCTTCGGCCGCTACAACGATTTCAACACCTTCTACATACAGGCAGCATCCAGCACCTCGGGCGGGTCGTCAGGCAGCCCGGTCATCGATATCCAAGGCCGCGCCGTGGCGCTGAACGCCGGCGGCCAGACGCGCGCCGCCAGCAGCTATTTCCTGCCTCTGGACCGCGTGCAGCGGGCGCTGGAACTGATCCGGGAGGGCCAGCCGGTGCCGCGCGGGGGGCTGCTGACCACCTTCGAGCAGATGCCCTACGACGAGCTGCGCCGGCTGGGCCTTGATGAAGCTTCGGAGGCCAGCGCGCGGAACGCTTTTCCGGACAGTGCCGGACTGCTGGTCGTGCGCTCCACGCTGAGGGAAACGGCCGCAGCGGCGCAACTGAAGCCCGGCGACATTCTGCTGCAGGTCGGGGCCGAGAGCTTTCCTGACTTCGTTCGCCTGGAAGGTGTGCTCGACGAGCGGGTGGGCGATGCGGTCACACTGACCATCGAGCGCCAGGGAACCATGCATGAGGTGCCCGTTGAAGTCAGTGATCTGCATGAGGTCACGCCCGCCGAATACATCTCGTTCGGCGGTTCCTTCCTGCACCGGACCTCTTACCAGCAGGCCCGGCATTTCAACGTTCCTCTGAGCACCATCTACGTGGCTCAGCCAGGCTATATGCTGGGCTTGGCGGCGATCGAGAACGGCTCCATCATCCGGGAAATCAACGGGCGGCCGCTGGAAAACCTCGACGATGCGGAACAGGCGCTGGCCGAACTCGGCCACGACGATATAGCGCAAATCCGCTTCAGCACACCGCGCAATCCGAGATCCAACCAGTTGCGCAGCACCCGCACGGGCCGGCGGTGGTTCGCGGCGGAACGTTGCCGTCCGGACCTCTCGAGCGACGAGTGGTCGTGCCGGGAACTGGCGCCGGCGCCGGCAGCGCAAGCCGCCGAAGCGCGCATGACCCAGCCACGCCAGTTCGACGATCCAAGGCTGCGGCGGATCGCGCCTTCGCTGGTGCATGTGCAGTACGACATGCCGTACATCGTTTCCGCAGTGAGCGGCCAGCACTACTACGGCGGCGGACTGATCGTGGACGCCGAGCGCGGGTGGGTGGTGGCGGACCGCAATACGGCGCCGGAAACCATCGGCGACGCTGTGCTCACGTTCAACGGCACGCTGGAGGTCACGGCGGAACTGGCCTATATCCATCCGGTGCATAATCTCGCCATATTGAAATACGATCCAGCGTTGCTTGGCGCCACGCCGCTTAAGTCCGCGTCCTTCGCTCCGCGCACGCCCAAGCCCGGCGAGGAAGTTTTTCTCGCCGGCTTCCGTCCCGACTTGGAGCCCGTCATCCGCTCCTATGAAGCGGGCGAACTCAAGCCGGTCAACCTCGAACCGTCCAGTTTTGGCGCTTTCCGCGAATCCAACTTGGAAATCCTCGAGATCGACAACGCCGATGAGAAAATTTCCGGCGTGCTGCTCGATTCAAGAGGCCGGGTAAGCGCCCTGTGGAGTAGTTTCTCCACCGGTTCCGGCAAACGCGTGCGGGAAATCGTGGGCGGCATTCCCGTAGAAAACGTTGAAGTCATGCTGGATCACCTGCGGCGCGAGGTGGCTTGGCGATCGCTCGAAGTGCTGTGGCAGCGCACGCCATTGAGCGTGGCGCTGAGGCGCGGCCTGCCGGAAAGCTGGCGCGAGCGGATCGAGGCGCACGACCGCGAGCGGCGGCAGGTGCTCAGCGTGTCGCGAACCGTTGCCGGCACGCCTGCGGCGGCGGCGATGCGACCCGGCGACATCCTGCTCACGATTAACGGCAGCCTCGCCACCCGACCGCGGGAAGTGGAGCGCGCGGCCGCGGGGCGGGCCGAAGCCGAGGTGGTTGTCTGGAGAAATGGCAAGGAAGTTGCGCTAGCCTTCGATACGGTGGACCTGGGCTGGGGGGGGTTGCGCGAGGTGCTGTTTTGGGCCGGCGCGCTGGTGCAGGACCCGCAGCGCGGAATGGCCGCGCAAATGGCGATTGTGCCGCAGGGCGTAACCATTCAGCACTACAGCTACGGTTCCCCGGCCCACCGCTACCTGCTGCCGGCCCGGTTTTTCCAGATTACCAGCGTGAACGGAATGCCCACGGGCAGCTTAGCGGAATTCTCCGGGATGCTGAGGCGCTCCAGCGGCCAGCGGATCATGCGCATCGAGGGCATCACGGGCACCGGGGCAACCAAGGTCGCCACCGTCAAGCTGGATCCCGGCTACTGGCCCAGTTCACGCCTGCTCCACACGGACGGCGGCTGGCAACGCCTGGCTCTAGCGGAATAGCTCCCCCCAAACTAGCGGGCGCCTCGATCCCGCCTGTTCGCACGCTTTCCTCCCGCAGGAGACGCTTCGATTCCGCCTGTATGCGCGCCTTCCTCTCGCGGGAGACGCATGAACCCATCCATGGGGCTTGGCGGCAGCTCCTGCCGCCGACACTCCCGCGAGAGGAAGGCGCGCATACAGGCTACGGTCGGCGCAAGCCCTGAAGGACCGGCACCCCGCAAGCCCTCTGCTTGCTTCCTTCTTGTATGTTGGAATGAGGCCATCCCCGGCCATGTTCGGTCGGGGATGGCGGTGGTGGGACCGTGCCCCTCCCGGCTTTGAAGAGCCGTCCGGAAGTTGGGTCGCCACCGTCTTTTCTTTGGGTCCTGAATGGATACATGAGCGCAAGGCTCGAATGACAAGAACAGGAGAAGAAAAGATGACTCATCATACTGTAGGCGTGGACATCTCGAAGAACCGCTTGGACGCCCACCGGCTGCCCGACGGCGAGGCCGCGAGGTTCAGCAACGACGA
>JAPYNE010000058.1 GCA_028285945.1 Candidatus Foliamicus numerosus | reverse complement strand
CAGCGCCGCCGTCAACGTCGTCTTCCCATGATCCACGTGGCCGATCGTCCCCACGTTCACATGCGGCTTCGTACGCTCAAATTTCGCCTTCGCCATGAGGGTTCCTCCTGTCCGCGCGCCCCCGCGAGGGGCGGGGCCTGAAGTTGCAACATAAAATAAAAAAGCCCACAACCGGACTTGAACCGGTGACCTCTTCCTTACCAAGGAAGTGCTCTACCGACTGAGCTATGTGGGCGACGCTTACCCCCCTTCCAAGTGGAGCGGACGATGGGAATTGAACCCACATCATCAGCTTGGAAGGCTGAGGTTCTACCATTGAACTACGCCCGCAATGCTCCGCAAGCCATTTTGTGGCCGTTCCCAGCCGGGCACTCAAAAAGCCCCGGGTGCGCAGCCACCTCTCAAACTGGAGGGGGTAGGATTCGAACCTACGAAGGCTGAGCCAGCAGATTTACAGTCTGCCCCCGTTGACCGCTTGGGTACCCCTCCGTGGACGGAACGCGCCATAATCTCATAACGCCCTCGCGAATGTCAAGCGGCGCGCAGCTGCCGTTAGGAACAAATACAATACTTTGCCCGCCGCAAACGGGCCGCTAGCCAAGCGTTGTGCCCAACGGCTTCAATGCCTGCGGCCGGTTCTACTATTTGGGGCTCATCTGATTCGGGCCTTGACTGCCCGCTTCATTCGCCCGACGCGCCGCCTGCGGCCTTGCGATCGGGTTCCGTTTTCGGGAGACTGGCGAGGTCTGCCGGGCTCAGTCGGTAGCGGATCGCGTTGCCCTCGTGCAGGGCGGCAAATTCCCGGCCCACGTATTCGACAACGCCATCCCGATCGGACGGCGGAATGTCGGCCCCGGCGGCCATAGCCGCGACTTGCTCCGGCGCGAAAGCGCGCCATTCCAGCACGCAATGGCGCACTGCTTCGCGGACGAAATCGCGGTAGGCGAGAGCGGCTTTCGCCGGGTCCGCGTCCGCTTGCGCGAGGCGGTAGTTTCTGGCGGAAGCGCGATAGGCCTCGGTATAGGCATCGCGCAGCAAGGAGACATCGTTGAGTTCATAAACGCCGAACAAGCCGTCAATGTAATCGCGTCGTTCGATCGTTAGAAACGACATGGGCGCAAGATTCGATTGCAGCAGCGGAATATTGGAAGCGACCCGCGAGGTGCGCTTGTTCACGTCCACAAAGGCTTGCAGGTACGGGATGTGGACGAGCAGAAAGAACGATTGTTCAAACGGGTCGGCGATGGCCGCCGCTTTGTGGATCAGGATATCGAATTCCTCCCCAATCGCAAACCGGTTGTCGGGAGGCGAGTAGCTCGAATCCGATATGCCTGCGGGCATGCGCCGCAAACTGCCGGCCATGGCAGGATCGAACAGCAAGCCGCCGGAAAGAAGCGCGTGCAGATTGAACAGATCCGAGCGGCGCACGGAAATGCTGTCCAGATGATCCACAACGTACTGGATCGCCTCCTTATGATTGAGGATCATCACCGCTTCCCGGCGTTCCTTCCCTTTCGCTTCCTTGCCGAAACGGATCAGCTGTTCGGTATCGAGTAAATCGTAAGTGTTTCCCTCCAGGCGCGAGGAAGCCCATGACATGTCCAGCAGCAATTTTTCGAGGATGCGCCGGGCGTAGATCTCCGCCGGCATCCGGGAAGCAATCCGTCCGGCTTCATGGAGCAAGCACCTTTCGTTTTCCCCGAGATAGAACGTTTTGTTGGGCAGGTAGCGATCCAGAAACTCGGGGTTGTGGGCGACCGGCGGGCGGCGATTCCAGGGTGTGCGCAAATGGGCGCGCACCGCCTCTGCGCCGGCCGGAAAGTAAACGGTGGCGCGAGCGTTGCCGGATTTGGCGAGCTTGCCCTGGCCGACCAGACGTTTGAGCGCCCGCCAGACTGTGGTGGCGCTAACATCCGGCGCCGCCTCCGCTCCAATGGCGCTTCGTCCGGCGCCAGGATGCGCCGCGATGTAGGCCAGAATTTCCCGATCAATTGGCATGGAATGATATGAATGTTTTATGAAACGATTAAGATATTGATTTTAATTGTAATGGAATGTATCGCAACCTATCGTTGCGATCTTTCTGAGGTGATATTGGGAAATTTCCGCTAGGGCTGATTCAGGTCTGGCTGCCTGCTTCATTCGCCTCAAGCACCGCCTGCGGTGATTAGACTATTGGCAATTTTTGCAGGAGGCGGGCGCCGTTTAGCGGGTTCTACGGGTTGCCGCATCCTCAAAGACGCGCAGGAAGTTTCCGCCCCATATCTTTGCGATCTCGTCCTCGCCGTAGCCCCGCCGCACCAGCTCGGCGGTGACATTGGCGGCATCGCCTTCATCCATCCATCCGGTAATGCCGCCGCCGTGGTTGAAATCCGTGGCGAGGCCCACATGGTCGATGCCTAGGAGCCCCGCCACATAATCCACTTGATCCGCCAGATCGGGCACGGAAGCCCCTGGCAGGCGTTCATTGATCTCCCTTTGCGGTTGCCTTCCAGCCGACAAGCATCGTTAGAGATTCTATTCCACGCCAATGCCCTAGGATGAATGTCCCAACGACCGCCCGCGAATCCGCCGGCATCGGCTCAGCCGAAACATTCCCTGTAAATAAGCGACAATAGCCCACGATGCGACGCAAGACCATCCCGTTTCTGATAGCGCTCGCCACGGCAGGCCTGATCGCTGCGCTGGTGCTTACAAGGCCCAGCATGGCGCCGGTGGAGCAAGCCGAAATGCAATGGCCGGTCCGGATCGCCACAGCGCGCTTCCAAGATCTGCGGCCAACCCTCAAGCTGTACGGCGAAATCGTGGCCGGCCGGGAGAGTGAATTGCGGGCGCTGACGCCGGGGGCCATCGTGGAAGTGGGGCGCAACTTTCGTGAAGGCGGCGCCGTAAGGCAGGGCGAGCTGCTGCTGAGGGTGGATCCCTTCGATTATGAAATCGCCTTAGCGGAGTTGCGGGCCGCCGCCGTGGAATCCGAAGCCCAGTTGCGTCTCAGGGAGCAGGACATGCAGCGGATCAAGGCCCTGTTCGCCGAAGGCAATGTGTCCGCCCAGCAGCGCGACACGGCGGTTCTGGAGCTGCAAATGGCGCGGGCCGCCTTGGAGCGCAGCCAGGCCGGCGCCCGGCGGGCCGAGCGCAACCTGGCCGACACGCGCCTAGTGGCGCCCTATGACGGAGTGCTGGTCAACGTGGCCGCCAACCTGGGCCGCCAGTTGTCCACCACCGACCGGGTGGCCAGCATTGTTGATCCTTCCTCGCTGGAGGTGGGCTTCCCGCTCTCCAACGAGCAGTACGGCCGCCTGCTCTCGGAAGGCAGCCTCACCGCGCGCAAGGCCCGCATCTTCTGGGAGATCGGCGAAACCGAGCTGGAGTATGAGGCGCGCATCGAGCGCATCGGCGGCGAGATTGCCGCGGCCAGCGGCGGCATCCGCGTGTTTGCCGAATTGCTGGACACGTCGGTCGATACACCCTTGCGACCGGGCGCCTTTGTGCGAATCGAACTGGAGGATCGTCTCTACTCCGGGGTGGCGCCAATGCCCGAAACCGCGCTTTATGGCGAAGACCGGGTGTACGTGGTGCAGGACGGGCGGCTGCGCGCCCGCCATGTTGAGCTGATCGGCTACGACGGCGAGTTCATGCTGCTGGGCGCCGCGGCGGACAACGCCTTGCAGAACGGCGAGCAGGTGGTCATCACGCAACTTCGCGAAGCAGGCGAAAACGCCCTCGCGGTGATCGTTGAATAGGGCTTGGGCCGCGATGGCGACCAACCGCTTCCTCGTGTTCTTCGCCCGCCACAAGGTGGCCGGCAACCTGATTCTGGCGCTGATGATCCTGTTCGGGCTGCTGGGCCTGGGTCAGCTCAACCGGCAGCTCATGCCCGACTTCTCGATCGAGCAGATACAGATCGACATCACCTGGGCAGGAGCCAGCCCGCAGGACATACAGGCCAACGTGGTGGAGCCGCTGGAGCGCGAGCTGCTGCTGGACAACGTGGACAAGCTCGACGCCACGGCCTTCGACGGCCGGGCGGTGGTGAACGCCGAATTCGATTTCGGCAGCAACATGGCCAAGGCGCTGACCGACGTGCAGTCGGCGGTGGCCCGCGTGGCCACCTTCCCGCAGGAAATGGAACGCCCCGTGGTGCGCCTGCTGCAGCCTAGCGAGGTGATCTGCAATATCGAGATTTCCGGGCCGTTCAGCGAGAGCGCGCTCAAGTCGTACGCCTGGGAAATCCGCAACGACCTGCTGCAGCTCGGGGTCAGCTCGGTGCGCATGAGCGGGCTGCGCAGGAGCGAGCTGCGCGTTGAGGTGCCGGCCGAAACCTTGCGCCGCCTCGACCTCACGCTGGACGATGTCGCCGAGCGGATTGGGCGTTCCAGCCTCGATCTGCCGGGCGGCACCGTGGATAACGAACGCATATCCCGCCAGATCCGCAGCGAACGCCGGGCCCGCACAGCTGCGGAACTGGGCGAAGTGGAGGTGCTGGCCAGTGATTCCGGCGAGCGCCTGCGCCTTAAAGACATTGCCCGAATCCACGAAACTTCCGCCGAGGGCGAAGTGGCGCGGCGGGTGGACGGGCACCCTTCGATCAACCTGAACGTGCGCCGCAGCCGCGGCTCGGATTCCATGGTGGCCCAGCAGATCGTCGAGGACTATATCGAGACGTTCAAGGCCCGGGCGCCGAGCAGCCTCAAGGTGGATCTGTTCGATGTGTTCGCCGAGCAGGTCACGCAACGCGTCAACATGCTGTTGACCAACGGCTTCAGCGGGCTGCTCCTGGTGCTGGCCGTCCTCTACCTGTTTTTGGGCGGACGCCCCTCATTCTGGGTGGCGGTGGGCATCCCTGTTTCGTTTCTGGCAGCGATGGCGGGCATGGCCGCGGTGGGATTGAGCCTCAACATGATCAGCATGTTTGCGCTCATCATGGGCATCGGGATCATCGTGGACGATGCCATCGTGGTTTCGGAGCATGCCAGCAAACTGCATGCGTCCGGAGTGCCCGGCGGCGAAGCGGCGGAGCGCGCTTCGCAGGTGATGTTTCCGCCGGTGATGGCGGCTTCCCTGACCACTCTGGCGGCCTTCCTGCCCATCCTTCTGATTGAGGAGGAAGTGGGAAGCATTGTGAGGGAGCTGCCCATCACCCTGGGCTTGGTGATCCTCGCCAGCCTGGTGGAATGCTTCCTCGTTCTGCCGATGCATCTGCGCTCCGCGCTTGGCGCCCGGCGGCCGCCGGCGCGTTGGCGCCAACGATTCGAGGCCGGCTTTGAAAGCCTGAAAAACGGCCCTTTCAGCCGGTTGCTTGAAGGCGCGCTGCGCCAGCGCTACGCCAGCGTCACCACGGCCGTTTGCCTGTTCCTCTTGTCCGTTACGCTGATGGGCACCGGGCGCGTTGGTTTCGATTTCTTCCCTGCCCCGGAGTCGGATCTGGTTTATGCCAACTTTGCCCTGGCGCCAGGCGCCCCGAGGCGCGATTCGGAGGAAATGGTGGCAGAGCTGGGGCGGGCCGCGCGGGCGGCGGAGCGCCGTCTTGGCGCCGCGCCGGAAGAGCTGGTGGTTTTTGGAGTGGGAGCCGTGGCCACCCGCGATCCGGGCGTGGGCAATGCGCCGCTGGAAGTGAGCGGCGATCACATGGGGGTGTACACGCTGGAACTGGCTCCCGGCGACATCCGTTCGGTTCGCAACGAGGCGTTCATCGAAGCTTGGAAGCAGGAAACCCGCCGGGCCGCAGGGGTGGAGAAGCTGATCTTCTTTTCGCGCCAGATCGCCGGGCCGCCAGGCGCCGACTTGGACTTAAGCCTTTCCGGCAGCAACCTGGAAGACCTCAAGGCGGCCGCCGGCGACGTGGCGCGCTGGCTGATAGCAGTGCCCGGGGTGGACTCCGTCGATGACGACCTGCCGCGCGGAAAACAGGAGGTGCTTCTTGAAATCACTCCGGCGGGCGAGGCCATGGGCTTCAGCGCGGCGGAAGTGGCGCGGCAGGTGCGCAATGCGTACGAAGGCGCCCTGGCAGACCGGGTCCCCAGGGAAGAGGAGGAACTCAAGGTGCTGGTGAAGTTGCCGGAAGCGGGCCCGGGCCAGGCCGGACTGCGCAATTTGCACCTGCGCTCGCGCACCGGCCAGGAGGTTCCGCTCACGGAGATCGTGAATCTGCGCCAGCGGGTGGGGTTCGCTCAAATCCGCCGAATCGACGGGCTGACGCAGGTGAGCGTATCGGCCGACCTGAATCCCGCGATCACCACCAGCGGGCAGGTGATCCGCGCCATGGAGCAACAAGGCATTATCCGCGCGGCGCGGCAGCAATACGGCGTGTCCGTGAACTTCAAGGGACGCGCCGAGCAGCAGACCGAGGCGCTGGCGGATTTCCGCATGGCGGGAATCGTGGCGCTGGGCAGCATCTACATCGTGCTGGCTTGGGTGTTCGCGCGCTACGGAACGCCGCTGGTGGTGATGAGCGTCATTCCCTTCGGCTTGGTGGGCGCCATCCTGGGGCACATGGTGCTGGGCTTCAATCTCAGCCTGTTCAGCCTAGTGGCGCTGCTGGGGCTGGCGGGCGTTTTAGTGAACGATTCGATCATCCTGGTGTCGGCGGTGCAGCGGCATCGGGAGGAAGGCGCCGCCCTGGTGGAAGCGCTGCTGGACGGCACGCGGGAACGGCTGAGGCCGGTGCTGATGACCAGCATCACAACGATCGTGGGCGTCACGCCGATTCTGTTCGAGAGCAGCGTGCAAGCGCAGCTGGTTCAGCCGCTGGCGATCACGCTGGTGTTCGGGATGATGCTGGCGCCGCCGCTGGTGCTGGTTTACGTGCCCTGCGTCATGGCCATCGGCGGCGATGCGCGCCGCTGGCTGCGCTCTCGCCGCGCCGCGACCGATCCAAGGCCAAAGCCCGCCTCGCTAAGCGGATAGCAGCCCCTCCCGGCCCTTCCTTTCCCGCAGGAGGCGCGTGAGGCGGCGCGGCAACGCCGGCGTGAGCCCTTTCTCCGACCCTCTCCCGCAGGAGTGTCGGCGGCAGGACAGCCCCGCCGCCAAGCCCCATGGATGGGTTCATGCGTCTCCTGCGGCAACGCCGGCGTGAGCCCTTTCTCCGACCCTCTCCCGCAGGAGTGTCGGCGGCAGGATAGCCGCCGCCAAGCCCCATGGATGGGTTCATGCGTCTCCTGCGGGAGAGGGTCGGAGAAAGGGCGGAAGGAAGCACGCGGCCTCCGCAAAAGAAGGAGCGGGGGCGAGGAGTTAGGCGCCGACGGCGCGCAAGGGCTGGGCGGCGGGCTTGGGTTCGACTAGGGGCACGGGGTCCAGCACCCAGGTTTTCGACTCGCGCCGCGCCGGCGACGGAATGGCGTACACCACGTTGCGCTTGGCGTGCATGCGCTTGAGTTCATCGGCATCAATGCGCCAGCCCTTTGCGTCCCACTGCTCAAGGCGCTCGCGGTAAAGCAAAATCGCCTTGTCGGCCGGCATCAGCAACTCGCGGGTGCTGCGCTCGGCCGGCGTGCATACCGGGTCGAGCTTCTCGATCACAACGCGGTCCTGCTCGGCAATCGCGAAGTTGCGCTTGTCCGTTTGCTTGTCGGCAATGCCCAAAAGCCACTTGTTCTTGGGAATGATGCAGTTTCGCAAGGATACCAGGAAAGTGCGCAGGTAGTGCTCATCGACCGGGGTTTCCCACACGTACTGATGGAACCACTTGGTGGGCGTGAGGTGGATATAGGTGTACAGGCCGTTGGGGCCATGGTGGCCGGTGCCAACGTCAAGCGGGCCGTCGTAGTTGCGGATCCGCTTCATAATCCAGTTCTTAAGCGGCGGCGCCTGGAAGGTATGCACGAAGGAGAAGCCGTGCTCATGCTGCTCGAAGCGCAGCTCGTTGACCTTGTAGCCTTCGCGCTCGCCGGAATAGCCGTGGGTGGGATGCACGAACTCGTTGTGGGCCGGATCCAGCCCGTTCTCCACAGCGCGCTCGTAGTTGGCATCCCAGTGGTAGTCCATAGCAGCGCTGGCCCGCCAGCCGTCCTTGTCCCATTCCGGAATCGGCATGATGGGCGGGCGCTCCTGTTCGGGCAGATCGCCCAGAAACACGAAAATCAAGCCGTAGCGCTCCTCGGTGGGATAGGCGTCAACCTGGCCGCGCGGCGGCACCTTGGTGCGCCCTTCCGGGCCGAGCGAGGGAATGTTCACGCAGCGGCCATCGCCGTTGTACTGCCAGCCGTGGTAGGGGCATTGCACGCAGTCGCCCTTGATTTTGCCGCCCGACAGCGCCGCGCCGCGATGGATGCAGGTGTCGCTTAAGCAATGGGCCTTGCCTTTGGAATCGCGGAACAGAACGAATTCGTGGCTGAGCATGCGAACCCGGATGGGGGCATCGGCCGCGAGCTTCCCGGACCGCTCGGCGGCGTACCAAAAATTGATATACACGGCGGGACGCCGCCCGGCAGGGAGGCCGATCCTAGAAGCCCAAGCGGGCTTCTAGGAGGATGCCGCGGTCGCTTTCGCCGGCGACGCCGGCGCGGCGCACCAGCTTGAGGGCCATACCGACACCCATGATCCGGCCGTCCGGCCCCAAGGGCTCCGTGCGCCAGCCCAGCGTTTGCAGGCTGCCGCCGCCCCGCGTCCCCCCGTGCAGCAGGAAGGGCGTGCCCAGGAAGCGCCCGCCGAGCAGGGGCAGGCCCCAGCCGAACTCGGCGTCGAGCCTGCGCGCCCCCGACTCCAGCTCGAACCGGCCCAAGTGGCTCATGGCGAACAGTTGGTCCAGCCCGCTGGCCGTGGCGATGCCCCAATGCCGGCGCAGCGACACGGACGGGCCGAGGCCGCCTAGGTTCCAAGCATCCCAAGCGAGGTATGCGGAGGCGCCCGTCTGGCTGAAATCGCCGTCCTCATGCGTGACCAGGTGGCGGCCTTCGAGTTCGAAGGTGAGGCCGTCCTGCATCCACGAGAGGCCGGCGGACACCTCGGCGCCGAAGCCCTCCTCCGCGTCGCCGCCGTCGCGGCGCAAACCGCCCTCAAGCCGCGCCGAGAATTGCCCGCCCTCCTCCATCTGGCGGGTCCAGGAGGCTTCGACCGCCGCCCGGACGCGGCTCGCCCCGGCCTCCGCCTCCGGCATCCCGGCCGCCGCCCCGGAAGAGGAGCGCATCGCCATGGCGTCGGAGACCAGCGACAGGCTCAAGCCGTCGCCGAAGTCCATCAACTCGCCGCGCAGGCCCGCGGCGCCCATCCGCAGGTCGATGTCGGTTTCGACGGCCGCGCCCCGCTCCGGCGTCAGCGTCATGCCGCCGCGGCCGGCGCTGAGCGCGCCCCAGGCGGAGAAGCGCCCGGCGTCCACGGCGGCGTAGGGCGTCAGCGCGGCCATGGACGACTCCATCGAGCCGCGGCCTCCGGCG
>JAPYNE010000057.1 GCA_028285945.1 Candidatus Foliamicus numerosus | reverse complement strand
GAAATCGGCAAAGTGGTGATCCCTCCGCACAGCGCCGTGTTCTCGGCTTGGGCCATGCTGGCGCTGGATCCGCGCCAAGACCGCATTATGACTTCCATGCGCCGCCTCAATGCCGATTGCATGCCTTGGATCGTTGATACTTTGGCCAGCATGGAGCGCGATGCCCGGCGGGAATTCTCGGGCAACGCGGCCATGTCGGGCGAAATCACCTGCCTGCGCTTGCTGGACATTCGGTATCACGGGCAGGAGCACAGCGTGGAAGTGCCATTCGATCCTGCCCAGGACGATTTCGAGCAATTGCTGGATAGGTTCCACTCGGTTCACGAGCGCGAGTTTTCCTTCCGGCTCGACAACCCCGCCGAGATTGTCAATTTTCATCTGGCTGTCATCAGCCAGGCGCCGGACGCCGCCGCGGAGCCTGAGGACAGCGCCAACGGCGGCGATGCGTCAATCGCGGCGATTGGAAGCCGGGCTGTGCATTTCGACGGGCACGGCGAACTGCAAGCCTCGGTATTCGACAGGTCCGCGATTGCCGGCGGCGCGGAAATCCATGGCCCGGCAGTCATCGAGGAGCCTGATTCAGTGATTCTGGCGCCCCCGGGCGCGTCCGCGTCCATTGATGGCTGGGGCGGCCTTCATTTGCGCTGGCGCGCGGCCTGATGACACCCGAAAGCAGGAATATGGGCCAGGCCATCTTCACCCGCGAAATCATCAAGGGCGCGCTGAACGCTATCGGCCAGGAAATGTTCGCGGCGCAAAAGCGCACCAGCATGAGTCCCGTCATCTACGAGACCTTGGATTTCGGCATTGGCATCACCGATGCCGAAGGGCGGCTGCTGACCCAAGGCATGGGCATACCGGGCTTCGTGGGTGCCCTTGACGGTGCCGTGCGCGACGTGCTCGACAAGTTCGACCGCGACGGCATTCAAGACGGCGATGTCTTCATCACCAACGATCCGTATGGCGGCGGGGGCACCCACCTGTCGGATGTGACCTTGCTCAAGCCGGTATTCTTCGGGGAACGCTTGGTTGCCTGGATGGCGAACAAGGCGCACTGGACTGAATTGGGCGGCGCCAATCCTGGCAGCTTCAGCACCAGCACCACCGATGTCTTCCAGGAAGGTCTGCAGTTCCCGGTGGTCAAACTCTGCCGCCGGGGAGCGGTCAACACGGGCCTGACCGACATGTTGCGCGCCAATGTGCGGCTGCCCGACATGACGCTGGGCGACCTTTGGTCCGGTATCGCTGCGCTTCGGGTGGGCGAGCGAAGGCTGGTCGCGCTGCTGGAAAAATACGGCTGCGATGCCACCTTGCGGGCGACGGAAGCGCTGCTCGACCACGGCGAGCAGATGGTGCGGGAGGCTTTCGCGCATTTGCCCAAGGGCCGGTTCTCGGCGCGGGACCGCATTGATAGCGACGGGCTGGGCAACGGCCCTTTCGACGTGGCGGTGGAAATCCGCATCGACGACTCGCGGTTCATCGCCGATTTCAGCGGAACCGCCGGAGCGGCGCCCGGGCCCATCAACTGCACCCGCCCCGCGTTGATGTCGGCCGCGCGGGAAGTTTTCATGGGCATCGTGGGCGCGGGCATATCCGCGAACGACGGGTGTTTCCGCGCGCTCTCCGTCATTTGTCCCGACAACACGGTGCTGACGGCCACGCGACCCGCGCCCACCTCGTCGTATTTCGAGGCCATGGTCGCGGCGGCGGACGTGATGCGCCGTGCGCTTGCGCCCGCCATGCCGGGCCGCTTGACGGCGGGACAGTTCGGCTCGGTGTGCTCAATGGTGCTGTCCGGAAACAGGCCGGGCGGAGGCGAGCCTTACATTTTGGTGCAGCCGCTGGTGGGCGGATGGGGCGCCGGCGCTAACAAGGACGGCGAAAACGCCCAGTTCTGCGTCGGCAACGGCGAGACCTCGAATATTCCCGTGGAGATCCAGGAAGCCCGCTACGGAGTTCGGGTGAACGAATACGCCTTGCACCATGCCAACGCCGGCGCGGGCGAATTTCGCGGCGGCCTTGGCGCTGTGCTGGAATACGAAATCAGCGGCGAGGGCGTCGAGCTTTCAACATTTTTCGGCCGCGGCGCAACGCCGTCCGGCGGCATCGCTGCGGGAATGCCCGGCTCGGTCAATTACGCCATGGTCCTATCCGGCGGCGAGGAATCCGGTCCGCTCACCATGGCAAGCCGGGTGGCACTCAAACCGGGCGACCGGGTGCGTCTTTACACCGCCACCGGCGCCGGCTGGGGCAACCCGGGAAAGCGGTCCGCACAAGCGGTGGCCAACGACCTGCGCGACGGCTATATCTCGCCCGCCCAAGCAAAGCGCGATTTCAATTGCCCGGGCCCGGGCTAGTCCCGCTTATTGCACCCGTATGCTTGCCCTCGCCCTATGCTTGCCACTGCCCTCGCTGGAGACGCATGACGACTTGAAGCTTGACCTGGAAGGTCAAGAACCCATCCACGGGGCTCGGCGGCGGCTCCTGCCGCCGACGCTCCCGCGAGGGCAGTGGCAAGCACAGGGCTTTAGCCTGTATCTGGCTGCAAATATGCGGCATAAGGACAAACCACTCAAAAAGAGGATTCGCACTCATACCCGGCCGGCCCCGGCCCGAAATCAGGCGATTTCCCGTAAAGCAGCATGTTCCCTTGCGTGTAGTTGCCCTCGCCGTCGATTTCGTATTCGTAGCTTGTATGGAACAAGTCCAGAAATGTCGAACCCACAAGCAGCCCTCCAATTTCCTTCAGTATCCGGAAGGCAACCACCCATTGGCCGGCGCGGTCGCCCGCCTCCACCTGATATGAATACTGCGCCGGGGAGAGCATGACAACCGCTCTTTTCCCAGCTGCGTTTCCGCAATCCGTTCCAAGTCGAAGGGTGATTGCGGGAAGGTTTTCGTAGTCGCCGGGCGCTCCGGAGGCATAGGCGAGACCGGCCCAGTTGCCGTCCTGCAGGACTTTCTCGAAAATCGCGTTTCCTGAGGAATCCTTGTAACGGATCAATTCGGTGAGAACCGGAAGAACGTACTGGCTATCGCCCTTGAAGCGGGAGGAGCCGGTGTCGAGAAAGAAGACCGCGCCGTCGAGAGGATTGATCGCCATATCGCCCACCGAAAGGCTGTCCAGCTCGGTTCCCCATACGTCATCGGTTCTTGGCTCCGGCTTGGGCGGCAAGATGGTTGCGGTGCCAGCGGATATGTAAGCTTCGTTCACTCCGCCAAAAACGAACTTGCCTGACTTGCCGCCAGGGTTTGTCACTTGCGAAAAAACAGGCTTGGACACGTAGCCCGCATCCATCAGCAGTTTCGGGAAAAACGCGCTGGGAGCCGTGGTCTTGTCGCTGCGGGCGGGCAGCCCGATGCCGCCGTCCCAAGCCAGATATTGAAACTGGCTCCCCTGATAGTTAACGGACGCGAAGAACGCGAGCGGCGGCAGCGTCCCTGCGGGCGTGCCGAATGGGACGGCGCCCGTCCATGTGGTCATATCGCCCCAAGAGCCAAATGATCGTGTCGCGGGCGTTTTGTCGAGCCACTTAAAGCCGGTTTGGGAAGTATCGACCTTCGCATGCGCGTTGCAGGCCGGAGTGGCGCATTGGTCGGAAGTGGCCCAGATGAAATCGGCCCCGTTGTCCAGCGCGAGCTTCAGTTTGCTCGCGCCAATGCGGATATCTTCCGTGTACCAAGGCGACGCGCCATAATCAGCGACGGAGCCAAGCTCCAGATTCATTTCCACGGTCTGCTGGCTGTGGCCCGCGCCCGCAACCAGCAATAGGGCGGCGAGCCACCGCAAGCGGGCGAGCCAAGGTCGGGTTGGGGATGCGGCAAGGATTTTCATGCGGACCTCTCTTGGATTTCAGAACCGCGAGCGGAACCTCGCTTCGGCGGCATGCAGGGCTAGGTAGAGCGCGAACGCGGCGATTAGGCCGTCAAGAGCGGGAACAGCGGATAGGGTAATGTGTTGTTCGCTGGAAACAAAGGAAATCGCTGATCCGCCAAGCCAAGCGGCAATCGCCGCGTAGCCGATTCGCGGCCGGCCCGGCAGTTCGCGCAGCTTGTAGCGCCGCCGGTTCACAATGAAGTAGTCGGCAATATAAACACCGGCAATGGGCGTGGCCGCGATGCCGATGAAGAGCACGAAGGGAAGGAAAAAGTCCATGATGCCCATCACTGCGGCGGCCGTGCCGAGCACGCTCGCGCCCAAGGCAAGGCGCTGATCGGACACTTTGCCGAACGAGGCGGCCAGCGTGAGCACTGCCGAGTAGAGGTTGACCGTGTTGGTGGTCCAAGTCGAGAACACCAGGATGAACAGCGCCGGAATGGCGATGCCGAGCCCGATCATGATTCGCATGATGTCGGTTTCGCCGAGTGCCAGCGTCGGAATGGCCGAGGCCAGCATGATGAGCGGATAGCCCGCCGCCAGCCCGGAAACCGATTTGACGCCTTCCCATTCGGTGCGCGCGTAGCGGGTTAGATCCGGCCCTGAGACGGCCATCAGGATATTCGTGCCGATCACCGTGGAAACCGCCATCCCGAAGGATATTCCGCCGCTACCGGCTGCGCCCAGGATGGTTTGGAAATCGGTTTGCCGTGCCACTAGGTAAACCACGTAGCCCATGAACAAGGCCAGTGCCGGAACCGTCCAGCGGGAGAACTTCTCGATCAATCTGAATCCGTACATGGCCGTTAGCGTCATGGCCGCGCAGCCTGCCGCGGCGCAGACCGGACGCGGAACGTCCAAGGCATAGAATGCCAGCAGCGCCTCCCGGATCGCTTTGCCGAACAGGTCGCCGGTTGCTGCGAAATAGCCCACATACGTAACGGCAAGCAGGATGTTGACGCAGCGCACGCCCGTAGTGCCGAAGGCGAATTGAATCAACATGTAGGTGGACAGGCGGGTTCGGGCGCCGATGACGGAGGTTACGGCCATCAACGCCGCCACTAGGGCGCAGCCGCCCGCCATCGCCAGCGCCGCGGCCCGGAAACCAAGCCCGGCGGCCAGTTCCGAACCGACGAAAAAAACCGGCAGGGTCACGCCGATTCCGAACACCACCACCGCGATGCGGAAGCCGCCGACGGTTGCACTGTCGGGAACGCGGCTGCGCGAATAGTCGTCCGTTTTCAAGCCGCCTCTCTTGCTAACCCTTCGGCTGTTTTGCCGTCCTGCTTCCCCGAAGACGCCGGCAAGCGCATCCCTGCGGGCTCCGTGGCGGGAGCGTCGGCGGCAGGAGCCGCCGCCGAGCCCCATGGACGGGTTCATGCGTCTCCCGCGAGGCAGGGGCAAGCAGAGGGCGAGGAAACAAGACAGAACCCCGCCAATCCCCACAGAACGGGCTCATGCGTCTCCCAAGAGGCAGGGGCCAAGCAGAGGGCAAGGAAACAAGACAGCACCCCCACCCAATCCCCAAAAACGAGCTCATGCGCCTCCCAAGAGGCGGGGATGAACACAGAGCGAGGGAGCAGGCCGAACGGACCGGCCTAGAACATATAGCGTGCGCGAACGCCAGCCTGCCTAGGCTGATTCGGAAACCGGATGAGCGGATTGTAGAAGAATACCGTTTCCGCGGCATCTTCATCCGTGAGATTGCTGACATACAGCGAAACCGTCCAGTCATCGCTGTACAGCCCGATGCCGGCATCGAAGAAAAAGTGCGAATCGGACTCTCCGGTCAAATCATTGAAGATGTCGAACGACCGCGGCCCCATGGCGTTCCCGGAAAGCCGGGCGCGCAGCCATCTGCCATTCGCCAAAGGCTGGTTGAAATCCAGGCTCGCCGTGAAGTTGTAGTCGGACACATACGGCATTGTGTTGCCCACCGTTTGGGCCAAATCAAGCCCCGTGTTCGGATCGGTGCCGCTGTTTTTCTTTATTTCGTTGTCGATCACGCCGAAGCCGAATCGGAAATCGAGGGTGTCGGTGGCGCGCAGGACCAGCTCGGCTTCAAATCCGTTGATTCCCACTTCCTCCACATTCAGGTTTTCCAGCGTGAAGGTGGTGGAGTTAAAGCGCGTGAACTGGGCATTGTCCTGAGCGATGTGAAAAGCCGCCCCGTTCAATGTCAGGCGATCACCCAGCCACGAGGTCTTCACGCCCACTTCAAAAGTGTCGGACACTTCCTGCCCGTAGAAGCGCGTGACAGTGGGGGCGTATTCGTTGAATCCGCCAGACCGGAAACCGCGCGAGTAGGTGAACGACGCCAGCGCGTTGTCCGCGATCGACCAGGCGGCGGACAGTTTCGGCTGTAGTTCGCTGAACGTGTCCTCCACCCTCGAATCGTCCGTGAAGCGAACCCGCTCATCGATCGCCTTGCGCTCCTCCTCGTCGTAGCGCAGCGCCAGCGTCACCTCCAGAGCGTTCGACAGGTCATAGTTCACCTGCCCGAAAAATGCGAAGGCGGAGGTGTCCTGGTTGGTTCGTTCGCCGTCGGTGGGAAACACGGTCACGGACAGATCAGCCGGATCGTGGTCGTTGCTGTTGACAAGCAGCGGTTTGGCGTCGGCCAAGGTCACGCGGGCAGTGCCCGGGTCGTCAAAAATCTGGTCGAATTGAACAATGCGGTCGCGGGTCTCGAAGAACGCGCCGGCCAGCCAGCGCAGCCGCGCGTCGTCGGGCGAACTGATCCGCGCTTCTAGGTTGAGGGAATCCTCTTCGATCAGGTTGATCTGGGTGCTCGGAAAGTCGAAATTGGCATCGCCGGCGGGCAGGCTGGTGAAATCCGCATCCGAGAACTGGTCGTCGCGCGAGTGGTTCAGTCCGGCTATGGCGGTCAGCAAGCCGCCTCCCGGCAGCTCCCGGTCGTATTTCGCCGACACCGTCCAGATCTCCTGCTCGTCGATTCCCACCGCGTTCATGTTCGGCCCGATGGAAAAATCATTCAATTGCTCCAGGGTGATGAAGGACATGTAATTCGTTCCTTGGGTGGTGTTGCTATAGCGGCCATGCAGCGCAAGGCTTGACGCCTCGTCGATATCCGCCGCGAGAAGGCCCCGCACGCCGAAGGCGCCATCGACATAATCCGCTTTCTCGTCGAGGAAGTCGTTGGTGATCAGGCCATCGAAATCCCGGTAGTCGGCGGAAAGCCGAAAGCGAACCGAGCTGCCCGCAAGCGGCCCTCCGATGGAAGCCGCGATGCGCCGGTCATTGCCTTCGGCGAGGGACAAGTCCACATATCCTTCCAGCTCCTCGCCGGGCTGCTTCGTGATAATGTTGATGGCGCCGCCAATGGCGTTCTTGCCGTACAGCGCGCCTTGCGGGCCCCGCAGCACCTCAATGCGCTCAATCTGGTCCAGGTCCTGGTTGATGAATTCGAGATTGGGCACGGTGACGCCATCAACCACGAAGGCGATCGGCGCCTCGCCCACCTGCGGAGTGATCAGCCCGCGGATCGTTACAAAGCTCAATCCTTGCCGGAAGTTGGTCGAAACGTGAAGGTTGGGCACCAGCGCCGAGAAGTCCTTGATGTTGTTGATTCGTGCCGCCTCCACAAGATCGGCGTCAATCACAGTAACGGACTCGGGGATTTCCTGAAGGCTTTCCGAGCGCTTGCGCGCTGTCACCACGATCTCCTCAAGAGTCTGCTGGGCAAGCCCGGGCTCCAGGATCAATGCTAACGCAATTCCTCCCGCAAACAGCTTGGGGATTGTGCTGATCCGCCTCATGGTTCGTCTCCGGTATCTATGATGTAAGCGCCAATGCCGAATGCTCTCTGGCACCCGCTTTCAGCGAATTGATGATAACAGGGCTTGCGAGCGGATTGCCGCGCCCGCTACGGGCCGGGGGGCGGTGGGGCATGAGCGGCGAATCCTCTTTTTGAGTGATTTGCCCTGAGGCCGAAAGCCGAGGCCTTCCGCCGCTAAGCGCGGTCCGTTCCGCCTGCCGGCACGTGAATAATGTTTCCGAATGTGTAGCCGTCCTGAAAAATGCCGAACTTCGCAAGTTCCGCTTCCGATGGTGGCCGCATGCCCCCAACGCGGCTGTTGGTCCAGCCAATCCGTCTTCGCAGCGCGGCGTCCTCAGCCGCTTTGAGCGCGGCTATGGAGCAATCGATGACAGGGACGTTCCTGCCGCCGGATTCCTCCGTCAGAAATTGCTGGAGTTCGCGGTAGAAGCCGATCTCCATGGTGCAGCCCAGGATGATCGCCTCCGCATGGCCTGCCAGCGCCCGGCGGCCAGCCTCCCTCATTAGGGCGATGGTGCGCTCAGGATCGGTGTGAAACTCCTCGACGCGCAGCCCGACGGACTCAAACGATGCCAGCTTGTCCCTGTATCCGTACCGATAGACCGTATCCCTCATCTGGTCGCGCCACTTGTCCTCGCCTATGATGATTGAAAAGTTGTTGGCGATCGTCATGGCCTGCATGATCGATGCTTGGCAGGGCGCCACAACGATCGTGTCGCCGGAAATCTCCCTCGCGTCCGCCAGCGCCGGATCGTAGAAACATCCAATCGCCATGGCATCGTAGCCTTCCTTGGATGCCTGCCTGGCGGCTTTCACCGTGTCGGCGATGGTCAGCGCTTCGTACGACCGAAATTCCAGATCGGTCATCTTCGGCGGAACGGTAGCGGGGTTGAAGGAAACAATGTCCGCCGCAGTCCCGGGGTACTTGTAGGTTCTGGCCATGTCCGCGAACATTTCATCGTCGGCGGAGTCGCCCGCCGGATTCAGATACATGATTTTGATGTGGGTGCTGAGCGGCATTTGCGATGCCCGTCGCTTTCAGGAATGTTCGCCGAGGCGTTGTTCAAGCCAAGCGGAAAGCGCGGCCAGGGCCTCGTCCAGCGCTTCCCCGCAGGGGCCTCCGCCCTGCGCGAAATCGGCGCGGCCGCCGCCTTTCCCGCCTAGGCGCTCGGCCGCCATGCGCGCCAGCTCGCGGGCCGGCGCGCGCTCCTCAAGCGCCTTGCTCACTCCGGCCACGATGCGCGCCTTGCCGCTGCCGTCGCATGTGCCCAGCACCACCGCCGCCGGCGCGAACCGGTCGCGGTAGCGGTCCGCCGCGCCGCGCATCGCATTCATGTCGGCATCGTCGTGGAGGCGCATGGCAATGAGGTTGACGCCCGCCACCCGCGCGACCGGCGGCCCGTCCGCGCCGCCGCCTTCGGCCAGCTTCGCCTGCGCCTGCGCCAGCTTCTTCTCCAGGCTTCTGGCGCGATTCATCAGCGCCGACAGCTTTTCCTCCGAATCGTCCGCGCCGCCCTTGAGCAGGCCCGCCAAGCGGTCCATCCGGCGGCGCAGGTTGCGCGCCCAGTCCAGCGCCCGGGCGCCGGTAACCGCCTCGATGCGGCGCACGCCCGCGGCCACGGACGACTCCGAGACGATAACGAACATGCCGATGTCGCCGGTGCGGGCCACATGCGTGCCGCCGCAAAGCTCCATGGAGTAGCTGCCCAGCCTCAGCACCCGGACCCGGTCCGCATAGTCCTCCCCCGCCATGGCCAAGGCGCCGGCCTTGATCGCCTCGTCCAGCGCCATCTCGGTGGTCTGCGCGGCCTGGTTGGCGCGGATCTGCCCGTTGACTTCGTCCTCGATGCGGTCCAGGTCTTCCCGCGACACCGCCTCGAAATGCGAGAAATCGAACCGCAGGCGGTCCGGCGCCACCAGCGAGCCCTTCTGCGCCACATGCTTTCCCAGCACCTTGCGAAGCGCCGCGTTCATCAGATGCGTGGCCGAATGGTTCAGAACAATGGCGCCGCGGCGGTCGGCATCCACCGTGGCGGTCACTTCGTCGCCCAAACGCAGTTCGCCGCCGGCCACCAAGCCGATATGCGCGCGGCCCGCCGGCTTCTGCTGCGTATCCTGGACTTCAAAGCGCAGTCCATTTCCGGCCAGCACGCCCGTGTCGCCCACCTGCCCGCCGCTTTCGGCGTAAAACGGCGTGCGGTCCAGCACCAGCGCCGCTTGCGCGCCCTCGCCCGCGCGCTCCGCCTCCTCGCCGCCAACACGGATCCCGACCACGCGGGCGCTATTCTCCAGGCACTCATAGCCTGTGAACTCGCTTGCGGGGGCCATCGGGGGCGGGTGCGCCACAGGGCCGTCGCCCCCGCTCCCGGACGAATCGCGCGGCTGCGCGCTCATGCCCGAAGCGCTGCGGGACCGCTCGCGCTGCCGGGCCATCGCGGCCTCGTAGCCCGGCATATCGACGGACAGCCCGCGCCCGCGCGCGATGTCGGCGGTGAGGTCCACAGGAAAACCGTAGGTGTCGTAGAGCACAAAGGCCTTTTCGCCCGGAACCGCGCCGCCGCGCGCGTCCTCCAGCGTCCGGTTCAGATAGCGCATGCCCTGCTCCAAGGTGGCCGCGAACCGCTCTTCCTCGGAACGCAGCACCCGCTCGGCCAACGGGCGCGATTCCGCCAGTTCCGGGAAAGCCGCGCCCATCGCCTCCTCAATGGGCTCCACCATCCGGTGCAGGAAGGCATCGTTCACGCCGAGGTCGTGGCCGTGGCGCAGCGCGCGCCGAATAATGCGGCGCAGCACGTAGCCGCGCCCCTCGTTGGAGGGGAACACGCCGTCGGCCACGAGGAACGCCGCGGCGCGCGCGTGATCGGCGATCACCTTCAGCGCGTTGGAGCCTAAGTCGCCGGCGCCCGTGATTTCGGCGGCGGCGGCGATGAGGTCGCGGAACAGGTCGATTTCGTAGTTGTTGCTTACGCCTTGGAGCACCGCCGCGGCTCGCTCCAGTCCCATGCCGGTATCGACCGAGGGTTTCGGCAGGGCCGTGAGACGCCCTTCGGCATCGCGGTCGTACTGCATGAACACGAGGTTCCATATCTCCACGAAGCGGTCGCCGTCCTCCTCCGCGCTGCCCGGCGGGCCGCCGGCCACGTCCGGGCCGTGGTCGTAGAAGATCTCCGAGCAGGGGCCGCAAGGGCCGGTATCGCCCATCGACCAGAAGTTGCCGGAACCGCCCAGCCGGATGATCCGCGAATCGTCGATCCCGGCCTCCTCGCGCCAGCATTGGGCTGCTTCGTCATCGTCCTCGTAAATGGTCACGAGGAGCTTTTCGGGCGGCAGGCCTAAGTCCTTCGTCACGAAATCCCAGGCCAGCCGCACTCCCTGGCGCTTGAAATAGTCCCCGAAGCTGAAATTGCCCAGCATCTCGAAGAAGGTGTGGTGGCGGGCCGTGTAGCCCACGTTGTCGAGGTCGTTGTGCTTGCCGCCGGCCCGCAGGCAGCGCTGCACCGTCACCGCGCGCGGATGCGGAGGCGGCTCGCGCCCCAGGAAAATATCCTTGAACTGCACCATCCCGGCGTTGGTGAACAGCAGCGTGGGATCGTTGCGCGGCACCAGCGGCGAGCCGGGCAGGCAGCGGTGGTCGCGGCCCACGAAATAGTCAACGAAAGCGGAGCGGATCTCGGAGGCTTTCATTGCGTCCGATCCGCAAGCAGCGCCCGCGCCACCTGGCCCGACGAGAAGCCGCGCCCGCTCAAAAACCGCGCTTGGCGAGCCTGCTCGGCGCGTTCCGCAGGCAGCGACGGGCCGAACCGCTTGCGCCGCGCCGCCTGCGCGCACTGGTCCCAATCCGCCTCGGCGCCGTCCAATGCCGCATCGATCAGCCCGGAACGCACGCCGCGCCGCATCAGCTGGGCGCGTATCCTCAGCGGCCCTTGGCCGCGCTCGGCACGCGAGCGCAGGAAGGCCTCGGCGAACCGCCGGTCGCAAAGCAGCATGCGTTGGGCCAGTTCCTCCAGAGTCCCCTCGATGTCGCCGGATGCGTAGCCGCGCGCGGCGAGCTTGGTCCGCAGCTCCGCAACGGAGTGCTCGCGCCGCGCCAGCAGGCCCAGCCCGGCATCGAGGGCACAGCGACCGCCCGCAACCGCAGGCGGCTCGCCTTCGCCGGGCGCCTCCTGCCCTCCTTCCCGGGGGCGCGGATGCCGCGCGGCGTCCGGGCCGCCGGAAAATTCAGGCACCCGCGGCCTCGGCCGGTTCCTCCGGCGCCTTGCCGGCGCCCCGGATTTGCGCCTCGATCTCGTCCGCCACCTCGGGGTTTTCGCTCAAGTAGCTGCGGGTCTTTTCCTTGCCCTGTCCGATGTGGGCGTCCTTGTAGCTGTACCAGGCGCCGGACTTGACAATCAGGTTCCTGGATAGCCCCAAGTCGATGAGTTCGCCGGCGCGCGACACGCCGTACTGGTTGCCGGTGAACAGAATATCGAACTCGGCCATCTTGAACGGCGGCGCCAGCTTGTTCTTGACCACCTTCACCCGGGTGCGGTTGCCGATCACTTCGTCGCTTTGCTTGATGGCGCCGATTCGCCGGATGTCCAAGCGAACCGAGGAATAGAACTTCAGCGCGTTGCCGCCGGTGGTGGTTTCGGGGTTGCCGAACATCACGCCGATCTTCATGCGCAGCTGGTTGATGAAAATCACGATGGTGTTGGAGCGCTTGATGTTGCCGGTGAGCTTGCGCAGCGCCTGCGACATCAGCCGGGCATGCAGGCCCACATGGCTGTCGCCCATCTCGCCCTCGATCTCCGCCTTGGGCGTGAGCGCGGCCACCGAATCCACCACCACCACATCCACGGCGCCCGAGCGCACCAGCATGTCGGTGATCTCCAGCGCCTGCTCGCCGGTGTCCGGCTGCGACACCAGCAGGTCGTCCACATCGATCCCGAGCCGCCGGGCATAGACGGGATCGAGCGCGTGCTCGGCATCCACGAATGCGGCGGTGCCGCCGGCCTTCTGGCATTGCGCCACCACGCCAAGGGTCAGCGTGGTTTTGCCCGAGGATTCCGGGCCGAAGATCTCCACCACCCGGCCACGCGGCAAGCCGCCAATCCCCAGCGCCAAGTCCAGCGACAGGCTGCCGGTGGAAACAACCTCCACATCGCGCACCGCGCCGGCCCCGCCCATCCGCATGACCGAGCCTTTTCCGTACTGCTTCTCGATTTGCGACAGCGCCGCCGCCAGCGCCCGTTCCCGATTGTCGTTCATTGTGCTGCGTGCTCCCGCATGTGTCCTCAGGCAGCGATTATTCCACAGCCGCGACGAATTGCATTGCGGCAATTGTCCCGATTACCCCACAAATTGAATGGCGCGGCATTTTGCCGCCCTTTCGCAGCTGCGAACCGGTATCAATTTTCGCCTCAGCATAGCCATTCGAAGCCGCCCTCGCGCCTACAGCGACTCCCTAGCCGAGCACACTGAAAACCGCCTCGCGGCAGGCGGAGGACTCCGCCAACGCATCTTGCGACCGAATCGGACCGGCGGCGGAGCCGGCAGGGTTTGCCTCCGGCTAGGAGTCGGGAAAAATACAACTACGCTGGCCTCCGTCATAGGTGCAGTCGGCATAGTTGATGTTTTCTATATAAAGGAGACCGGTCTTCAGGCCGCCTTTGGTAGCTCCGACAGGCATGACCCGGATGGAGGGCCTGCGCCAGACCCGTTTCGCGGGAGGGCTATCT
>JAPYNE010000056.1 GCA_028285945.1 Candidatus Foliamicus numerosus | reverse complement strand
GGCCGCAACCTCGTGATCGCCCACGGCGCTGCGGTTAGCGACGACGAAGTGCGAACGCTGGCCCGCCACGACACCAAGGTGGCTTTTTGCCCATCCTCCTCGTTCAAGCTGGGCAAGGGCGCCACCGCCATCGGCAAATACCCCGAGCTGGTCGAGGCGGGCGTCACCGTGGGCTTGGGCACCGACGGGGTGTCCGCCGCCGGCAACATGAACATGATGCGGCAGATGTTCATGGCCGCCGGCATGTTCAAGGACGCCCGCCTCAAGCCCGATGTGTTCACGGTCCGCCAAGCATTGCGCGCGGCCACCATCGAAGGCGCCAAGGCCTTGATGTGGGACGACGAGATCGGCTCGCTGGAAGTGGGCAAGAAGGCGGATTTCGTTCTCTTCGACCTGGACCACGTCGAATGGACGCCGTTCCACGACCCCATGCAGGCGCTGGTGTTTTCCGCGTCGTCCTCGAGCATCGAGGAAACATGGGTGGACGGCGCGGCCCTGTACGCGAACGGAAAAGTGGCGGGCGTCGATGAGCCGCGCCTCAGGCGCAAAGCGCGCGAGCTGGCCGCCGCCGCAGTGACGCGGGCGGGGCTTGACTGCGCGGATGTTCCAACTTCAACCACGCTGTACGATGGGGGAAACTGAAAATGGAGGCAGAGCCATGCCGGTAGTGACTGTGCAAATGTGGAAAGGCCGCACCACGGATCAAAAACGCGAGCTAGCCAAGGCCATTACCGATGCGATGGTCGAGCATGCGAACGCGAAGCCCGACGGCCTGCATGTCATATTCCAGGAGTACGAGTTGCAGGACTGGGCGCGCGCCGGGGTGCTGGGCGTGGACAGGAAAGACGAAAAGCCATGACGCTCGACCTCCTTGGCATGGAAAAGTCCGCGCTGCTGGTCATCGATCTGCAAAACGCGTTCTGCCACAAGGACGGCACCTTGGGCCGGTCCGGCCTGGACACGGATCGCCTGGGCGCCGTGATTAAGCCCTTGCGCCATGTCATCGAGCGTTGCCACGACGCGGGAATGCCTGTGCTGTGGACCGTGCAGGAGCATTTCGAGGAGGACCGCAGGCGCGGCCGCAAGCGCCTGCCTTCCCACACCTCCAAGCGCAAAGGCGTATCCGCCCTGGCCGGCACCTGGGACGCGGAAATTGTCGATGAGCTGAAGGATTTGGTCGGGGAGCCCGCCCGCGTGATCCGCAAGCACCGCTTCGGCGCCTTCTACGAAACCCGCTTGGAGGTGGTTTTGGAGCAACTGGGCGTGGAAGCGTTGTTCATTGCCGGTTTGACCGCCAACGCCTGCGTGGAAACCACGATCCGCGAGGCCTACTTGCGGGACTACGACGTGGTGGCGATCGAGGACTGCATATCGGGCGTTAACCCCGAATGGGAGGAAAGCGCCAAGAAAGTGTGGCGCCAGTATCTCGGCATCACCTGTTCCTCCGGCGATTTCAACCACTGGCTGGAGCGGCAGCAGCGCCCGCGCCCGGTTTATTTGCACCACCTCCTGCTCATGGTCAGCGACTTGGAGCGGGCAATGGAGTTCTACCTCGACACTTTAGGCTTCACCCGCCGCGTGGATGCCAAGCCGCTGCCCGACGGCCGCCCGTTCATCGCCACCATGGAAGGGTTGGGGCTCACCGCCGGAGGGCCCGGCGACCTCAAGCAGGTGGACCATCTGGCGTTCGAGGTCAGGAACGTGGATGCGCTCTACCGCAAGCTGAAGAAAAAAGGCGCGCGGTTCACCCGGGGAGCGCCCGGCCCCGGCCCTTACGGCAAGGCGGTCTATGTGCTGGACCCGGACGGCAACGAATTGGAGCTGTTTGAAACCTGATGAAATTGTTTGTGAAGGGGGATTGGGAGGGCTTTTTCGCCTTCGGTTTGGACGCGCTGCTCGTGTTCATCCTGATGAACAAGCTGTGCTTGGATTTCCTCGGCTTCTCCCCGGAGCTTTTCTTCCACCGCATCCTCCCGGCATCGGCCATCGGCCTGATTATCGGCAACGGCTTTTATGCCTGGCAGGCCATGAAGCTGGCGAGACGGGAAAATCGCGACGACGTGTGCGCCATGCCTTACGGCGCCAGCGCCATCACCGTGGTGGTTTATGTGTTCCTAGTCATGTTCCCCACCCAGCAAAAGGCGCTCGCCATGGGCATGAGCAAGGAAACGGCCGACATCATCGCCTGGCACACCGGCCTGCTGGCCTGCATGGTTTCCGGCAGCATCGAGTTCCTAGGGGCGTTCGTGGCGCACCATATCCGCAAAGTCACGCCCAGGGTGGTGATGCTGGTTGCGATTGCCGGCACCGGCCTTGCTTTCATCAGCATGGATTATGTTTTCCGGACCTTCGCCTATCCCCTGATAGGATTCACCTCGCTGGCGCTGGCGCTGGTTTTCTATTTCGGCGGCGCCAAGGCCAAAGGGGGCGTTCCGGGCGGCTTGCTCATCCTTGCGGGCGGCAGCCTGATGGCGTGGATGCTGCATTGGACGGGCTTGCCTTCCGTGGTGCCTTCCGCGGATTTCAGCCTCGAGCATATAGGGCTGCACTTGCCCACCCTGGAAGTGATGCGGATGTTCTCCTCCTTCGAGATGATCGTCGAGTTCCTGCCCGTGGTGATTCCGTTCGGCTTCATATTCCTCATCGGTTCCCTCCAGAACATAGAAGCGGCGGCTGCCGCCGGCGACGCCTACCCGCCCAAGCCGCTGCTGCTGGCGAACGGCGCGGGCAGCCTGGGCACCGCCTTTTTCGGCTCGCCTTTCCCAACCACCATTTTCTTGGGCCACCCGGGCTACAAGAGAATCGGCGCCAGAGCCGGCTACTCCACCATCAACGCCATCGTTTGGACGCTGGTTTGCGTGACCGGCACCTTGAGCTTGTTCGCCTACCTCATTCCCATCGAGGCGGTGATGCCGATTTTGATCTGGATCGGCATGGTGGTGTGCGCCCAGAACTTCCAGGTGGCGGAAAAGCGCCATATCCCGGCCGTTGTTCTGGGCCTGACCCCGGCCATTGCCGGCTACGTGAGCCTGGCGGTGAAGCACGCCATGTCAACCGCCGGGGCGGCCACCGGCGTCAATCTCTACAACCAGGGCTTTATCGACAGCTTCGTCGCGATCCGCAGCTTTTACGCGGACGGGATGTTTGCGCTGGGGCAGGGATTCATCTACACCTCGATGATTCTCGCGGGCATTACCTATTATGCGATCGAGCGGCGGTTCACCGTGGCCGCGCACTGGTGCATGGTGGGAGTGCTGCTGTCGCTGATCGGCTTCACGCACACCTACACCATCACAGCGGGCGACGTGATCGGCCAGCTTTCCCTGCCGGTGCCGGTGTGGACCAAGTGGACCACCGGCTACCTAGCGATGGCGGTCGTGCTCTACCTCGCGCCTTACTTCACCAAGAAAGAACGCAAGCCACCAGAGTGACGCATCCGCCGTTTGCGCCGGCCGGGCCGGGGGGATTCAGGATTGGTAGATGCCGCCGTTCACGTGCAGGGACTGGCCGGTGATGTAGCTTGAGTCCTCGCTGCAAAAGAAGCTCACGGCGCTGCCGATGTCCTCCGGCAGGCCCAGCCGGCCCAAGGGGATTTCGCCGGCCCTTTTTTGCAGCCATGATCCCGTTTCCAGCCCGTCGCGCTTTTCAACCGCCTGCCCGACCTGCTCCAGCATGGTGGTGAGTATGCTCCCCGGGCAAATGGCGTTCACGCAAACGTTGTGCTTCGCCAGCTCGGCGGCCAGCGACCGGGTCAGGCCCAGCACGCCCGATTTCGCCGTGCAGTAGGCCAGGTCATCGCCGTAGGCCACGCTGCTCATCATCGAACCCAGATTGATGATCCGCCCCCAGCCCGCGCGGATCATGTGCGGCGCGGCTTCCTGGGCCATCACCACCACCCCTTTCAGCATCACGTCCATGCTCAAGTCCCACGACTCGGACGAGTCATCGAGCAGCGGCGTGCTCCGATAAACGCCGGCGTTGTTCACCAGGATATGCGGCGGGCCCAGTTCCGCAGCGACGCTGCCCATTCCTTCAGCCACGTTTTCCCGGTCGGTCACGTCGATCGCCGCCGACATTGCGCGGGCGCCGCCCGACCTCAAAGCGGCGGCCACCTCCTCGGCCTTTTCCGCATTGATATCGATGACCGCAACCGCAGCCCCGTCCTGGGCCAGCCGCGCGGCGATGGCCGCGCCAATGCCTTGGGCCGCCCCGGTCACCAGGGCGGCTTTGCCTTGCAAGCCCATTTCAGAGGGTTTCGCGGCGCGGCTTAGAAGCTATACGAGACCCGCCCGATGAACTGCCGGGGCCGCACGAACTCCTCGCTGGTTTGAGCGGTGCCGAAGTTGTTGCTCCAGCGCGAGTTGACGGCATCCTGATCGGTGAGGTTCAACACCAGCAGGCCCAAAGTGAGGTTCTCGTAATTGGCGGGCCTGACGTAAACGCTCAGATTGATGAGGTTGTAGGCTTTGGTGGTGTCCAGCGAAACGCCGCGGTTGTCCGTTTCGCGGGTGGAAAACACGCGCGAGGCGAAGCTGCCCCGGCGTATGAACGAAACCCTGGAATCGATCTCGCCCAAGTTCGTGTTGAACACGTAGTTCAAGGCAAAGTTCGCCGAGAGTTCCGGCGCCTTGGGCAACGGGTTCCCCTTGATATTCTCGGCCAAGGCCGAACCGCACGCCCTGAAGCGCGGATTGGCTTCGGCGCCGAAGTTGACGTTTTCGCCTCTTAGGAACGCGGGCACCGCGCATTCCCGCCATTTCTTGTTGTTGTCCAGCACCCGCTGGTAGGCGGTGATTTCGGTGTCCAGAAAAGTAACCCCGGCATCCACGGAAAGGCCCTCGCCCACCAGCGCCTGCATTTCCACTTCCAAGCCTGTCACCCGCGCCTCGTTCAAGTTGCCCACGCCGCCGGAGAACGTCGCGTTGCCGCCCGTTGTGAGGAACTGCATGTCGTTGTAGTCATAGTAGAACGCGGCGATGTTCACGTTCATCTGGTTGTCCATGAACTGGCCCTTCGCGCCAACCTCGAAGGCATCCACCTGCTCCGGCGCGGACGCGGCGTTGATGAACTCGTCGCTGTTCTCCGCGGTGAGGTTGCCGGTGGCCGGCTTGAAGCCGCGCGTGTAGGAGAAATAAGTCATCACGTCGTCATTCAGGTCGAACTCGAACCCGGCCTTGCCGGTCAGCTCCGAATCCTGCGGATTTTGAGTCGGATCATCCGGCGGCGCAGCGCTGAAGCCGCCGGCGCGCAACACCAGCTCGTCGTCCGTGTAGCGCAGCCCGCCAGTGAGGCGCAAACGCTCCGTCAAGCTCACGTCAACCTGCCCGTAGAGCGAGTAGGATTTGCGCTGCGAAGCGATATTGGTGCAGAAGTCGCGCTCGCCAAAAATAAATCCGCGCTCGCATTCCGCGCGCGTTGTTGCCGTGCCTCTCCAAGTGCCTCCCTGGTCGAAAACGCCATTGCCGTTGAGGTCGCGCACGGAGTCGAACCAAGTGGTGCCTTCGTTGTCCAGCCAGAACCCGCCGAGCACCCAGTCCAGCATGCCGTCCGTATTGGACACGACGTTGATTTCCTGCGTAAGGGTTTCGCTGCCGCGCTCCGAGACGCTCTCCGCGGCCAAGCCGGCGAACCACGGATCGCCCATGTCGTCGTACACGCCCTTGTCGTTGTCCAGGTAGTTGGCTTGGTCGAATTCAACATAGCCGGTGATGGACTTGAGGGTGGCGATGCCGGCATCGTATTCCAGCGTGAGGGAGAAAATCGAGCTTTCGGCATCGTATTGGCCGGCAGTATCCGAAGTGACTTCCCTGATATCCCCGCTGGGGTCGTTCACATGCCGCTGGGCGCGGTCGCCCACATCATTGATGGAAAAGAACGTGGCGCCCAAAATGGCGGAAAAATTGTCGGCGGGCTGCCACAGCAGCTTGCCCTGGAATTGAAAGTTGTCGGCTTCGTCCAAGTCGTAGCCGTCATTCACGTTGCCGTTGATATCCCGCGCCCCGCCCACAATCTCGGCGAACCCGTCGTGGCTGAGGTAGGTGGCGGCCGCCCTCACCGCAGCCGTCTCGCCCAAGGGCACGTTAATGGCGCCGCGCGGCTGCACTAGGGCGTAGTTGCCCACGGCGATATCGGCATGGCCGCTGAACTCGCCCAGCTCGGGGATTTTATTGACCACGTTGATGGCGCCGGCGGTGGAGTTCTGCCCGAACAGGGTGCCTTGCGGGCCGCGCAGCACTTCAATCCGGTCCACGTCGATAAATTCCAGGTTCGTGGCGTTCGGGTCGGCGATGAACACCCCGTCGATATGGAACGCCGCCGAGGGGTAGGCATCGACGTTCTGGGTGGCCTCGAAGCCGATGCCGCGTATCGACACCACCCTTGAAAATCCTTCGTTTCTGGCAACCACCAAGCCCGGCGCCATGGCGCTCATGTCCGCCAAGCTCTGGATATTGTCGTTTTCCAGCGTCTCCGGCGTCAGCGCGGTAATGGAAATGGGCACGTCCGAAAGCGATTCCGCGCGTTTCTGGGCGGTCACCACCACTTCCTCCATAACCGCTTGGGCATGGAGCTTGCCAGCTGGATGAAGCGATGCAGCCACAAAGACCGCACAGCCTAGGAAAAGGACGGGCTTAAGTAAATAGCGCATAGCGTATCCCCTGTTATTCAATGCTAAGTCAGGAGTGATTGGCGGGGGCAAACAGCTAAGGATGCCGCTGCTTGGTTTCCACATCCTGATCCTTAAAGCAAACCATACCCCGCTTTACAGGATTTCGTCAACAGAAAAACGCAGATACAGGAACACGATGGCGAGCACTGCGGCGTAGTTCAGCGAGTCGCCCTGCAAAAACAGCAAATTTTCGTTTTTCCAAGCCAGGAACCAGTCGCCGCCAATCGTGAAAAAGATAAAGCAATAAATGAATGCGCCCAGAAGGCAGGCTAGGCAAACCCAATGGCTGTGCCGCCGGAACTCGGCCAAAGAGCCGTTGCAGTGCCGGATCATGCCAACCGCTCCGTAGCCGGCGAGCAGCCCCATGAGCCATTCCAAGGCGACGACGAAGCCGTAAGCCAGGTGCGCGAGCATGGGGCTGCCCACCGCCCGCCAGCCTTGGGGCTCGCTGGCCGCGTTGCCCGCCATGGACAGCAGCGGGAAAGTTACCCGCTCCATGGTGCCGGTCCAGTCGGTCACGTTATTGAGGAAGGCGAACAAGCCCATGCACGCGGGAACGAACGCCAAAGCGGTTTGCAGTATGCGGCTGAAATAGGCTGTTTTATCGGTCATGCCTGCTCTCCGTGAGATGTCAATGGGCCCGCCGCAGGAGGCCGGGCCTTGCCGCAGGGGCTTTTCCCGCTAAGCGGAGGGGCGCTGGCGCGGCGATATCTGTTCGGCACGGCCCTTGGCTATTTCCGGGCGATGACTTCCAGCGCAATGCCGTCGGGATCGCGGAAAAAGAAATAGAAATAGGTGGGGTTGTTGTCGTGGATTTCCGACAAGCCGTCCACGCCCTGCTCCTTCAAGTGCTGGTGGAAGGCTTGCGGATCCTCCACCTCGAAGGCGATGTGCTTGGTGCCCACCACTTGGAAGTCCGTCAGGTTGTCCTTGCAGAATTCCGGCAGTCTCTTCGCCTTTTGGTGGCAGAACAATTCCAGGTAGTCGCTGCCGTTTTTAATGAACACGATATCGAGGGAGATTTCGGGCACCGACACCCGGCTCGATTCCTTAAAGCCCAGCACCCGCTCGTAGAATTCCATGGAGCGCTGCAAATCGCCCACCGACAAGGCGCCGTGGTGCAGCTTGAACGCGGGCGGCTTGCTCATCGGGCTCTACATCAAAAGCTGGTAGGGATGCTCCACCAGCGCCTTGAACGCCTGCATGAAGCGCGCCCCGGTGGCGCCGTCAACCACCCGGTGGTCGCACGACAGCGTGGCCGTCATCATGGCGGCTGCCTGTTCCCCGCCATCCGAGGGAATCAAGCGCTTGTCCGTTGCGCCCACCGCGAGAATGGCGGCCTGCGGAGGATTGATGATGGCATCGAACGCCTTGATCCCGAACATGCCGAGATTCGACACGGTGAAGGTGCCGCCCTCCAGCTCGTCCAGCTGCAATGATCCCGACTTGGCGCGGCGGCTCAACTCCCTCATTTCGGAGGAAATCTCCATCACGCTTTTCTGGTCGGCATTGCGGATAACCGGAGTGAGCAGCCCGTCCTCCAAAGCCACCGCAACGGCAACATGCGCGGCGGCGTAGCGGCGCACGGTGCTGCCGTCGAACTGGATATTGACCGCGGGCACCTGCATCAAGGCCGCCGCGGCGGCCTTGACCAGCAGGTCGTTGATGGAAATTTTGCCGTTTTCCATGCCACGGCCCAAGTCGGCGCGAAGGTCGATCATCCGGTCCATGTTCGCTTCCGCAACCAAGCGGAAGTGCGGGGCGGACTGCTTTGACTCCGTGAGGCGCTTGGCAATGGTTTGCCGCATGGACGTGAGCGGCGCTTCCTCGTAGTCCTCGCCGGATGAAGCCGTTGCTGCGGATTGCGCGGCCGGGTGAGCCGCCGCCGCCGGGCGAGCCGCCGCCACGGCTTTTTCCACATCCTCTTTGGTCACGCGGCCACGGGTGCCGGTGGGAGCGACCTCGGCCAAGTTGATGCCGGCTCGCGCCGCCGCCCTGCGGGCCGAAGGCGTCGCGGGAATGCGGCTGTCGTCCAGCGGCGGCTGCTTGCCGGACGGGCTCGGGCGGGTCTTATCAGCTTGCTGCTGCGGGCGCGAGGCATCGCCGCTTGCCTCTTCGACTTCGGCCACTTCGATGCGGTCGCTATCGAGCGGCTTGAAGGCGGCGATGAACGCCTCGACTTCCCGCTCGCTGGCGGCTTCGTCGGCCAGCACGCACAGCAAGCCGCCCACCGGCACGTCAATCCCCTCCTCGGCCAGGCTTCCCCGGATCACGCCGGCGCTGTGCGCCTGCAGCTCGTTGCTGATTTTGCTGGTTTCAATATCCGCTATCGCCTCGCCCGCCGCCACTTTGGCGCCTGCTTGCACATGCCATTTCGCCACCATGCCTTCGGTCATGGACAAGCCCAGCTTGGGCATCACGATCGCTTGGATATTGCCAGCCATGCTTAAGCCGCCAACACTTCCTTGATGCCTTCCTTGATCCGGCCGACGCTCGGGATATAGAGCTCCTCCAGCGTCGGAGCAAACGGTATGGTGGTGTGCGGCGGAGTCACCAGTTTCACCGGGGCGCGCAGGGCGGATTGCGCCTTCACCGCCGCTAAGGCCGCGATATCGGCAGCGAAGCCGCAGCGCGGATAGCCTTCGTCCACCACCACTAGGCGCCCCGTTTCCTCCACTGATTCGCAAACCGATTCCTCGTCCAAGGGGGACGTGCTGCGCAGGTCGATCACGGTGCAGCCGATGCCCTCTTGGGCCAGATCGTCCGCCGCCTGGTTGCACAGGTTGACCATGCGGCCCAGCGCGCAAACGGTGATGTCCTCGCCGTCGCGGCTGTAATAGGCTTCGCCCAGCGGAATGGCATAGCTTTCATCCGGCACCTCGCCCTTGTCGTCGTACATGAACTTATGCTCCATGAACATGACCGGATCGTCATCGCGAATGGACTCGATCAGCAGCCCTTTGGCCTCGTAGGGATTGGAGGGCATCACCACCTTAAGCCCGGGGATGTGCGTGAACAAGCCGTGCAGGGTCTGGCTATGCTGCGCGGCGGCGTTGAACCCCCCGCCGCACTGCATGCGGATCACCAGCGGCACCTTGGCCTGCCCGCCCAGCATGTAGCGCAGCTTGGCCGTCTGGTTCATGATCTGATCGAAACACACGCCGGCGAAATCGCAGAACATCAACTCCGCGACGGGCCTCATGCCGGTCACCGCGGCGCCAGCGGCGGCGCCGATGTAGGCAGTTTCGCTGATAGGGGTGTCGATGACCCGCTTGGCGCCGAACTCCCCCAGCAATCCCTTGGTGACGCCCATCACGCCGCCCCAGGCATCCTCCTCGCCTTCGCTTCCCGTTCCTCCGGCGATATCCTCCCCTATCAGGAAAACGCCGGGGTCGCGGCGCATTTCCTCGCGCAGGGCTTCGTTGATGGCTTGGCGGAATGATTTTTCACTCATAAGGCCGCGCCCGCTCAATAGGAAACATAAACATCGGTGACAAGGTCCTCCGGGCCGGGCGCAGGCGCTTGGCGGGCGTGCTCCACGGCATCGTCGAGCAAGCGGACCACCTGCCGCTCGATATCGTCGAGCTCTTTGTCCGTCACCAGCCGGGTGGCCAGCGCCTTGGTCTTGAAAATCATCAGGCAATCCCTTTCCTTTTGCATTTTCTCGACTTCGCCTTCAGGCCGGTAGGTGGCCGCATCGCCCTCGAAGTGGCCGTAGTAGCGGTAGGCGCTGATATGCATGAAAGCGGGGCCTTTGCCGGCCCGCACATCCTCGATGATCCGGCCCGCGGCCTCGTGCATCTGGAAAAAATCGTGGCCGTCCAGCGCGCAGGCCGACAGGCCGAAGCCCTTGGCCCGGGCCAGCGGGTCGCCGCCAATCGCCCAGCTCGACGGCGTCGCCTCGCCGTAGCCGTTGTCCTCCATCGCGAAAATCATCGGCAAGTTCAGGACTTTGGCGAGGTTCATGGTTTCCATGGTGGCGCCTTCGTTCAGCGCCCCGTCGCCGAAAAACGCCACCGCCACGCGGTCGGTGCCGAGGATGACCGACTTCAGGGCCGCGCCGGCAGTCAGCGGCACGCCGCCGCCCACGATGCCGTTGGCGCCGATCATGCCTTTGCTGAGGTCGGCCATGTGCATGGAGCCGCCCTTGCCGCCGCACAAGCCGGTGCGTTTCGCGTAGATTTCATCCATCATGGCGGTCACGTCGCAGCCCTTGGCAATGCTGTGGCCATGCCCCCTGTGGGTGCTGGCGATATGGTCCGCGTCGGTCAGATGCATGCAAATCCCCACGGCGCTGGCCTCCTGGCCTGCGGAAAGGTGGATGAAGCCCGGCACCTCGCCTTTCGCGCTGTTGATATGGATGCGATCCTCGAATTCCCTGATCGTCCTCATGCGCCGAAACGCTTCCAGAAGTGTTTCTTTATCCAAAGGTGCCTTCAACCCGTTCAGTTGTTGCGATGATGCGAAAAGCCTTAAGCGCCGCGTGCCGTTCCACGCGAGCCGGCGGCGACCGCCCCATAGGGGCTCCTGCCCAACAGCCCTTAAGCATCCTAACTTATCACGATAGCGCGCGGGTTCACAAACGCCCGTGCGGCGCTTTGCATGGCGGCGCGCTTTTGGTACAGTTCGCGCACTGACGCAATCAGTGCCGGTGAACCGCTTTTGTCCATGAAAAGAGTATTTGCGCTGTGCCTTTTGGCGTGCGCCGCGCCGCTGCCTTCCTTCGCTGCCGAGCCGGACCTTGAGCGCGGCAAGCAGTTGTATTTCTTCTGCGGCACTTGCCACGGCCAAGCGGGCGAGGGCAACGCCTTGCTCAACACGCCGGCCGCCGGCAGGCAGGATGCTTGGTACGTGGAGCGGCAGCTGGCCAACTACCGCGCCAACCTGCGCGGCTATTGGGGGCCGCTGGAAGACATTTACGGCAACCAGATGAAGAACATGGCGATCGCGCAGGTGCCGGACGAGCAGGCGATCATGGACATGGCCGCCTATATGCATTCGCTGGATCCGCCCGAGTCGCTGCCGATCACCGTGGACGGCGATCCGGAGGCGGGCCGCGGCATCTACGAGGCCAGTTGCATCGCCTGCCACGGCGAAAACGGCGAGGGCTCCACTCTTTTAGGCTCGCCGCGGCTTTCCAACCAGCACGACTGGTATCTGCTGCGCCAAATCAAGGATTTCCTGAGCGGCGCGCGCGGCGCGGCGCGCGACGACATCTTCGGAACCCAGATGCGCTACATGGCGAAACTGCTGGACACGGAGCAGAAGCAGAACGACGTGATCGCCTACATCGCCACGTTCCAGTACACCGAACAGCGCGACTGAAGCCGGGCCGCAGCGAAGCCGGCAAGACGGCGTTTCGGCGCCATCCTTAATATCGCTTTGCTCTTTCGGGAGGCGTTGAAAGCCTCGGCGGCTCCTGCTGGGGCTGGCTGCCGGCCCTTCGGCCGATGCGTTGCCGTCCCCTCCGCCGATGCGTTGCCGTCCCCTCCGCCGATGCGTTGCCGTCCCCTCCGCGGAGACGCATGAACCTATCCTTAGGCGCTCGGCGGCGGCTATTGGGGCTGGCTGCCGGCCCTTCGGCCGATGCGTTGCCGTCCCCTCCGCGGAGACGCATGAACCCATCCTTGGGGCTCCGCGGAGGGGACGGCAACGCATCGGCCTCTAGCTTTAGGGCGGGGAAGCGGCTGGCGGCTAGGTGCCGGGCCGCGGTGGTGGAAGGGGTGCCGCTCAGGCTGCGGGGTTGTCGCGGGCCTTGCCCAGGTAGAGCGAGGGGCCGTACGCCTGCGCGCCGTTCGCTTCCAGCCGCACGCGGTAGCGGCCCGGTTCGGGAAAGGTCACGTCCTCCAAGGGCAGGTTGAGCTGGGTGCGGGGCGGGGCCGCCGAGCCTGGCGTCTCCTCCACTTCGCTGAAGCCCTCGATGGTGAACACCGCCTTGTCGCCGGGATCGAGCAGCTCGATGAGAAAGGGCACCCGCCCCCGCTCGCCCTCGTTCCAGCTCACCAGTCCGGCCAGCCGCATTCGTGGCTGGCGCGCCGGAAAGGCCGGCGCCCGCAGCTCGTCGAAAACGCCGCCTATATCGAGTTGGCCCGACTCGTTCGAGCCGGCCCGGTGGCAGAAAAAAAGCGTGCATTCCATGCGTGCAGTGTACCCACGGTTCGGCATAAAATAGATGCCCTCACAGGGTGCGGTTATTGCTCCGGCTTACAAAGCCGGGTGCCTTCCGCGCCGTTTTGCAATCCAAGCAGAGGATCAGTATGAAGCGTCTTTCCTACCTGATGATTAGCGCCGCCGCCATGCTCGCGGCGGGAACCGCCCATGCCGCCGGGGATCCCGTGCGCGGCCATGCGGAATATGAAGTGTGCGCCGTGTGCCACGGCGATCAAGGCGAGGGTTTCGAGAAGTACGGGGCGCCGAAGATCGGAGGCCGGGAAGACTGGTACATGGTCACTTCGTTAAAGAATTTCCGCGCCGGCCTGCGCGCCAAGGACAACTGCGACACGGCGGATGTGGCCGGCACTTTCGAGCGCGCCAAAGCGTCGTCGCCGGATTACGCCGATATCGAGGCGGAACTGGCAAGCCATTTCGACGGCGCGCTGCCTGCGGGCGGCGCCTGCAGCCAGCCCTCGCCGGATGTTTACGGCCCGCTGATGCGCGCGATCGCGCTCACGCTGGCGGACGACCAGGCCGTGGAGGACTTGGCCGCCTACGCCGCCACGCTGACGCCGCCGCCCGCGCCCGTTACGATCGAAGGCGATGTCGCTGCCGGCGCGATCGGCTATGCCACCTGCATCGCTTGCCATGGCGCAGCCGGCGAGGGCAACCAGGCGCTCAACGCGCCGGCGCTTGCGGCCCAGCACGACTGGTACACGGTGCGGCAGATGGAGCACTACATCGCCGGCATTCGCGGCGCCGACCCGCGCAATATCTTCGATACGCAGATGCGCCCCATGGCCATGGTCCTGCCCACGCCCGAAGCCATCCGCAATGTAGCCGCCTACATCAACACCTTTAGCGCGGGCGAATAGGAAGACCGCGTTTTCATCCCGTTGGGCGCGAGGGCCGCCGGCCCTCGTTGCCCGCATTCCTAACCAGCTTGCTTGAATGGCGTGTGCTCGCCAGCAATTTCGACGTAGCGCGCCACTTGCTCCCGTTCCCTGGCCAGGTAGCCGGTCAGCGCGTTGGCGAAGCCTGCGTGCCGCACCCAATGCGTGGAGAACGAGGTTTCCGGCTCGAAGCCGCGCGCCAGCTTGTGCTCGCCTTGCACGCCTGGATCGAATAGCGCCAACCCTTCGCGCACGCAGTACTCGATGCCTTGGTAGTAGCAGGTCTCGAAATGCAGGCTGTGGTGGAAGCCCGCGCTGCCCCAGTAGCGTCCGTAGAGCGCGGCCTCGCTGCGGAAACAGATCGCCAGCGCGACGGCTTCACCGTCCAAGCGCGCCACGAACAGCACAATGGCTTCGGGCATCGAGCGGGTGATGCGCTCGAAGAAACTGCGGTTCAAGTACGGGGACTGCCCGCGCCTAAGGTAGCTGGAGGCGTACAGCGGGTAGAGCGTCTCCCACAGGGCGGGAGTTAAACCGTCTCCGGTGAGCGTCTCGAAGGCGATGCCCGCTTCGCGCACGCGCCGGCGCTCGCGGTTCACTTTCTTGCGCTTGGCCGAGCTGAACATGCGGAGGAATTCGCCGAAGTTCCCGTAGCCCTCATTCTTCCAGTGGAACTGGCAGTCGGTGCGCAGCATCATGCCTTTTTGCTTCATCCACTCGGCATCCTCAGGCGAAGGGAAAAGGCAGTGCAGCGAGCTGGCCGCCAGACGCTCGCCGAGTTCGACGGCCGCGGCCAGCAGCATCGAGCGGGCGCGCTCCCGCAGCCGTTCGCCGTTCGCCTGGAGAAAGCGCGGCCCGGTGACCGGAGTGAAGGGCACGGCGCTGAGCAGCTTGGGGTAGTAGGCGTGCCCGGCGCGCTGGTAGGCCGACGCCCAAGCCCAATCGAACACGAACTCGCCGCGCGAGTGGCTTTTAATGTAGAGCGGCATGGCGGCGGCGGGGCGGTCCTCACCGTCCAGCAGCAGGTGGCAGGGCTGCCAGCCGGTCTCCGGCGAAGCGCACCCGGATGCCTCCAGCGCGTGAATGAACTCGTGGCGCAGGAAAGGATTCGGGGCGCCCGCGAGCGCGTTCCAGTCGCTCGCCGCGACTTCCGAAATGCCGTTAAGGACCCTTATCCGCACAGGCTAAAGGGTAGCGCCTGATCCGCGCCGAAAGAAGGGAGCGAAGAGAAGGCTAGGGGGCGCCAAAATGCCGGTGGCGGCGCGCGGCGATTCCGTTCGGCGCTAAAGCGGATTGGCGTCGCAGAATTTTTCGGCGTCCAGCGCCGCCATGCAGCCGGTTCCGGCCGAGGTGATGGCTTGGCGATAGACTGAATCGGCCACATCGCCGGCGGCGAACACGCCCGGCACGCTGGTGGCGGTGGCGCTGCCGGCATCCCCGCCGCGCACCGCGAGGTAGCCGTTGTTGTGCTTGAGCGCGTCCACGAACAGCTTGGTGTTGGGATCATGGCCGATGGCGATGAACACGCCGTCCACCGGCACCTCCTCGACCACGCCCGCTTCCTTCGTGCTCCTGATCTTAAGGCCCGTTACCTGGTTGCCGTCGCCGAGCACCTCTTCCACCACGCGGTCCCAGCGGATATCGATAGGGCCGTCGGGCCCGGCACGCTCGAAAAGCTGCTGCTGCATCATCTTCTCGGCGCGCAGCGCGTCCCGGCGGTGAATCAGCGTGACCTTGGAGCAGAGATTGGACAGGTAAAGCGCCTCTTCCACGGCGGTGTTGCCGCCGCCCACTACGGCCACCGGCCGGCCCTTGAAGAAAAAGCCGTCGCAGGTGGCGCAGGCCGACACGCCCTTGCCTAAGTGATTCCGCTCACTCTCCAGGCCTAGGTAGCGCGCCGTGGCGCCGGTGGCGATGATCAGCGATTCGGCGCGGTATTCGCTTAAGCCCCCCTTGAGCGTGAAAGGCCGCCGCGAAAGGTCCGCTTCCTCGATGTGGTCGTAGATGATCTCGGCGCCCAGGCGCTCGGCGTGCTGGCGCAATTCGTCCATGAGCTGCGGCCCCAGCAGTCCTTCGCGCCCGCCGGGCCAGTTGTCCACGTCGGTGGTGGTCATCAGCTGGCCGCCGGGCTCGCTGCCGGCGAGCAGCACTGGCGACATGTTGGCGCGCGCGCCGTAAACGGCGGCGGAGTAGCCGGCGGGGCCGGAACCGAGAATCAGCAGGCGGACGATGGCATTCGGCACGGGCGCAAGTTTATCCGGGTTTGTGTTCGCCCCGCAGCGGCATAACATTAGGCGCGGCATGAAGGGCAAGGAGCAAAGCCGGATCGAGCGCGCCGTGCGCGAGGGCGCGCTTTGGCTGTGCTTGGCCCTGGGGCTGCTGATGTTTGTGGCCCTGATCAGCCATGTGCCCGAGGCTGCCGAGGCGGGCCTTTCGGGCGCGAACGTGATCGGCGCGGCAGGCGCCGCGTTTGCTTTATTCGCTTTTTTTCTGGCCGGACAGGCCTCGTATCTGTTTCCCGCCGCGTTCATGGGTTTCAGCGCCTGGTACTTGGCGCCCGCGAAGGCGCGCCAAGACTGGTCATGGCCGGACGCGGGCATTCGCGCCGCCGGCTGGCTGCTGGTGGTGGTGTGCGGCTGCGGCCTCCTGCAGCTCTCGGCGCGCGGCGGCATCGGCGGCGGGATCGTGGGGTTGTGGCTTGCGGGTTCGCTTGGCCCGGTGTTGGGGGGCTTCGGCAGCCTGGTGCTGCTGCTGGCGCTGTGGATGACCGGCTTTACGCTGCTGACCGGGCTGTCGTGGCTGGCGCTGGCGCAAATAACCGGCCGGCTCACTATTCGTGGCGGGCAGTGGCTGTGGGAATGGGGACGGAAGAGGCTATCGCCTGCGCGCCCCAAGCCTCGCCGCAAAGTGGTCCAGGCGCGGCCTGCCGCCGGAAAGCGCCCGCCTGCCGCCGAGTCGCCGCCGCAGGCTGCCGCGTCCCCAAAGGCATCGCGGCTGGACATGCCGCCTGATGTGATCGACAGCGTTGGCTTGCCTCCGCTGAGCCTGCTTTCCGACCCGCCGCTGGACACCGCCCGCGAGTCGGACTCGTTCCTGCGCCAGCAGGCCCAGCGCCTTGAGGAGAAGCTGAAGGAATTCGGCGTGGGCGCCTCGGTCACGGCGGTCTCGCCCGGGCCGGTGGTCACGCTGTTCGCGGTCCAGCCCGCCGCGGGCGTTCGCGCCAGCCGCATTTCCAGCCTCGCCAGCGACTTGGCGCGCTCGCTCAAGGCCCACAGCGTGCGCGTGGTGGAGTCCATGCCGGGCAAATCGACCGTGGGGCTGGAAATCGCCAACCGCGAGCGGGCGCTCGTGACCCTGGGGGAGATTCTTCGCTCCCAGGCCTATGCGCAGGACCAGTCCGCGCTCACGCTGGGGCTTGGCATGGATATTGCCGGCGACCCGGTGGTGACGGATCTGGAGAAAATGCCGCATTTGCTGGTGGCCGGCTCCACGGGCTCAGGCAAGTCCGTGGCCATCAATGCGATGGTGCTGAGCCTGCTCTACAAGTCCACGCCGGAATCCGTGCGCCTGATTATGGTCGATCCCAAGATGCTGGAATTGTCGGTGTACGAGGGCATTCCGCATCTTTTGTGCCCGGTGGTGACCGACGTGAGCCAGGCCGCCAACGCGCTGCGCTGGTGCGTGGCGGAAATGGACCGCCGCTACCGCCTGATGTCCTGGGTGAAGACCCGCAGCCTGGAGGGTTTCAACAACCGCATCGAGGTGGCCCGGGATGCCGGCGAGCCGTTGCATAGCCCGCCGGAAGGCGACGGCGAGGAGCAGGGCCCGGAGCTTGAGCGCCTGCCGCGAATCGTGGTGGTGATCGACGAGCTGGCCGACCTGATGATGGTGGTGGGCAAGAAGCTGGAAACCCTGATCGCGCGGCTCACCCAGAAGGCCCGCGCCGCCGGCCTGCATCTCATCGTGGCCACGCAGCGGCCTTCCGTGGATGTGATCACGGGGCTGATCAAGGCCAACATCCCGGCGCGGATCGGATTTCGGGTGGCCTCGCAGGTGGATTCCCGCACCATCCTCGACCAGGTGGGCGCCGAAACGCTGCTCGGCAAGGGCGACATGCTGTTTCTTCCCGCCGGCTCGGGCGACCTGCTGCGCGTGCATGGCGCGTTCGTGGAGGATGCCGAGGTGCTCAAGGTGGTGGAGGTGCTCAAGCGCAGCGGCGGCCCCAGTTACGACGAGCAGGTCACGCAGGGGCCGGCGGAGGCGGAGCCGGAATCCGGCGCCGACGGCGATGGCGAGGCGGATGAGCTCTACGCCCAGGCCCGCGATATTGTTACCGAGAGCGGCCGCGCGTCGATTTCGTACGTGCAGCGCCGCTTGCGCGTGGGCTACAACCGCGCCGCGCGATTGGTCGAGGAGCTAGAGCGCGCCGGCGTGGTTTCCGAGCCGGACGGCCGCGGCGAGCGCCGCGTGGTGGCCGGCGGGGCCGAATGATGCGCGCGTCCGGAAAAAAGCGCCTTGCGCGGAGCGGGCGCTTCGCTCGCAGGGAGGGCATCGACGGCATCAAACGCATCAAACGCGGAAAGGCGGGCATCCAGGCTTCTCCCGGAGCAGGGGAGGGCGCGCTCCCAAGCCGCGCATTCATTGCCTTGATTGCCCTCTCGCTCCTCTCGCTCGCCTCGCTCGCCCCCTTCGCCTCCGCCCGGCAAGCGCCCCCCGCCGATGCCGGCGCCGTCCTCAAACGCTTCTTCCACGAGGTGCGGCAGCTTAAGGCCGATTTCACCCAACTGGAATTCGACGGCGACGGCGTGTTACGCAAGGAAAGCGCCGGTCGCCTCTACCTTTCCCGCCCCGGGCGGTTCCGGCTCGACTATCTTCAGCCCGACGAGCTGCTGATCTGGGCCAATGGCAAGACTCTCTCGGTGTTCGACAAGGAACTGGAGCAGGTGACGGTGTACAGGCAGACCGAACAGCTCAAGGAATCCGCCGCCGCGCTGCTGGCCGGCGAGGAATCGGTGCTGGAGAACTATGAAGTGAGCGCCGCCGAATTCGAGGACGGGCTGCAATGGTTCAACTTGGCCAGCGCCGATGCGGAGCAGGGCAGCCTGCGCCTGGCCTTGCGCGGAAGCGTGCCCGCGGCGCTCGAGTACTCCGACGAACTCGGCAGCCGCGTGCGGTTGCTCCTGTCCCGGCTCGATTTCGACAGCGAGCTTGACGGCAAGCTGTTCGATCCCGATATCCCTGCGGGCGTGGACATCTTCGAGGCGGCGGAATCGTGATTGACCCCAAACTGCTGCGCGAGCAGCCGGAGCGCGTGGCGCGCCGCCTTGCGCGCCGCGGCGCCGGTTTCGACGCGGCCGCCTACGCGGAGCTGGAAGCGCGCCGCAAGCGCTGGCAGGTGCGCACGGAGAAGCTGCGCGCCGAGCGCAACAAGCTTTCCAGGGAGATCGGCTTGGCCGCCCGCGAAGGCGGCGACATGGATGCGCTGAAGCGCCAGGTGGAGCAAGCGACTTCGGGTTTGTCGGATGCCGGCATCGAGCTCAAGTCCGTTTTGGCCAGCCTCCGCAAGATCGAGCTGGACCTGCCCAATCTGCTTGATGAGGCCGTTCCGCACGGCGCCGACGAGAGCGCCAACCGCGAACTGAAGCGCTGGGGCGAGCCGCGTCCCGCCGGCCCCGACCTCAAGGACCATGTGGCCTTAGGCGAAGCGCTGGGCCAGATGGACTTCGGCGCCGCCGCGCGCCTGTCCGGGGCGCGCTACACCGTCCTGACCGGCGGCCTCGCGATGCTGCACCGCGCCTTGATCCAGTTCATGCTGGAATTGCATGTGCGCGAGCATGGCTACACCGAAGCCTACGTGCCTTTCGTCGTCAACTCCGAATCGCTGGTCGGCACCGGCCAGCTGCCCAAGTTCGAGCAGGATCTTTTCGGCATTGAAGGCGAACGCTCCGGCTACCTGGTCCCCACCGGCGAAGTCCCGCTCACCAACCTGGCCGCCGGCCAAACCCTCAACGAAGCCGACCTGCCGCTTAAGTTCGCCGCGCACACGCCCTGTTTCCGCTCCGAGGCCGGCGCCTACGGCAAGGACACCCGCGGCATGCTCCGCCAGCACCAGTTCGAGAAGGTCGAGCTGGTGCAGATCACGCATCCCGATCGGTCCGCCAGCGCTTTGGAGGCGCTGACCCGCCACGCCGAAATCGTGCTCGAGCGCCTCAATCTGCCGTACCGCCGGGTGGTGCTGTGCTCCGGCGACACCGGCTTCGCGTCGTCCATCACCTACGACCTCGAAGTTTGGCTTCCCGGCCAGAACAGCTACCGCGAAATCTCCTCGTGCAGCAACTGCAAGGATTTCCAGGCCCGCCGCATGGGCGCGCGCTTCAAGGGCAAGGCCGCGCGCGGCTTCGTCCATACCCTCAACGGCTCCGGCGTGGCCGCCGGACGCGCCCTCATCGCCGTGCTGGAAAACCACCAGCGGCCCGATGGCTGCATCCTCATCCCCGAAGCCCTGCGCCCTTGGATGGGCGGGGCGGATAGAATCCCTGCCTGATCCTCGATCATTGGAGAGGTGGCAGAGTGGTCGAATGCGGAGGTCTTGAAAACCTCTGACGGTTTACGCCGTCCGTGGGTTCGAATCCCACCCTCTCCGTCCTCTTTCAACATAACTCGGAGCTCCCCCACGAGCGCTGCCCGACCTCATGGCGATCCTTGTGCGCGTCGGCAAAGGCAATCATCGCTTCAGTTTGCGGTCGATCTCCGCCTAGGCGAAAAAAAACGGAAGCCATCGGGCTGTGCCTGCCTAGGTGTTGCCAATCCGGGATAGAGGGCTGGATTTCCACCAGCATCTTCCGGCTCGCGGGCAAGTGCAACCGATAAGGGCGGCGGGCTATTGCGCTGCGGCCTGATCCTGCGGGGCTGGACGGACGGATAGCACTCCTTCAATGCGGGCTACACGCTCGGCAAGCCGGGTTATCTCTTGGCGCGTATTGTGCCAAGTGGCGAGGATGGCCACAAGAAGGGCAATGAATCCAGAAGCACCAAAGCTAACGATTGCGGTTGTGTTCATGCCCCCATCATATCCGGCGCAGCGTGTTCTTCAACCCTGGCCGGATGATTCCGTTGGGTGCTGCGATAATGGGAAAGCCTAGGCGGAGGAATCGATGCGGGTTGGAATCATTGGCACGGGTGCGATTGGCGGCTACGTGCAAGACGAGCTGAAACGCAGGGGGTTCGCCGTGCGCGCGCTTCTTGTGCTTCCGGAATTTTTAGAGGAGACCGCTGCCGAGTTCCCGGATTCCGTTTGCGTTTCATCCGTGCCGGACCTGCCCGACGACATCGACCACATGATCGACTGCGCGGGCCACCTTGCCTTGGGAATCCACGGCCCCGGAATACTGCGCCGCGGTTGCGATCTTACGACGGTATCGGTGGGCGGCTTGGCGAACGCGGATCTCTACAGCGACCTGGACCAGGCCGCCGCCGAAGGCAACGCAAAGCTTTACCTCGTTAGCGGCGCCATCGGCGCGCTCGATTGCCTGCGGGCAGCGGGTGTCGGCAAGCTGCGCTCTGTGACCTACACCGGCCGCAAGCCGCCGAAGAGCTGGAAAGGCTCGCCCGCCGCCGGCAAACTCGATCTTGATCGTCTCGTCGGCGACGCGCAGGTCCATTTCGAGGGCACTGCGCGCGCCGCGGCCACGCATTATCCCGAGAACGCCAACGTGGCCGCCGCCGTCGCGCTCGCCGGCATCGGATTCGACGCCACGCAGGTCAGGTTGATCGCCGACCCGAACGTGGGCCAGAACATCCACAAGGTTGTCGCCACAGGCGATTTCGGCCAGTTCTCATTCGAGATCAAGGGCAATGCGACGGTCGAAAACCCGAAGAGTTCGGCGCTTGCGGCAATGAGCGTCGTCAGCAGGCTGGATCAGGAAACGCGCCGCATCCGTTTCTAAAGAGATGGGGGCGGGGAATGGCGAAGGGCAGGCAAAATCCTGCGCGGCCTCCGCGCCCCTTGGCGCAATATCCGCGCTAGAACGCCATACGCATTCCCGCTTCGACCGTGCGCCCCGGCTGCGGCGCGAGGTCCTTGACCACGGACGTGTGCAGCCGCTGCTCGTCGTTGGTGAGATTGCGCCCGGCCAGATAGAGGTCCATCGTGGTGTTGGCAGGGCGCAAACGCCAGGCGATGCGCGCGCGGAGATCGTTGTAGCCGTCCGTAGGCAGCTCGAACTCGGCGATATCGTCCTGATCGGCCGCCCGCACGTAGTCCACGTTGGCCCGCAGGCGGTCGCTCGTGAACTCGAGGGATACACCCGCCCGGTCCGGCGGCATGAGCGGCAAGTTGTCGTTGACGGAGATGTCCAGCGACGGTGAGACCCTATCGTAGAAGAGGCCCAAGTCGAGACGGCCCGCGCCCCACTCGGCCACGGTCAGCCGGCCTTCCACCTCGAAGCCGGCGACGGTGGCGTCGGCTTGGGCGTAGCGGCGCACATCGAAGCCGCCCCGCTCTTCATCGGTGGCGGCCTGGTAGATGAAGTCCGCGAAGTCCGTATGGTAGAAGGTGCCGCGCACGGACCAGCGGTCGCCGCGGCCGGCGAGGGTGGCCGCCAGGTTGCGGGCCCGCTCATGGCTGAGCCCCGCATCTCCGATCTCGAAGAAGCCCGTGCCGGGGTGCGGGGCATCCGAGAAGAGTTCCTCGCCCACCGGCGCCCGAGACGAGAAGTCGGCCAGCAAGGTGCCTTCCCAGCCTTGGCCGAGCGGCACGATGAGTCCCAGCGAAGCGCTGCCGCCGCTGAAATCGCGGCTGCTGTCCTGCGCGGGAGCGTGCTCGACCCGGTCGTAGCGCAGGCCCGCCTCTAGCCCCAGCCTGCCGAGAGCGCGCTCGCCCACCCAGAACAGGCCGACGGACGACGTGTCCACGGGGGGCGTGAAGGCCTCTTCGCCCGCCACGGAGAACTCGCGGTCGCCGAACTGGATGCCGAAGGCGCCGCGCCACCCGCCGGCCGGGCCGTGCGTCAGCTCCGCGCGCGCTTCCCATGCCTGGTTCGAGAAGGCCGTTCCGGCTTCACCGGCTTCGTTCTCCACATGCTCGTAGTCGTTGATGCCGAGCCGGAAGCTCAGGCTCTCGAAGCCGCCGAACGGGTCGGCCAGAGCCGCCTTGAGGTCGATGCGCGTCTGCTTGAGGTCAACGATGGGAGCGCCCTCGTCCTCATGCTCGTGGTGTTCATCCTCCTCGTGGTGGTCGTCGTCCTCGTCCTCGTGGTGGCCCATCTCCTCATGGTCGTCCTCGTCGTGCCCGTGCCCGTGATCGTGGCTGTGGCCCGGGATGCCGTAATCGGAGTCGAGATTGCTGACCGAAACGCCCACGAAGCCGCGGTCGCCCACCCACGAGAGGCCGACGGAACCGCCGCGGGTCTCCAAGCCGCTGCCCGGCAAGCGGCCTCGAGCTTCCTCCTCGTCGTGGTGCTCATCATCGTCGTGATGCCCGTCGTCATCGTGGTCGTCGTGGTGCTCATCATCGTCGTGATGCCCGTCGTCATCGTGGTCGTCGTGGTGCTCATCGTCGTCGTGATGCTCTTCTTCCTCCTGCGCCCGCAAGGCTGCGGACTCCGCGAACCCGGGGATGTTGTAGTCGTCTCCCTCGCGGGCGAAGGCATCGACGTGCCAGGCGATGTTGCCGCTGCCGCCGTCAAGCCGGAAACTCCCGTTTCTGCCGTTGCCGTTGTCGCTGCCGCGCAGGTTGACGGCGCCGCGGATGCGCTCCGGCACTTCCTGCGGAATGCGGCCCGTTTGCACATCGACCACGCCGCCGATGGCGCCGGAACCGTAGAGCAGGGTGGCCGAGCCCTTCAGGATTTCCACGCGCTCCGCGACGAAGGGATCAACCGTGACCGCATGGTCGCCGCTGCTGACGGAAACATCGAGCGTGTCGATGCGGTCTTCCATGATCCGCACGCGAGGGCCGCCTAGGCCGTGGATGACAGGGCGCCCGGCGCCCACGCCGTAGGAACTGTTGTGGATGCCCGGCTCATTGCCCACGGTTGCGCCGATATTGTCCACCGCCTTGCGCTCTAGCTCGTCGGCTTCCAGCACGTCGGCGGCTTGCGCCAGCCCTTCGCGTCCGAGCGGGTGCGCCAGCACGACGATCTCCTCGATGGCGCCCGCATCTTCCGCTGCGGGCGCTTCCTCGGCGAGCGCGGCGACCGCCAGCCACGGCGCGGCAGCCAGCAGGCACAGTAGTTTGCCTTTCATTGCTTTTCTCCTGAATCAACGAATGGATTGAGCGACATATGCGGGCCCATTGGCGTTGACGGCCCGTCGCGGTTGCTACACAATGTTACAACATAACATGTATTTTGTTGCGGGAAATTTTCCATGGCGGAGAAATATCAGCCTTCGGCGCAGCCGGCCGTCGATTCCACAGGGATTCGATGGGGGCGTTCGGGGCGCTTGGACATGTGCGCGGTCGGGATATCGACGCTTTGCGTGCTCCATTGCGTTGCGCTGCCCGTGCTCGCGGCGCTGATGCCGGTTGCCGCCCAGGCCGCGGAGAGCGAGCTGGCGCATAAGGTGCTGGTCGCCGCCGCCGTTCCTGTAAGCCTTAGTGTTATCTGGAAGACGCGGCTGGCGGGCGGCAACAGGTTATTCGCAGGCGCGGCGCTGCTTGGCTTAGGGCTGCTCCTGCTGGCCGCGTTCATCGAGGCGGTGTCGGCGCACGAGCAGCCGATGACCATTGCCGGCGCCTCGCTCGTGGGCTTGGCGCATCTCTGGCGCTATGTGCGACAATGCAGAAATGGCTAGCCCGCATATTGCATCAAGGGGGGCGGGGAATGGCTTCATTTTCGAGCGAAAGCATAGCCGTGCCTATGGCGCAGCGAGCCTATGCGGGCTAGCCCGCCAGTGAGTGCGGCGCCGCTTGCGGCGAAATGGCGAAAGCTCGCCGAAAGGCGCTGCGCCGAGAAGGGCGAGCGGCTGACCCCGGCCCGATTGGCGGTTTATGCGGAAATGCTGACCCGCGACCGGCCGGTTTCCGCCTATGAGCTCATCGGCCTGCTGGAGGAGCGTCAGAAACGCAAGATCGCGCCTCTAACCGTTTACCGGCACTTGGACTTCCTGATCCGAACCGGCCTCGTTCACCGGCTGCAATCCGCCCAGACCTACTTGCCGTGCGAGCATCCCGACCATGCCCACGAGAGCCAGTTTCTGCTGTGCTCCTCGTGCGGCCGCGTGGACGAAGTGGAGTCGAGGGGCGTGAGGAAGATGCTGTCCCGGATCGCCGACGAGCGCGGATTCCGGCCCGAACAAGCGGTTGTGGAGGTCAAGGGGTTGTGCGGTGCCTGCGCCGCTGCCGAACCGGCCTGAATGCGCTTCGCCTGCTGAGGTCTCCTTCAGGGCCAGAGGACTAGAACCGGGCAAGCAGCAGTTGCCGGCCTCTGATAGGCTTCGCCCATGAGTTACTTGGTTCTGGCGCGCAAGTGGCGGCCCCGGAAGTTTTCCGAAGTGCGGGGGCAGCCGCATGCCGTGCGGGCGCTGAGCAACGCGATTTCGACCCAAAAAGTGCATCACGCCTGGCTTTTCGCGGGCACCCGGGGGGTGGGCAAAACGACGCTGGCGCGCATCCTGGCCGCCGCATTGAACTGCGAGGCCGGCGCCGCGCCCGAGCCATGCGGCAAGTGCGGCAGCTGCGTGGGCATCCAGGAAGGAAGCTTCGTTGACCTCATGGAGGTGGACGCGGCCTCGCGCACCAAGGTGGAGCAGACCCGCGAATTGCTTGAGAACGTGCAGTACGCGCCCACCGAGGGCCGCTGCAAAATCTATCTGATCGACGAGGCGCACATGCTCAGCGCCTCCTCGTTCAACGCGCTCTTAAAGACGCTGGAGGAGCCCCCGCCGCATGTGAAGTTCCTGCTCGCCACCACCGAGCCGCGGCGGCTTCCGGTCACGGTGCTGTCGCGCTGCTTGCAGATCAATCTGCGCGCCATGGACAGCGAAACCATCGCCGGCCAGCTTGCGGACATCTGCAAGGGCGAGGAGGTGAATGCCGAGCCGGGCGCGCTGGCGCGGATTGCCCGCGCGGCCGGCGGCAGCATGCGCGATGCCCTGAGCCTGCTGGACCAGGCGATCGCCTACGGGGGCGACGCGGTGCGCGAGACCGATGTGGCGGACATGCTCGGCGGCACCGACCAGCCCAGCATCGTCCACCTCCTCAACGCCATCGCCGCCGGCGACGGCGAAGCGTTGCTGGGCGGCGCTAGGGAATTGCGCGAAAGGCTGGCCGATCCGGCCAACATCCTGGCGGAGCTGGCCTCGGCGTTGCAGCGCTTGGCGCTTATTCAGGCGGTGGGGGCAGGTGTTGTGGACGAGGACGACCAGCCGGATGGGCTCGCCCCGCTGGCCGAAGCGCTGCCGGCCGACCAGGTGCAACTGCTCTACGAAATCGCGATTCAGGGCCGCAGCGCGCTTCCGCTGGCGCCGGATCCCGGCCTCGGGCTGGAAATGACCCTGCTGCGCATGCTCGCGTTTCAGCCGGATGCGGCGGCAAAGCCTGTTCAGGAGAGCCGCAAAGACGCAGGGCGGCCTGGACCTGTTTCCGCAGGCGGCGGCTTGCGGCGGACGGGCGATTCGGAACCGGAGGTGCCTCGCGAAGAGCCAGGCTCTGCAAGCCCTGGTTCCCGGGAAGACGGCGCGCATGTATTGCCGGCGGCGGCAAGAGAGCCCGCCGCATCATCTGCGACGGAGCCGGTTGAAGCGAGCCGCCCGCCCGACCCGCCGCCTTCCGCGAAGCCGGTTGAGGCGAGCCCCCCTCCTGATCCACCGCCTTCCGCGGAGCCGGTTGAGGAAGGCGGCATGCCCGGCTCGCCGCCGCCCATGGCGAAACAGACGCTCGCCGCCGATGCCTGGCCGGAAACGGTGCGCGGCCTGGGCCTTCAGGGACTGCCCGGCGAGATTGCGGCGCATAGCGAGCTGGTTGAAGCGAAGAACGGATGTTTGCAACTCCGCTTGGACGGCCAGCACGAAAATCTGCTCACCGACGACGCCCTCAAGGAACTGCGCGTGGCTTTGATCGCCGCGCTTCCGGCTTGTCGCGAGGTTGAGATAGAAATTGCTGGCGCCGGCCAAGGGGGAACTCTGGCCGGTCGCGACCGGGAAGCAGAGCGCCGGCGCCAGCAGCGAGCCGAAAGGGAATTCAGGGCAGACCCCTTTGTTCAGGCATCGCTTGATATATTCGGAAACGATATCGAAATTGGATCCATTCGCCCGATAGACGGCGGCCAGTCCTCGCCCGGGCAGTGACGGCGAACGTCTTTCCTCCGCGCCTGACGGAACTTCTGGAGGCGTTGAAGTTCCTTCCCGGCGTGGGGCCGCGGTCGGCGGAACGCATGGTCCTGCACCTGTTCACGCGCCAGCCTGACGGCGCCCGCCGCCTGTCGCGAAGCCTCCGCGAGGCCTTGGACGCAGTGCGCACCTGTTCGCGCTGCGGGATGCTGGCCGACGGCGAGTTATGCCTTATTTGCCGGTCCGCGGGCCGCGATCCCGCCCAGTTGTGCGTGGTGGAAACGCCTTCCGATCTGGCTGCGGTGGAGTCCTCCGGCGCCTACCGCGGCCTGTTCTTCGTGCTCTCCGGGCGCCTCTCGCCGTTGGACGGGATCGGCCCCGAGGAACTGGGCCTGGACCGCCTTGAGCGGCGCCTTGAGGACAAGGTGGTGACGGAACTGATACTGGCCACCAGCGCCACGGTGGAAGGCGAAGCCACCGCTGCCTACTTGGCGCAGATGGCCCGGCGGGCGGGCATCAGGGCCACACGGATTGCGCAGGGGGTGCCGCTTGGCGGCGAATTGAGCTACGTGGACTCAGGAACGCTGTCGTCCGCGCTCGCGCAGCGCCGGCGGATTGAATAGCTTGCCTGGCTTGGTCTGACGACCGGCGCGTTTCCGAGGCGTGACTCGCTCCGCGCCGCCTTCCTCCGAGCGCTTGATCGCCTGCGCCACCGAACCCGGAAAGCGCATGATGCGTTACGGCGCGGCGGCGGGCCGCCAACTCGACGATCTGGCGGAGCGTCCCCGCCCCGGCTAAGCGAGCGAAGGCTTCCGCTCGAATTCGCGCAGCAGGGCCAGATAGCCCGCATAGCGCCCGGCGGGAATTTTCTCCGCCTCGACCGCCGCCCGCACCATGCAGTCCGGCTCGTTGCGGTGCCGGCAGTTGGCGAACCGGCATTCGGCCGCGTAAGGGGAGAATTCCGGATAGCCCGCCAGGATGTCGGCGTGGCTGTCCAATACCGGCATCAGCGAGCGCACGCCGGGCAGATCCATCACGCGCGCGCCGTTCGGCAGCGTGTGCATCGCCGCGGAAGCTGTGGTGTGCCGGCCTTGCTTCGCGCCGGCCGAGAGATGGCCGGCCGCCGCCACCTTGCGGCGCAGAAGGTGGTTGACCAACGTGGATTTTCCGCTGCCTGATTGGCCTGCGAACACGGTGACGTGCTCTTTCAAGCGCCGCGCCAGATGCCGCATGCCCGAGCCGGCAAGGGCGCTTGCGGGCAGAACCTCGAATCCCGCGCGCTCGTATTCGCGCAGCCGCGCCGGAAGCTTTCGGCCCAGGTCGATCTTGTTCCACACCAGCAAAGCCTCGGCGCCGGCCCGGGCGGCGGCGCATATCAGCCGGTCCGCCAGCTCGTAATCGGGCAGCGGCTCGGTGGCCACCACCACGGCCAGCAGCGAAAAATTGGCGGCGATCACCTCGGTGCGCCAGTTCGCGCCCGCCCGCGCCAGTTCGCTGTCGCGCGGGAGCACGTCGTTCAGCAGCGCCGGCGAGTCGTCGCCGCGCAGCTCGAACCGCACCCGGTCGCCGCATACCGGCTTGTGGCGGCGGCTGGCGGTCAGGTAGGCGAGCGGTTCCCCCGAGGCGGTTTCGAGCTGTCCGCGGCGTCCGAAGCAGGCGGTCACGCGCCCGATGCTCGGCGAATTTTTGTGTTCGGCGCTCACGGGACTAAAATCCGCGCCCGAACCGATCAGGAGGCTGCTTTGGGCGACAAAGATTCACGACTGGCATGGATCGACCTGGAAATGACCGGTCTGGATCCGCTGCGCAACCACGTCATCGAGATTGCCACGGTCGTGACCGATGGCAATCTCGAAACCGTCGCCGAGGGTCCGAGCATCGTGATCCACCAGCCGCGCTCGGTGATGTACGAAATGGACGGCTGGAACACCCGCCACCACACCGCGTCGGGATTGTTCGAGGCGGTGCTTGCCAGCCGCGTGAGCACCGAGGAGGCGGAGCGCGCGACCCTGGAGTTCCTCAAGGCGCATTGCGCGCCCAAGAGTTCGCCCATGTGCGGCGCCAGCATTTGCCAGGACCGGCGTTTTCTGGCCCGCGCAATGCCCGATCTTGCGGCATTCTTCCATTACCGCAACCTGGACGTGAGCACCATCAAGATTCTGGCCGGGCTATGGGATCCCAGAGTGCTTGAAGGCATCGAAAAGGAGGGCCGCCATCGCGCTAGAAGCGACATTCTCGCCTCGATTGACGAGCTCAGGCACTATCGCAGCACGATATTCCGCTCAGGCGAGAGCGGCGGCAACGAATAGCCCCGTTACAGCCGCAAGGCCGAGCACCCAGGCAATCGACCGGAGCACGGACCGGTTGATGCAGTAGAACACCCCGTGAAAAATTCGGGCCACCACGAAAACCGCTGCCAGCCTGTTTGCCCAGGTTTGATCCGCGCCCACGTAATGCGCGGTCAGCACGGCGGCGGCGAACTGCGCAAACGCCTCCCAAGCATTGCTCTGCGCCCATGCGGCGCGCTGCCTGAAGCCCTCTTGCCGCACCAGCCATTCGCGGGGCGCTGAATGATCGTAGTTCCTGAACCCCCATTTCGCGATGATGGCCCAGATGAGCGGCAACCACATGGCGATGAACAGGCTCCACAGTGCGAAGGTCATTGGCGCGTCCTCAAGCGGCTCGGCCCGCCGCCTTGATCGCCGCTTTCATTCAGCGTTCCTCATTGCCGCGGGTCTCGACCCGCAGATTACCGCCACGCCGGCGCCGGCGCAACTGTTTCCGATTCTGCTATATTCCGGTTTCCCATGCTTCCACTCGCGCAGGCCTCCGAGCAACTCGCCCCGGCAATGCTTCTGGGCAACCGGCCGCTGGGCTTGGGCGCGCTCATCGAGATGTACGAAAGCAACTACGCCGGCCTGTGGCGGCTGTTCGGATACGCGCTGCGCGAGCCCGGATGGCATGTGTCGCACAGCCCCGTTAATGGCGAACTGCACCTTGAGGTGGAGCGCAAGTCCGCGTTCACCACGGTGCTGCGGATGACCTATCTGTTCCCGGAGGACGGCCATTCGCGGCCGGAGCCGGACCTGGTCGTTCATTTGTGCGAGGACGCCCGCGTGGCGGAGGTCGCCCGCTGGTCGCAACGCTACGGGAACGGCGATGCCGAACCCGGAACCTTCGCCCACTGCTGGCGGCGCAACCGCGTGCTCGGGAAGTGGCTGGAGTTTCTGGCGGATTCCCACCACGGGCCTGTCCGGCCGCGGTCCGCAAGGCCGCCGTTTCAGTTCAGTGAACTGGTGGCGGTGGCGGGCGACGAGGCGGCCTGAAGCCGCACTAGGTCCGCCGCGACCTCCGAGGCCTGCTCCAGGGCCATGTCTGGCAGATCCATGCCCCGCAGCTCCTCCAGGCTTTCGATGGAAGCAAGGCCGTTTTGCTCCAGCCACTCGTTGGTCATCGCCAGCCGCTGCGCCCGCCGGGCTTCATCCTCCGAGCGCCGGCGTTCGAGATGGATGGGCACGGACCTCCGCTCGGAAATTTCCTGCATGGACCTGACCCGGTCCAGAAGCTGGCGCCACTCGGCATCTTCCGATTCCCTGCGCTGATAGTTGGTCGCCAGCATGCTCAAGGTGGCCCCGTCCACGGTCCGGCCCGGGTAATTGGTTTGCGGGATCGTGTCCCAAGGGAGCGCGTTGTCGCTGGCGCTCTCGCCCACCTCGTCACCGATCACCTGGCTGGGAAACACCGCCGGAAGCTCAACGCCGGCGGCCGACAGCGTAATATCCGGCGCCACTCCGCGATGCTGCGTGCTTTCCCCGGTCACGCGGTAGTACTTGCCCATGGTGAGCGTCAAGCGGCCCGGCAGGTCCTCTTGCCGGCGCGGTATGCGGTAGATGTTCTGCACAGTGCCCTTGCCGAAGGTGCGCTGGCCCACCACCACCCCGCGCCCGTAGTCCTGTATGGCGGCGGCTAGGATTTCCGAGGCCGAAGCGCTGAGCCGGTCCACCAGCACCACCAGCGGGCCCTCCCAAACCGGAGTCTGGCGGCGGTTTCGCAATATCTGCGTGCGCAGCGCGGAGTCGCGCATCTGCACCACCGGGCCCTTGCCCACAAACAGGCCGGCCAGCGAAATGGCCTCTTGCAGATGCCCGCCCCCGTTGCGCCTCAAATCCAGCACCAGGCCCTGCGCGCCGTCGGCCTTGAGTTCCTCCACCAGGCGGCGCACATCGCGGGTGGAGCTGGGGTAGTCCTCAAGCCCCGCATCGCGGCCGTCCATGTCGAAATAGAAATTGGGAATCCGGATCACGCCCACGCTGAGCCGGCCGTTCTCCCGGCCCACCTCCAGCAATTCCTTCTCGGCGCCGGCGAGGGTCACGCGGCCGCGCGTGAGATCAAGCAGGAAGGATTCGCTGCGCGCGGAATCGCCGCCCGGAAGTATGCGCAGAACCACCGGCGTGCCGGCGTTGCCGCGGATGAGCTCCACCACGTCTTCCAGCCGCCAGCCCACCACGTCGGTCACGTCTCCGCTCGCCGATCCGTCCACGCCGGTAATCCGGTCGCCGGCCCTGAGCCGGCCGTCCTTGTCGGCCGGCCCTCCGGGCAGAACTTCCCGCACCAGCACGTAGTCGTCCTCCATGCCCAGCGACGCGCCCACGCCGTGGTAGGCGCGGCTCATCTGGATGCGGTACTCCTCGTAGTTGTGCGGCGAAAAGTAGTTGGAGTGCGGATCGAGGGCGTGCGTGAAGGCGTTCATGAAATAGGCGAACACATCGTCGGAATCCTGGGCGTAGAGCGACTTGCGCTGGCGCGCGTAACGCTTGCGCAGCGCCCCGACGGCCTCCTCGTAGCTGCGCTCGTCGAGCATCAGGCTGATCAGCTCGTGGCGAACCCGGTCGCGCCATAGCTCGTCCATTTGCGTCTGGCTTGAGGGGCGCGGGATGTCTTCGCGGTCGAGCGTCCACTCGCGCTCCGTTTCCAGAGCCGGTTCGCTGTCGAGGTAGGCCTCGGCAAAGTCGAAGTAGCCGGACATGCGGGCGCGGAACAAGCGGTAAATCTCGAACACCGGATTCAGCTCGCCGCGGCGCATGGCGTCGTCTAAGCGGCTGCCGTAGCGGCGCAGGAAGTAATCCTCCTGGTTCTTGAGAAAATAGAGGCGCTGGCCGTCGAGCAGATTGATGAAGTTGCCCAGCGTTTGCTGCGACAGGCTGTCGTCCACATCCATCTGCTCGTAGTGCTCGCGCTCGGCGTAGATCAGCACCCTGGCGACTGTCTCGCGGTGGCTGTCGGTGATTCGCAGCGCCTCGGGGGTGTCGCCAGGGGACGGCCCCGCGGTCGCGCCGATAAGCAGCAGCGCCGCGGCCACGAGCAACGCGGTCCGACGGGCTCCCGGCGCCGGGAGCCCGTCCGCGGTTGCTTGTGCCCTTGGCGCAGTTATGATTCGCATGCAGTTCGGTCTCTTTTCGAGCGCGGGATCATACCAGCAGCATGCGCCCCTTCGGCATTCTTCTCGGAATCTTTCTTGGCAGTTGCCTGGCCATATTCGCCGGCCTTGCGATCGTGTGCCTGACCTTTTGGGTCATCATGGACGAATATCCCCGGCTTCAGGCCGAGTTGCCGCTGCTCATGGCGGCAACCGGGATGTTCGGCGTGTGTACCGTGCTGGGCGGGGCAGGCATGTGGGGGCATTTGCGCCAAACCGCTTGGCGCTGGGCGCCGCTATGCTTGTTTTGGCTTTCGCTCGCGGGCGTCGCCGCGTATTTCTGGCCGGGCTAGCGTTTCTTCAGCCCAGCCAGCGCGATCCAGGCGATCTGGAACATGGCCAGCGGCCCCAGCAGGAACGCCAGTCCGGCGCCGCCGAGCCGCGCCGCATCGCCGTAGATGCTGGTCCACAGCGTGAGCAGCCCCCCGGGGTCGGCATAGGAGCCAGCCAGCTTGCCGCCCATCCAGTAGAGCGCCACCGGGCCGGCCAGCAGGCCAGCGAGCAGCGCGGCGGCGGAGCCGATCACCCACGACAGCGGCATTTTTTTCCAGCTTGCCATCACATGGCCGATTGTCCGCAGCGGACAGTAGAATGCAACTCCTGTTTCAATATCCGGGAGGCGTCACCATGGCAGAAAGCAAGGGTATCGACCGCCGGCGCATGCTTCAGGGCGCGGCCCTGGCCGGACTAACGGCGGCCGCCGGGGCCGGCGCGGCAAGGCGGGCCCTAGCCGCCGGGCCGGGCGGAAGCGATGAAGTGTCGGTGCGCGGCGACGGAGCCTACGATACCGTGCCGCTGGCCAAGGACAACATCCGCCTGTGCGTGGTCCAGTCGGTGGTGCGGCCGGTGGATGCCGCCAACCCCGGTCCCGGCAAGCGCAGAAACCTGAACCACATGCTGGATTTGATCGACATGGCGCAATCCTCGGGGCCGCCCTCCGATATCCTGTTTTTCCACGAGTTCCCGATCACCGGCTTCCGCTTCACCTGGACCCGCGACGATGTGCAGCGGGCCGCCATCGAAATTCCCGGCGAGGAAACCGAGGAGATTGCCAAGCGGGCGCGCCAACACGGCTGCTATATCGTGTTCGGCAGCTACGTCAAGGATCCGGACTGGCCCGGCCATAATCTTTCGATCACCACCATCGTCGGCGACGATGGCGAAGTGCTGGCGAAGCACTGGAAGGCGCGCAACATCAAGGGCGTGTTCCGGGTGGGCAAGCGCAACATCGAGCTGATGACCACCACCATCTACAACGTGCTCGACCGCTACGTGGAGATGTACGGCGAGGACGAGGTGATCCCGGTGACGCGCACCAAGTTCGGCAATATCTGCACCACCGCGGTGCAGCGCGAGCCGGAGCTGATCCGCGCCTACGCGCTAAAAGGCTGCGAACTGATGCTGCGCACCGCCACCGGCGGCTTCAACCCACTCGACATCCGCTCCGGGGCGATGCACAACGGCATCTACACGGCGCTGGTGAACAACGCGCATTCGCCGGGCACCCGCGGCATTTTCGGCGATACCGGCGGCGGCGGTTCGGGCATCTGGGGGCCGCGCGGCGAGCCGCTGGCCGAGGCCCGCAGCGGCTTCGAGCAGCCCATCGCCGCCACGCTGCCGATGGCCGCGTTCCGCGCCCGGCACCGCGTGCCGGATGTCCACTGGCGCCTCTACGAGCCCGTGTACAGCCGCTACCAGCCGAAATTCGCCCCGAACCTGTTTTCCGAGTACCTGCCTGCGGACTTGGACGACGCCGGCGCCTACCTCGCCGAAAAATCCCGCTGGAAGTAGCCGGAATGGCGGCGCTTCGATTCCGCCTCTGTTCCGCCCCTTTCCCGCAGGAGACGCATAAACCCATCCATGGGGCTTGGCGGCGGCTATCCTGCCGCCGACACTCCTGCGGGAAAGGGGCGGAACAGAGGCTTGCGCTGGCGTTTCCCCCCAATCGCTTGACGCTCGCACCGGAGCAAGCTACAAGGACGTATTCTTGACCTTCCAGGCCAGGCTTCAAGTAGTCATGCGTCTCCCGGAAGGGAGGCCCGAAAACAAGGCTGCGGCGGCGCAGAACAGCCGCCGCCCCGGGGAAATGCCAACGCAAGCCTCCTCTCTGCCCCCTTCCTCGCGGGAGTGTCGGCGGCAGGACAGCCGCCGCCAAGCCCCAAGGATGGGTTCATGCGTCTCCCGCGAGGAAGGGGGCAGAGAGGAGGCGGGTTCGCGCGTCTCCTGCGGGAGAAGAGGCCAGAGTCGGCATCTCCCGCGAAAGGAGAACGCGCAAACAGGCGGGATCGGAGCGCCTTGGCGGCGGGGCGGTTAGTCGAGGTTGAGGTAGTCGCGGATCTGGGTTGCGATGCTGTCGCAGGCCTTCTCGCGGGTGCGGGAGATGATGGGTATGGGAATCACCAGCGCCGGAATGACCGAGGTGCCGCGCACCGCGGCCTTCATTTCGCCCATGTCGCTCAGCTCGTTGATATCCCAAACCGAGGCGGTGTACTCGGAATGGTTCTGCCACCAAGCCACCCCGAAACAGCCTGCGCCGCCCGGCCCGGCGGCGCAGGAAAGCCCGCCGCCGCTGCCCTCGCGAAGCGTCTGCCCGCTCAGCCACACCAGGTAGCGCACGCCCTTGCGGTGAATCGCGTCGGCCACGCCCGGCCGCGCCATGAAATCGCCGAGATCGGCGCTTTCGCGCGGCATGGTGCGCGGCTCCATCCAAGGATAGAGATCGTCGACGAACTGCCGTTCCGCATGGATCACGGGGCGCTTGCCGCCGGAGCGGATTTTTTTTGAGACGCAGCGCACGAAGTCCTCTTCGGTGCGGTTGCCGGCCAAGTAGCTGGTTCTGATCAGCACCAGCGATTCCGCTGTTTCCTCGGCTCCCGCCGTTCCGGGCGCGAGGCCCCCGGCCAAGTCCGGCAGCATCGCGAGGGCCACCAAGGGCAGCAGGCGGGCGGTTGTTGCGCGGATATTCATAAGCGGCTGCCGATAAACGCAAGAATAGCAGCATCGGCGGTCAACTCCTGGGCCAGCGCCGCGCCGGCGTCGCGCAAGGCGTACTCGGCGGCCTGGCTTAAGCTTTTGCCTCCGCCCCCGTGCGAGCCTTCCCCGTAGCCCGGAATCTTGAGCCGGGTGAGCGGCGCGCCGTCGCCGCCCCGGATGCTCACATTGAATTCGATCCAGGCGGCGGGCACGTCCACCTTGGAGCGCCCCGGAACGCCGAGCTCAAAGCGCAGGATTTCCGGTTCGATAATCAGGTCGGGCGCAGCGCCGGCCAAGTTCTCGGGAACCACGCTCAAGGTGGCGCCGAACACGCTCTCCAGCATCCGCACGCTGGGTTCGCCGATCGCGATCGTCCAGCGGGTGGAGTCCAGAGCCTCCTCCACATGGGTGAAAGCCCTTAGGTTTTCCGGGTACTGGATTTGCGCGGTGAGCGGCAGGCGGCCCATGAGCGGGGCCGGGAAGCCGGCGTTCAGCGCAACGGATCCGCCGCATCCGGCCAAGCACAAGGGCAAGGCTGCGAGGGCCGTTGCGGCCTTAAGCCCTGCCCTTGAAACGCCGTTCGTCGCCACGCGCTTGAGTATACTCCCGCAACTGGACAAGGCGCAGCGGAGGCTTAAGGCGGATCGTGACTGTCGCGGCATTTCTCGGCCGGGCTTCGAGGGCGGGCGCGCCGCCGATGAAAGACGGGCGTCTGGTGGCCACGCGCCCCGGCGCCGATTCTCCATGAGCCTTATCGAAATATGGCCGGCTGCAAGCGCCTGGCTTGCCCAGCGGCCTGCGGCCGCGGCGGCGGCGGCGCTGCTGGCCCTTGCGGCGGCGGCGGTCCTGGCCGACTGGCTGGCTCGCCGGGTTATCGCCGCAACGGCCCGAAAGGCCTTGCTGTCCTCGCGCCGGGGCGCGCTGGGCGGCGCGTTGCTGGAATCGAGGGTGTTGCTGCGGTTCTCGCACTTGGCGCCGGCGCTGGTGATGCTTGCAGGTTTGCGCGCCGCCCAGCCCCTGCTCAGCGCGGCCCTGGGCCGGGTGCTCGGCGTGCTGGCGTTCGCCGCCGTGGTTTTGACGGCTATCGCCGGCCTCGTTGCGCTGATCAACGCCGCGAGCCTCTATTGGCAGAAGGCGCCGGACAGCCGGGCGCGCCTGCCGCTGAAAGGCTACGCCCAGGCGGTTTCGCTGGTGCTGTACGCGGTTGGCGCGCTGATTATCGCGGCCTACGCGGCCGAGGTGTCCGTCTGGCTGCTGCTCAGCAGCTTAGGTGCGCTCACCGCCGTGCTGCTGCTGGTGTTCCGCGACACCTTGCTGTCGCTTCTGGCCAGCGTCCAGATTTCCGTCAACGATATAGTGCGGGTGGGGGATTGGGTGGAGATGCCCTCCCACAGCATGGACGGCGACGTGGTGGATATTGCCCTGCACACCGTCACGGTGCGCAACTGGGACAAGACGCTGAGCACCGTCCCCACGCAGGCGTTTATCAGCGGCTCGTTCAAGAATTGGCGGGGCATGAGCCAGGATGGCGCCCGGCGGATCAAGCGGTCGCTGTTCATTGATATGGCCACGGTGCGCTTTCTCGATGACGCCGAGATCGAACGGTTCTCGCGGTTCAAGCTGCTGGAGGACTACATTCCCGAAAAGCAACGCGAACTGTCCGGCTGCAACCGCCGAATCGGAGCCGAGTCGCCGCCGGTGAACCTGAGGCGGCTCACCAATATAGGCACCTTCAGGGCCTACCTGTTCAACTACATCAGCAACCATCCCAAGGTGCATGCCGGGCGCACCACCCTGGTCCGGCAGCTGCAGCCGGCGGCGGACGGCCTGCCGATCGAAATCTATTGCTTTGCGGCCACCACGGACTGGCTTGCCTATGAGGACCTGCAATCCGACCTGTTCGACCACTTTCTGGCAGTGGCGCCGGAATTCGGCCTCGGCGTGTTCCAGCGCGCCTCCGGGCGCGACCTGCGCGAAAGCGCCCGGCCGCTGGCGACGTGACGGGAACGCGGCGGCGCGCCGCCTTGCTTACGCCTTGCCGAACTCGTGGGCGGTGGGCCGGTAGCCCACCGGGTCGGGATGCAGCAGCAGCTCGCACTGCGGGTATTCGGCCTGAATGCGGTCTTCGATCTCGTCCAAAATGCGATGGGCCTCGGCGAGATTCAATTCGGCGGGGAGAAGAACGTGGAACTGCACGATGAAGTGGGCGCCGCCATGGCGCGTCTTGAGATCGTGAATATCGACAACCTGCGGATGGCTCTCCGCCAGATGCGCGATCTTGAGGCGGTCCTCGTCGGGAATCTCTCGATCCATGAGGATGTCCAGCGCGCGCTTGGCAATTTTCCAGACTCCGAACAGCAGGTAGGCCATGACCGCCGCGGCCGCCAGCGGATCGGCCAGCCCGCCGCCGGGCAGGTTGCTGGCCGCGATCGCCGCGGCCACGCCGAGGTTGATGGCCAGATCGGTCTTGTAGTGCATGGCGTCGGCCTCGATGGCCGCGGATCCGGTTCTGAGCCGCACATGCCTTTGCACGCCCACCAGGATCAGCGTCAGCAGCGCGGAAACCAGCATGACCGTGATGCCGAGCGGCGCCTGTTCGACAGCTGAGGGGTTGAGGAGGCGCTCGACGGTTTCCTTGAGCACATAGGCCGCGGAAGCCGCGATGATGACCGACTGCGCCAGCGCCGCCAGGCCCTCGGCCTTGCCGTGCCCGAAGCGGTGCTCCTGATCGGCGGGCTTGAGCGAGACGCGCACCGCGAAGAGCGTGATCAGGGAAGCCAGCACATCCAGCCCCGAATCCGCCAGCGAGCTGAGCAGCGAAACCGAGTCGGTCATGCGCCAGGCCCAGGCCTTGAGCGCCACCAGCAGCGTGGCGGTGATGACCGACGCATAGGTGGCCAGCTTGAGCAGCCGGGCGCGCTGCGCTCCTGTGGCGATGCTGTTCATTGGAGTACAATATCGCACACATGGGGGCGACACGGCTTCGACGTGGGCTGTGAGACCCTTGGTGTGCATGCCGAGGCGCAGGGTTCCTCGTAAATCCGCCTGCAAAACCAATAGTTGCCAACGACGACAACTACGCTCTGGCGGCTTGACCGCCAGCGTTCCCGCCAGGATTTCCTGTGGCCAGGCTGGAGCGTCGCTTGCATAGGATCGCCCGCTTGAACCGATCGGCGCCAGCGGGTTAAGAGCTAGCTGATCAAAACGGTGCTTCCGTCCTGCCCGTCGGGGAACCACCGCAACCAAAGACGCGGCTAAGCATGTAGAGCGCCTCGGGCAGTAACGCTTGCGGACGCGGGTTCGATTCCCGCCGCCTCCACCAAATACCTATGTTTGCCGTTTGCGCTCCGCGGGGGCGTAGCTTTCAGCGCGTCCACGCGGCCTCGGGCGGCTGCCGGGACCGGTTTGGCTAACGCGGTATTGCTCATGGCATCATTATGCCGCCAACCATACGGGGCTTTCCCGGACGAAGGCTGCGGACGCGTGTTATGCTGCCGATGCATGAACACGGCCACCTTCGACACCTTGCAGGCTGCCCGGGAAATTGAGCAGGCCGGACTTGAGCGCGCCCAAGCGGAAGCTATCGCCCAGGCGATCAAGCAGCGCGGCGAAGATGCCGTTACGAAAGCCCTTGCCGCGCTCAAAAGCGAGATATGGAAGGCGGCGTTTACCGCAACCGGAATCATCGTTGCGGCGCTTGCGGTTGCCGCGGGCATGCTGCTAGCCGCTCTCAATTAGGCTGCGGGCACTCCGCAGGCCGCTCCCCGCCAAACACGAGCGCAACGTCGAATGCGGGTGAGAATAGGGGAAATAACTGTGATAGGATAATTTCCGCTGGCTTGGCGGAATTAGTGTGGCTCTGGCGGTACTTGAACCCGCACGGCTAGCAGGTTTAGCTGCTAATACTAGGGGAGTTCCGGTCCCCCGTGTCTACCAATTCCACCACAGAGCCAAAAAATAGCCCTTGCTTACGTTCAAGTAGTAAGCAAGGGCTTCCTCATTTTAGCGACCGTCCGATTGAATCTCGATAAGGAAAATGGTCGGGAATCGGCTAGTTATTAAGGTATAGAAGCTCGAATCGAAAGCTAGCCTCATCATTGCAAATCCGGCATTTTGTGCCTAATATGCAATGCTAATGATTCCCAGAATCTTGAAGAGCGATGTCGAGAGCGCGCTGGCCCGCCAAGCGGCAGCGCTTCTCCTAGGGCCTCGGCAATCCGGCAAGACCACGCTGGCGCTTGAAATCGCCCGCGAGCGCGGCGGCGTGTATCTCGATTTGGAGGATCGCGACGACCGGGCCAAGCTGGCCGAGCCGCGATTATTCCTTGATGCCCTGGAGGACAGGCTGGTGGTGCTCGACGAGATTCACCGCATGCCGGAACTCTTTGCTTCGCTTCGAGGCATCATCGACTGCGGCAGGAGGCGCGGCAAGGGCGCGGGCCGGTTCCTCATTCTTGGGTCCGCGTCCATTGCTCTTTTGAAGCAAGCGAGCGAGTCCCTCGCCGGGCGAATCGAGCAGCTGGAGCTGATGCCTTTTTCCTTGCTGGAGGTTGGCGACGGCCGATCCTCTCGCGAATCCCTCTGGCTGCGCGGGGGTTTCCCGCAGTCCTGGCTGGCCCGTTCGGATGCCGACAGCCTTGCTTGGCGCAGGAGCTTTGTCCGCGCCTACTTGGAACGCGATGTTCCGCAATTTGGACCGCGGATTCCGGCGGCCGCGCTGGAGCGCCTGTGGTCCATGCTCGCCCACCGGCAGGGATCGCTGCTGAATGCGTCGTATCTGGCGAATGCGATGGAAATCAGCGCCCGCAGCATCAACCGCTATATCGACCTGCTCGTGGATTTGATGCTGGCGCGCCGGTTGCCGCCGCTGCACGCCAATGTGGGCAAGCGCCTGGTCAAGTCGCCCAAAACCTACGTCCGCGACAGCGGGCTGCTGCATTCGCTGCTGGGCATTTCGTCGCTCGAAGCGCTTTCGGGGCATCCCGTGATCGGCGCGAGCTGGGAGGGCTTTGCGATTGAAACGCTTCTCGGCCGGCTGGCCTGGCCCGCCGCGGCGAGCTTTTACCGGACCGCCGCCGGCGCGGAGGTCGATCTGGTCATCGACTTCCCCTGCGGAGACCGCTGGGCCATCGAGATCAAGCGGTCGCGGGCGGCCCGGATAAGCCGCGGGTTCCACGCTTCCTTGCCGGACCTCAAGCCGAACAGGGCATTCGTGGTTCACGCCGGGAGCGAGCGCTACCCGCTTTCGGATTCCGTGCAAGCAATCGGTTTGCGGGAATTGGCGCTGCGCTTCCCGCAAACATGACCGAAGCCGCGATCAAAGGCGAGCAGCGGGCGGCAGCCCTAAATGATCGGGGCAGTCCAAACCTTGAGAGGCGAGTGTCGCGCAATGTATTCAAAATCCCCGTCGGTTGACAGCATATCCAAGGAATGCGCTATGCATAGCTGCGCGAGCAACGCATCAATGCTTCCAACTTGGATGCCGCGCCTTCTGCAATCGTTTCTGAGGTTGGCTGCGTTCACATGATCGCTTCGCGACGGAACAATGAAGGCAACCTCCGCGAATCGCTCCGGTATTTGACGTTTGGCCTTGGGGCCGCGAACGCCTTGCAGAATTTCCTGCAACACCAGTCCAGTCGCATATACGGGTTCTCCGCCGGTCAATGCCTCGTAGAGGCGACGCACCTGTGGCGCGCCGCCAATGGAATCGCGCCGAAACGCCAGCGACCACACGGATGTATCGACAAACAGAGTCACTGGCGCGACCTTTCTTTCTTGTAGTCGAACTCATCGTCCCATTCGAGTTTGCCAAATAGCTCTACGATGCCTTTTTGCTTCCGTCGTGCTAAGAATTCACGCAAAGCTCGGTTGACAGTGGCCTTCTTCGTTTTTTCGCTGCCTACCCGCAACGCTTCATTCAGAAGGTCTGGATCGATTGAGAGGTTTGTAGCCATTGTGTGAAATCCTACACATAAGTTCGCACAAATCCTATTCTCTCGAAGAGGACTGGTCAACCTCCATTGTTGGCGCAAAGCAGCAATGTCCTGAGCCGCTACAAGTGATTGCGTGGCTCGCCGCGCGTTTGTAGAATCGCGCCATGAGCGAAGCGATCGCATTTGACACCCACCGGTTCGTCAAGCGCCTGACGCAGACGGGTTTCACCGAGGCGCAGGCCGAGGCG
>JAPYNE010000055.1 GCA_028285945.1 Candidatus Foliamicus numerosus | reverse complement strand
CCTTCACCGGCGGCGCGAGCGCATCATCTAGCGCAACGCTCAGCCTCCTTGCCGTGTCCGACAGCCTTGACGAAGGCGACGGCGAAACCTTGACCATCGTGCTTGATGCGCTTGATGCGAGTTCCGGCACAGGACTCGGTGGCGGTGCGAGCGGCGCCGGCAGCGTCAGCATCGAAATCCTTGACGACGACGATCCCGTCGTGCTGCCGGTCGTGTCGGTGAGTGCCGGGCCGACGGTTACCGAGGGCGCCGAGGCGCTGTTCTCGATCGCGGTCAGCCCCGCGCCGAGCGGCGAGATCACAGTGGTCGCGCAGGTGTCCGCGGCCGGCGATTTCGCGGACGCCGCGGATTTGGGCGAGCGTTCCGTCACGCTGTCCGCCTCGCAGCCCTCGGCGAGCCTCAGCGTGGCCACCATCGACGACGATGCGGACGAGGCCGACGGCGCGGTGTCGGTGGCCCTGCAAAGCGGCAGCGGCTACACCCTCTCGCAAACCGATGCCTCGGCATCGCTCGCCGTGGCCGATAACGACGCCACCGCCGTGAGCGTGTCGTCCTCGGCCTCCGATGTGGCCGAGGCCCAAAACGCCGTCCTCACCGTGGTGATCGGCCGCGCGCTGAAGGCGGGCGAGACGATCGAGGTGGGGTTGTCGCTAGGCGGCGAGGCGATGCTGGGGGTGGACTACATCCTGCGGGCGCCGGACATGGTGCCTCCCGGAGTCGAGTATGCGATGCTTGATACCGCGCCGCGGGTCATCTTCACCGGCGGCGCGGGCGCGTCTTTGCAGGCGCCGATCGTGATTGCGCCCATCGCCGACAGCAGCGACGAAGGCGCCGGCGAGAGCGTGAGCGTTTCCGTCGCGCCTTCGCCTAGCGTCGCGCCGGGCGCCGGCGCCGAAAGCGTTGCTATCAACATCGTGGAGTCGATGGATACTCCGGACCCGGTGGTTGTCGATCCCTCGCTGGTGTTTTCGGAATCCTCGCTGTCGCTGGACGAGGGCGGCAGCGGTTCGTACACGGTGGCGCTGGGCGCGGTGCCTTCGGGCGTGGTCACAGTGGCCATCGCGGTGTCGGAGGGCGCGGGCGTGTCGGTCTCGCCATCCAGCCTTTCGTTCACCGCCGACGATTGGAACATGGCGCAAACCGTGACGGTCACGGCCTTGGAGGACGACGACATCGCCGACGAGTCGGGTTCGCTGTCGCACGCGGCATCGGGCGGCGGCTACGGCGGCGTGTCGGCCTCGGTCGCGGTGGCCGTGGCCGACAACGACGATCCTTCGCTGGTCGCATCGGAGTCCTCGCTGTCGCTGGACGAGGGCGGCAGCGGTTCGTACACGGTGGCGCTGGGCGCGGTGCCTTCGGGCGCGGTCACAGTGGCCATCGCGGTGTCGGAGGGCGCGGGCGTGGAGGTTTCGCCAACCAGCCTTTCGTTCACCGCCGCCAATTGGAGCATGGCGCAAACCGTGACGGTCACGGCCCTAGAGGACGACGACATCGCCGACGAGTCGGGCGCGCTGTCGCACGCGGCGTCGGGCGGCGGCTACGGCGGCGTGTCGGCCTCGGTCGCGGTGTCGGTGGCGGACAACGACGATCCCTCCGTTTCCGGCGCCGCCGGCGCATGGATGCCGCGCTTCGGCCGCGTCGTGTCCGAGCAGATCCTCGAGGGCGTCGGCGACCGCGTGGCTTCGCAGCGCAGCCAGGCCGCGATGCGGTCGGATGCCGCCGGGAACGAGGACGGCGGCATGACCTTCAAGGCCATGTTCGCCGGGCAAGCCTTGGGAGCCGGCGGCTTCTTCCCCTCCGAATCCTTGGGCGGCGCCGCAGGCTTCGGTCGCTTCGCCAAGGGAGGGCAGGAGGTGTTCGCCGTACAATCGGACGCTGGCATCGGCAATGCAAGCCGATCCTTCTCGGTTCCTGATCCCGCCGGTTCTTCGGGGAGGGCTGGTTCCTTGGGAGGCGCGGGGGCCTCGGATCCGATCCCGTCGGCGGGCGGTTCCGGCGCTTACGAGGACCGCTCGCTCGACAGCGCGCTGCGCAACGCGCTCGAGAACTCGTCGTTCAATGTGGACGGCAAGACGAAACGCGGATCGAGTTGGGGCTTGTGGGGCCGGGGCTCCGCGACCACTCTTGAGGGCCGCTCCGCCGCCGGCGTGGCGATCGCTGGCGATGTGCTGACCGGGCAGCTTGGAGCGGACTTCTCGGCCGGCCTCTGGCTGCTGGGCCTCAGCGCCTCCTACAGCCAAAGCGAGGGCGACTACGCCGGCGCTGGCGGCCAAGGCGCCATGGAATCGACCATGGCCGCGCTGACGCCTTACCTCAGCGTGGGCACCGACCGTTTCTCCGTGTGGGGCGCGGCCAGCGCGGGCTTGGGCGACATGACGCTGACGCCGGAGCGGGGCGGGGCCGTCGAGACCGACGTTGAAATGGAAATGGGCGCGGCGGGCCTGCGCGGCGAGCTGCTGAGTTTCGGCAACGGCTTGAGCGTGTCGCTGCTTTCCGACGCCATGGCCGTGCGCTCCACTTCCGAGGCGGCGGCCGGGATGCCGGAGGCGGAGACCGAAGTGAGCCGCCTCCGGGCGGCGGTCGAGGCCTCTTGGAGTCGGCGGCTGGAGGGAGGCGGCCAGTTCTCGGCGCGGCTGGAAGGCGGCGTTCGCCAGGACGACGGCGACGCGGAGGAGGGCATGGGCGGCGAGGTGTCCGCGGGCCTTTCCTGGATGGGTGGCGGCTTCACCTTCGAGATCGAAGGCCGCCACTTGGTGACGCACGAGGACGAAGATTTCATCCAGACGGGCGCTTCCGCCCACCTCGCCTGGGATTCCCACAGCACGAGCGACCTCGGCCCGTCCGCGTCGCTGCGCCAGCACTGGGGCATCGCCACCGCCAGCGGGCTGGAGCAGTTGTTCGCCATGCGCCACATGGGCCAATTCGGGATGGAGTCCGCCGCGGGCAGGCTCGATGCCGAGCTCGGCTGGGGCGTGGCGCTGCCCGGCGGGCGCTTCCTGGGCACGCCCTTCCTGCTATACGGGACGCAGGGCGGCGGCCGCCTGCAAACGCTGGGCTGGCGCATGGAGCCCTTGGAATCAAGCGGCGGAACCGTGGACCTCGGCCTAGCCCTCAAGCTGATGCGCCGCACCAGCATCGCCGGCGGCGATGAGCGCGGCATCTCGCTCGAAGTCCGCCTAGGCTTTTAGGCCCAACCTCCCCGCCGGCCGGCGGACTTTGCCGCCATCCGCCACCCCCCTAAAGAGGGGGCGGCGCGCCTTTTGGGCCGGGCGCAGCAGGCGGGCTAAGGGAGCGCCGCGATGATTGAGGGCAGCGCGGGGATTCGGGTGGCCGGAAGCACGCTGATTCCATGATCCACTGCATAGGCCCGCCGTGCCGGGCAGACCACGAACAGATGGTCGAGCGCCAACGTTTCGGCAACAGGGCGCCGCCGCCCCTCACTTTAATTGCTTCGCTTCGTGGTTTGCCGGCGGGGCGCGGGAGAGGTATTGCCTCGTGATCAGAACGACATGTGAAGATTCAGGCGGTATGACCGGCCTTGGGTCCATTCGAAGAATGGGTTGACCAAGTAGGTGGTTCGTTCGCCCGTTTCCGGGTTATAGACCGAATTCTTGGCAAACGCATTGGTCAGGTTGTTGATGGTCACGGTGGCATCCAGGCTCTCCATCCAAGCAGGAGCGTCAAACAGGGTGCCGGAGCCAAATTGGTAGCCCAGCACCAAGTCGTAGTGGGTCGCAGGTTCCGTTATTTGAGTGCGCGTGCCGGAGACACGAGTGCTGGTCATGGCCGCTCCCTGCACATCGAGGCTGAAGAACAACCCGTCCCGCACCCACATGAACTGGGCGCTGGTCTGGTGTTTCGGGACGGGCGCAAGCGTCGTCCTGTTTCTGGCATCCACGGTGTCGTCGCGCGTGGTAACAAGCGATTGGACAATACTCAAGGATCGATCCCGCTGCACGTCGTACCGGTTCGTGTGGCCGCGCCGCACCTTCACAGAAAATTCGTCCGCCCCCATTTCCCATTCGTACCGCAACTCGTAATCCATTCCGGTGCGCCGCAGGGAAGCGACATTAGTCCAGCGGTCATCCACAATCCATTGATCCTCTTCTTCCAAGTACATCACGTTCGGCGGCAGGTTGTCTCGATCCTCGATAATGCCAGGAACCGCCAGCTTGACAATCCGGTCCTCGAAGTCGGTATCGCTCCAATTGGCCTTGAGGTACAGGCCCGGCAGGAAGCTGGGCGACAGCTCGGCGGAGAGGCTCATTATGTCCGCAGTTTCCGGCACGAGCTTGTCGTTGCCTCCCATGCGCACGGTGGCTTGCTCAGGTGTGAGGCGGCTGCCATCCTCGTTCGAAAGCAAAATCTGGCGCGTGCCCGCTGAAAGATTGACGCGTTGTAGAAGTTGATTCAATTGCGGCGCGACGAACGCGGTGCTAATTTGGGCCTTGAGCCGCACAGAGTCGGCAGGCTGATAGACCAATCCGTAGCCCCAAGTGAATTCGCTGCCCGGATCAGCGAGATCCTCAATGCCGCTTGCGTCGGTGGCGGTTTGACGATAGTTGGCCTCCACATTCGAGTAGGAGTCGTAGCGCCCTGAAAAAGTAAGGTTGAGCGTTTGAACGCCGGACATGCGGTTGTTTGCGCCCACCAGCGGAACCAGCGCCTCGAAAAAAGCGGCGCTGTTGTCGCGGCTGACATCCGTGTTGAATACGGAAGTGCCGGCTGGGGTGCTGGAGCCCAAGAGGGGGCCTCTGCTGAATTCGGAATAGGAATCAAGGCTGTCCTGGCGATAGTCCAAGCCGGCCACCAGTGCGATTGCCCCGCCCGGCAGGTCGAACAGGCTCCCCCGCGCCAGTGCCTCGAACTGCATTTGCTGGTTCGTGGAGCCGGCATCCAGCCCCGCAATGATCCAAGGGCTTATATCGTCAAACGGATTGATGGGCTTGGGAGGGGCGCCAAGGACTGTGCAATTCCCTCCGAAAAACGAACTGTACCGGATATCCGTGCCGCCAAGCTCAATTTTCTTGGCCTCGCAAGCGGCCCTATCAATGCCGGAGAATCTTCCGATACTCGTCTCGGTCACGCCGTCGGAATTCACCCCAAGGCGGTATGCTTCGTCGCGGGTGTTGAATTGCGAGGACTCCAGCTCGGAGCGCGACCCGCCCAGCTCAACCTGCCATTGCCATCCACCTAGTTCGCCGTCCAGACCTAAGCTTGCAAACAGCTCGTCCGTTGTCGATTCAAAATGCTGCGGCGGCTGATCGATCGCCAGCCCCGTCAGACTGACTGCCGTGCCAAACGGATTGAAAGGGCTGTTGGCGTGCAAGGGCCCGCCTCTTGAAGAGAGTCCGCGATTCGATTGGGTGTCTTTGGTGCCATAGCGAACATTCGCATGAACAGTGGCCCCCCCTCCTATCGCTTGGTCCAAGCCTAAGTTCACGACATGATGGCGCTGTTCCGGCCGCAGGCTGAAGCCCACTTCCGATTCCTCGCCCCAGTTCGGCTCCCCGAAAAGATCAATGCCGTCCAGCGAATCGCCGGGTTGGTAGCCTAGCGGCAAAGTGAAGTCGTTGATGCAGGTGGCCATTGCTTGGGTTGCCGTATCAAGCGCCGCATATTCCGTGCGAGTCAGAAGCTTGCCGTTGAGGTTGAATAGGATCGCCCGTGTGCGATCCGTCGCGTCCGCGTCGCATTCATCGTCGAAGAAATTGGTGTAAACGCGAATTTGCGGGCCGGGGGCCGTGTTTTTCTGGCCTGTGGTCAGCACGGTGCTGCGGCTGCCCTGAATCAGCGAATCGCGCTGCGAAGCATCAAGGCCCGAATCATAAAAAGACTCGTAGGCTGCCTTGGCGCGCCCTCCCTCCCAGGAAAAGCCGATTGAGGCCGATCCGCGGGCTTCGTCGTAACCGCTCAAGTGCGGCCTTGCGTAATTCAAATCGACTTCGATTCCCGAGTAGTCCTGTTTGGTGATGATGTTCACGACGCCGCCCACTGCGTCCGAACCGTAAATCGCGGATGCGCCATCCAGCAGGATTTCAATGCGCTCCACCATCGACAGCGGGATCGTGGAAATATCGGTGACTCCCCCGAGGATGCCGCTGTATCCGACGCGCCGACCGTCCACGAGAATGAGCGTGGACTCGCTCCCAAGGCCGCGCAAGTTGACGGTGGAGGCGCCGGTGACGTTGGTTGCGCCGTTCAGCGTGGAGCCGTAGGTCTCGTTGGTGGCGTTGATATTTTGCGGGAGTTGCCGCAGAACGCGGGCCAGCGTGAGTTCGCCGGATGCGCGGATATCCTCTTGGTCGAGAATGATCAGGTTGCCGGACAACTCCGAGGGCGGACGGTTGAGGCGGCTGCCGGTCACGCGAACGGTCGGCAGCTCCAGCGCCTCCTCTTGCTGGGCATCGCCGCCTGCTTCTTGCTGCGCCCAAGCGGAGTTCAGGCCCAGCGCCAAGCCGGCTCCGGCCACGAAGCCCAGGAGGCTATTTGCCGCCGGGCGAATGATTGCTGCTGATTTTTGCATGTTCTTGTTTCCTCAAATGAGGATTGCCCGGTCAAGGATTGGGCACTGGGCTTCGGGCTCATCCTCCTCCGCTAACTATACATCCCCGCCCGGCCAACATCCGGGCGGATCGAAGCGGGAGGTTTCCGGGGCCGCCGCAGCGAAGGCAGAGCGCAGGGCCTGGTGGTAGAATGACCGCCGTTTGAAGCGTTGCGCGCCGCCTTTCCCGCAGCGCGTTTTTTGAATGGCCGGCCCCCCCCCTGAAATCGTACCGGTAAAGCTCGAAGAGGAGATGCGCCGGTCCTATCTGGACTACGCGATGTCCGTCATCGTGGGGCGCGCCCTCCCCGATGTTCGCGACGGCCTCAAGCCCGTCCACCGGCGCATTCTCCACGCCATGCGGGAGCTGGGGAACCTGCACGACCGCCCGTATAAGAAATCGGCGCGAATCGTGGGCGACGTGATCGGCCGCTTCCATCCGCACGGCGACACCGCGGTGTACGATGCCATCGTGCGCATGGCGCAGGACTTCTCGCTGCGCTATCCGCTGGTGGATGGCCAGGGCAACTTCGGTTCCATGGACGGCGACGCGCCGGCCGCCATGCGCTACACCGAGATCCGCATGGCGCCCATCGCCGCCCCCATGCTCGCCGACATCGACCGCGAGACGGTGGATTTCGTCGAGAACTACGACGGCGCCGAGCAGGAGCCCACGGTGCTGCCGGCGCGACTTCCCAATCTGCTCGTGAACGGCGCGTCGGGCATTGCCGTGGGCATGGCCACGAATATCCCGCCCCACAACCTGCGGGAAGTGATCGACGCGGCCTTGGCGCTAAGCCGCGACCCGGAAATTGGCATCGCGGAGCTGATGGGGATCCTTCCCGGGCCCGATTTTCCCACCGCGGCGCAGATCGTGGATGATTCGGGCGCGGCCTCCGCCTACCGGACCGGGCGCGGAACGATCCTGCTCAGGGCGCGGGCGGAAATCGAGCAGGGAGCGTCGCGCAGCGCCATTGTCGTTTCCGAGCTTCCCTACCGCGTCAACAAGGCGCGCTGCGTGGAGAAGATAGCGGAGCTGGCGCGCAAGAAGGTCATTGCCGGCATCCACGAGGTGCGCGACGAGTCCGACAAGGACGGGCTGCGGGTGGTGGTGGAGCTGCGCCGCGACGCCAGCCCCGAAATCGTGCTCAACAACCTCTACCGCCGCACGCCGCTGGAGTCGAGCTTCGGCATCAACATGGTGGCGCTGTGCGGCGGGCGTCCGCAGTTGCTCAACCTCAAGGAACTGCTGGAGCATTTCCTCGGCCACCGGCGCGACGTGGTGACCCGCCGCAGCGTTCATGATCTGCGCCAGGCCAAGGCGCGCGCCCATGTTCTGGAGGGGTTGACGGTGGCGCTGGCCAACATCGACGAAGTGGTGGCGCTGATCAAGGATTCGAGCAACGCCGCCGAGGCGCGCGCGGCGCTGACCGGCAGGATATGGCCGCCGGGCGCGGTGCGCGGCCTTTTGGAGCGCACCGAAGGCGCGCCCAAGGCGCTGCCGAACCTCGGCGAGCGGGGCTACCGGCTTTCGGACCGCCAGGCGCGGGCCATCCTGGAGTTGCGCCTGCAGCGCCTCACCGGGCTGGAGCAGCATGCCATTCTGAAGGAATACGGCGACCTGCTCGCAAGGATGCAGGAACTGGCGGAAATCCTGCGCGATCCGGACCGGCTGCTGGAGGTGGTGCGCGGCGAACTGGCCGAGTTGCGCGAGGAATTCGGCGACGAGCGCCGAACCGAGATCATCGCCGACTACAGCCGGGTGGCCGACGAAGACCTTATTCCGCGCCGCGACCTGCTGGTGACGCTGTCCTGGCGCGGCTACGTGAAAACCCAGGAGCTGGAGGCCTTCCGGACCCAGGGGCGGGGCGGCAGGGGCAAGCGGGGCGCTTCGGTGGGCGAGGAGGATTTCATCGACCAGCTGCGGGTCACGAATTCGCATTCCACCTTGCTGTGCTTTACCGACCGGGCGCGGGTCTATCAGATCAGGCCCTTCGAGATTCCCACGCAAAGCCGCGAAACGCGCGGTTTGCCGATCGCCAACCTTCTGCCCGGATTAGAGGAAGGCGAGCGGGTCAATTCGGTGCTGCCGGTGGAATCCTTCGATCCCGACCGCTTCGTGTTCATGGCCACGCGCCGCGGCCGGGTCAAGAAGACTCGGCTGGACGCCTTCGCCAAGGTCCGCCGCACCGGAATCTACGCATTGAGCCTGAAAGACGAGGACCGGCTGGTGGAGGCTGCGATCACCGATGGCCGCAGCGACGTGATCCTCGTGGCCAGCAACGGGCGGGCCGCGCGCTTCCCGGAAACCGCGGTGCGCCCCATGGGAAGGACCGCTGCCGGGGTGATCGGCCAGCGCTTGCAGAAGAAAAAACAAGCGGTTGTCGCGGCGTTGATCGTGGATGCGGACGATGCCGGGGAAGAAGGCGTTTGGGTGCTTCAGGCAACCACCAAGGGTTTCGGCAAGCGCACGCCGGTGGCGGAATTTCCGCGAAAAGGCAGGGCCGGCCAAGGCGTGATCTCGATTCGCACCGAGGGGCGCAACGGCCAGCTGATTGGTGCCGCTTTGGTGCGCGACGGCGATGAGGCCATGCTGATGACGGCAGGCGGCACGCTGATCCGAACGGCGATTGGCGATGTGTCCATCCAAGGCCGCTACTCGCACGGCGTGCGGTTGATGCGGCCGGACGAGGGCGATCGCGTGGCCGTGTTCTGCACCTTGGCCGGGGATGAGCAGGAACCGGATTCCACGGATTCCGCAGAGCCGGCATGAACCGCATATTCAACTTCAGCGCCGGCCCGGCGACCCTTCCGCAGGCCGTGCTTGAGCAAGCGCGCGACGAGCTGCTGGACTGGCAAGGGCGCGGGCTTTCGGTGATGGAGGACAGCCACCGCGGCCGCGCCTTCGTGGAACTGGCCGAGCGCTCCGAGCGGGACTTGCGCGATCTGCTTTCAATTCCCGATGATTACGCCGTGCTGTTCATGCAGGGCGGCGCCACGCTCCAGTTCACGACGGCGCCCATGACGCTGGCCCGGCCGGGGCAGGGCGTTGATTACCTGATTACCGGGCACTGGGGCAAAAAGGCCGCCGCCGAAGCGGCCAAGCTGCGCCCTGTGCGCGTCGTTGCCGATGGAGAAGCGCTCGGCTACCGGTCGGTTCCCTCCGAAGAGGAGTGGGACACGGGAGCGGATGCGGCTTATTTGCACTACACGGCCAACGAAACCCTCCACGGGCTGGAAATCGATCCGCCGCCGGATGCGGACTATGCGCCGCTGGTGTGCGACATGTCCTCCACTTTGCTTTCGCGCCCGATCCCGGTGGAGCGTTTCGGCCTGATCTACGCTTGCGCCCAGAAGAATATCGGCCCGGCCGGCGTGACCGTGGTCATTATCAGGCCGGATTTGATCGAGCGCGTTCCGCAAGGCACGCCTTTGGCGCTGAATTACCGCAAGATCGCGGCGGCAGGCTCCATGCTCAATACGCCCGCCACCTTCCCTTGGTACGTGGCGTCGCTGGTGTTCCGCTGGGTGGCCGCGCAGGGCGGCGTCGCCGGCCTTGCCGAGCGCAACCGGCGCAAGGCCCAGCTCCTGTACGACCATATCGACAGTTCGGACTTTTATGCCAACCCCGTGGATCCGCGCTGGCGGTCTTGGATGAACGTTCCGTTCACGCTGGCCGATCCGGCGCTGGACGCGCGGTTTCTTAAGACGGCCGAGGAGCAAGGGCTCTACGGGCTGAAGGGCCACCGCGCGGTGGGCGGAATGCGCGCCTCCATCTACAATGCCATGCCGGAGGACGGCGTGCAGGCTCTGGTGAGCTTCATGGGGGAGTTCGAGCGCGCCGCCTGACCAATTGACCTAGGGAGCCGTGCGGGGGCGGCGCGCCTTCAATTCCGGGACGAAAAAGCATGTTTAACATAAGGATCTACAACAATATCGCCAACGAGGGCCTTGCGCGCCTGCCGTCCGAGCATTACGCCGCGCCGTCCGACCATGAGGCGCCGGACGGCATCCTGCTGCGCTCCCACAACCTGCACTCGGTCGAGATTCCGCAAAGCGTGCAGGTGGTGGCGAGGGCGGGCGCGGGTGTCAACAACATCCCGGTGGACGACTTGGCCAAGCGCGGCGTTCCTGTGCTCAACGCGCCTGGCGCCAACGCCAACGCCGTCAAGGAGGTGGTGCTGGCCGGCATGCTGCTGGCAGCGCGCAACATTCTTCCGGCATGGGATCATTTGCGCGATCTGGATATTCCGCCTGAGCAGCTTCATAAGGCCGTCGAATCGCAGAAGAAGCAATTCGCCGGCCAGGAGCTGTCGGACCGGTTCATGGGCGTGGTCGGGCTGGGCGCGGTGGGCGTAAAGGTGGCCAACGCAACAGTCGCTCTGGGGATGAAGGTGTTCGGATACGATCCCGCGCTGTCGCTCGACCGGGCTTGGGAGCTGTCGGCGCATGTCGGCAAGGGGCGAAGCCTCGAGCATGTATTCGCCGGCGCCGACTTCGTGAGCATTCATGTGCCGCTCATGGACGCCACCCGCAATCTGGTGTCCAGCAGCCTCATCCGCAGCATGCGCAAGGGCGGCGTGCTGCTGAATTTTGCCCGCGGCGGCATTGTGAGCATCAAGGACGTGGTCGAGGCCTTGGATTCGGGCTGGCTTTCCGCCTATGTCTGCGATTTCCCTGAACCTGGGCTGATGCGCCATCCCAAGGCGATCCTGCTGCCCCATCTGGGAGCGTCCACCTCCGAGGCCGAAGTCAACTGCGCCGTGATCGCCGCGGAAAACCTCCGAGCCTACCTTGAGGACGGCAATGTGCGGGGCTCGGTCAATTTTCCGGTCATTGATCTGCCTCGCGGGGACGGCTATCGGTTGACGATCGCCAATGCCAACGTTCCGTGGATCGTGGCCAATATATCGGCGTTGCTGGCGGAGGAAAACCTCAATATCGAATACATGATGAACATGTCGCGGGGGCAACTGGCCTATACCATGCTGGACCTCAACGACCAGGCTCCCGAGAGGGTCATTCGGCGGCTCAAGGAAATGGAGGGCATCCTCAGGGTCAGGGAACTGGGACGGGCTGTCTAGACCGCAAGAAGGTGTTTGGTGGGCTCCTGGCGTGTAAGCCGCACCCGTGCTCCTTCCGCGCCGCAGACCTTGCTTGTGCCGGGGGACAAATCGATCTCGCATCGCGCGGCGATGCTCGCCACGCTGGCGCTAGGGGAAAGCGAGATCGTCAACTTTCTGCCGGGCAGCGACTGTCTGGCCACCATCGGAGCCTTGGAGAAGCTCGGGGGCCGTATGACCTGGCTGGCCCGCGACCGGTTGCTGGTTCGGGGCGGGCAGCAATTGCGCTCCCCTGGCCAGCCGCTTGACTGCGGCAATTCCGGCACGGCGATGCGTCTTCTGGCAGGCCTGATGGCCGGCCAGAACGTGGCGGCGCAATTGCATGGGGATGATTCCCTGAGCCGGCGGCCGATGCACCGGGTGGTGGATCCCCTCAGTCGCATGGGGGCGCGCATCGAGGCCTTGGGGCAGGACGGCTGCCCGCCTTTGAGGATCGACCCGGGAGAAGGCCTGCGCGGCATCTCCTTCGCGCCGCCCGTGCCTAGCGCGCAGGTGAAATCCGCCATTCTGCTGGCCGGTCTGGGCGCACGGGGAGAGACCAGCGTGAGGGAATCCACGCCCACCCGGGACCATACCGAGCGGATGCTGCCGAGTTTCGGCGTCTCGCTTGAGCGCGCCAACGGATCGGTTTCCCTGGCAGGCCGGCAGCCGTTGCGTGCCGCGAGAATCAATGTGCCCGGGGATTTTTCCTCAGCGGCGTTTCTCCTTCTGGCGGGCGTGATCGGGCAGGTTGAAGTGCGGACGGATTCCGTGGGGATCAATCCCGGGCGCACGGGATTCCTGCAAGCAATGGAGCGGATGGGCGCCGGGATACGGATTCTGGCGCGCCGCCAAGCGGGCGCCGAACCGGTAGCGGATCTGGTCGCGGCGCCGGTTGCCCTGAGAGGCGCCCGCCTGCCCGCTTCGCTGGTGCCTTCGGCGATTGACGAGATGCCTGCCGTATTTGCGGCGGCGGCATGCGCCCGCGGCCAGACCGTGATTCAGGGCGCCGCGGAGCTGAGAGTCAAGGAAAGCGACCGTATTGCCGCGATGGCAGCTGGCCTCAGGGCGCTTGGCGTTGAGTGTCAAGAGACCCCGGATGGAGCGCGCATCAATGGCGGCTCCGTGCGTGGCGGAGAGGTGGATGCGCAAGGCGATCACCGCATCGCCATGGCCTTCTCGATTCTTGCGCTCGCCGCCAAGGGGCCCGTGACAGTCAAGGGCGTTGAGCTGGTCGATACTTCTTTCCCGGGTTTCACCAAGGTCGCGCGGTCCTTGGGATTGTCCTTTGAATCCATCGGCTGAATCCCGCCGGACCGCGGTCAAGGCGCCAGTGATTTGCATTGACGGGCCTGCCGGGGCCGGCAAGGGCGTGGTCGCGAGTTATCTCGCCGGACGGCTGGGCTGGCGTCATCTCGACAGCGGCGCCCTTTATCGGGCCGTCGCGCTTGCCTTGCTGCGCGGTGGGCTGGCGGACGCGGACGAATCGCGCATCAAGGCCTATTTGAGAAAGTGCCGCTTTGAATTCAATGCGGCGGCAGACGGTAATCAGGTGCTGCTCGACGGCGTGGATTTGAGTGCCGAAATTCGCACCGAGAGCGTGGGGGCGGCCGCTTCCCGCATAGCCAGTCTTGCGGCGGTTCGCCGCTTTTTGCTGGTTCGGCAGCGCCAGTTTCGCCGGATGCCCGGCCTAGTGGCGGAAGGGCGCGACATGGCATCGGTGGTATTTCCGGACGCGCCGCTCAGGATTTATCTTCATGCGAGTCCCGAAAAACGCGCCGCGCGCCGCCATAAGCAATTGAAGCAAAAGGGAATCAATGCTAATATCAACGATCTGATCCGCGATCTGGCGGAGCGTGACCGCCGAGACCGGGACCGACCGCTGGCGCCACTCAAACGGGTGCGCCAAGCTGAAGTGCTGGACACCACGGCGCTGACTGTTCCGGAAACAAGAGAGGCGGTCTGGCGCCTGGTAACGGCAGTATGGCCCGGCATCGCCGCCGGATAGCGGATCGGTAGTGGCGCCCGCCGGGAAAGCGGGCGCTTTAATCAGGCAACCGCAGGCGCAATGGAATACGCATGCGCGACAGAATGAGGCCCTGAATGGCAGAAAGTTTCGCAGAGTTGGTCGAGGCCAATCTCGCCCAAAGAAATTTCCGGCCGGGAGAGATACTCTCGGCGCAAGTCATTGACATCAATACGGAAATCGTTACCGTCAGCGCCGGACTCAAATCCGAGGCGCTGATCCCCGCCAGCCAGTTCATGGACGAGACCGGCGAACTGGAAGTGGACATCGGCGACGAGGTGGAAGTCGCTCTCGATTCGATGGAGGACGGATTCGGCGAAACCCGCCTGTCGAGGGAAAGAGCCAAGCGCACGCGCGTGTGGGAGAAGCTCGAATCCGCGTTCGATCAGCAGGAGATCGTGCAAGGCGCCATCAGCGGGCGCGTGAAGGGCGGCTTTACCGTGGATGTCTCAAACGTGCGCGCCTTCCTGCCGGGTTCGCTGGTGGATATGCATCCGATCCGCGACACCACCTACCTTGAGGGGCGCAAGCTCGATTTCAAGGTCATCAAGCTCGACCGGCGGCGCAATAACGTGGTGGTTTCGCGGCGGGCGGTGATCGAGGAGCTGCACAGCGCCGAACGCGCCGCTCTTCTCGCCAGCCTCGAAGAGGGGCAGGTGGTGGACGGGGTGGTCAAGAACCTCACCGAGTACGGCGCGTTTGTCGATCTCGGCGGCATCGACGGCTTGCTGCATGTGACCGACATGGCATGGAGGCGCGTGAAGCATCCGTCCGAAGTGGTTGAGGTGGGGCAGGAGCTTCAGGTCAAGATTCTCCGGTTCGATAGCGAGCGCAACCGCGTTTCCTTGGGGCTTAAGCAGTTGGGCGAGGATCCGTGGGTCGATATCGCCAGGCGCTATCCGATGCACACCCGGCTGTTCGGGAAGGTCACCAACGTGGCCGATTACGGCTGCTTTGTGCAGATCGAGGAAGGCGTGGAGGGGCTGGTTCATGTGTCCGAAATGGACTGGACCAGCAAGAACGTCAACCCCGGCAAGATCGTCCATGTGGGCCAGGAAGTTGAAGTGATGGTGCTGGATATCAATGAGGAGCGGCGCCGTGTTTCGCTGGGCCTCAAGCAGTGCATGGAGAATCCCTGGCAGGACTTCGCCAACAACCACAAGAAGGACGACCGCGTGGCGGGCAAGGTCCGCTCCATGACCGATTTCGGCATATTCATCGGGCTTGAGGGGAATATCGATGGTCTGGTCCATCTTTCGGACCTGTCCTGGGATGTTCCCGGCGAGGAGGCGGTGCGGAGCTACCGCAAGGGCCAGGAAGTGGAGGCCGTGGTGCTTTCCATCGATGCGGACCGGGAGCGCATATCCTTGGGGATCCGGCAACTGCAAGGCGACCCGCTGGCCAGTTTCCTGCGCGACCATCCCAAGGGCAGCGTCGTGACCGCCGTTGTGACCTCCGTGGAGCAACGCCGGGTCGATCTTGAGCTGGCGGAGGGGGTGGGCGGCAGGATGCGGGCTGCGGAATTGTCGCGCGAGCATGTGGATGATGCGCGGATGCAGGTTAAGCAGGGCCAGTCCATCGAAGCCCGGATTGTTGGCGTGGACCGCAAATCGAGATTGGTTTCGCTGTCGGTGCGCGCCATGGAAGAGCAGGCCGAAGCCGAGGCCTTGCGGGACTATGAGGCGGAGGTCGGCGAACGGGTCAAGGGGGCCACTCTCGGTGAATTGCTGCGAAGCCAGCAGGACCAGGATGCCAAGAAAGCAGAGGACTAGCGGAACAAGCCGAATGAGCGGGGGGCGGTCGAGGCCGCCCCTTGCCTGAGATTCCCAAAGGGGGTGCAGGCGCCATGAATTCAATCTCGCCCAAGGCATCCAAGGGCGCCATCACCCGGTCGGAGCTGGTTCGTATCGTTACGCGCAGGCTGCTGGAAGATGAGCGTTTCAGCTACTTTTCTTCCGCCGAACTTGAGGCGTCAATCAAGCACGTCATCGATCTGATGGCGCAGACGCTGGCCTCCGGGGGCGGCATTGAGATTCGCGGGTTCGGCAGCTTCAACCTCAGTTACCGGCGTGCGCGCATTGGGCGCAATCCGCGCACCGGCCAAGCGGTGGCGCTGCCCAGCAAGCACGTGCCCAAGTTTCGTCCCGGCAAGCGTTTGCGCGAGCGCGTCAATGCCGCTGCCCAGCTCTCGGCCGGCGCTTCGGGCCCGGGGCGCTGAGCGCGGCTGCTGGTTGCGGAGGCGTGTGGGGGTGGGCATCGCACGCTGGGCAAGGCGCATTCTTTACACGCTGTTGCTGCTGCTGGTGGTTGCGCCTGCCGGGATTCTGGCGCTTTTGAATCGGGGGCAGATCAGTGTCGATTTGGCATTTGCGGAATTCACGCTCTCGAAACCCCTCGCTTTTACCGCCGTATTCGGACTCGGCTGGCTGTTCGGCCTTCTTTGCGCCGCCGGCGCGTTGCTGAAGGGGCGCGCCGGGCGCGGAAAGGGGAGGCCGGCCGGAGAGAGAGCCACGAGCGAATAGCGCTTTCCGGCTGCCGTTTGGCGTTATACGAAACCAGCTTCACCGAACGAGCTCAGCAATGCCATCCGACTTAACGGTCACGCTGGCCGGCATCATTATCGTCGTTGCCATTCTGGGCTATTGGTTCGGTCGTTCAGGAGACGCTGCCGGCCGACTCAATGGGCGGTTCCGGGAATTCCTGGACGGACCGCCAAGGCGATCCGAGAAAGCGATCGATGCCTACCTGCGCGAAGCGGAAAAGGAACAGCAGCAACCCGAGGCCGCCTTTGAGCTGGCTGCTTATTTCAGA